>CAWKEV010000041.1:0-7111 GCA_963848725.1 uncultured Actinomycetes bacterium | reverse complement strand
GGCTCACGAAGACGCAGGCTGAGCTCCTTGGCGCTGGCCGGTACTGATCTTCGTGGCGAGGTGCCGTCGGGCTCGCGGAACAAGTACGAGCTGGACGAGGAACTGGACGCCATCGTCCTCGACCGGCGCCTCTTCACCTCGATGGCGTACCCGGCGGACTACGGCTTCATCCAGGGCACGCTGGGGGAGGACGGCGATCCGCTCGACGCGCTCGTCCTCGTCGGCGAGCCAACGTTCCCCGGTTGCCGCATCCGCGCCCGTGTCGTCGGCGTCTTCCACATGGCCGACGAGAAGGGCCCGGACGAGAAGATCATCTGCGTCCCGCTCAGAGACCCCGCCTGGATGCGCATCGGGGACGTCCATGACGTCCCGCCCGAGCTTCGGAACGAGATCGAGCACTTCTTCCAGGTCTACAAGGACCTCGAGCTCGGAAGGGGCGAGACCACGACGCGCGGCTTCGGGAATCGCGACGACGCCGCGGCGGTGGTCGCCGCCGCCCGCGCGCGAGCAGCGCAGTGACGATCGTCCTCGGCGCGATCGCGCCGCACGGCGATCCCGCATTCGTCGAGGGGTCGTCGACGCGGATCGCGCTGGAGGAGATCGGCGCGCGGGTGGCCCGGGTCAGGCCCGGCGTCATCGTCGTCGTGACCCCGCACAACATCCACGTCGAGGGTGCGTTCGCAGTCGTCACCGCCGCGAGCCTGTCCGGCTCCCTCGAGGATCAGGGCCTCGCGCTGAGCGCACCCGGTGAGCGGGTCGAGCTGAGCGCAGCGGTCGACAGGGACGCGGCGGCCGCCGTCCTCGCTGCGTTCCGTGCTGCCGGGCTGCCCGCCGTCGGCATCAGCTACGGGTCGAACGACGAGGCGCTCGCGGTGATGCCGATGGACTGGGGGACGCTCGTTCCGCTGTGGTTCGTCGGCGGCCGGCTCGAAGACCCGCCGCCGGTCGTCGTCCTCGCGCCCGCGCGCGACCGCTCGCTCGAAGACCACGTTCGTGCGGGAACCGCGCTCGCGGACGCCCTCGCCACGCGACGGGCGGTCGTGGTCGCGAGCGCCGACCACGGGCACGCGCACGATCCCGACGGGCCGTTCGGGTTCGACCCCGCCGCGGCCGAGTACGACGATCGAGTCGTGGAGCTCGTGCGCGAGAACCGGCTGGGCGACGTCCTCTCCCTGGAGCCGATCGTGGGCGTGGCGAGCGCGGACAGCCTGTGGCAGCTGGCGGTCCTCCACGGCGCGCTCGGCGACGGCTTCCGCGCGGACTTCCTCTCCTACGAGCGGCCGACGTACTTCGGAATGCTCTGTGCCGCGTTCGAGCCGCTCGCTTAGCGCCGCGCGACGCGGTTCGCGAGCAGGACGAGCGGGAGCGAGAGGACGGCGAAGAACGCGCCCGCCCAGAACGCGGCCGACGGGCTTACCTCCTCCCAGAGGAGCCCGGCGATGAGGCTGGCCGCGAGCAGCGCGCCGCCGACGCAGCCCGCGTACATGCCGTAAGCCGTTCCGGCCATCGGCCCGTCGACCTGGTCCGCAACCCACGCCTTGAGGACGCCGTCGGTCGCGGCGACGAAGAGCCCGTAGAGCGCGAACAGGGGCCACACCGCCCAGGAGTCGGACGCGAGTGCGAGACCGGCGTAGACGAGCGCGTAGACCGCGATCCCGCCTGCGAGCACCACCCCGCGCGGAATCCGGTCCGAGAGCGCGCCGAGCGGCCACGCGAACCCCGCGTAGACGAGGTTGTAGAGCGCGTAGGCGAGGATGGCGAGCGTCGCCGAGAGGCCGAGGTTGTCGGCCCGCAGCAGGAGGAACGCGTTCGATGAGTTTCCGAGCGAGAACACGGTCGCGCCGGCGACGACCCACCAGTAACCCGGGCGCAGCCGCGGCTCCACCTGCGCAGTGACGGGCGACACGGGCGCCTCGCGCACCCGGCGCACGAGCAGAACGGCCAGGAGCCCGGGGACGACCGAGATCCACAACACCGTGCGTAGCGAAGCGCCTCCGGCGAGGAGAGCGACCGCGAGGAGGGGGCCGATGGTCGCGCCGGTCGTATCGAGCGCGCGATGGAAGCCGAAGCTCGCGCCGATGAGCTCGGGCGGTGTCGAGTCCCGGATGAGCGCGTCCCGCGGTGCCGTCCGCACCGCCTTCCCCGTGCGGTCGACGAGTCGTCCGGCGAGGACGAGGCCCCAGTGCTGCGCGGCCGCGACAGCCGCGCGCGAGATCGCGGTCAGCGTGTACCCGCCGGCGATCCAGGGCACGCGACGTCCTCCTGCTCGGTCGGAGACCCAGCCCGACACCGTTCCGAGGCCGACGGCCACGCCTTCCGCGATCCCCTCGATGAGGCCGAGGACCGCCACCGGTGCACCGAGGACGATGATGAGGAAGAGCGGAACGACCGGGTAGGCGAGCTCGCTCGCGATGTCGTTCACGAGAGAGACCACGCTGACTGCGCGGACGTTTGCCGGGATCCGGCGGACCCGCTCGAGCACGAGAGCAAGCTATAGTGCCGGGGCTTCGAGCGCGATGAGGCTCGCGCCCAACCGCCCGCGAGGGCTGATGGCCTCTACCTCGTTCATCGGACATCCGGAGGTAGAGGCAGATGGGCAACCTGGCACTCGCAACCGTCCTGCTCGGCGCGGCGCTCCTCGCGAGCATGGTCTCGGTGGAGCTCGGCATCTCGGTCGCGCTCGTCGAGCTGGCGCTCGGCGTCGTGGTCGGAAACGCCTTCGACATCGCCACGCCCGACTGGCTCGTGTTCATCGCGAGCTTCGCGGGCATCGTCCTGACGTTCCTCGCGGGTGCCGAGGTCGACACGGACCAGCTTCGGCGGGAGTGGCGCGCATCCGCGTCGATCGGCTTCGTGTCCTTCCTCGCGCCCTGCCTCGTCGCCGGGGCCTTTTGCTACTGGGCGCTCGGCTGGACCGCGGACGCCGCCAAGATCGGGGGCATCGCGCTCTCGACCACGAGCCTTGCCGTGGTCTACGCCGTCCTCGTCGAGACGGGTCTCAACCGCACCGTCGTCGGCAAGCGGCTCATGGCCGCGACCTTCGTGACCGACCTGACGACGGCCGCCGCGCTGTCCGTCCTCTTCATCACCCCGAACCTCTGGTTCATCCCGTTCGCCGCCGTGTCGCTCGCCCTGATCTTCGGCCTGCCCAGGCTCGCTCCCTCGTTCTTCCGCCGCTTCGGAGACCGGGTCATCGAGCCGGAGATCAAGCTCGCATTCGCGAGCCTGCTCCTCCTCATGTGGCTGGGGGCGAGGGCGGACTCCCAGGCCGTGCTTCCCGCGTTCGTCCTCGGGCTCGCGCTCTCGAAGCACTACGCCGCGCATCAGCAGGAGCAGGAACGCCTGCGAGTCGTCGCCTTCGCGTTCCTCACGCCGCTCTTCTTCCTCCGCGGCGGCATGAGCGTGTCACTCTCGGCGCTGGGCGCGAACCTCGGAATCCTCGCGCTCCTCTTCCTCGCCAAGCTCCTGCCGAAGCTCGGCTCCGTCTACCCGCTGGCGCGCCGCTACTGCGCCCCGCATGCGGCCTTCACGACGCTTCTCATGTCCACCGGACTGACCTTCGGCACGATCAGCTCGCTGTACGGGCTGAACGCCGGGATCATCGACGAGACGCAGTTCTCGCTCCTGATCGCTGTCGTCGTCCTCTCCGCGATCGTGCCGACCGTGATCGCGCAGCGCTTCTTCCAGCCCGATCTCGGAGAGGAGACGAAGAGGGATGCCATGACCGTTGGAGCGGGCCTTCCCACTTTGGAGGCGGAGGGAGCCTGAGCGAAGCTTCGGTACGCGTCATATCGTGAGGTCATGCCGATCTCGGTGGACATCCCGGGACGCGAGGGGCTCGCGCTCGAGCACCTCGTGCTCGACCTCAACGGGACGCTCACGAACCACGGCGAGCTGATCGAGGGGGTGGCCGAGCGGCTCGAGCGCTTGGCCGGGAAGCTCGAGGTCCAGCTCCTGTCGGCGGACACGTTCGGCGTGCTTGGAGGCGTGAGCGCAGAATTGCAGGCGCACTCGCGCACCGTGACGACCGGGGACGAGAAGGCCCGCTGCGTGTGGGAGCTCGGTCCGGAGCGGTGCGCCGCGATCGGGAACGGCGCCAACGACGCTCCGATGCTCGAGATCGCGGCGCTCGGCATCGTCGTCGTCGGCCCGGAGGGAGCGGCCGCCGCCGCGATTCGCCCAGCGGACGTCGTCTGCTCCTCGATCCTCCACGCGCTCGACCTCCTCCTCGACGAGCGGGCGCTCCTGGCCACGCTCCGCAGGTAGCGCCCGCCCGCGCAGGAGACGGCACGCTGCCGCAGAACGTGCGACGCAGATGGCTGCTCGCAGGAAGAAGCGGCTGCTTCGGCCACGCGTCCCCTCGCGCGTGAAGAAGCGCACCCGCCGCACACGGTCCCACCACGAGACGGAGCTGCTCGGCCTCGGCGTCCTCGCGCTCGGCCTCGTCCTGTCCGCGATCCTCTACCTCGGCCTCGACGGCGGAGCCGTCGGCTCGTGGCTCGCGACCTCACTCGAGTCGCTCATGGGCGAGGCGGCGCTACCTCCTTCCGGTCGCGCTCATCGCCGCCGGCGGGCTCGTCACGGCGAGGAGCGAGCTGCTCGAGGTGCGCCCGTTCCGACTCGGGCTCGGCGTCGGCTTCATCGGTCTCATGACGCTGCTAGGGCGCGACAGCGGCGGCTGGCTCGGCGTCCTCCTCGGCGGGGCGCTCGCCGGGCTCATCGGCGAGACCGGGGCCGCCATCGTCGGCACGACGCTGCTCGTCGCCGGCATCTTCCTCGTCAGTGGCGCCTCGACGGGCGCAGTGCTCCGCCGGACCGGGCACGTCGTCCGACGCGCGGGCGCCGGCGCCAAGCGCGCGCTCGACTGGGTCTCGACCGAGACGCAGTCTCGTGACGACGCGCCGTACATCGAGGACGAAGCTCCTCACCCGGCGGTCGCAGCTCGAGAGCAGCGCGTCGTCGACGGAGCTGAGGCGTTCCCCGACCTCGTCGGCGAGGCCCCGCCGCTCGTTCCCCCCTCTGCCACCGCCGTTCGAGCCCGACGGGGAGAGCTTCGCCTCCGCCTTCGAGACCTCGACCGAGCACGGCGAATACCGCCTCCCGGACCGCGAGATCCTCCGCAGCTCACCGGCGGCGGCGACGCCCACCGGCGACTCCGGCGCACAGGTGGCCGACCTGCTGGTCCGGACGCTCGCCGAGTTCGGCGTGGAGGCGAGCGTGATCGGGCAGATCTCGGGCCCGCGAGTGACCCGCTACGAGCTCCAGCTCGCGCCGGGGACGAAGGTCGCGAAGGTGGCCGCGCTCAAGGACGACCTCTCGTATGCGCTCGCCACCACCGAGATCCGCATCTTGGCGCCGATTCCGGGGAAGCAGGCGGTCGGCGTCGAGGTCCCGAACCTGTCGCCGCGTCTCGTCACCCTCGGCGACATCTACGGCGACCTCCCGGCGACGGCGAGCCCGCTCGCCGTCTGGCTCGGGAAGGACATCTCGGGCAACGCCGTCTGGACAGACCTCGCGCGCATGCCGCACCTCCTCATCGCCGGCACGACCGGCTCGGGCAAGTCGGGCTGCATCAACACGATGCTCACCTCGACGCTGCTGCGCGCAACGCCAGACGACGTGCGCATGATCCTGATCGACCCGAAGCGGATCGAGCTCGGGTACTACGAGTCGATCCCGCACCTCCTGACGCCGGTCGTCTCGAGCCCGAAGGAGGCCGCGACGGTCCTCATGAACGTCGTCGCGGAGATGGAGCGTCGCTACGAGAGGCTCTCGTTCGTCCGTGCACGGAGCCTGCCCGAGGCGAACCGGGCGCTCCGCTCGCGCGGCGAGGCGGCGCTCCCGTACCTCCTCGTCGTGATCGACGAGCTGGCCGACCTGATGATGGTCTCGCCACAGGCGGTCGAGGATTGCGTCATCCGACTCGCACAGAAGTCGCGCGCGGTGGGAATCCACCTCGTGCTGGCGACGCAGCGCCCGTCCGTGGACGTGATCACGGGGATGATCAAGGCCAATGTCCCCTCGCGGATCGCGTTCGCCGTCTCGAGCCAGACGGACTCGCGCGTCATCCTCGACACGGCGGGGGCCGAGAGCCTTCTCGGGCAGGGCGACATGCTCTTCAAGCCGCTCGGCACGTCGCGCCTGCAGCGCCTCCAGGGCGCGTACGTGAGCGAGGAGGAGATCGCGCTCGTCGTCGAGCAATGCCGCTCGCAGCGCGCCCAGGAGCTCGACGAGTCCCTTCTCGAGGCGCCGGAGCAGGCGTACGAGGCCGACGGGGGGGACGGCGACTTCGACCCCGACGAGGATCCGCTCCTCGACCAGGCGATCGACGTCGTCGTGCAGACGCAGACCGCCTCGGTGTCACTCCTCCAGCGACGGTTACGAGTCGGTTACACGCGCGCCGGCCGTCTGATCGACATGCTCGAGCGGCGTGGGATCATCTCGGGGTACGAGGGCTCGAAGCCCAGGCGAGTCCTCATCTCCGAGGCCGAGCTCGAGCGCGCCTGACGCGTTCCGAGGCGGTTCCGCTCGGCGTCTTTACAGACTTGCCGGGCTGTCAAACTTGCGGAAAGATCAACCGTCCAACAAGGGCGGCAGGTCAATTCCGAAGGAGGGCATGTGAAGGTATTTCGTAAGGCAGTGATCGCTGCCGGCGTGGTCGTCGCGTCGCTCGGTCTCGTAGCAGTCGCCACGGGCGCGAGGGCCGACGCGAAGAACGCCGCGCTCGTCACCGACACCGCCGGGCTGAACGATCGCTCGTTCAACCATCTCGCCAACGTGGGCCGCCTGAAGGCGCAGGCCTCGGGGGTCAAGACACGTGTCTTCGTCTCGACGACGACCGCGAGCTACCTCCCGAACCTGGTGGCCGCGGCGCAGTACGTCGGCGACGGAGGTCTCGTCCAGGCGAACGGGTTCCTGCTCGCCGATGCGATGAACACGGCGGCGACGCAGTTCCCGAACGTGAACTTCGACATCGTCGACTTCCCGTTCGTCGCGCTGAAGGACAAGCCGAAGAACGCAGTCGGCCTGGTGTTCAAGTCCGAGCAGTCCGGGTACCTCGTCGGCTACCTCGCCGCCGAGATGGCGAAGGCGAAGGGCGGCAAGCAGGTCA
>CAWKEV010000040.1:0-21772 GCA_963848725.1 uncultured Actinomycetes bacterium | reverse complement strand
ATGAGGCGGCGCGTGTCGCGGAGACGCCGTTTGGCGAGCGGTCGCCATCGTGCTTAGCGAGATCGAATGCATGGTGAGCGAGTTGCGCGTCGAGCTCAAGGCGCGCCGCCCGGTCACCTCGCTGCTGAAAGGTATTCACGATGCCGCGCGCGGCTTGCGCACCGAGATGCGATTTCTCGGTGAATCGCCCTGGAGTCGCCGACTCGCCGCGAATGCGCCGACATCTCCGCCCTGCTCAAGGCCGAGATCGAATCGACACCCGGGCGGTGCCGCGCCTGTTGCGGCCGCGGCCGCCCAATGAAATGTGCCCGACGCATTGCTCTGAAGCCGACAGCTCGAAATGCTGGTCGATTTCGTCGATGCCTGCCGCAGCTACGCCATGAGCTTGCGGTCAACGAAGTGACCGCGCGCAGCATGCCGAGACTGCAGCATTACCTCGAGACCGCCGACAAGGGCTGCTCGACGGGCTGCGGCAGGCCGGCGACGCCGACCCTGCCGTTCCGGCACTCGCAGGCCGAAGCCGCGATCCGCTTTTGCAGCGACGGTGTTCGGCGCGGACTACGCCGGGCTTCTGGCGAAGAGCGGCCGAGATTGCCGTGCAGCCGGGACCGTTGAGCGCAAGTCCTTGCGGGCCTGAGCAGCGCGCAATTGCCGCGCCGCGGCTCCCATTGCCGCCGCATTGAGGCCGTGTTGTGTAGCACGCGCGGCGCAAGGGACGCGGCGTTCCCACACGTTCGGCGAAAGGAATGGCGCTGACCCTGTGGTTCATTTTCGGGTTGATGACCGCCGCGGCGCTTTTCGCCGTGCTGTGGCCGCTTGGGCGCTACCCGCGCGCGCGCCGGGCGGCAGCGATCTCGAGGTCTACAAGGATCAATTGCAGGAAATCGATCGCGATCGCGCGGCCGGCCTAGATCGGCGAGGCCGAAGCGGAAGCGGCGCGCCTTGAAGTCTCGCGCCGGCTCCTCGCCGCGGCGGACGCGCAGCCGCCGAACGCCGGCGAATCGCCGCGCGGCCGCGGCGGAGCCGCAACGGCGGCGCCGCGCCGCGGCGATAGCGGCATTGGTGATTCTGCCGCTCGGGCCGCCGGGCTTCTACATGGCGCTCGGCTCTCCCGACATCCCCGGCAGCCCGCTTTTGCCCGCGTCAAGAAACCGCAAGGCCAGGAGTCGATTGCCACCCTCGTCAGCCAGGTCGAGGACGCACCGCCAGCAATCCCGCCGATGGCGCGGCTGGGAGTTGATCGCTCCAGTCTATATGCGGCTCGGCCGCTTCGGCGACGCGGTTGAAGCGCGCAAGAAGGCGCTGACTGCTCAACGGCGCGAGCGCGACGCGTGAAGCCGATCTGGCGAGGCCGTGCCGCCGCGGCGAACGGGATCGTCACCGCGGAAGCGAAGGCTCGCGTTCGAACGCGCCTTCGCGCACGATGCCCGAAGGAGGCCAAGGCCCGCTATTTTCTCGGTCTCGCCGAAGAGCAGGACGGCAAGAACGACCGAGGCGGCATCGATGTGGCGCTCCATGCTCGCCGAGGCGCCAGCCGGTGCGCCGTGGGTCGCCTTCGTGCGCGAGGCGCTGGCGCGCGTTTCCGGCGGTCCCTCGCGAATCTGGCCCGAGCGCGGGCGACGTCGCCGCCGCGGTCGCCAGCATGAGCGACGAGGAGCGCCGCGAGATGGTCCGCGGCATGGTGGCGCGGCTTGCCGATCGCCTGCACGACAATGGCGGGGACGTCGAAGGATGGCTGCGGCTCGTGCGCGCCTATGTCGTGCTCGGCGACCGCGACAAAGCGAAAGACGCCGCTGCCGAGGCAAAGCGCGCGCTGGGCGACCGGCCCGACGAGTCAAGCGCGTCGACGAGTTTGTCAAGACGCCTGATTCGAGGGCTGACGCCACTCATGATGGCCACGGGATAGACCGCCGTTTCCTTGGACAGCGAGGAAATCTCGCTGCGGGAACGGCGTCGGCAACGCGTTCACCGCTCGGCGGTACGAGTGGAACAGCGATCATGACGCGAACAGCGACGCCTCGTCCTGATCGGCGGCGCGCTGTGCGTGCTCGCCGTTGCGGTCGGCCTCATGCTCGACGCCTTCCGCGAATTCGATCGTGTTCTTCAATTCGCCGAGCGACGTGGCGGAGAAGCACATCCCGGCCGGCACGCGCATTCGCCTCGGCGGCCTGGTCAAGCCTGGAAGTGTCGCGCGCGGCGACAATCTGAAAATCCGCTTCGACGTGACCGACGGCAACCGCGACGTTGTGGTCGCCTATCAGGGCGTGTTGCCGGATTTGTTCCGGGAGGGCCAAGGCGTGGTCGCCGAAGGCGCGCTGGACGGCGCCGGCCAGTTCAACGCCGATACGATCCTCGCCAAGCACGACGAGACCTACATGCCGAAAGAGGTCGCCGACGCGCTGAAAAAGTCGGGGCACTGGAAAGACGATTACGGGCAGCGCGCGGCGATGCCGGTCGGGGGAGGGGGCAAGTGATCGCCGAACTCGGCCACTACGCGCTGATGCTGGCGCTCGGGCTTGCGCTGATTCAGGGCATCGATGCCGATCCGTCGGTACGCGCAGCAACGACCCGACGCTGATCAGCGTCGCCGCCCCGGCTGCGCTTGCGCAATTCTTCTTTGTCGCCGTCGCCTTCGGCGCCCTCGCGACTTGCTACGTCACATCCGATTTCTCGGTTTCAACGTCTACGAGAATTCGAATTCGGCGATGCCGCTTCGTCTATCGCTTCACCAGCGTCTGGGGGAACCACGAAGGCTCCATGATGCTGTGGGTCTCCATCCTGGCGCTGTTCGGCGCGCTGGTGGCGGCGTTCGGCGGCAACCTGCCGGCGAAGCTGAAGGCCAATGCGCTTGCCGTGCAGGCCTGGATCGCCGCCGCCTTCGAGCTTTTCATTCTCACCACGTCGAATCCATTTCTCCGCATCGCGGATGCGCCGTTTGAAGGCCGCGATCTCAATCCGATCCTGCAGGATCCGGGCCTCGCGTTTCATCCGCCGCTCCTCTATCTCGGTTATGTCGGCTTCTCGATTGCCTTCTCCTTCGCGATCGCAGCTTTGCTGGAAGGCCGCATCGATGCGGCTTGGGCACGCTGGGTGCGGCCGTGGGTGCTCGTCGCCTGGATGTGCCTGACGCTCGGCATCGCCGGCGGCTCGTATCCAGATCCGCCCGCGCGAGCTCGAACAGGAGATGCGCTCGAGCTATCTCGACTACGCGATGAGCGTCATCGTCGGTCGCGCGCTGCCGGACGTCCGCGACGGCTTGAAACCCGTCCACCGGCGGATCCTGTGGGCGATGCACGACGCCGGGCATCACCCAACCGGCCGTACGTCAAGTGCGCCCGCGTGACCGGCGACGTGATGGGCAAGTACCACCCGCACGACTCGAGCTCCATCTACGACGCCATCGCGCGGCTCGTGCAGCCGTTCTCGCTCCGCTACCCGCTCGTCGACGGCCAGGGGAACTTCGGCTCCATCGACGACGACCCTCCGGCCGCAGAGCGGTACACGGAATGCCGCCTCGCCAAGCTCGCGACGGAGATGCTCCGCGACATCGACTCGGACACGGTCGACTTCGGCCCGAACTACGACGAGTCGCGCCGCGAGCCTCGGGTTCTTCCGTCCCGTTTCCCGAATCTCCTCGTCAACGGCTCGACCGGCATCGCGGTCGGCATGGCGACCAACATTCCACCGCACAATCTCGCCGAGACCATCGACGCGGTCGTCGCGCTCATCGACAAGCCGACCGCGAGCGTCGAGGACCTCATGAAGCTCGTCAAGGGCCCGGACTTCCCGACCGGCGGCATCGTCGTAGGACGCTCGGGGATCCGCGACGCGTACCGGACCGGTCGCGGCCGGATCGTCATGCGCGCCCGCGCCCATGTCGAGGAGCTGCGAGGAGGGAAGAACGCGATCATCGTCACGGAGCTGCCCTATGGAGTGAAGAAGGGCGGTGACGGCGGCGTGATCTCGAAGATCGCCGAT
The DNA here is from genome assembly GCA_963848725.1 of uncultured Actinomycetes bacterium. GTDB lineage: Bacteria > Actinomycetota > Thermoleophilia > Gaiellales > Gaiellaceae > GMQP-bins7. The sequence goes on along the minus strand of CAWKEV010000040.1, from coordinate 17,794 downwards.
CTCGTACGTGAGAAGACGATCACCGAGGTCTCCGATCTCCAGGACTACTCCGACAAGACCGGCATGCGCGTCCAGATCGAGCTGAAGCGCGAGGCGGTGCCGCAGGTCGCGCTCAACAAGCTCTTCAAGCACACCGCGCTCCAGACGACGTTCGGCTACAACGCCGTGGCACTCGTCGACGGCGTGCCGCGAACGCTGTCACTCCTCGAGTTCGTCCGCTATTACCTCGACTTCCAGCGGGAGGTCGTCACCCGGCGCTCGCAGTTCGAGCTGCGAAAGGCGCTTGCGCGTGCGCACGTCCTCGAGGGATACCTCATCGCGCTCGACAATCTCGACGAGGTCATCCGGCTGATCCGCGCGGCCGACGATGCCGACGAGGCACGCGCGGGGCTGATGGCGCGCTTCGACCTGAGCGAGCTTCAGGCACAGGCGATCCTCGACCTGCGGCTGCGAGCCCTCACCGGGCTCGAGCGCAAACGGGTCGAGGGCGAATACGCCGACCTCCAGGAGCGCATCAAAGAGCTGCGAGTCCTTCTCGGCGACGAATCGCGCATCGCCGCCCTGATCAAGGAGGAGCTGCTGGAGCTCAGGGAGATCTACGGCCGGAGCGACGAGCGCCGAACCGAGATCGTCGCGGGTGACACCGACCTCGAGCTCGAGGACATGATCGCCGAGGAGGACATGGTGATCGCCATCACCAAGTCCGGGTACGTGAAGCGGATACCGGTGACGGCGTACCGCGAGCAGCGACGGGGCGGCATCGGGGTGATGGGGATGGACATGAAGGAGGACGACTACATCGAGCACCTCTTCGTCGCCTCCACCCACGACTACATCCTCTTCTTCACGACCGTCGGCAAGGTGTATCGGCTCAAGGTGCACGAGCTTCCGCTCGGCTCCCGCCAGTCGAAGGGACGCGCGATCGTGAACCTCCTGCCCTTCCGCCAGGACGAGTACGTGCGCGCAGTCATCGCGACGCGAAACTTCGAGGAGGCGAAGTACCTCGTCTTCGCGACCAAGAAGGGGATCGTGAAGAAGACCGAGTTCCTCGCCTACAACACCCCGCTCAAAGCGGACGGGATCATCGCGATCAAGCTCAGGGACCCCGACGAGCTCGTGGGGGTCAGGCTCGCGGAGGACGGCGACGACGTCCTCATCGTTTCGCGCATGGGCCAGGCGGTTCGCTTCCACGGCACGCAGGCGCGCGCGATGGGACGCGACACCTCGGGCGTCGCCGGGATGAAGCTCCGCGCCGGAGACGAGGTGATCGAGCTCGACATCGCGGACGACGACGCCGACCTGCTCGTCGTGACCGAGAACGGCTACGGCAAGCGCACGCGCGTCGCCGACTACCCGGCGAAGGGACGCGGCACGATGGGCGTGAAGACGGCGCAGCTCGTCGAGGGGAAGGGCCGGCTCGTCGGAGCGCGCATCGTGCGGGACGGGTATCAGGTCATGCTGATCTCGACCGGCGGCACCGTGATCCGAATGCCGGTGGACGGCATTCGTCGCGCAGGTCGGGCGACCCAGGGCGTGATCGTCATGCGGCTCCGCGAGGGCGAGCAAGTGGCCACGCTCGCTCCCGTTGTGGGGGCGGACGACGACGTCGAAGTCGCGGCTCCGAAGAACGGGAGCGGCGCCGAAGAACCCGGCTGAGCTTCGCGCACCGACGTCTCCCCGGCGTGGACCCGCGAAGGATGCGCCGTCGTGAGTCTCCCCGGGACCTACGGCTACTCCTTCTGGGGCTCGGGCAGGTCCGCCAGCTTCGAGAGGGCCGTGAGGATGTCGATCGGGATCGGGAAGACGATCGTCGAGTTGTTCGCCGAGCCGATCTCGAGCAGCGTCTGGAGGTAGCGGAGCTGGACGTGGTCGGCTCGCTGCGCCATGACCACCGGCCGCGTCCTTCAGGCGCTCGGAGGCCTGGAATTCGCCCTCGGCCGAGATCACCTTGGCGCGACGCTCGCGCTCGGCCTCTGCCTGGCGCGCCATCGCCCGCTGCATGTCGGAGGGGATCTCGACGTCCTTCACCTCGACGACGCGGACCTTGATGCCCCAGGGCGACGTCGCCTGGTCGATGATCCCCTGCAGGATCTCGTTGATCTTGTCGCGCTCGGAGAGCAGCTCGTCGAGCACGTGCTGACCGAGCACCGACCGCAGCGTCGTCTGGGCGATCTGCGAGGTCGCGACCATGAAGTTCTCGACCTGTACCTGCGAGGCGTTCGCGTCCACGATCCGGAAGTAGGCGACGGCGTTCACGCGGACAGGGACGTTGTCCTTCGTGATCACCTCCTGCGGAGGCACGTTGAGCGTGACGGTGCGGAGATCGACCTTCGTCACCTGATCGACGAACGGGATGATCAGGAACAGGCCCGGGCCCTTGGGAACCGGGAGCAGCCGACCCAGTCGGAAGACCACGCCGCGCTCGTACTCCCGCGCGATCTTGACGGCCAGGAACAGGAGCAGCACGACGATCACGACGATTGCTGCGATCACGATCAACGCGATATCCATCAGGGTCCATCCTCCTCGCTCGATGCTGCATGGGATCCTACGAGTAGGCGGAGGTCGGGCCCCGACCTCTTCGACTCGCACCCGGCTCCCCGGGACGAGCGGCGCGTCGTCGACGGTGCGTGCGCGCCAGAGCTCTCCGTGCAGCGCCACCAACCCGCCGTTCCGCACGACGCCCTCCTCGCCGACGAGGCGGTCGGTGCCGACGAGGACGGGGTTCCGGCGGGCCCTGACGACCCTCGTGACGGCGAACCCGAGAAGCAGCGCGAGCGTCCCGGCGATCGCGAAGGCGACCGAGGGCGAGACCTGGTACGCGGAGCCGGCTGGGTCGAAGAGCATGAGCGCACCGAGCACGAACGTCACCCCTCCTGCCACCGCCAGGGCGCCGTGCGTAGGAACGAACGCCTCGGCGACGAGGAAGGCCGCGGAGAGCAGCAGCAGCAGCACGCCGGTGGCCGAGACCGGCAGGACCTGGAGGCCGTAGAGCCCGAGGATCAGGGAGATCGCACCGACCGTCCCCGGGAAGATCAACCCGGGATGCCACAACTCGACGACGATGCCGATCAGCCCGATCGAGAGAAAGAGCGTGATCAGGTTGGGATCGACGAGGAAGTCCCGAGCCCGCTCGAAGAAGGTCATGTGGACGTTCTCGATCTCGGCGTTCGCCGTCTCGAGGACGTCGCCCTTGGGGACGGTCTTCATGCCGTCGATCTCCCGGAGGAGCGCGGGCAGCGTCGGCGCGACGACCTCGACGAGGCCGATCTTCTTGGCCTCACGCGCACCGTAGTTCGTCGCCTTCGTGACCATCAGGCGAGCCGCGGCGACGTTCCGATCGTGCTCGCGGGCCAGCTCGCCGACGTAGGCGGCGGCGTCGTTGACGACCTTGCGACGCAGGTCGCTCCCGATGTTCTGCCCGCCGAGGTCGATGGGCGTGGACGAGCCGATGTTCGTCTGCGGCGCCATCGCGGCGAGGTCGGAGGCCATCGTGATGACCGCCCCGGCGGAGTCGGCGCTCGATCCCGGCGGTGCCACGTAGACGATCACGGGCACCGTCGCCGACAGGAAGCGCTTGACGATCCCGCGCATCGAGGAGCTCAGCCCGCCGGGGTGTCGAGGACGATCACGACCGCGGCGTCGTGGTCGCGTTCCGCGCGGTCGATGGAGTCGTCCAGGTACCCCTGCGTCACGGGGTTGATGTCGTTCGAGAAGTGGACTGCGAGCACGCGGGGGCGCTCGTTCGAGGCGGCACGGGCGACGGAGGACGCGAACCCGAGCGCGAGAAGCGCCGCCGATACGACGAGCGCTGCTCGCAGATGCCGCTTCCTCACCGTGTAAGGATTGCATCAGCGCAGGGTTCCGGGTCTTGCGCGCGAAGTGGGATCGCGCCACCCTGGCTCGCATGCGCCGCCTGGTCCTCGCCCTCCTCGTCGCCGTCTCCGCGATCGTGCTCGCCCCCGAGGCGCTGGCGGGCTCGCCTGCGACCATCACGGCGCTCGACATGCCGCTCGCGGGACAGCGGTCGCTCGCCGCCGCTTCCGGTACGCACCGATTCACGCTCGTCGGGATCCACTGGCGCGGGCCCGGATCGGTGCGCTTCCGCACGCGCTCGGTAGGAGGTCGGTGGAGCCCGTGGAGAGCAGCGGCGCCGGAGGCCGAGGACGTGCCGGACCCGGGATCCTCGGAGCGGAGGGCGACCGCTGGCTGGAGAATCGGGAACCCGTTCTGGGTCGGAGACTCCGACCGTATCGAGACGAGGACGATCGGCTCCGTCTCGCGGGTTCGGGCGTACCTCGTCTGGAGCCCGCCGACGAAGGTCCCCTACCGCGCCCCGGCGCAGGCGGGCATGCCCCCGATCGTCCTGCGTGCGGCCTGGGGCGCGGACGAGTCGATCCGGCGCGCGCCGCCGTCGTACGCGTCGTCCCTGCGATTCGCGATCGTCCATCACACGGCGGGTCAGAACGACTACACCCGCGCTCAGGCACCCGCGATCGTCCGCGGGATCGAGCTCTACCACGTGCAGGGGAACGGCTGGAACGACATCGGCTACAACTTCCTCGTCGACCGCTTCGGCACGGTCTACGAGGGCCGCTACGGCGGGACCGAGCGGAACGTGATCGGTGCCCATGCGCTCGGCTTCAACACCGGGTCCGTGGGAGTCGCGGTGCTCGGAACCTACGGGTCGAAGGCGCCGTCCGAGGCGGCTCAGGACGCCCTCGAGAAGCTCCTCGCCTGGCGTCTGGACATCGCCCACGTGAACCCGCTCGGCCTGCTCACGGTCATCTCGGGCGGCAGCGACCGGTACGCGAAGGGGATCCCCGTGACGTTGCGGGCGATCTCGGGGCATCGCGACACGGGGTTCACGGAGTGCCCGGGAAACGCGCTCTACGCACGGCTCGACGCCATCGCAGCCGCAGCAGCCTCCCTCGGCGGGCCCAAGATCTACGCGCCGCGCGTGGACGCGAACGAGGTCGGCGCGCGCTTCCGGGCGACGCTCTCGACCTCACTCTCGTGGACGGTCTCGATCACGGGCCCGACCGGGGCGGAAGTGGCCCGCGGAACCGGCACGGGCAAGGACGTCGACTGGACGTGGAACGCGGACGCCGCGCCCGCCGCGAGGTACTCGTGGTCGATCCGCGCAGGAACTGCCCGGCCCGCGACGGGGAAGCTCGAGGCGGGAGGTAATGCGCCTGCGCTCGCGATCCAGGAGCCGTCGGCGATCCCGGCCGCGATCAGCCCGAACGGCGATCAGCAGGCGGACACGTCCATCGTCTCGTTCACGCTCTCGCTCCCCGCGAACGTCACCGTCGCCGTCGTCTCGGCTCAGGGCTCCGTCGCCGCGACCGTGGTCGACCGCGTGTTCATGGGAGCGGGTCTCCACCAGGTGGCCGTCGATGGCTCAACGCTTCCCGACGGGGAGTACACGGTTCAGGTGTCGGCGCGGACGGCGGCCGGAGCGTCGGTCGAGACCGAGATCCCGCTCGCGATCAGCCGCACGCTCGGCACGGTCTCGGTCGCCCCTGCTGCCTTTTCGCCCAACGGCGACGGCCGCCTCGACCGCCTCACGATCGACTTCACGCTCGCGAACCCTGCCGACGTGCGGATCCGGATCCTTCGCGACGACGGCGGGTGGGTCGCGACACCGGTCGTCACGGAAAGCCTGCCCCTTGGACCGCAGCGGTTCACGTGGGACGGCTCGCGGATCGGCGGCGGAGACGTCCGCGACGGCTCGTACGAAGCGGTGATCGACGCCACGGACGCCGTCGGCACCGTCTCGTTCGCGATGCCGTTCGTGTCCGACACGACCGCGCCGGTCGTCCGCATCCTGCCCGGGAGCCCGCTGCAGGTCGCGGTCAGCGAGCCGGCGGTGCTCACCATGCTGATCGACGGCCGAGCTGTGCGGCGGGAGGTGAAGAAGGCAGGCACCGTGCGGATCCCGGGCTCGCGGTCGGCGAGACGCGTGCGGGTCGTCGCCTGGGACGCGGCCGGGAACAAGAGTAGGCCCGTAGTGCGGATCGCGAAGAGCGATTCGCGCAGATCCGGCGAGTAGACTCGCGCCCGTGAGCGCCCCGCTGCCAGTGGCGCCGTTCGGGCAGGACGAGATCGAAGCGATCCTGCCGCACCGGCCGCCGTTCCTCCTGCTCGACGAGGTGATCGAGCTCGACCCGGGGAAGCGCGTCGTCGCGAAGAGAGACGTTCGCGCGGACGACTGGTGGTTTCCGGGGCACTTCCCCGATCGCGCGGTGATGCCGGGCGTCCTCATCGTCGAGGCGATGGCGCAGGCCGGAGCCGTGGCGGTCCTGGTCGAGGAGGAGAACCGCGGCAAGATCGCGTTCTTCGCCGGCATCGACGACTGCCGCTTCAAGCGCGTCGTCTCTCCGGGCGAGACGCTCACGCTCACATGCGAGATCGAGACCGTGCGCGGCCCGATCGGCCGCGGCAAGGCGACCGCGCACGTGGGAGACGAGCTCGCGGCACGCGGCACGCTCACCTTCGCGGTGGAGCGATGATCGGGTCCGCGAACGGCGTGCGCATCGGCATCACGGGCCTCGGCACGCACGTCCCGGAGCGCGTCCTCACGAACGACGAGCTCGCGGCCATGGTCGACACCTCGGACGAGTGGATCCGGGAGCGGACCGGGATCCGTGAGCGGCGGATCGCGAAGGACGATGAAGCGCTCACGGACATCGCGCTCCCCGCCGCTCGGGCCGCGCTCGAGGACGCCGGCGTCGACCCCGCGGACGTCGACCTCCTCGTCTGCGCCACGGTGACGCCCGACATGATGTTCCCGACGTCATCCGCGCTTCTCGCGGACACGCTCGGGATGCCGAGAGCGGCGGCGTACGACCTGCTAGCGGGGTGCACCGGGTTCGTGTACGCGATCGCCCAGGCATACGCGATGCTGGCGTCAGGGTTGGCTCGGCGAGCGCTCGTGGTGGGAGGAGACGTGCTCTCGAAGATCCTGGACTGGGAGGACCGCTCGACGCTCGTCCTGTTCGGAGACGGTGCGGGCGCGGTCGTGTTGGAGCCGGTGGACCGGGGCGGCTTCCTCGGCTTCGAGCTCGGCGCGGACGGTGGAGGCGGCGAGAACCTCTGGTACCCGGGTTCCGGCTCCCGCAAGTTCGAGAACCCCTCGAGCTACGTGAAGATGAACGGACGCGCGGTCTTCAAGTTCGCGACGAGGATCATGGTCTACTCGGCGGAGCAGATCCTGGCCGAGTGCGGCAAGAGGGTCGAGGATGTCGACGTGTACATCCCGCACCAGGCGAACAAGCGGATCATCGACTACGCGGTCGCTAAGCTCCGGATCCCCCCGGAGAAGACAGTCGTCAACGTGGACCGCTACGGCAACACCTCGTCGGGCTCGATCCCGCTCGCGCTCACGGATGCGCGGGCGGAGGGGCGCCTGCGTGACGGGGCGCTCGTGCTCATGACCGGTATGGGCGCAGGCCTCACCTGGGGCTCGGCGCTGATCGAATGGACGAACGGGAGACCCACATGACCAAGGTTGCGCTCGAGCCCACTCCGCCGAGAAGGTTGCGGTCGTGAGCAAGGTTGCATTCTGCTTTCCCGGCCAGGGATCGCTCGAGGCCGGGATGGGCAAGGAGATCGCCGGAGCCTTCGCGTCCGCGCGCGAGGTGTATCGCGTGGGCTCCGAGGCGTCCGGCCTCGACCTCGAGCGTCTGTGCTTCGATACCCCGCTCGACGACCTCGTCGACACCGAGGTGCAGCAGCCGGCACTCGTGGCCACGAGCCTCGCGATCCTCGCCGCGCTTCGCGAGCGCGGCCTCGAGCCGGACGTCGTGGTCGGGCATTCGGTCGGGGAGTTCGCCGCTCTGGCTGCCGCCGGCGCGATCGGCACCGGCGAGGCGATCGGCCTCGTCCGCGAGCGTGGGCTCGCGATGGCGGAGGCGGCGCGGCAGCGTCCCGGCACCATGGCCGCGATCCTCGGTCTCGCCGACGAGGAGGTCGAGAAGCTCTGCCGCAAGATCGTCGGCGTGTGGCCTGCGAACTACAACTGCCCTGGTCAGATCGTGATCTCGGGCGAACACGACGCCGTCGAGGAGTGCTGCGCCGAGGCGGAAAGCCTCGGCGCTCGACGAGCCGTGCGGCTCAAGGTCTCGGGCGCGTTCCACAGCCCTCTCGTCGCGAAGGCGGCCGACCGGCTGCGCCCGGCGATCGAGCGCGTGCGCTTCGGGGAGCCGCTGGCACCCTTCATGTCCACGGTCACCGCGAAGGTGGAGCCGGCGAAGGAGCTCGCAACCCTGCTCGTCGATCAGCTCACCGCGCCTGTGCGCTTCACCCAGGCCGCGACGGAGCTCATCCGGAGCGGAGCGACCACCTTCGTCGAGGTCGGGCCGGGAAGCGTGCTCTCGGGTCTCGTCAAGCGGATCGACCGCGGCGTCAAGACGGTCTCCGTCAACACGCTGGAGAGCCTGGAGCGGGCGCAGGAAGCACTCACGCAGTGAGCTCGGCCGCCTTCTGCTCCCTCGACGGGAAGACGGCACTGGTCACCGGAGCGTCACGCGGCATCGGCCGTGCGATCGCGGTCGAGCTCGCAGCTGCCGGAGCCTCGGTCGTCGTCTCGTACAACACCGGCGCTGACGAGGCGAATGCGCTCGTCGCCGAGATCGGCGGCCGCGCGATCCAGGCGGACGTCTCGAATGCGGCCTCTGCGCAGGCGCTCGTCGAGGAGGCGGGCGACGTCGAGATCCTCGTCAACAACGCCGGCGTCACCCGGGACGGCCTCCTCGTGCGGATGTCCGACGACGACTGGGACACTGTGATCGACACGAACCTCGCGTCGTGCTTCTTCACCTGCCGTGCGGCGGCACGGGGGATGATGAAGCGCCGCGCCGGGACGATAGTGAACATCTCGTCGATCGTCGGCATCCACGGGAACTGGGGCCAGACGAACTACGCTGCATCGAAGGCAGGGATCATCGGTTTCACGAAGGCGCTGGCGCGTGAGCTCGGGAGCCGGAGCATTCGCGCGAACGTCGTCGTGCCCGGGTACGTCAAGTCCCGGCTCACGGACGTGCTCCCGGAGGACGCGACTCGAGCGATGCTCGACAACACCCCGTTGGGTAGGCTCGGCGATCCGGAGGACGTCGCGGGGGCGGTACGGTTTCTGTGCTCCCAGGAGGCCTCGTTCGTGACGGGCGCCGTGCTCCTCGTCGACGGCGGACTCGGGATGTAGGAGAGGTGAGCGAGGCGACACCGAACGGGAGGCGCCGGGTGGTGATCACCGGCGTCGGCATGGTCACGCCGCTCGGCAACGACGTCGGCGCGACCTGGGAGAACCTCGTCGCCGGGGAGTCGGGCGCCGGGCCGATCACGCAGTTCGACGCGGCGGGCTATTCGGTGCGCTTCGCCTGCGAGCTGAAGGACTTCGAGCCGACCACCTGGATCGAGCGCAAGCAGGCGCGCAGGATGGACCGCTTCTCGCAGATGGCCCTCTCCGCGGCGCGCATGGCCGAAGAGGACAGCGGCATCGCGATCGCCGAGGAGTCGGACAGGGTGGGCGCGGCCGTTGCCACCGGCATCGGGGGTCTCGGTGCCTTCGAGGACTGCTTCCAGAGCCTGCTCGAGCGCGGACCGGATCGGACAAGCCCCTTCTCGATCATCCAGATCATCCCGAACATGGCCGCGGCCTGGGTCTCGATGGAGCTCGGGACACAGGGCCCGCTCGCGACCGAGACGACGGCCTGCGCTGCCTCGAACATGGCGATCGGAGACGGTCTCGACGCGATTCGGCTCGGTCGCGCGGACGTGATGCTGTGCGGTGGCACGGAGGCGCCGGTCACGCGCGTCGGCGTCGCGGGGTTCAGTGCGATGCGCGCGCTGTCACACCGAAACGACGACCCCAAGCGCGGCTCGCGGCCGTTCGACGCCGACCGCGACGGCTTCGTCATGGGGGAGGCCGGAGCGATGCTCGTGCTCGAGGAGCTCGAACACGCGCAGAAGCGGGGCGCGAAGATCTACGCCGAAGTCCTCGGATACGGCACGTCGTCGGACGCGGCTCACGTCACCGAGCCCGACCCGTCGGGGAAGAACCCTGCCCGCGCGATGCGGATGGCGCTCGCGGATGCCGGCGTCGAGCCCGAGGCGGTCGGCTACGTGAATGCGCATGGGACCTCGACGCCGCTCGGCGACCCGGCGGAGACCCGAGTGCTCAAGATCGCGCTCGGTGAAGAGCACGCAGCCCGCACCCCCGTTTCCTCGACGAAGGGAGCGACAGGGCACTGCCTCGGCGCAGCCGGCGCGGTCGAGGCGATCTTCTGCGTCCTCGCGCTCGACCGCGGCGTGCTGCCGCCGACGATCAACTACGAGACCCGCGACCCCGAGTGCGATCTCGACTACATCCCGAACGAGGCGCGCCCGCAGCAGATCGAGGTGGCGGTCTCCAACTCGTTCGGCTTCGGCGGGCACAACGCCTGCGTGGTGTTTCGTCGCTGGAATCACGACTGAGCACGTACCGGGGAAGCCGGTCCCGCGGGGAATGTGTCCTCGCCGTGCGGAATGCCCGCGCGGCCTTCTGTCGCCCGAAACGGCGACTCACGCTGCGAACCCTCAGAGCCTGAGCTCGAGGAGCACCGTGTCGCGCCAGACGCCGTCGAGCTGCGCGATCCGCTCCCTGCGCCCGACGAGGCGGAAGCCGAGGCGCTCGTGGAGGGCGACGCTCGCCTCGTTCTCCGGGAACATCGAGGCCTGGATCGTCCAGATGCCGTCGCTCCGCGCGCTTTCGATGAGCTCCTCCATCAGCGCTCGCCCGATGCCGCGGCCGTGCGCATGCGCGGCCACGTAGACGGAGCTCTCGGCGACGCCCGCATAGCACGCGCGCTCGGAGGTCGCGGAGAGCGTCGCCCAGCCCAGGACCCGGCCGTCCTCGTCGGCCGCGAGACGGTGCCCGGCGAGGTGGCTGGCGTCGAAGTGCTCCCATGTCGGCGGGTCGCTCTCGAAGGTCGCCTTGCGGGTCGCAATCCCCTGGACGAAGATCCCCTCGACCGCCGGCCAGTCGCCGGGCATGAGCGGTCGGATCTCGATCACGGCCAGAGACTAGGCTGCCGCGATGGGCGAGCGCTGGGCGACGTTCGACTGCTACGGGACGCTCGTCGACTGGAACGGCGGGATCGCGACCGAGCTCGAGCGACTCTTCGGCGTCGAGCACCGCGACCGCCTGCTCGAGCGCTACCACGAGCTCGAGCGGGACATCCAGGCGGAGACGCCCGAAGGGTCGTATCGAGGGGTGCTCACGCTCGGCCTCGAGCGGCTCTCGCGGGAAGAAGGCATCGCGCTCCCGGACGGCGAAGCGGATGCGCTCGCGCGCTCGCTTCCCGACTGGCAGGTCTTCGGCGACGTCCGTCCCGGGCTCGATCGGGCGAGGAACCGCGGGTGGAAGCTCGCGATCCTCTCGAACACCGACCGTGACCTCGTCGAGGCCTCGATGTCTTCCATAGGGGTGCCGTTCGAGCTCGCCGTCGTCGCCGGTGAGATCGGCTCGTACAAGCCGGCACACCGGCACTGGGAGGTGTTCCGCGAGGCCACGGGCGCCGATCCCGATCGGCACGTCCACGTTGCCCAGAGCCTGTACCACGACATCGCACCCGCCTCGGAGCTCGGGCTCCCCTCGATCTGGATCAACCGGCGCGGCGAGCCGGACGACCTGCACCCCGCGCGGACGCTCGCCGATCTCGCCGCGCTCGCCGATGCGCTCGACGAGCTCGTCGCGTGAGCTCGCTCCGCGCGCGCTGTCCCGACTGCCGCACGTTCACCGCAGTCGCAATCGGCTCCGGGTACGAGTGTCATCGCTGCGGAAGGGCGTTTGCCGCCGGGCTCGTTCGTGTCCCGCGGGCGTGGGGAAGCGGTGGAGAGGCGATGGTCGCGGCTGCGGCGCTCGAGCTCCCGTACCCGGAGACGGCCGTGGTCGACGAGGAGTCGCTCGACGAGCAGACGGCGAAGCTCGCGGCGGCGCTTCCCGAGCTCCCGCTCGTGCTCGGGGGCTGCTGCTGCGCGCACGTCGGCGCCGTGGCGGGTCTGGCTGCACGTGGACGGCGGCTCGCGGTCGTCTGGTTGGACGCGCACGGCGACCTCAACACGCCGGAGACATCATCGTCCGGGAACCTCTGGGGGATGCCGCTGCGGATGCTCCTCGACCGCGCGCTCGTCGCCGCTGCCGATGTCGCGCTCGTCGGCGCGCGCAACCTCGATCCGGCCGAGATCGAGTATCTGGCCGAGGCGGGTATCGACCACTCCGTGGAGCGCGCTGTCACGGACACGGACGCCGTCTACGTCGCGCTCGACGTCGACGTACTCGCACCCGGCGAGCTCGCCTGCTTCATGCCCGAGCCCGGCGGGCCGGACGTCACCGAGATCGAGGCGATCCTGAGAGACGTCGTCGCAAGAGTGGAGCTCGCGGGGATTGGGGTCACGACCCTCGTCCCGGACGCCGACAACGAACGCGTCGTGACGCGCCTGCTCGCGGCCGCCGGGCTCTGACGGCGCGGGCTCTAAGATCCAGCCCATGTCCTCCGGCCCGGGTCGTGTCGACGTCGAGATCGAGAGCAAGCAGGCGGCGGAAGCCTCGACGAACGAGTCTCATCCCAACACGTGCCCGGGCTGCGGCTCGCACTACCGGGACGACGAGCTCTCGGCGACCTTGCGCGTGTGCCCCCAGTGCGGGCATCACTTCCCCGTCCGCGCTCGGGAGCGGATCGAGCAGGTGGCGGATCCCGGCTCGTTCTCGGAGGACGGGAGCGACCTTCGGTCGGCGGACATCCTCGAGTTCTTCGATCTCCGCCCCTACACCGAGCGGCTCGCGGAGGCCGAGATCGCGACGGGCCTCGGTGACGCAATGGTGATCGGCAGCGGCGAGATCGAGGGCGAGGAGTGCCGGTTGGCGGTCATGGATTTCGCGTTCATGGGGGGCTCCATGGGGAGCGTCGTCGGGGAGAAGTTCGGGCTCGCGTGCGACAGCGCCGCCGAGGCGGGCGTGCCGCTCGTGTCGATCTCCGCTTCCGGCGGAGCCCGCATGCAGGAGGGGATCCTGGCGCTCATGCAGCTGCCGAAGACGGTCTGCGCCATCGAGGAGCTGCACGAGGCGCGCGGCGCGCTCGTCTCCGTCCTCACGCACCCGACGACGGGCGGAGTGCTCGCGAGCTTCGCCAGCCTCGGTGACGTCGTCCTCGCGGAGCCCGGCGCGCTCATGTCGTTCGCCGGACCGCGCGTGGTGGCCCAGACGACGCGGGAGAAGCTCCCGGACGACTTCGGGCTCGCCGAGTCGAACTTCCGCTTCGGCCACCTCGACGCGATCGTGCCGCGCGCCGAGCTCCGGCCGACCCTCGCGAGACTGCTGCGTCTCTTCGGGCCGGCGTAGGTGGCGAGCGACGCGGAGATTCGGCTGCGCGAGCGGCTTAGTAAGCTCGGCGGCATGAAGCTCCTGCGCGGCACCAGGGTTACGGGCGAGCTCGGGCGCCTTCAGGAGCAGCTCGACCGGATCCGGGAGGAGCCGACTGCCGAAGACATCTGGCGCTCGGTCGAGCTCGCCCGCCATCAGGACCGGCCCTACACCCTCGACTACGTCGAGCGGATCTTCGACGACTTCTTCGAGCTCCACGGCGATCGCGGCCGCGCGGACGACCACGCGCTCGTCACCGGCATCGGAAAGCTCGGCGGGCGGACCGTCGTCCTCGTGGGGCATCAGAAGGGCCGCGACCTGAAGGAGCGGACCGCGCGCAACTTCGGGATGGCGTATCCCGAGGGGTACCGAAAGGCGGTCCGCGCCATGATGCTCGCCGACCGCCACGGCTTCCCGCTCGTGACGATGATCGACACGCCCGGCGCGTATCCCGGCGTGGCCGCGGAGCAGCACGGCCAGGGCGGCGCGATCGCCCGGTCGCAGGCCGCCATGGTGCGGCTCTCGATCCCGACGGTCGCCTGCGTGATCGGCGAGGGTGGGTCGGGCGGCGCCATCGCCATTGCCGTCGCGGATCGCGTGCTCATGCAGGAGAACGCGATCTACTCCGTCATCTCCCCCGAGGGCTGCGCGGCGATCCTCTGGCGCGACGCGGGAGAGGCCCGGAAGGCTGCGGCCGCGTTCAAGCCCGATGCTGCGCACTGCGTCGAGCTGGGGGTGGTGGACGCGGTCGTTCCCGAGCCCGAGGACGGCGCGCACACGGATCACGACGGGGCCGCGCGGCTCCTCGAGGAAGCGATTCTCGCCGCTCTCGGGGAGATCGACTCGCTCGAGCCGGAGGAGCGCCGGCGTGCACGGCGTGCGAAGTACCGCGCGATGGGCGTTCTCGCGCACGCCTGAGGCTCAGCACAGCTATCCACAGGTTCCACAGGCTTATCCCCTGCCACGGAACCGCTTCTGAGCAGGGGAATCTTCGAATCTGCAGCCAGTTGGTAAAGAAAGCGTTGCGATGCTGGCGACAATCCACAGGTGAGCCTCGGCGAGTACGAGCGGAAGCGGCGCCGCGGCCGCACCCCGGAGCCGTTCGGAGATGCGACGGAGGGTGGCCCGCGTCCACGGTTCGTGATCCAGCGTCACGCCGCGCGGCGGCTCCACTACGACTTCCGCCTCGAGCGAGACGGTGCGCTCGCGAGCTGGGCCGTGCCGAAGGGGGTCCCGCTGCGCCGTGGCGAGCGGCATCTGGCGGTGCACGTCGAGGACCACCCGCTCGAGTACGCCGACTTCGAAGGGACGATCCCCGCCGGGCAGTACGGGGCGGGGACAGTCGAGATCTGGGACCGCGGTACCTACGACCTGCTCGAGGAGAAGCGGAACGGCGGTCTCACCGTGCGGCTCCACGGCGAGCGGCTCGACGGCACCTGGACGCTGGTTCCGGCACGGCTCGACGGCGATCCGAAGAACTGGCTCCTCCTGCGCAAGGACGCGGCGGGAGGCGACGGCCGTCCCTATGCGCCGATGCTCGCGTCCGCTGCGGAGTCGCTCCCCGTCGGGTCGGACTGGGTGTACGAGCCGAAGTGGGATGGCTTCCGTGCGCTCGTCACCGTCGCTGGCGGGGAGGTCACCCTCATGAGCCGCAACGGGAACGACCTCACCGAGCGCTTCGCCCCCGCGGCGCGGGCGGCGAAGCTCGCCCTCCGCACGGCGGACGCCGTTCTCGACGGGGAGATCTGCGCACCTGGGCGTTCTGGGTCACATGCGCGGCCGCGGCCTGGGTTTCCCGACCGCCAACCTGGAGACCGCGCCGCACCCCGCGACCCCCGCCGACGGCGTCTACGCCGGCTGGCTGGCCAGCCTGGACCTGGACGGCGCGGAGACGGCCCGCTGGCCGGCCGTGATCTCGGTCGGCACCAACCCCACGTTCGGCATCGGCGACCGCACCGTGGAGGCGTACGCGCTCGACCGCGACGACCTCGACCTCTACGGCGTCCACGCCGCCATCGACTTCACTGCCCGGCTGCGCGGCACGGAGCGGTTCAGGCTCGGTCCAGGCCCTGATCACCCAGATGCACGAGGACGTCGCCGAGGCCCGCGCGCTAACCGCGGATCACAGCGAAGCGTAGAGCGCCCGCTCGAAGTCGGCGTACAGCTCGACGCCTCCGGCGGTCACGAACGGCAGGAAGTTGCTGTAGATCGAGCCGCAGACGCCGGCGGTGCGGTCCACCCAGAAGTGGGTGTTGCACAGCCCGGCCCAGCGCTCCGCTCCACGCCCGCCGCATGCCCGGGATGTCCGCGGTGTTGAGCAGCAGGCCGTAGCCCCACTTGAAGCCGGGACCCGCGTGAAGTCGCAGCTCGACGCCGGGTCGGCGGTCGGGATCTCGGCGGGGAAGTCCAGGTCGCCGATCTGGTTGGTGAACGCGGCGTCGACGGTGGACTGGCTGCAGGATCCGGACGCCGTCGAGCTCGCCGCCGCGCAGCAGCGCCCGCTGGAACTTGATGTAGTCGCGCGGCGGCCCGTACAGGCCGTGCCCGCCGGCCCAGTAGTCCGGCTGCCTGGTTCAGGATCTCGCCGATGGCGACCCAGGTGCCGTCCTCGCCCTTGACGTGCATCGGCGTGGAGTTCGGCCGCTGCGTCGTCGTTCATCAGGAACGTGGTCTGGTCCATGCCGAGCGGGCCGGTGATGCCCTCCTTGATGGCCACGTCCAGGCCGACGCCGCTGACCGCCTCGACGACCTTGCCCAGCCAGTCGACGTTGATGCCGTACTGAACCGTACCCGGATCGGCCACCATCGGCGCGGTGAAGATCAGGTCGGACCCGGCCATGACGTTCGGCGTGCCGGTCACCGCCTGCCACTTGCACAGCTCGTCGTTCCAGAACCAGTAGCCCAGCCCGGCTGGTATGAGTGACCAGTTGCTTGACCGTGGCCTGGCTGGCCGGCGGGCGCAGCCCGCGGGGTGTCGCCGTCGAAGCCGTCAGCACCTGCATGTCGGCGAACTCGGGGCAGTACTCGGCGACCGGCGCGTCCAGGTCGAGGTTGCCCTGCTCGATCTGCTGCAGCGCCGCCACGGTGCACCATCTTGGTCATCGACATGATCCGGAAAAGCGTGTCCCGGTCGACCGGGTCGCTCTCGCCGACCGCCCGCGGCCCGCCGCGCCCTCGTAGATCACCCCGTCCCGGTCGGCCGCGATCGCGGCCACGCTACGGAACCACGCCGGACTCCACCGCATCCTGCAGGACCTTGTCGATCGCCTCGCTCACGGGTGACCTCCCTGTGCGGTGGACAACGTCGTCGTTCCTCATTCTGATGTAATACCGGCGGGAAGGACAGCACAGCACAGCACAGGAGGAAGCATGGACCTGCTCAAGCGCATCGACCCCGAGGTTGCCGCCGTCCTTCCCGGGCTGCCCGTGCTCGATCTCACCGACATCCCGACCGCCCGCCAGGCTCTGCTCGACCGGCGCGCGGTGGCCAGTGCGGGCCTCGAGCCGAGCCCGACCGTGGTCCGGCAGGATCACTTCGCGCCGGGGCTCGACGGGGCCCCGGAGGTCCGGGTGCGGCACTACCGGCCGGCCGGGCGCAGGGCGTGCTGCCGTGCCTGTACTGGATCCACGGCGGCGGTCACGTCCTGGGCCAGATCGAGCAGGACGACCTGGCCATGGACCACATCGTGGACGCGGTGGGCTGCGCGGTCGTCTCGGTGGAGTGGCGCCGGCCGCCCGAGCACCCGTTCCCGGCCCCGATGGACGACTGCTACGCCGGGCTGGCCTGGACGCACCGCCACGCGGCCGAACTCGGCGTCGACCCCGCCCGCATCGCGGTCGGCGGCGCGAGCTCGGGGGGCGGCCTGGCGGCGGGGCTCGCCCTCCTCGCCCCGCCGCGGGGAGCTGCCGGTCCGCTTCCAGCTGCTGATCTACCCGATGCTCGACGATCGCAACGTCAACCCGGCCAGCGGGGCGCCGACCGATCCTAGGGTGTGGACCCGCACCCCCAACCTGATCGGCTGGAGGGCCTACCTCGGCGACGCGGCGGCGCGGATACCTTAACCGGCCTACGCCGAGGCGGCGCGGGCGACCGACCTGACGGGGCTTCCGCCCGCGTACGTCATGGTCGGCGACGTCGACCTGTTCGTCCAGGAAGACGTCGAGTACGCCCGACGCCTGATTTCGTCAGGCCGTAGTACCGACCGAGCTGCACGTCTACCCCGGCGCTTTCCACGGCTTCTTCTCGCTGGGCCGAGCCCCCAGAGCGTCTCCCCAGGCGATTCGCCGCCGACAGCGACCACGCGCTGCGGCGCGCCTTCGCCACCTAGGCCCCGGCCAGTAGCTCCTCGAGGGCGGCCCGCAGCGGGGCCAGCCGCGCCGCCGCGGCCGCCC
>CAWKEV010000039.1:0-8559 GCA_963848725.1 uncultured Actinomycetes bacterium | reverse complement strand
CGCGGCCACACCCCTGAAGACGGCGGCTTTGCCGCCTTGGCGCATCTGACCTTGATTCGGCGTGTGATTGGCACCGAGCGACAGAGGGGTCCCGCGTGAGCGGATTCTCTGTCGCGCGCGCGAGTTAGCTGCGCGCGTCGCGGGCGAGGCGGTCCCGCGACGGACGTGAGCACCTTCATCGCGATCGACGGCATCGCGTCGACGACTCGGCGGAATCCCCGGTCGGTGAGGATCAGCGCGCGAACGCGCGACGTCGTCGTCACCGTCGCCGTTCGCTTCGCGTTCGTGAGGAGTGCGATCTCGCCGACCCAGTCTCCGGGGCCGATGTCCGCGAGCTTCTTGCCGTTCCGCGTGACGCGCGCTGTCCCGTCGACGAGCACGATGAACTCTCGTCCCGGTTTGCCTTCCCGTGTGAGCGCGAAGCCCTCCCGCAGGTCGACCTCGTCGGCCGTGACCGCCAGCTCGCGCAGCTCCTTCCGAGTGCAGCCCGCGAAGAGCGGCACGTTCTTGAGGAGCTCGATCTTCGCGTTGTGGCCGAGCACGGGCGCGAAGCATGCCAGAGCGAGGGTCGCTCCGTCCCGTACGGATTCGGGTGATCGCCGCTGCCTTACAAAGCGCCGCGTCACCGAGTAGAATCGCGCCGCGCGAGCTGGGGATTGCGCATCACGAAGGAAACTGCGGACTGAGGAGAGGGGATTACCTTGCGAGTACGCAATGGATACCGCAACCACCGGAAGGTGACGTGGGCGCTGGCGCTGGCCTTGGTGGCAGCGGCGGCGGTGCTCGTCATTCCGATCGCGAGCGGCGGAAGCGGCAAGACGTTCACGCTCGCGGCCACGCCGGCGGCAACATGCGCGTCTCCGGCCAGCACGCAAGTGACCATCAAGAACACGGGAAGCCCGCAGGCGCTGGGCTCGGCGGAGATCTACTTCCCGCCCAACACCGTCGCGTTGGTGACGTCGGGAGTACTGCGGACGAACACGACGAGCGCGAGCTCGGGCGGCACCAAGGACATCCTCGGGCTGGACAACCTCAACCTCGCCCCTGGCGCATCGCGGGCGATCACCGTGACGTTCAAAGCAGGAGTGACGTTCTCTGCGGCGATCACGGCCGTTGCGAAGCAGGCGAACCAGTTCAACGACGCCGGTGGCAGTGCGAACCTGTTCGCCCTGCAAGGGTCCTTCCCGACGCTCAAGATCGTGACGTGCGTCACGGTCTCCGGACGCGTGTATCAGGACCGCAACCTCGACAACGCCTACACCACCGGTCAGGGGGCGTTCCTGAACAGTGATGTTCCGAAGGCCTGGAACGTCAACCTGTATGCGAAGGACGTCGGTGCGCCCGCGTCCTCGTACGCGTTCGTCACGACGACGACATCGTCGTCCACGGACGGCACGTACACCTTCACCCAGGTGCCCACCGGGAGCGACTACAAGGTCTGTGTCACCGCACGGGGCACCGACACGAGCTCGAAGTGGGCGCTGCAGAGCCCGACGGGCAATACCGATTGCGACCCGATCTCGACGGGCGGCCCGACGACGGCGGCCAACCGCCTTCCGAGCCTCGCTGCCGATGCGCCGGGTCAGGACTTCCAGGTGGTCCCGGTCGTCGGCCCGTTCGGCGGGGACACCGATCCCTCGACGGTCGGCGACTACACGGTGGACGCGAGCTCGAACTCGACGAAGGCCGACGCCTTCTACGTCCAGGACACGTGGACCGACTCGGACGGGCGGGTGAATTCCGCTTCTCACCGATCGCGGCCTGCACTCCGCCGAACTGCCCCTCGGGGAAGATCTACCTCCTCGAGACGCTGAGGGCCGATGTCGCCATCTCAGGCCTAGGGGCAAGCAGGTCTCGATCCGCTACGACGACTCTCCGCCGTTCCTCGACGCGGATCTGAAGCCGATGCCGTACTGCCTCATCGACCCGCGCCAGACCGGCGGCACGCTCGCCACGACCGGGGTCCTGGGGACCAACACCGACGGCACTCCTGCCACGTCGTGCATCGTCACCGGCACTCAGACGGTCGACGTGACGAGCGGCCAGGTGCACACCGCGTACCAGGTCTACACCTCGTACGACGGCGGCCGTCAGATCGGCGTTTCCTAGCTAGGACATCTCGGCGAGGCGCTGGGCGAGGCGATCGGCCTCGTCCAGCGCCTCGCGCATCTCGTCCTCGCGGCCGACGAAGGACGCGAGGTCCGCGGACGCGCGCAACGTCTGCTCCTCCTCGTAGAGAAGCCTCTGGCGGCGCGCGATCGTGAGTGCGAGGGCGAGCTGTTCCCTCGCACCCTCGAGATCGCCCGTCTCCCTCAGAGCCGAGCGCACGCACGCGCGCGAGGTGGGCGACGAGTGGTGAGGAGTCGAGCCCGAACGTGCGCTCGGCGTCCGCCAGGGCTCCGAGCGCACGTTCGGAGTCTCCGTCTTGCACGTGCGCTCCTGCGAGGTAGATCGACGCTTCGAGGCCGAACGCCGTGCTCCCGATCGAAGCCGCCTCCTCGACCAGGCGCGCAAGATCCTCGACAGCCGTCTCGGTGCTCCCGCGGACGAGCGCGAGACGTGCGAGCTGGGTCTCCGCGAAGATCGAGCCAGTCAGATGCTCGGCAGCCCGGAGAGTGGCGCGCGCGTCGTCGAGCACCTTCTCTGCCTCATCGAGGAGCCCACGGCTGATGAGGACCTCGCCGAGGTTCGCACTCGCGAACGCTGCCTGGGTCGCGTCGCCGAGGCGCTCGAGCTCGTCGCGCGAATGCGTGTAGTAGTCCGATGCCTCTCGCCAGCGCCCTTCTGCATACGCAGTGACACCCAGGTTCGACGCGATCACCGCGGCGGCTCGCGCGGCCCCGATCTCCCGGTAGATCTCGAGAGCCTTGATCTCGTGGACGGCCTTCTCGGGCTCGCCGAGCTCGAAGTACGCGCCGTCGAGGGCGTCGTAGGCGATGGCAAGGGCACGACTCGGGCCGAGCGGCTCCGCCTCGCGCACGACCTCGGTCGCGATCGCGATCGCCTCGCGGGGTCGTCCCTGCTGCAGGAGGACCTGCGCACGGAGTGCCAGCAGACTGTTGGAGCTGTTCTTCGCTTCGGCGGTGTCGAGGGACTCGACCGAGTCGAGACCGGCCGTCGTGTCACGGACCGCCGCGCTGTAGGAGCCGAGTCGCGCCCAGGCGATCGCGCGTTTCAGGAGGATCTCTGCCCGGGCGACGGCGTCGTCCTTGAGCAGTCGCGCGGCGACCTTGAATGCCTCGACCGCGCCTCGATAGTCGCCCGCTGCGTCGCGCACCTCGCCGAGCGAGCGCCACGTGCTCCGCGAGCTCGTACTGTCGCCGAGTGTCTTGATGCGTCCGCGCTGGCGTCGATCGCCCGCTCGTAGAACCGTGCCGGCGTCGACGTTCGCGTACACCTCGCGCGCCCGATCACCCGCAGCGCGTGAATACGTCCAGGCCTCGGACCAGCGCCCGGCGTTGAAGTAGTGCAGCGAGAGGAGCTCCGCCGCCTCCTCCGGGCGCTCGCCCATGTTGCGCTCGATGACCTCGGCGACGCGGCCGTGGAGCTCGCGCCGGCGGCGGTACGAGAGGCCCTCGTATGCGCCGTCGCGGATCAGCGCGTGGCGGAAACGGAACGCCCCAGGGACGTTCGGATCACGCTCGACGAACTCGGCGAGCCGATCCCATGCCTCGGAGTCGGATGCGGCCGTGGAATCTCCTTTGAGCACGTCGCGGATGAGCGCGCCGGAGAACGACACGCCCGAGCACGGACGCCCAGCGGAGGAGCGCGCGGTCGCCGGGCGCAAGACGATCGATCCGCGTGGCGACGAGCGCCTCGACCGTGTCCGGCATCTGCTCGCCCTCCTGGGCTTCGCCTCCGGGCGATGCGAGTTCCTGGAGGAAGAGCGGATTCCCCGCGCCCCGCTCCATGAGTGCGGCCAGCTCGTCGTCGGTGAGTCGGCGACCCCCGGCGGCGGCGATCGCGAGCGTTTTCGCGTCGTCCTCGGGCAGGGGCTCGAGCCGAAGCGTGAGCGCCGGGAGAGGGGGCGTACCCGTGGCCGCAGCGAAGCCGTCCTCGCCGGGTCGTCGTGTCGTGCAGGCGAGCCACGGCCGTGTCGGGAGCTGGGTGCCGAGGTAGCGCAGGAGCTCCGAGGACGCGTCGTCCATCCAGTGCACGTCGTCGAAGACGAGCAGCGTCGGCGAGTCCAGGAGGTGGCCGAGGAGCGTCCCCATGACGCCATGCAGCCGGGCACGCCAGAACGACGGATCGAGATCGTCGACCTCGGGTGTCGTCGCGACCTCGACGTCCAGGGGAGCAGCGAGGAGCGGTGCCCAGGGCACGAGCTCCTCGTCCACCTTGTGCAGGCGATCGCTGAGGATCGTGCGGTTGTGCTCTCCTCCACCGTTCAGCTCGACGTCGAGCAGCGAACGGAGGAACGGACGGAATGGGTAGTAGGGCGTGGAGGCCTCGTACTGCTCGCAGCGGAGCTCTATCTGGCGCATGTCTGCACAGTTCTGGCGGAGCTCGGCCGCCAGACGCGACTTCCCGATCCCGGGCTCGCCGACGAGCTCGACGAGCGTCCCGAAGCCCATCCGTACCGGTGCAACCGACGCCGCGAGCACCGCGCGCTCGCGCTCGCGGTCGACGAACGGCAGTGCCTCGTCGACGGGGCCTGGCTCCGGCCTCGCCGCCTCCGAGAGCAGGTCGCCGAGGACGAACGCCTGCACCGGCTCGCTCTTCCCCTTGAGGTTGAGCGGCTCGAGCTCGGCCGCCTCGAACGACGCGCCTCCCCGGGAGAGCGTGCCGGCCGACACCCAGATCTCGTCCTCTCCCGCGCGGGCCATCAGACGCGCTGCGAGCGCTGCTGTGTCACCGAGCACCGTGTACGTCCGTCGGAAGCTCGCACCCACCTGACCCGTGAACGCGCGTCCCTCGCTGACGCCGATGTGCACCGGAAGCGGCAATCCCGAGTCGACGATCGCCCGAACGGTGCGGAGCATCCGCTCCTCGTCGTCGCCGAAGGTCTGCGGCGCGCCGGAGACGAGCACGATCCGACCTCCGTCCTGGTCCACGTCGCTCTCCAGGAAGGTGACGCGGTGCTCGTCGGCTGCCGTCTGGACGGCGTGGACGAGGGCAGCCAGCGAGTCGGCCGCGCCCTCGGGACCCTCGGTCTGGATGATCTCGTCCGTCCCGGAGAAGCGGATGAAGGCGATCGACGTATGCCGGTGCTCACCTTCGAGCGGGCCGATCTCGAGGAGCTGGGCGCGTAGCGGAGCAGGTACCGCGATCTCGAGCCCGACGTCGTCGACGCGAGGCAGCGGCTCGACGGCTCCGCGCACCCCCGGTGCGGTGCGCAGAAGACGACCTCGGCCCTTCTCCTCGCCCACTGTGTCCGGCTCGAGCAGCCCGGCCGTCTCGGTGCTCACGAGGATCTCTCCGGCCTCGGAGGTCGCCTCCATCTCGACCGTGCGCGTGGCCGCCGGGCCTGTCACGAGGAGCTCGCGATGCGATCGCCGACGAGGAAGAACTGGAACGTGCCGGAGTGGAGGCCCGCGTGCATCTTCAGCTGTATCGCCCCCGCCGACGTTCTCGGTCGCCCGATCGCCCGGAGCGTCCGCCGCATCTCGAAGGCGGCCCGAGCGGCACGGCCCGCATGTTCTGGCCCCTCGTAGAGCAGGAGCAGTGCGTCTCCACCGAACTTCAGGAGGCCGCCGCCCTGGTCGTACGCGACGGCGAGAAGCGCAGCGAAGGTCGCGTTCATGACCTCCGTGACTTCCTCGGCCCCGGCCTTTCCCTGGCTCGAGAGGCGCTCGGACATCGCGGTGAACCCGGAGATGTCCACGAACGCGAGCGTCCCCTCGACCTCGAGCCAAAGACGGTCGGCATCGGTCCGGAGCCAGTCGAGAGTCAGGCGCGGGACGAACGGGACGAGATCGAGTGTCCGGGCACGCCCTTGGACGGCGACCGCGGCGTCTCCGCTCTCTACGCCCGACACCCGTGCCCCTCGCGCGTCGCGCCGCAGCCCGACATGAAGCGGAGTTTGCCTGTTTCCGGAGGCGGAGCCCGGACCAGCCCCCGGACCTAGACCTTCATCTAACGCTTACGGACCCGCAACCGAATTCACCCGGCAAGGGGACGTCCACGACGTCTCAGTCGACGAATAGCCAAGAGACAAACGACGGCGGAAGGGCGGCCTGAATGTCTGCGGCGGAACTCCAGACCCTGTACGTGAGCGAGATCGACCGGATCGAGCGGTGGCGGCACGAGGCGCTCGAGCGGGCGGGCTACGACCCGGAGAGCGCACTCGTCCTGGCCGCGAGCCACGACGTCGACCTCCATTCCGCGGTCAGCCTCCTCGAACGTGGCTGCACCGTCGACTTGGCCCTCCAGATCCTCCTGTGACGTAGCACCGGGGCCGGACCTCGTCTCTCGCGATCGTCGCGGGAGATGAGATCCGGCCCTATCGGATTCCTTTGCGCAGAGCAGGAAGGCGCTCTCGCGCCTTCCTGCTCGCGAGAATCCCTGAAGCGCGGCCGCTGGCGCGGCCGCGACGCCGCTGTTGCCGTGTCTGTATGCGCGCAGCGGGAGACCCGCCGACGCGCGGATTCCGATCGCGCGAGCTCCCTGAAGCGCAGCCGCGACGTGTGCGTTGCCGTCCCTGCTCGCGACGATCGCTGCGGTTCCCACCGTGCCGGCGCGGGGCTGTCGGCAGAATGCGCGAGATGTTCCTGGCGTCGATCCCGTCCCCGAGCTCCTCGACGCTCGAGCTCGGCCCGCTCTCGATCCACTTCTACGGGTTGACGCTGCTCGTCGCGATCGCCGCCGCGGTCTATATCTCGGGCAGGCGCTGGACGAAGCGGGGGGGTGACTGGGACCTCATCTTCCGCGTCGCGGTGTGGGGCGTCGCGTTCGGGATCGTCGGCGCGCGTCTCTATCACGTGGTCACGAGCTGGAACGAGGTTCCGGACGCATGGTGGGGACCGTTCGCGATCTGGCGCGGCGGCCTCGGGATCTGGGGCGGCATCGGGCTCGGCGCGATCGTCGGCGCGATCGTCGCCAAGCGCGCCGGCGCGGACGTCGCCAAGCTCGCGGACTGCGTCGCTCCTGCGCTCCTCGTCGCCCAGGGGATCGGCCGTATCGGCAACTGGTGGAACCAGGAGCTGTACGGAAAGCCCACCAACCTGCCCTGGGGTCTCGAGATCTCCGCGGCGAACCGTCCCTTCGACCACATCGAGCAGGCGACCTACCACCCGACCTTCTTGTACGAGCTGATCTGGTGCCTCGCCGCCGCGGGGCTCCTGCTGCTGATCGAGCGCAGGTGGGACATCCGGCCGGGCGGACTCTTCGCCCTCTACGTGTTCCTGTACAGCCTCGGGCGTATCTGGATCGAGATGCTGCGCATCGATCCCGCGCACGAGATCGCGGGCATTCGCCTGAACGTCTACGTGTCGGCAGTCGCGATCGCCGTCTCCGGCGCGTTCTTCGTCTGGTGGCAGCGAAGCTGGAACCGCGGGACGACAGCGCCGCCGCGGAAGCCGCCGCAGGCGATGGCCGTTCCCAAGCAGCGCTGAGCCGGGCCCTACCTCCCCGACAGAGCGAGCTGCGACAAGGCCGCGAAGCGGCCGTCTTCAGGGATTTTGCGCGACCGGCGATTCCGCTCCTGCGGATCGCCGGTCTTGCGCAGGCGCAGTCCGGTTCCCCGGCTAGCCTCCTCGCGTGCCTCCCCTGCCCGTGCGGGAGCTCGAGCTCGACCTCGACGCGTTCGAGGGGCCGTTCGATCTCCTCCTCACGCTCCTCCTCGAGGAGGAGCTCGAGCCGCGCGACGTCGACGTCGCCGCGATCGTCCTCGCCTTCCTCGAGCATCTCGCGGAGCGGGAGGAGGTCGACCTGGAGGCGTGCGGTGAGTTCCTCGTCCTCGTGTCGGCGCTCCTCGAGCTGAAGGCCCGCGCGCTCTTCCCCGACGAGGCCGCCGAGCTCGATGCGCTCGAGCCGGAGGAGGCAGCGGAGGAGCTCGCCCGGCGCCTGGCGGAGTACCGCCGCATGAAGGAGGCCGCCGCCTGGCTCGTCGAGAGGCTCTCGAACGAGGGCGACCGCTGGTTCCGGCTCGGGCCTGCGCCGTTCGCGCCCCGCTTCGAGCGTCGGCTCGCCCCGCAGGACCCGGAGACGCTCGCCTCCGCGCTGCGAGGGTTGGCGAAGCCGCCGCCGAATGTCTCTCTGGGTCACATGGCGCTCCGCTTCCCACCCGTCTCGCAGTTCCTCGAGCGCTTCCGCGCGTTGCTCGCCCGCCGCCGCCGGTTCGACTTCGACTCCGAGGTCACCGGTCTCACGCGGGTCGAGCAGGCCGTGGCGCTCCTCGCGCTCCTCGAGCTCCGCAAGTCGGGCGAGATCGCGCTCGAGCAGGCGGCTCCGTTCGCCCCCATCCGCGTCTCCCGCCACGAAGAAAGGACCCCGGTGTGGACAGCCCGCTCCGCCTGATCGCAGCGAATCCCGTCGATCGGCTCGCGAGGACGATCGAGGCGCTCCTCGTCGTCTCGTCCGCTCCGCTGTCCGTCGCCGAGCTCGCCGAGGCGACCGAGG
>CAWKEV010000038.1:0-16390 GCA_963848725.1 uncultured Actinomycetes bacterium | reverse complement strand
ACCTCGTGCTCGGGGCTCTCGACGGACACCGCCGGCCCCCGCCAACGGCTTGCTGAGCCTGGCGGAATCCGGGGCACGCACTCGCACGAGGTTCCCCGATGCCCGCCGGACCACGTCGTCGACGCTCGCATCGGCGATCAAGCGTCCGCGGCCGATCACGATCAGATGGTCGGCGGTCAGCTGCATCTCGCTCATCAGATGGCTGGAGACGAACACGGTCCGGCCCTCCTCGGCCAGCGAGCGCATCAGGTGACGCACCCAGCGCACGCCGTCGGGGTCGAGGCCGTTGACGGGTTCGTCGAACATCACCACCTCGGGATCGCCCAGCAGCGCGGCCGCGATGCCGAGCCGCTGGCTCATCCCCAGCGACAGCGCACCGGCCCGCTTACGCGCCGCATCCGCCATCCCGACCTGCTCCCAGGACCTCCGCCACCCGCTTGCGCGCGATGCCGTTGCTGCGCGCCAGCGCCACCAGATGCGCGTGTCCACTGCGTCCGGGATGCAGCGCCCGCGCGTCGAGCATCGCGCCGACCATCCGCAGCGGGTTCCCTGATCTCGTGGTACGGGACGCCGCCGATCAGCGCCGTGCCCGCGGTGGGGTGATCAAGCCCCAGAATCAGGCGCATCGTCGTCGACTTGCCCGCCCCATTCGGCCCCAGGAAGCCGGTCACCGTGCCCGGGCTGCACCGCGAACGTCAGACCCGTCGACCGCGCGCGTCGAGCCGTAGTCCTTCGTGAGGCCACGTGCCTCGATCATCGACCTACGGTAGCTCGTGGCCAGGCCAGGCCTGGGCCGGAGACGGGTTTCTTAGACGCTTCTTATGGCGCCGGCGCGGCAGGAGCCGTCACGAGATCGAGACCCATGCGGTTCAATCGCGCCGCGCGCCCGCCGCGTTGGTCCGGCCCGACGGTGACGACATACTTTCCGGTCGCGGAGGGAGTCGCGGAGCTTCTCGAACGTCATCGTCTTCATTTTCCAGCGGATCGCCTTCCGGGGACCGCTTCGAAGCGCTTTCTCCGCCGGCGCCTCCTTCGAACAGCCAGATGGATCGTCCCCAGTCTCCCGTCGCGACGAGGACCCACTCCTTTTCGGAAGCACAGAGAAAAGTCGCTCGTCCCCTCGGTCGAGAAGAGGATCCGTCCCACATTTCCCGAAGGCCATGCGCTGGCTCGCGCACCCGCACTCAGGGTGGACCAGCGGCTCCGCATCGGGCCAACGCCCGCCAGCGCTCGATGTCCCGCGGCCGGATCCCGGCGTGCACGTGGCACTCGCCCAGCCAGATTTGGAGCGGCGGCCCGGTCACCTTCTCGAAGAGCCCAGGTACATATCCGGGAGGAAGAGGATTTCGTGGTCCTCCGGGATCGCTTGGATGACCTTCGCGTTGCCGACGTGCAGCAGTAGTCGCTCTCCGCCTTGACCTCGGCGGTCGTGTTGACGTAGGAGACGACCACCGCGCCCGGGTGCTCCGCCTTCCAGGCGCGGACTGGTCAGCGGTGATCGACTCCGCCACGAGCAGCCGGCCGTCGAGGTCAGGGATGAACACCCGCTTGTCCGGGCTCAGGATGGCCGCGGTCTCGGCCATGAAGTGGACACCGCCGAACACGATAACATCGCGCGTCGGTCTTGGCCGCCTGGCGCGACAGGCCGAGCGAATCGCCGACATAGTCCGCGATGTCCTGGACCTCGGGCCCCTGGTAGTTGTGGGCGAGGATCACCGCGTTGCGCTGGCGCGGTGATCTCCGCCACCATCTCGTTCATGGGTCATGATCTCGTCGAGGGTGATCACAGCAGCACCTCCAGGCTGATGTCCAGGGAGCTTGCGGTGTGGGTGAGCGCGCCGACCGAGACGTAGTCCACGCCGGTCTCGGCCACCGCGCGGAGGGTCTCGAGGGTGACGCCGCCCGAGGCTTCCAGCGGCGCCCGCCGGCGACGAGCGCGACCGCCTCACGCACTCCTCGGCGGCATGTTGTCGAGCAGGATCAGGTCGACGGCGGCGGCGAGTGCCTCGTCAACTCGGCGAGGGTGGTGGACTCCACCTCGACCAGGAGGTCGGCGGCCTCGCGCGCGGCTCGACCGCGTGCGCGATCGACCGCCGGCCAGGCGAACGTGGTTGTCCTTGACCAGGATCTCCGTCGTCCAGCCCGAAGCGGTGGTTGCTCGCCGCCCCCGCCGCGCGACCGCGTACTTCTCGAGGGCGCGCAGGCCGGGCGTCGTCTTGCGCGTGTCGAGGATCGCGCGCCGGTGCTCCGGCGACCGCGTCGACGAAGCGGCGCGTCAGGGTCGCGATCCCCGAGAGCCGCCCGCGCGAAGTTGAACGCGCCTCCGCTCGGCGGAGAGGATCGCGCGCGCAGCGGCCCTCGAGGCGCGCGACGCGTGCGGCCTTGCTCTCGACGGCCGCCGTCCTCCACGCGCGTTTCGACGCCGCTTCGTCGGTCGACCGCGCGAGACGAGCTCCCGCCACCCGGAGCCCCGCGACCACTCCCGCCTCGGGGCGACTTCAGCGCGTGCCGAGGCGCCCGTCATCGGGCTGGTGCCAGCGGTCGCGACGTCGCCCGCGCCCAGGTCCTCTGCGAGCGCGCCGGCGACGGCGCGCTCGAGAATCTCACTTCGTCACCGCCACGTCTCGAGCACGGGCGCAGAGCCCTGTCGGACTACGACGTGACGCTGGAGTCCGCGTTTCTCGAGTGGACCTTCGGCGTGAAGGTGGAGCTGCGGCAGGAGCGCGCCCTCCGCTACGAGGCGTGCCACGAGATTGGATTTCGCGAAGGCGCTCGACCCGGCTGCATCGCGCACGAGGCCGGCGTCGTCCCACAGGCGCGCGGCGCAGCTCGGGCGTTACCGGGTCCGGTGGTGCTGCGACGGAGGGGCGGGCCATGCGCGCCGGCAGCGTGCTCGAGAGCGCGGCCCGCCGAGCGCCGCCCGGCGCCCGAACACGAGGCATTCGAGGAGCGAGTCCACGTCGACAGGCCGAGACTCGCGACCCGTGGCGCCCGTCGCCCCGCAACTGTGCCGGTGCATAGAGGCTCGGAAGCTCGCTCCGGCCGTCGAGGTCGGTGACGATCCCCCCGACCGTGTAGTGGGCCGCGGGAGCCACCGGGATCGGCTCGAGCGACGCGTCGTAGCCGTTCTCGGTGAGCGTCCCCATGGAGGGCGGGGAACCGGCCGCGGTCGATCGCTCGCAGGTCGAGGAGCGCCGTCTCCCGCGCGCCGCGATCTCGCGCGCTACAACGTCCCGCGGAGCCAGCTCGTCGGTCGATCCTCCCACACTCTCGAGCAGAACAGCTCCTTCGCCCCGAAGTGCCTCTGAGAGCAGCACGGACGAGTAACGAGCGTGGTCGGGAGGCCGGGTGAACTCGAGATTGGCCCCGACGGCCGCGCCACCCTACGCCGCCCGATGCGCTCCCAGCACCCGGCGGATTGGTCGTCCGCTGCCAGAGTGCAGCCGCGCCGCCGGTCGCGATCAGCGTCGCGCGGGCGGGAATGAGCCCACGCTGCGTGACGACACCGACCAGCGGTCGCCCGCCGTGGCGAAGGCGAGCATGCGCTCGGCTCGACGACGCGGATCCGCGGATGCGTGGCCCGCGCTCCCGAGCACACGCGCGACCCGCTCCCCCGTCGCAGCTCCTCCGGCATGGACGACGCGGCGGCGCGAGTGCGCGCCCTCGAGGCCGAGGCCCTCGTCGAACTCCACGCCGAGATCCATGAGGTCGCGGATCGCGCGGGCGCCTCGTGGGTGAGAACATGACCCGCTCGTCCGGGAAAGCCCGCCTTCGGGGTGAGTATGTCGGCCGCGTCCAAGGCGGGTGAGTCGTCCTGGCCGTCGCCCCCGCGCCGCCTGGGCGGAGCGAGCTCGTCGATGCGAGAGCGGTCCCTTGCTGAGAACCAGGACCTGCCTCCGCAGCTGCGGAGCGCCGCGAGCGGCCGCGACACCGCTCCGACGACGAGGAGGTCGAGATCGGCAGCCGGGGTGTCGTCCGCGGAAGGTCATGCTAGTCTTCGCCTCTCAGTCGATGACCTCATGGCGCAGTCTACCACGACACGACAGATCACCCGGCGCACACCGCTCTTGCCGTCGTGTTCCAGGTTCGAGCGCCATGGCTGAGGTGTTGCTCGGGAGCGCGCCCGCAGCCCTTCGGCGCGGCCTGGTCGCTCCCGCGCTCGGCCCGCGGGAGACGCTCGAGGACTGGATAACTCGCCGCCTCGCCACGAAGGTCGACCTCGCGACGTCGCCCATCTCGAGAGCTTGGAGCCTGGAGCGAGCCGGGCCGTTATCCGGAGCGCTGGGAGCTCTCCCGCGCCTATCTCGGCCTCGTGCCTCTGGGATCGACCCCAGCGTGCCGCCCGACACGCGCTGACAGCCCATGGACGGACTTCCACCCACGGCGTTCGACCACGTGCGATCGCGCACGCGGGCCGCGAGCGGCTTCCGGAAGACGCATACTCGGACTTCCCTCGCCTTGGCACCGCCGACGTTCAGCCTCACCGAGCTCAGCGAGATCTACGAGGCCGCCTCGGCTACGACGTCTCGGCGACGAACTTGAAGCGCGACCTCGTGCGCCGGGGGGCTGTCGACCGACGGGCGGCGCCGCGCCGACGGGCCACGGGCGGCCGGCCCGCCGAGATGTTCCGGTTCCGCTTGCACCAGCTCGAGGTGACGGACCCGTTCGCCGTCCTGCGCCCGCCTGCCTGAGTTCGCTCGGGATCTCAAGGGCGCGGGTCGCGCGTCCGATGTAGCCGCCATGCGGCACTTTCGACTGTGGCTACTCGTGATCGGCGCGCTCAGCCTCGCCGCCGAGGTCGCCGGGGCACTCGCCGTGCTCTGGCGTCCACGGGGCGCGCGGCCCGTCTAGGTCCTACGCCTCGACGTGGCGTAGGCCCCTCGGCTCGGGCAGACCCTTGAGCTCGTGCTCGCCCACGGTCCTCGAAGGCGAGGCCGAGGCCCTGGACGAGCGCACGCGTCGTCTCCGAGACCAGTATCTCCCCTGGCGCCGCGAGCGCCATGATCCGCGCCGCTTCGTGGACGGCGACCCCGCGCACCTGATCGCCTGCGAGAGCGACCTCGCCGGCGTGCACGCCGCAGCGGACGTGCAGCCCTCGCGCCTCGGCACCGGCCCGGATCGCAGCCGCGCAGCGAAGCGCGCGGGCAGGGGTCGAACCTCGCGAAGACGCCGTCTCCCGCGCGGTCGATCTCGTGTCCGCTGAATCGCTCGAGGTCGGCCCGCACGGCCGTGTCTGCACAGCGAGTGCGTCGCGCCAGGCCGTGTCACCGCTCGCGACAGCTTCGCGGTCGACTCGACGATGTCGGTGAAGAGCAGAGTCGCGAGCACGCGATCGTGGAACTCTCCGCGCGCGCCCGCGAGGGCCCGCATACCCGACCACTCGATGAGGACGCACGGCTCGTCCCCGATCGTGTACCCATCGTGCCCCAGCGGGACGTCGTCAGACGTCGTCGGGACCGAACTTCGAACGTCGTGCCGTCCCGCAGGACCACACCCGACGAGCCCGAGACAGACTCCACCGTTTGGCCGAGCCTCGCACCAGCTCGCCCTCTGACCAGATGCTTCGTGTGCTCGTAAGAGCGCCAGCCCAGATCGACACCAAGTGAGCCGACGCGTTAGCCCTCCGACCTCGACCATGTCCTCGCGGATCCCCGGGAAGCACGATCGACTCCCCGGGAGCGCGCAGGCTCTTCTTCTCGTGTCCCTCTGACCGATCCCGCGATCATCGTCGGACGGTCACTCGGCTGCAAGGAGCGTCCCTGGAGCAACGTGCGAAAATCGGGCCGATGAAGATCGCCGTCAGCGGCGCCTCCGGCTCCTCGGCTCCGCCCTCGTGCCCGCGCTCGAGCGGCGGGGCACGAGGTCGTGACCCTCGTGCGTCGGTCAGCGGACAGGCCCGGCGAGATCCGCTGGGACCCGGCTGCCGGCTCGCTCGACCCGACGCACCTCGCGGGGGTGAATGCCGTCGCTCAACCTGCAGCGGGGCGAACATCGGACGCCGCTGGACGGCGGCGCGGAAAGAGGAGATTCTCGCCTCGCGGTTCGATAGCACAGGACTCCTCGCGCGCACCATCGCCGGTCTCGATCCGCGGCCCGTCCTCGTCTGCCGCGGCGGAGCTCGGCATCTACGGCGACCGGGGCGACGAGATCCTCACTGAGGATTCCGAGCTCGGGGACGGCTTCCTCGCCGACGTCGGCAAGGCCTGGGGAGTCGGCCGCCGAGCCGCGCGAGCGGCTGGAGCCCGCGCTCGTCAACTTCCGCCAGGGGATCGTCCTCGCACGCGACGACGGCGCGCTCGCACGAATGCTCACGCCGTTCCGGCCCGGGGTCGGAGGTCGCACTCCGGGAGCGGAAAGCAGTGGCGGAGCTGGGTGGCGCCGTCGCCATCGTGGCGGCCTCCTCGTTCGTCCTCGAGCGCGACGACCTCTCGGGTCCCATCGACCTGACCTCTCCCGACCCGGTCACGAACAGCCGCTTCACGCTCCGCGCTCGGCCACGGCCTGCGGCGGCCGGCGATCATCCCGGCGCCCGCGGTCGCGATCCGAACGCTCTTCGCCGAGTTGGGCGAAGCCGCCCTGCTGCAGGGCCAGCGCGCGCTCCCCGCCCGGCTCCTCGACGCCGGGCTTCGAGTTCCGCTATGGCGTGCTCGGCGACGCGCTCGGGCATGCGCTCGCTGCAGAAGCGCGGACGACCGTGTGATCGACCTCGAGACCTTGGGCTGGGACGCTCGCCGCGAGCAAGAGCTCGAGCCACTGCTGGCGGACGGCCTCGCCCCGGCACGCATCGCGATCCAGCATCGGGGGGCGTACGACGTGCTCACGGCCGAGGGCGAGGCCCGGGCGCACGTCTCCGGGCGGCTGCGCCACGAGGCCGCGTCGCCCGCCGAGCTCCCCGTCGTCGGCGACTGGGTTGCGGTCGAGCAGGCGGGCGACGGGCGCACGACGATCCAGGCCGTCCTCGAGCGCCGGACGAGGTTCTCGCGGCGAGCGGCGCAGGTCCCTCGGCGGACGTCGTCGTGCGAGAGCAGGTCGTGGCGGCGAACGTCGACGTCGTCTTCGTCGTCACGTCGCTCGCGGACGAAGTCGACCCCCGCCTGCTCGAGCGCTACCTCACACTCGCCTGGGAGAGCGGCGCCCGCCCCGTGATCCTGCTCACGAAGGCGGACCTCGAGCCGGACGCGGAGTCGGTCACGGCGGAGCTCGAGGCACTCGGACGCGAGGTACCGGTCGTGGTCGTGTCGGCCCGCAGCGGGCTCGGGCTGGGCGCCGTTCGCGCCCAGCTCGGTGCGGGAGTCACGGGTGCGCTCGTCGGCCCCTCCGGAGTCGGGAAGTCCACGCTCGTGAACGCGCTCGTCGGGGAGGATCTCCTCGCGACCGGAGGGCTCCGCGCCGACGGCACAGGGCGCCACACGACGACCCGACGGCAGCTCGTGGTGCTCGAGTGGGGAGGCATCCTCGTGGATAACCCCGGGATGCGCGAGGTGCATCTCTGGCTCGCTGACGACGGCCTCGACGACGTCTTCCGCGACATCGTCGAGCTCGTGGCGGCAGTCCCGGAATCGGCACTGCGACTCGAGCTCGACGATGTCGCGGAAGACGTCGTCGAGGCCGTCGTCAGCGAGCCAGAGATGCACCTCGCGCATCCCGGGGTTGTCCACGAGGATGCCTCCCCACTCGAGCACCACGAGCTGCCGTCGGGTCGTCGTGTGGCGCCCTGTGCCGTCGGCGCGGAGCCCTCCGGTCGCGAGGAGATCCTCCCCGACGAGCGCGTTCACGAGCGTGGACTTCCCGACTCCGGAGGGGCCGACGAGCGCACCCGTGACTCCCGCACCGAGCTGGGCGCGAACGGCGCCCAGCCCGAGCCCGCTGCGGGCCGACACGACCACGACCGGCACCTCGCGTCCGAGTGCCTCGAGCTCCGCCGTGACCGACTCCGCGTCCGGCTCGAGGTCCGCCTTCGTGAGCAGGATCACGGGGCGGGCGCCGCTCTCCCAGGCGAGTGTGAGGTAGCGCTCGAGCAGGCGGGGGTCGACTTCGTCCGCGAGCGACGCGACGACGAAGACGACGTCGACGTTCGCCGCCACGACCTGCTCTCGCACGACGACGTCCGCCGAGGGATCCTGCGCCGCTCGCCGCGAGAACCTCGTCCGGCGCTCGAGGACGGCCTGGATCGTCGTGCGCCCGTCGCCCGCCTGCTCGACCGCAACCCAGTCGCCGACGACGGGGAGCTCGGCGGGCGACGCGGCCTCGTGGCGCAGCCGCCCGGAGACGTGCGCCCGGGCCTCGCCCTCGGCCGTGAGCACGTCGTACGCCCCCCGATGCTGGATCGCGATGCGTGCCGGGGCGAGGCCGTCCGCCAGCAGTGGCTCGAGCTCTTGCTCGCGGCGAGCGTCCCAGCCCAAGGTCTCGAGGTCGATCACACGGTCGTCCGCGCTTCTGCAGCGAGCGCATGCCCGAGCGCGTCGCCGAGCTCGCCGTGGCGGAACTCGAAGCCCGCGTCGAGGAGCCGGGCGGGGAGCGCGCGCTGGCCCTGCAGCAGGGCGGCTTCGCCCATCTCGCCGAAGAGCGTTCGGATCGCGACCGCGGGCACCGGGATGATCGCC
Organism: uncultured Actinomycetes bacterium; assembly: GCA_963848725.1. Lineage (GTDB taxonomy): Bacteria > Actinomycetota > Thermoleophilia > Gaiellales > Gaiellaceae > GMQP-bins7. The sequence continues at coordinate 7,787 of CAWKEV010000038.1, read as the reverse complement.
GGCCGCCGCAGGGCGTGGCCGAGCGCGGACGTGAAGCGGCTGTTCGTGACCGGGTCGGGAGAGGTCAGGTCGATCGGACCCGAGAGGTCGTCGCGCTCGAGGACGAACGAGTAGGCCGCCACGATGTCGTCGAGCGCCACCCAGCTCCACCACTGCTTTCCGCTCCCGATGCGACCTCCGACCCCGAGCCGGAACGGCGTGAGCATTCGTGCGAGCGCGCCGTCGTCGCGTGCGAGGACGATCCCCTGGCGGAAGTTGACGACGCGGGCTCCAGCCGCTCGCGCCGGCTCGGCGGCCGACTCCCAGGCCTTGCCGACGTCGGCGAGGAAGCCGTCCCCGAGCTCGGAATCCTCAGTGAGGATCTCGTCGCCCCGGTCGCCGTAGATGCCGACTCCGCCCGCACAGACGAGGACGGGCCGCGGATCGAGACCGGCGATCGTGCGCGCGAGGAGTCCTGTGCTGTCGACCCGCGAGGCGAGAATCTCCTCTTTCCGCGCCGCCGTCCAGCGGCGTCCGATGTTCGCCCCGCTCAGGTTGACGACGGCATTCACCCCCGCGAGGTGCGTCGGGTCGAGCGAGCCGGCAGCCGGGTCCCAGCGGATCTCGCCGGGCCGTTCCGCTGACCGACGCACGAGGGTCACGACCTCGTGCCCCGCCGACTCGAGCGCGGGCACGAGGGCGGAGCCGAGGAGGCCGGAGGCGCCGCTGACGGCGATCTTCATCGGCCCGATTTTCGCACGTTGCTCCAGGGACGCTCCTTGCAGCCGAGTGACCGTCCGACGATGATCGCGGGATCGGTCAGAGACACGAGAAGAAGAGCCTGCGCGCTCCCGAGGAGTCGATCGTGCTTCCGGGGATCCGCGAGGACATGGTCGAGGTCGGAGGGCTCACCGTCGCTCGCTCGGTGTCCGATCCGGGCTGGCGCTGGTCCGAGCACACGAAGCCTCTCGTCGGGGGCGAGTGGTGCGAGGCTCGCCACATCGGTGTCGTCCTCTCGGGCTCGTGGGGTGTGGTCCTGCGGGACGGCACGACGTTCGAGTTCGGTCCCGACGACGTCTACGACGTCCCGCCGGGGCACGATGGGTACACGATCGGGGACGAGCCGTGCGTCCTCATCGAGTGGTCGGGTATGCGGGCCCTCGCGGGCGCGCGCGGAGAGTTCCACGATCGCGTGCTCGCGACTCTGCTCTTCACCGACATCGTCGAGTCGACCGCGAAGCTCGTCGCGAGCGGTGACACGGCCTGGCGCGACGCACTCGCTGTGCACTACACGGCCGTGCGGGCCGACCTCGAGCGATTCAGCGGACACGAGATCGACCGCGCGGGAGACGGCGTCTTTGCGAGGTTCGACGCCCCTGCCCGCGCGCTTCGCTGCGCGGCTGCGATCCGGGCCGGTGCCGAGGCGCGAGGGCTGCACGTCCGCTGCGGCGTGCACGCCGGCGAGGTCGCTCTCGCAGGCGATCAGGTGCGCGGGGTCGCCGTCCACGAAGCGGCGCGGATCATGGCGCTCGCGGCGCCAGGGGAGATACTGGTCTCGGAGACGACGCGTGCGCTCGTCCAGGGCCTCGGCCTCGCCTTCGAGGACCGTGGCGAGCACGAGCTCAAGGGTCTGCCCGAGCCGAGGCGGCTCTACGCCTACGTCGAGGCGTAGGACCTAGACGGGCCGCGCGCCGCGTGGACGCCAGAGCACGGCGAGTGCCCCGGCGACCTCGGCGGCGAGGCTGAGCGCGCCGATCACGAGTAGCCACAGTCGAAAGTGCCGCATGGCGGCTACATCGGACGCGCGACCCGCGCCCTTGAGATCCCGAGCGAAACTCAGGCAGGCGGGCGCAGGACGGCGAACGGGTCCGTCACCTCGAGCTGGTGCGAGCGGAACCGGAACATCTCGGCGGGCCGGCCGCCCGCTGGCCCGTGGGCGCGGCGCCGTCCCGTCGGCTCGATAGCTCCCCGGCGCACGAGGACGCGCTTCAAGTTCGTCGCCGAGACGTCGTAGCCGAGGGCGGCCTCGTAGATCTCGCTGAGCTCGGCGAGGGTGAACGTCGGCGGTGCCAGGGCGAAGGCGATGTTCGAGTACGAGAGCTTTCCGCGAAGCCGCTCGCGGCCCGCGTGCGCGATCGCACCGTGGTCGAACGCCGTGGGTGGAAGTCCGTCCATCGGCTGCCAGCGCGTGTCGGGCGGCACGCTCGGGTCGATCCCGAGAGGCACGAGGCCGAGATAGGCGGTGGCGAGCTCCCAGCGCTCCGGGTGACGGCCCGGCTCGCTCCAGGTTCCGAGCTGCTCGAGATGGGCGACGTCGCGCAGGTCGACCTTCGTGGCGAGGTGGCGAAGGATCGACTCCTCGAGCGTCTCCCGCGGGCCGAGCGTCCCGCCCGGGAGCGACCAGGCGCCCCTGAACGGCTCGCGGGCGCGCTCCCAGAGCAACACCTGCAGCGATCGCGCTCGAACCTGGAACACGACGGCGAGAGCGGTGTGCGCCGGGTGATCGGTGTGTGTCGTGGTAGACTGCGCCATGAGGTTATCGACTGAGAGGCGAAAACTAGCATGACCTTCGCGCGGACGACACCCCCGGCTGACGATCTCGACCTCCTCGTCGTCGGGAGCGGTGTCGCCGGCCTGTTCGCGGCGCTCTGCGCAGCTGCGGAGGGCGAGGTCCTGGTTCTCAGCAAGGGACCGCTGCTCGCATCGACGAGCTCGCTCGCCCAGGGCGGCATCGCGGCGGCGATGGGCGAGGACGACTCACCCGCCTTGCACGCGGCCGACACCCTCACCGCCGGACGCGGGCTTTCCCGGACGAGCGCGGTCACCGTTCTCACCGACGAGGCGCCCGCGCGGATCCGCGACCTCATGGATCTCGGCGTGGAGTTCGACGAGGGCCTCGGCCTCGAGGGCGCGCACTCGCGCCGCCGCGTCGTCCATGCCGGAGGAGCTGCGACGGGGGAGCGGGTCGCGCGTGTGCTCGCGGAGCGCGTGCTCACGCATCCGCGCATCCGCGTCGTCGAGCGCGAGCGCATGCTCGCCTTCGCCACGGCGGGCGACCGCTGCGTCGGTGTCGTCACGCAGCGTGGGCTCATTCCCGCCCGCGCGACGCTGATCGCGACCGGCGGCGCGGCTGCACTCTGGCAGCGGACGACCAATCCGCCGGGTGCTGTCGGAGACGGCATCGCGGCGGCGTACCGGGCCGGCGCGGCCGTCGCGGATCTCGAGTTCACCCAGTTCCACCCGACCACGCTCGTCGACTCGTCCGTGCTGCTCTCAGAGGCACTTCGGGGCGAAGGAGCGCTTCTGCTCGACGAGCGTGGCGAGCGATTCACCGACGAGCTCGCTCCGCGGGACGTTGTAGCGCGCGAGATCGCGGCGCGCGGAACGGCGCTCCTCGACCTGCGAGCGATCGACCGCGGCCGGTTCCCCGCCCTCATGGGGACGCTCGCCGAGAACGGCTACGACGCGTCGCTCGACCCGATCCCGGTGGCTCCCGCGGCCCACTACACGGTCGGGGGGATCGTCACCGACCTCGACGGCCGGAGCGAGCTTCCGAGCCTCTATGCCGCCGGCGAGTGCGCTGCGACCGGCGTCCACGGGGCGAACCGGCTGGCGTCGAACTCGCTCCTCGAATGCCTCGTGTTCGGGCGCCGGGCGGCGCTCGCGGCCGCGTCCGAGCGCGCGCTCCCGGCGCGCATGCCCGCCCCTCCGTCGCCGCCCCCGCCGGACCCGGTAACGCCCGAGCTGCGCCGCGCGCTCTGGGACGACGCCGGCCTCGTGCGCGATGCGGCCGGGCTCGAGCGCCTTCGCGATAGCCCGCATCTCGTGGCGCGCCTGGTCGCGGAGGGCGCGCTCCTGCGTGCGGAGAGCCGCGGCTCCCACTTCCGCGCCGACCGTCCGCTCGAGAGCGCGGACTTCGAGCGTCACGTCGTCCTCCGACAGGGCTCGGCGCCCGTGCTCGAGACGTGGCGCTGATGACGGAGACCCTCGAGCGCGCCGTGCTGGCCGCGCTCGCAGAGGACGTCGGAGCAGGCGATGTCACGACCGAGGGCACGGTCGAAGAGAGCGCGGTCGGCACGGCCGAGCTCGTGCTGCGAGAGTCCGGCGTCGTCGCCGGTCTGGGGGCGGCAGAGATCGTCTTCCGGGCGCTCGACGAAGACGTGGCCTTCGAAACGCTCGTCGACGAAGGCGACGTCGTCGAGAGCGCGCCCGCAACCGTCGCCGTCGTCTCCGGGCCACTGCGGGCGATCCTCACCGGCGAGCGGACGGCGCTGAACTTCGTGGCGCGGCTCTCGGGGATCGCGACGCTGACCCGCCGCTACGTCGACGCGGTCGCCGGAAGCGGGGCCGCCATCCTCGACACGCGCAAGACGACGCCCGGACTGCGCGCGCTCGAGAAGCACGCGGTCGCGCGCGGCGGCGGCCGGAACCATCGCTTCGGGCTCGACGACGGCGTCCTCGTCAAGGACAACCATCTCCGCGCAGCAGGCTCGATCGAGGACGCGGTGACCCGCCTGCGCGGCTCGACCAGCCTTCCGCTCGAGGTCGAGTGCGACACGCTCGAGCAGGTGACGGAAGCGCTCGAGGCAGGGGTCGACGCGATCCTCCTCGACAACATGAGCCTCGACGAGCTGCGAGAAGCCGTCGCCCTCGTCGACGGACGGGCCCGCCTCGAGGCCTCCGGCGGAGTCAACCTCGAGACGGTCCGGGCGATCGCCGAGACCGGCGTGGACGAGATCTCGGTCGGCGCGCTGACCCACTCCGCACGATCCCTCGACGTCTCACTGGAGCTTCGATGACCACAGCAGAGATCACGACCATGCACGAGGAGATCCGAGCGCTCGCAGGTGAGCGCGAGGCGGTGATCCTCGCCCACAACTACCAGGTGCCCGAGGTCCAGGATGTCGCGGACTACGTCGGCGACTCGCTCGGGCTCTCGCGTCAGGCTGCGGCGACCGACGCGGACGCGATCGTCTTCTGCGGCGTCCACTTCATGGCGGAGACGGCCTCGATCCTCGTGCCCGAGAAGACCGTCCTGCATCCCGGACCTCGACGCCGGCTGCTCGCTCGCCGCGTCGATCACGGCCGACCAGCTCCGCGCGTGGAAGGCGGAGAACCCGGGCGCGGTCGTCGTCTCGTACGTGAACACGACCGCCGAAGTGAAGGCGGAGAGCGACTACTGCTGCACCTCGGGCAACGCGAAGGGCGTCATCGAGTCGATCCCCGAGGACACCGAGATCCTGTTCTTGCCGGACATGTACCTCGGGCTCTGGCTCGAGAAGGTGACCGGCCGCTCGCTCCGGATCTGGATGGGCGAGTGCCACGTGCACGCCGGGATCCGGCCGCGCGACATCGAGCGCTGGCAGGAGGACGCGCCGGACGCCGAGCTCCTCGTCCACCCCGAGTGCGGGTGCGCGAGCCAGTGCATGGCGTTCGGGAACGGCCGGACGCACATCCTCTCGACCGAGGGGATGATCGACTTCGCGCGTCGCTCGCCGAAGGAGCGCTTCCTCGTGGCGACCGAGACCGGAATCATCCACCGGCTCTCGAAGGAGGCGCCCGAGAAGCGCTTCGAGGCCGTGTCCGAGAAAGCGATCTGCCGGTACATGAAGATGATCACGCTCGAGAAGCTCCGCGACTCGCTCCGCGATTGGAAGCACATCGTCACCGTCGAGCCGGAGATCGCAGAGCGCGCGCGCGGCGCGATCGACCGCATGGTCGCGATCTCGTGACGGCTCCTGCCGCGCCGGCGCCATAAGAAGCGTCTAAGAAACCCGTCTCCGGCCCAGGCCTGGCCTGGCCACGAGCTACCGTAGGTCGATGATCGAGGCACGTGGTCTCACGAAGGACTACGGCTCGACGCGCGCGGTCGACGATCTGACGTTCGCGGTGCGCCCGGGGATGGTGACCGGCTTCCTGGGGCCGAACGGGGCGGGGAAGTCGACGACGATGCGCATGATCCTCGGCCTCGACTCTCCGAGCGCGGGCGAGGTGACGGTGAACGGGAAGTGCTATCGGGACTTCGGCGCGCCGTTGCAGGAGGTCGGGGCCGTCCTCGAGGCCCGGTCCGTGCACGGCGGCAGGTCCGCGTACAACCATCTCCTCGCGCTCGCGCAGACGCACGGCATCGGCAAGCGCCGGGTCGACGAGCTCATCGACCTCGTGGGGCTGCGACGCGGTGGCGAAGAAGCGAGCCGGGCAGTTCTCACTCGGGATGGGGCAGCGGCTCGGCATCGCGGCCGCTCTGCTCGGGGACCCGTCCACGCTGCTGCTCGACGAGCCCGTGAACGGGCTCGACCCCGAGGGGATCCACTGGATCCGAAACCTCCTGAGGACCCTCGCTGCCGAAGGGCGGACCGTGTTCGTCTCATCTCATCTGATGAGCGAGATGGCGCAGACCGCCGACCATCTGATCGTGATCGGACGCGGACGCTTGATCGCCGATGCGAGCGTCGACGACGTGGTCCCGGCGGGCATCGGGGAACCTCGTGCGAGTGCGTGCCCCGGATTCCGCCGAGGCTCGGCGAGCTCCTCGCGGGGCCGGCGGTGTCGCGTCGAGAGCCCCGAGCACGAGGTGCTCGAGGTAGAGGCCTGACGTCCGAGCAGATCGGAGAAGTGGCCCTCGAGCATCGGATCCCCGCTGTACGAGCTGACGCCGCTCCAGGCGTCGCTCGAGGAGGCGTTCATGGAGCTCACCCGCGGCGAGGCGGAGTTCGGGACCGTCGCCCGCTCCGACCGAGGTGGCTGCATGACCTCGGTGGCGGGCGCCGCTCCGACCGTCCCCAGGCTCGAGCACGTCGGGCGCGTCACGCAGGCGCGCATCGCACTCTCCGAGTGGACGAAGTTCGGGTCCCCTGCGCTCGACCCGCTGGTCGTTGCTCGTCGCCGTCGTGCTGACCATCGGGCTCCCGCTCCTCGTCGCAGCCGTCGACCGCCGCACGCTGGAGCCACCTGAGCGTGCTCGAGCAAGCCGACCGCTACCAACACCGTTTCGACTTCGGGGATCTCGGGGGTGAACGTCGCGCAGCTCGCGGTCGCCGTCCTCGGCGTGCTCCTGATCACCGGGGGAGTACTCGACCGGGATGATCCGCGCGAGCCTCACCGCTGTGCCGAAGCGGCTGCCCGTCCTATGGGCGAAAGCCGGCGGTGTTCGCCGCCGTCGTGTTCGCTCTCATGCTGCCGTCAGTGGTGCTCGCGTTCCTGGGGAGCCAGGCGATCTTCCGACACCACCACATCCTGCAAATCGGCTTCACGCACCCCGGCGTCCCGCGAGCCCTCCTGGGCAGCGTGATCTATCTCGTGCTCGCCGGGATCTTCGCGCTCGCGGTCGGCGCGATCGTCCGGAGCACCGCGGGTGGAATTGCCACGTTCGCGGCCATCTTCTTCGTCATCCCTCCGCTCCTCCCCTGCTCCTGCCGTCCGGCTGGAACGACGCGATCTCGCCCTACCTCCCGGACAGCGCGGGGTCGGGCCATGTTCGCGCTCACACGCGACTCCAACAGTCTTGGCCCGTACTGGGGCTTCGCGCTGTTTGCCGGCTACTGCGCCCTTGCGCTGGCCGCTCGCCGCGATCCTCCTCGTTCGCCGCGACGCATAGCCCTCGCCCGGGCGAAAGCGCGCCGTCGCCGGGCGGAGCTCCGAGGGAACGAGCTGGGCTAACCGACGGCGTCTTCGATGATCTCGACGAGCTCGTCGAGTCGATATCCGTGGCGGCGCGCGAACTCGACCAGCTCCTTGGCGCGAGCGATGACGGCGCCTCGCTCGGGCGTCCCGGCGACCGAGATGCCGCGGCCGCGGCGAAACTCGTG
>CAWKEV010000037.1:0-110512 GCA_963848725.1 uncultured Actinomycetes bacterium | reverse complement strand
CCATGGTTCATCTCCTGCCCGCAACCCTCGCGCTTGCACACGCGGACGCGGACGACCTCGCCCTTGACCTCCTTCTCGAGGACCCGACGCGTGTCGGGTTCCCGCAGACCGGGCAGACGACCATGACGTTCGACACAGGTACCGGTGCAGGCTTGTCGAGAATCCCTCCCGGCACGACCTGCGCGCCGCCCATCCGCGAGGAATCGCGGATCGGGCGCGGGCGGGTGTGCCGCTTCGCGACGTTGAGGTTCTCGACGATCACGCGGCGCTCCGTCGGGCGTGCCTCGACCACCCGGCCCCGCTTCCCGCGGTCCTTGCCGGTGAGGATCTGCACCATGTCGCCCTTTTTCACTTTCATCTTCCGAGCCATCTAGAGCACCTCTGGAGCAAGGCTGACGATCTTCATGAAGTTCTTCTCGCGCAGCTCACGCGCGACGGGGCCGAAGATGCGCGTCCCGCGCGGGTTCGACTGCTGGTCGATGAGGACGGCGGCGTTCTCGTCGAAGCCGATGAGCGTGCCGTCGTCTCGGCTGAAGGGCTTCTTCGTGCGCACCACGACCGCCCGCACGACCTCGCCCTTCTTCACCGCGCCCTGAGGCGTGGCGGTCTTCACCGTAGCAACGATGATGTCGCCGACCCGGGCGTAGCGCCGGTGCGACCCGCCGAGCACGCGGATGCACAGGAGCTCGCGTGCTCCCGTGTTGTCCGCGACCCGGAGACGTGACTCCTGCTGGATCACGCGTGGCCCCGGCTCACTTCGCGGCCCTCACGATCTCCTGCAGCCGCCAGCGCTTCATCCGCGAGAGCGGACGGGTCTCCACGATCTTCACGAGGTCGCCGACCTTCGCCTCGTTCGTCTCGTCGTGCGCGTGGAGCTTCGCGCTCCGGCGAATGACCTTCTTGTACCGCGGGTGGATCTTCACCAGGTCGACGCGGACGACGATCGTCTTGTCGGACGCCGAGGAGACGACCGTCCCCTGGCGCTCCTGCCGGCGCCCACGCACGTGCTCGGGCTTCTCGAGGCGCACGATCGGCTTCCGCTCGGCCGGCTTCTCGTGCTTCGGCTTCGAGCGTGCCGGGCGCAGAGAGCGCGGCAGCCGCTTCTTCTTCCGCTTCTTCTCGGGCGCAGCGGGAGTCTCTGCCTCGGCGACGGGGGCCTCTCCGCGGCTTCGTCGGTCGCCTTCGGCGACGGGGGGCGGTTCGTCGGAGGCCGCTTCGGCGGTCGGCTCGTCGGCAGCCGGCTCCGGCACGGCGGCCGGCTCCTCCGCCGCGGGCTCGGCCGCCGGCTCGGCGGCAGCCTCGAACTCCGGGGCCTCGTCCCCTGCGACCCCTTCCTGCGCGTCGGTGTCCGACTCCGCGACCGGCTCTTCGGCCCGCGCCTCGGGTGTCGTCGCGCCCTCGGGAGCTTCGGCCTCTGTCGAGGCGTCCTGCTCCATCTGCTCTTCGTCGGCCATCTACTTCGTCCCCAATCGAGCGCGTTCGTTCTTGACGGTCAGGATCCGCGAGATCTCGCGCTTGGCATGGCGGAGCCGCGCGCTGTTCTCGAGCACGCCGGTCGCGGTCTGGAAGCGCAGGTTGAAGAGCTCCTGCCGCGTCTCGGCCATCTTCTCGTCGAGCTCCTCGTCGGAGAGCTCGCGAAGCTCCTTAGCTCTCAAAGAGATCCGCCTCCCTCTTCACGAACTTCGTCTTGAGCGGCAGCTTCTGGCCCGCTAGGCGTAGCGCCTCCTTGGCGAGGGGCTCCGGGACGCCGGCGAGCTCGAACATGACGCGGCCGGGCTTCACGACCGCGACCCAGCCCTCGGGCGAGCCCTTGCCGGAGCCCATGCGCGTCTCCGCCGGCTTCTTCGTGTACGGCTTGTCCGGGAAGAGGTTGATCCATACCTTCCCGCTACGGCGGATCTTGCGGGTCGCGGCGATGCGTGCGGCCTCGATCTGGCGGTTGGTGACCCAACCCGTCTCGAGCGCCTTCAGCCCGTAGTCGCCGAACTGCACCGACGTCTGCCCCTTCGAGTAGCCCGCGCGGCGCCCGCGGTGATAGCGGCGGAACTTTGTCTTGCGCGGCATCAACATCAGGCGTCGCCTTCCGTCTCGGCCGGTGCGTCCGGCGCTGCCTCCGTAGCGGGCGTCTCCGGCTCGACGACCGTCGGTTCGGTATCCACGGCCTGCTGCTCGACACTCGCGCCGGGCGCTTCCGCGTCGCGACGCGGCCGCGCTCCTCCACGACCGCCGCCGGGCCGCTGGCCGCCGCCGCCGCGCCGTTTACGCGGCACGATGCCGAGGCCTTCGCGATCCACGGTCCGGCCGCGTCCCTCGCGAGAGGCTCCGAGCCCTTCCGACGACGAGCCGCGTCGGCGCCGGGCCTGATCCTGGTCGCCGAGGCGCGAGTCGCGGCCGCCCGCTCCCTCGAAACCCTCGGGCATGATCTCGCCCTTGTTGATCCAGACCTTCACTCCGATCGCGCCTGCAGTCGTCCTCGCCTCGGCGAGGCCGTAGTCGATGTCGGCGCGGATGGTGTGGAGCGGCACGCGGCCCTCCGAGTACATCTCCCGACGGCTCATCTCGCCGCCCGTCAGCCGGCCGGCCGCGGTGATCTTGATCCCCTGAGCGCCGGAGCGCATGGCGGACGCGAGCGAGCGCTTCATCGCGCGGCGGAAGCTCACACGGTTCTCGAGTTGCTCGGCGATCGACTGTGCGACGAGCTTGGCGTCGAGCTCGGGCCGCTTGATCTCGTTGATGTTGATGTGGACGTTCTTCTTCGTGACCGCGTGGAGCTCGCGGCGGAGCGCGTCGACCTCGACGCCCGACTTGCCGATCACGATGCCCGGGCGCGCCGTGTAGATGTCCACCGTGATCCGCTGCTTGTCCTTGCGGATCAGGATGTCGGAGAGCCCCGCGTGGGACAGCTTCTTGAGGATGTGCTCGCGAATGCGAACGTCCTCGAGCAGGTACTCCGAGAACTCGCGTTTGCCCGTCCACCAGTTGGACTTCCAGTCGTGGATGACGCCCACGCGGAAGCCGCCGGGATGCACCTTCTGGCCCATTAGGCCGCAACCTCCTTCTTCCGTCGTGGCGTTCTCCGCTTCGGCTTCTCGGCAGCCTCGACCTTAGGCGCCGTCTCCTCGATCTCGGGTGCAGCCGCCTTGCGGCCGCGCCGCCGCGGCGTGGTGAGCTCCGGCGCCTCGACGAGGACGATCGTGACGTGGCAGGAGCGCTTGCGGATCCGGTTCACACGGCCGCGCGCGCGAGGACGCCAGCGCTTCAGCGTCGGCCCCTCGTCCGCGTAGGCCGCCTCGACCACGAGCTCGTCGCCGTCGAGCCCGGCGTTCGCCTCCGCGTTCGCGACGGCGGAGCGGAGCACCTTCTCGATCTCGGTCGCCGCGGCACGCTGCGTGAAGGCCAGGATCGTCCGAGCCTCCGGCACCGTGCGGCCGCGAATGTGGTCGAGCACGATCCGCGCCTTCCGCGCAGACATCCGGATCCACTTCCCCTGCGCCTGAACGCGCTGTCTGTCGTCTGCGATCGCGGCCATCTGCCTCAGCGCTTCTTCACCTGGGTCTGGCGGTCGCCCGAGTGACCGCGGAACGTCCGCGTCGGCGCGAACTCGCCGAGCTTGTGCCCGACCATCTGCTCGCTCACGAACACGGGGACGTGCTTGCGCCCGTCGTGCACTGCGACCGTGTGCCCCACCATCTCCGGGAAGATCGTGGACGCGCGCGACCAGGTGCGAATCATCCGCTTGTCCCCGGAGGCATTCATGGCTTCGATCCGGCTGAGCAGCCGATCCTCGACATACGGGCCCTTCCGCGACGACCTCGACACCTAGCGCTTCCTTTCCTTGCCGCGGCGGCGGCCGCGGACGATCAACTTGTCCGATTCCTTGTGCTTGCGGCGGGTGCGCTTGCCGAGCGTCGGCACGCCCCACGGCGTAACGGGGTGGCGACCGCCCTTCGACTTGCCCTCGCCGCCACCGTGCGGGTGGTCGACGGGGTTCATCGCCGAGCCTCGCACCGTCGGCCGCTTTCCAAGCCAGCGGCTCCGCCCGGCCTTCCCGCTCGACTGGTTCGCGTGGTCCGCGTTCCCGACCTGGCCGACGGTCGCTCGGCACGTGAGGAGCACGCGCCGGAGCTCACCCGACGGAAGCCGAAGGACGCCGTGACCGCCGTCCTTCGCGACGAGCTGGACGGACGAACCGGCCGAGCGAGCCATGCGCCCGCCCTGGCCGGGTTTCAGCTCCACGTTGTGGACGAGCGTTCCGGTCGGGATGTTCGCGAGCGGCAGGGCGTTGCCCGGCTTGATGTCCGCCTCGGGGCCGGACTCGACCGTCGTGCCCACGCGAAGGCGCACCGGGGCGAGGATGTACGCCTTCGCGCCGTCGGCGTAGTGGAGGAGTGCGATCCGAGCCGACCTGTTGGGGTCGTACTCGATCGACGCCACCCTCGCGGGAATGCCGTCCTTCGTGCGTTTGAAGTCGATCTTCCGGTACTGGCGCTTGTGCCCACCCCCCTGGTGCCGCGAGGTCAGGCGGCCCCGGTTGTTCCGGCCCCCGGTCTTCTTGAGCGGCTCGACGAGCGACTTCTCCGGCTCCGCCTTCGTGACGTCGTCGAATCCGGACACGGTCATGAAGCGGCGGCCCGGGCTCGTGGGCTTGTACTTCTTGAGCGGCATCAGACGGAAGCCCCTTCGAAGATCTCGATCGTGTCGCCCTCGCGAAGCTGGACGATCGCCTTCTTCCAGCCGGAACGGCGGCCGCTCGTGAGCCCGCGTCGCTTCGGCTTCGACTTGACCTTGACGATGTTCACGCTCTGGACTCGGACGTCGAAGAGCTCCTCGACGGCCTGGCGGACCTGGGTCTTGTGCGCGTCCTCGTGCACCTTGAACGTGTACTTCCGGTCGGTGATCAGCGAGTAGCTCTTCTCGGACACGACCGGGGCGAGGAGGACCTGGTTCGGATGCAAGCTCATTGGTCCGCCTCCTCCGCGCCTGCTCCCGCGCGTCCGAGGACGAGCGGCAGCGCTGCCTCCGAGATGAAGACCGAGCGTGCCCAGACGAGCGAGGCGACCTCGAGCTCGGCTGGAACCGTCACGACGACCCTCTCCAGATTGCGGAACGACTTGACCAGGAGCTCCTCGTCCTCGGTGACGACGACGAGCGTCGGGCGCTCGCCGAAGCCGGCGAGCAGCGCTGCAGCGCCCTTCGTCGAGGGTGCGTCGAACCCCGAGCCGTCGAGGATCGCCAGCGTCCCCTCGGCGGCATGGTGCGAGAGCACGCCCTTGAACGCGTTCCGGCGCGCCTTGCGGTTCACCTTGACCTCGAAGCTGCGCATGCCCGGCGCGAAGGCGACGCCGCCGCCCGTCCAGTGCGGGGCGCGCGTCGTGCCCGCTCGAGCGCGGCCGGTGCCCTTCTGGCGCCACGGCTTCGAGCGGCCGCCCGCGACGAGCCCGCGGCTCTTCGAGCCGCGCGTCCCGGCGCGTGCCGCGTTCATCTCCGCGCGCACCGTCTCGTGCACGAGGTGCGGCTTCAGCTCGACGGCGAAGACCGTATGGTCGAGGCGTGACGTCGGCCGTCTTCGATCCTCCGATCACGGGTGCCTTGGGCGCGCCGGCTGCCATCAGGCCTCCACGATCTCCAGCAGCCCGCTCTTCGCCCCGGGCACGGAGCCCCGCACGAGGAGCAGGTTGCGCTCGACGTCGATCTCGTGGACGACGAGCCCGGGCTGGGTTGCGCGGGTGCCGCCCATGCGACCCGACATCTTCATCCCCTTGAACACGCGGGACGGGTACGCCGATGCGCCGATCGAGCCCGGCTTGCGGACGTTGTGCGAACCGTGGGAGACCGGGCCGCGCGTGAAGCCGTGGCGCTTGATCGTCCCCTGGTAGCCCTTGCCGATCGTGACGCCCGAGACCTTGATCCGATCGCCTGGCTCGAACGACTCGACGGTGACCGCTTCGCCGACGGTGAGCTCGGTGCCGCCGCGGAACTCCACGAGGTGCCGGTGCGGCCCCGCACCCGCCTTCTCGAGGTGTCCGAGCTCGCCCTTCGAGAGCTTTCGCGCCGCGACAGCGCCGAACGCCAGCTGGACCGCCTCGTAGCCGTCCGTCTCCACTGTCTTCACCTGGACGACCGGGCACGGGCCCGCCTGGATCACGGTGACCGGCGTCATCGCGCCCGTCTCCTGGTCGAACACCTGGCTCATGCCCAGCTTCCGTCCGAGGATGCCCTTCACGCCGACGCCCGCATTCCTCAGAGCTTGATCTCGATGTCGACGCCGGCCGGGAGGTCGAGCCGCATGAGCGAGTCGACCGTCTTCGGTGTCGGGCTGTGGATGTCGATCAGGCGCTTGTGCGTGCGCACCTCGAAGTGCTCGCGCGAGTCCTTGTCCTTGAACGGGCTGCGGATCACGCAGTAGACGTTCCGCTCGGTTGGCAGCGGCACGGGCCCGGTGATCGTCGCGCCCGTGCGCTGCGCCGTCTCCACGATCTGGGACGCCGAGCGGTCCACCTGCTGGTGGTCGTAGCCCTTCAACCGGATTCGGATCTTCTGCTGCGCCATCTCGTCTGCGTAGGGCCGAGCGGCCCTACTGGATGATCTCCGTCACAACGCCCGCGCCGACCGTGCGGCCGCCCTCGCGGATTGCGAAGCGAAGGCCCTGGTCCATGGCGATGGGCTGGATGAGGTCGATCTCCATGTTCGTGTTGTCGCCCGGCATCACCATCTCCTGGCCCTCGGGAAGCTTGATCGAGCCGGTGACATCGGTCGTGCGGAAGTAGAACTGGGGCCGGTAGCCGTCGAAGAACGGCGTGTGGCGCCCGCCCTCGTCCTTCGAGAGGACGTACACCTCGGCCTTGTAGTGCGTGTGCGGTGTGATCGAGCCCGGCTTCGCGAGCACCTGGCCGCGCTCGACCTCCTCGCGCTTGACGCCGCGGAGGAGGGCGCCCGCGTTGTCGCCCGCCTGCGCGTAGTCGAGCGTCTTCTGGAACATCTCGAGTCCGGTGACGACCGTCTTCTCGGTCTCGGGATGGATGCCGACGATCTCGACCTCCTCGCCGACCGTCATCTTCCCCTGTTCGATGCGGCCGGTCACGACGGTGCCGCGGCCGGTGATCGTGAAGACGTCCTCGATCGGCATCAGGAAGGGCTTGTCGACGTCGCGGACGGGCTCCGGGATGTAGGAGTCGACCGCTGCCATCAGCTCGAGGATCTTCGGCGTCCACTCGGGGTCGCCCTCGAGCGCCTTGAGCGCGGAGACCTGGACGACGGGGATGTCGTCGCCGGGGAACTCGTAGCGCGAGAGCAGCTCGCGGACTTCCATCTCGACGAGCTCGAGCAGCTCGGGGTCGTCGACCATGTCGGCCTTGTTGAGGGCGACGACGATCGACGGGACCTCGACCTGGCGCGCGAGCAGGATGTGCTCGCGTGTCTGCGGCATCGGACCGTCGGCGGCCGAGACGACGAGGATCGCGCCGTCCATCTGGGCGGCGCCCGTGATCATGTTCTTGATGTAGTCCGCGTGACCCGGGCAGTCGACGTGCGCGTAGTGCCGGTTCTCGGTCTCGTACTCGACGTGCGCGGTGTTGATCGTGATGCCGCGCTGGCGCTCCTCGGGAGCCTTGTCGATCGAGTCGAAGGACGTCGCCTCCGTGTTCGTGCCTGAATCGGCGAGCACCTTCGTGATCGCCGCCGTAAGCGTCGTCTTGCCGTGGTCGATGTGGCCGATCGTGCCGACGTTGACGTGCGGCTTGCTGCGCTCGAACTTCTGCTTTGCCATGACTCCTTCCTCCGAACCGAGATTCCCGAATTAGCCTGTCTTGTCGCTCGTCACGATCCCCTCCGCGATCGTGACCGGCACTTCCTCGTAGCGATCGAACTGCATCGTGAACGTCGCGCGACCCTGCGTCATCGACCGCAGGTCGGTCGCGTAACCGAACATCTCCGCGAGCGGGACGCTCGCCCGGATCGCTTGAGTACTGCTCGGCTGCGACCCGCCGACCGGCTCGAAGTGCTCGACCCGGCCACGGCGGCCGTTCAGGTTACCAATGACGTCGCCGAGGTACTCGTCCGGAGTGACGACCTCGACGGACATGACCGGCTCGAGGAGCTTCGGCTTGGCACGCCTCATGCCCTCCTTGAACGCCATCGAGCCGGCGATCTTGAACGCTCGCTCGCTCGAGTCGACGTCGTGGTACGACCCGTCGACGAGCTCCACCTTCACGTCGACGACCGGGAAGCCGGCGAGGATCCCGGAGCTCATAGCCTCCTCGATCCCGTGGTCGACGGCCGGGATGTACTCCTTCGGGACCTTGCCGCCGACGATCTTGTCGACGAACTCGTAGCCCCCTCCCGGCTCCTGCGGATAGAGGTTGAGGACGACGTCCCCGTACTGGCCGGAGCCGCCGGTCTGGCGCACGAAGCGCCCCTGGACCTTCTCCGCGGGCTGTCTGATCGTCTCGCGGTAGGCGACCTGGGGCCGGCCCACGTTTCCCTCCACGCGAAACTCGCGGAGCAGCCGGTCGACGATGATCTCGAGGTGCAGCTCGCCCATCCCGGCGATGAGCGTCTGCCCGGTCTCCTCGTCGGAGGAGACCCTGAACGTCGGGTCCTCTTCGGCCAGCCGCTGGAGCGCCTGGCTCAGCTTGTCCTGATCGGCCTTCGTCTTCGGCTCGATCGCGACCGAGATGACGGGGTCCGGGAAGGACATCGACTCGAGCACGATCGGCGCCGAGCCGACCGCGAGCGTATCGCCGGTCGTCGTCAGCTTGAGGCCGACGGCCGCAGCGATCTCGCCCGCGCCGATCTCCTCCCGCTCCTCGCGGTGGTTCGCGTGCATCTGGAGGATGCGGCCGATGCGCTCCGTCTTCCCGTTCGTCGTGTTCAGGACGCGGTCGCCGGCCTTGACCTGGCCCGAGTAGACGCGGAAGTACGTCAGCTTGCCGACGTAGGGGTCGGTCATGACCTTGAACGCGAGCGCCGCGAAGGGAGCGTCGAGCTCCGGAGGCCGTGTCGCCTCCTCGTCGAGCTTCGGGTCGAGGCCCTGCACGGGCGGCACGTCGAGCGGGCTCGGAAGATAGTCGACGATCGCGTCGAGGAGCGCCTGGACGCCCTTGTTCTTGAACGCGGAGCCGGCGAGAACGGGGGTGATCCGCCCGGTGAGGGTCCCGGCGCGGAGCGCGCGCCTGATCATCTCCGGCGTGACCGAGCTCTCGTCCTCGAGGTAGGTCTCGGTGAGCTCGTCGTCGAACTCGGCGATCGCGTCGATCAGCGCGTGATGTCCGGCTTCGGCTGCCCCGGAGAGGTCGGCCGGGATCTCGTCGACGAGGACGTCGGTGCCGAGCACGTCGGTGTACGTGATCGCCTTCATCTCGACCAGGTCGACGATCCCGCTGAACGCCTCCTCGCTCCCGATCGGGACATGGATCGGCACGGCGATCGCTCCGAGCCGGTCGCGCATCGACTGCACGGCGGCGGCGAAGTCCGCGCCGGTGCGGTCCATCTTGTTGATGAACGCGATACGCGGGACGCCGTAGCGGTCGGCCTGCCGCCATACCGTCTCGGACTGCGGCTGGACACCCGCGACGGAATCGAAGACCGCGACTGCGCCGTCGAGCACACGCAGGCTCCGCTCGACTTCGACGGTAAAGTCCACGTGCCCGGGCGTATCGATAATGTTGATCCGATGGTCGCGCCAGAACGCGGTCGTCGCCGCCGACGTGATCGTGATGCCGCGCTCCTGCTCCTGCGCCATCCAGTCCATCGTCGCGGCGCCCTCGTGCACCTCGCCCATCTTGTGGGTGCGCCCGGTGTAGTAGAGGATCCGTTCCGTCGTCGTGGTCTTGCCCGCGTCGATGTGGGCCATGATCCCGATGTTCCGGACACGGTCCAGCGCAACGGATGTGAGGACCGTCGTCATCGTGTCCCTACCAGCGGTAGTGCGCGAAGGCCTTGTTGGCCTGCGCCATCCGGTAGATGTCGTCCTTCTTCTTGTAGGCGCCGCCCTGCTGGGACGCCGCGTCGACGAGCTCGCCGGCGAGCTTCTGCGGCATCCCCTTCTCGCGCCGGTCGCGTGCGTTCTGCACAAGCCAGCGGAGAGCGAGCGTACGTGCGCGTCGCTGCGGCACCTCGACGGGAACTTGGTAGTTCGCGCCTCCGACGCGGCGCGAGCGAACCTCGAGCACCGGAGTCACGCTCTTCACCGCCTGCTCGAGCACCTCGAGCTCGGGCTTCCCGCTCCGCTCGGCGGCGAGTGCGAGCGCGTCGTAGACGATCTGCTCGGCGATCGACTTCTTCCCGTCCAGCATGAGCCTGTTGACGAGCTGTGAGACGAGCACGGAGTTGTGGACGGCGTCTGCCTCGGGGGTGCGAGGCTGGATCTCGGCGCGGCGCGGCATCCGATACTACGCTCGCTTCGCGCCGTACTTGGAGCGCGCCTGACGGCGCTCCGACACGCCTGCAGAGTCGAGGCCGCCGCGGATCACCTTGTAGCGGAAGCCCGGGAGATCCTTGACGCGGCCGCCGCGGACGAGCACGACCGAGTGCTCCTGGAGGTTGTGCCCCTCTCCGGGGATGTACGCACCAACCTCCATGCCGTTCGTGAGCCGGACGCGCGCGACCTTGCGCAGCGCGGAGTTCGGCTTCTTCGGCGTCGTCGTGTAGACGCGCGTGCACACGCCGCGCTTCTGCGGCGCTCCCCTGAGCGCAGGGGTCTTCGTCTTCGACTTCGGGGCGCTGCGGCCCTTGCGCACGAGCTGGTTCACGGTGGGCATGCGACTCCTACGAACGGTCGTGGCTTTCTTCACACAGAAAGACCGGCGGGGACACATCCGCCCGCCAAACGGCCGCGGGATGGTAGCAAAGAACGGCCGCGCGGCCCGTAGCCATCCCGCATCGACCTGAATAGAGTGAGCCGGCGGTGGTGGTCTGGGCAGCGGTGGTCGTCGCGTGCGCGGCGCTCGTCATCCTCGTCGTCGTCCTCGAGGCGCGGCGTGGGCGGGCGCGTTCGGACCGGCACCTCGCCCTCCTCGCGCAGACGCTCGACGAGCGCCTCCGCCAGATCTCGGACAACGTGGTGCAGGGCGTCGAGCGCTGGTCCGCGGCCCAGCAGACGCTGGCTCCGGAACTCGAGCTGACGGTGGACTTCGACGACGCTCTCGACCAGCTCCTGAGCAGGGTCGCACAGCTCACCGGCGCGCAGGCTGCCGCCGTCCGGATCGCGGGACCCGCCGGAGAGACGACCACGAGGTCGCTGGGCGCGGGCGAAGCCGCTCCGGTCTTCGACGCGACGCTCGGCACGCCGGGCTCCGCGCAGTACAGCACCATGGCGGTCGAGTGGACCTATCCCTCCGGCGCGTGGGAGCCGGATGCATACCGCTCGGCGATCGCGGTGCCGATCGTCGAGGACGGCGTCGTGACCGGCGCGCTCGCCTCGTACGCGCTCGCGGCGGGGTCGTTCTCGGAGGAGCAGGTCCTCGCGCTCGAGCAGCTCGCCACGGAGGCGGCAGCCGGCCTCAGGAACGCGCGGCTCTTCGCGGACGTGACACGGCGGGCGGTCATCGACGCGACGACGGGGATCCGCAACCGCGCAGGCTACGAGCTCGAGCTCGAGCGGGAAGTCGCGCGCGCCCGGCGGACCGGGCGCCCGTTGTCGCTCGTCCGGCTCGGAGTCACCGCCTCACGCGTCGCCGCAAACGCCGCTTCCTCGGAAGCAGACCTCGTCGCCCGAGACTTCGCCGCCGTGCTCACGCGCGTCGCACGCAGCACCGACGTCCTCTGCCGGCGCGACGACGCCGAGTTCGTTGCACTGCTGCCGGAGACCGCGAGCGAGGGCGCCGGCCGTTTCTGCACACGCGTCCGAGCCGCGGCGGCGACGAACGCCCTCTCGCACGTCGGCTCGCTGAGCCTCGCGTCCGAGGTCGTCGAGTGGGCTTCCGACGAGTCGAGCGATGCGCTCGACGCGCGAGCCGCGGCTCCCGCGACGCTGGGGCGCGAGGCCTCGCCCATTGGGGTGGTCGAGGTGATCGAAGGCGCTCGAGGGGCAGGCACGCCGCTTCGAACGCGAGCCGCCGACGAGCCGCGCCTACTCCCGAGCCCGGCTTCAGCGTGCCCCTCGGCGCGGACGTCCTGCGCGCGCATGCGCGGGCGGAGCCTCTCGCGGTCGTCGTCCTCGAGCTGGACGACTTCGAGCTGCTCGAGGCGAGGGTCGGCGCGGCGGCGGGAGAGACCGTCCTCGCCAACCTGGAGGCACGTGTCGCGGAGCACGTCGAGCGCCGGGGAACGAGCGCGCGCGTGGGCAGGAACGAGTTCGCGACAGCGCTCCGCGAAGCGTCCGCGAACGAGGCTGAGAGCCTCGTGCTGGCGCTGCAGGCGTCCCTCTCCGGTTGGCCCCCGGCGGATGCGGGGCAGCTCCGCATCTCGGCCGGGATCACGGATCTCACCCCGCGAGACACTCCCGACAGCGTCCTCGATCGGGCCCGGCATGCGCTCTGGCAGGCCAAGCAAACGGGGACCGGAACCATCGTCGTCGCCCACGCGGAGGGCTACAGGCCCGCCTGAAGGGCTCGCCCCACGGACGGGTGGCAGCGTCCAGTTTCCCGAGTACAGTGCGGCGGGGTACCCCATTCGGGGGGCAACCCTCGATGGCCGACCGGACGAGCAAGCGAAGGAGGGAGTGAGTCGTAGGTGTGGCTGCCGCCGTAGTCATAGCGGTTGCGCTGGCGCTCGCCCTCGTCGCCGGCGTGGTCGTCGTCCTCGCTCGCCGCGGCCCTTCCTCGACCGGCGAGGAGAGCCAGGAGCTCGTGCAGGCCGTCGGCGAGATGCGGGTCAAGATGGACGAGCTCGCGGTCGAGCTCTCGCACGCCCTCGACCGCGCCGAGAGGGAGAGCCGCAGGAATCGGCTGTTCGGCGAACTCGGCGGCTCGATCGACCTCGAAGAGCTGATGGACCGCGTTCTCGACGCGGCTATGGAGATTCCGGGCTTCGCGGCCGCGATGATGGTGGTCGAGCGGCCCGACGGCGCCCCCGCCGTCGTCACACGCGGCATGACGTCGAACGAGACGGCGCGCCCTCCGACGTCAGGCACCTCCGGTTCTCTCACCGGCACGATCACCGTCTCCTACCGGTATGGACGCGCCGGGGAGACGCCCGAGGCCGATCTGATCAAAGGCGGTGTCTTCATCCCGCTCATGGGCCGCGAGCTTCGGCCGGTCGGGACGCTCTCCCTCTTCTGGCGGGACGGTGTGGAGCCGGGCACGGAGCAGATCGAGCAGGCCGAGACGCTCGCGGAGAGCAGCATCCCGTCGATCGAGAACGCGCGCCGCTACGGCGAGGCGCGCAAGCTCGCGGAGACGGACGCGCTGACCGGGCTCTACAACCAGCGCTACTTCCACGAGACGCTCCGCCGTGAGGTCGTGCGCGCGAACCGCTACCAGCGCAATCTCGCCCTCGTGGTCTTCGACCTCGACGACTTCAAGAAGGTCAACGACCAGATCGGCCACCTCGCCGGCGACCGGGTGCTCGCCCAGACCGCCGACCGGCTACGCGAGGCAGTGCGCTCGGTCGACATCGCCTGCCGCATCGGGGGTGACGAGTTCGCCGTGATCCTTCCCGAGTCGTCCGCGGAGGAAGCGAACCTCCTGTACGGACGCGTCCACAACTCGATGCGCGGGACGGTGCTCGGCACCGACGACGAGCGGCTGCGACTGTCCGCAGGGATCGCGGAGCTCGAGCACGGCGACACGGCAGCGAGCCTCTTCGAGCGCGCCGACCGCGCCCTCTACCGGGCGAAGGAGCTCGGCAAGGATCGCGCGGACGTCGGCCGGAACCTCGACGAGCAGCGCTAGTAGAGGAGGCTGATCAGCCCGCGTCGCGCCGAGCGACGAGGCGGAGCTTGCCCGTTGGCGCCTTCCCCGGCAGGCGCTCGAGCGTCACCGCGACGGCCGAGCCGACGGGCACGAGCTTCGACAGCGGGACGATGGAGGAGCCGCCGGAGAAGACCCCGGCCGAGCCGGCGACGCGCCCTTTTCGACCGACGAGCCACGCGACGTAGGACGTCCCGGCGGTCGCAGGTCGGAGCCCCTGGAGGACGAGCACGCCTCGACCCCGTGGACCGACCGCCAGGACGATCCGGCCGTCCGAGTTGGCGAACGGAATGCGCTCCGTGCTCGGCTTCGCGAGGAACGAGACCGCCGCCGTTTCGCGCGACCGAAGAACGCCTTCGCTCGGAACCGTCGCGACCGTCGGCGTGCCGGCGCCCGTCGCAGGCGTGTCCGAGCGCGACGAGTGCAAGGTCGTCGCCATCGCGACGCCTCCGAGCACGATTGCCCCCGCTCCGGCGAGGGACGCGAGGACGGCCAGCCGCTCGCCGGACAGCCGGTGCTCCGCAGGCGGGATCAGAGCCTCGCCGAGGCGGTCGACGGTGATCGAGGAGACCGCCGCCGACGACGGCGAACCGGCGATCTCGACCGAGTCCGCCGCGCCGACCACGACGGGAGCGCGCGTGAGTTCCATGGCGCCAAGATAACGAGTGGGCCTGTCGGAGCCGGCCCGATTCTCGGGCGATTCCAAGGCCGCCCGCGCCGGATCTCCGCTCCCAGCCGTCGCCACCGTCGCGACCGCCCGTCCCAGGCGATGTCGACCGACCCGCTCGCTAGTAATAGCCGCGGTGCTGGGAGTGCTGGGAGCAATCACCGAAGATGCGGTCACGATTGCGATCTACCTCGCGTCCGTCACGCTCGGCGTCCTCTGCATCGTGCTCTTCCTCCTCGCCATGCGCCGCATCGTCGGCAGGCACGAGACCGTGGTCACCGCGATGCTCCATCGCTACGACGACCGCCTGGCCGAGTTCGCGCAGACCCTGAGCGACGCGCTCAACCACACGATGCCGGCTCGCGTTCAAGCGGCGATCTCGGGCTCGCCGCCGACGGAGGTGCAGGACCACGGCGTGACGCGGATGCTCGAGCTCGCGCGTCAGCGAACGTCGGCCGATGCCGCGATCGCGGTGGTCGAGGGACAGAACGAGCCGATGCTCGCGACCGTCGGCCTGACCGAGGCGGAGGCGGCCCAGGTCGGCGGGATGGGCGTTCCCGATTACCGAGGGGCCCGGGCGATCCAGGTGTCCTTCAACGGCGACTCGGGCGGTCGTTCCGGAGCATCGCCGATCCGCGCCGGCCTCGCGCTACCCCTCCTCGACTCCGAGCAGGGACCCGGGATGCTCGCGGTATTGAGCCGCGCGCCCGACCGCACCTTCAGCGAGATCGACATCACGAGCCTCGAGGACGTGCTCACCGTCACCCGACCCGGGCTCGAGACCTCGCTCGAGCTCCGGGATCCCGATCCGGTGCCCGAGCGAGACCCGCTCACGACGCTCTACGACCGGCCCGCCTTCCACTCCCTCCTCGACCGCGAGATCGCACGGGCGCGAGGACGGCGCGAGCCTTTGGCGCTCCTCATGCTCGACGTCGACCGGCTCACGACGCTGAACGCCCGCATCGGCCACCTCTCGGCGGACGGCGTGCTCGCAAAGATCGCCGCCGCGCTGAACGATGTGGCGGGGTCGCGAGACCTCACCTGCCGGATCGGTGGCGGAAGGTTCGGGGTGCTCGTCTCGAACGGCGACGTCCGAGACGCCGAGAGCCTGTTCGAGCGGCTCCAAACGGTCCTCCACGAGCGTCCGCTCCCGGAGATCGGCGTGGTGACGGTGTCGGGCGGTGTCGCAGAGCTCTTGTCGACGGACGACGCGGTGGCGCTCGTCGTTCGGACGGACGCGGCTCTCGGGCTCGCCAAGGGCGCCGGTCGCGACACGGTCGTCACCGCGGCGAAGCGCTGATTCGCCAGGCGACGCTCCATGTGACTCCAGCCGGCTCAGCCGGCGCTGGACGTGCGCGACTCCGCCCACTGTGCGGCCTCGGCCTCGTCCAGCGAGAGGAACGGGACGAAGCTCGCGAGCGCGGTCAGGCCGATCTCGGGGAGACGGTCGCGCGAGCAGACGAGGAGGCTTTCCGCCGCCTTCTGCTTCTGCAGCGCCCACGTCGCGTAAGCGTCCTCACGCGCCTGCCCGACGAGCTCGTGGACGATCGCGGGGCGCGCCAGTGCGGGCGGGAGCCCGTCGAGAGGCATCGTGTCGTCGAGCGCGCGCAGGGTGAAACGCCCCTCGGCCGTCGTGATCCCGGCGCTGCGGCCGGTTGGTGCCGAGAACACCGCCGCCGGAGCCGAGGTTGCGAGCGCGACCCCCGTGCCCCCGGGAAGCCAGGTCGGCGCGGGCGAGACCGTGACGAGGCGAGCGTCGACCGCGCCGTACGTGAGTCCGAAGCGAGCGATCTCGCTCGGCGACGGCGCCTTCACCGACAGCCTCCGCTCGATCTCACTGCTCCTGAGCTCGTCGCCGATGATGCCGCGTGCGACGGCCACGCTCGTGTGGGCGCGAGCGAGCGCCGCGCCGTACGCACCCCGGCTCCCGCCGAAGCGGGACGTAACGATGTTCCTCTCGACCGCGAGGATGTCCGCGTTCGAGACGTCCGTCCGCTCACGCTCGAGCGCGCGCTCGACGAGCGCGGTCATCGCGAGCTCCCCGTCTCCGGTCGTCCGGGCCAGCGCGGCGACGTCGGACGACCGAAGCGCCGCGCCCTTGTACACGCAGCGGATCCCCGCCGCGAGGTTGATCTGGCCGGCCGTTCGATCCGCGTCCAGCTCCTTGCCGAGGAGCGCGGGCGCGTCGCACAGGCTCGGCGACCTCGCCCACAGCCAGACACAGGCGGCATAGGTCTTGTCCGGGTCGTTCGAGCGTGCGTCACGCATCGCCCAGCCCCAGGACCAGACGTGGGCGAGCTTGAGCTCCTTGGCGACGGTCGCCGCCGCGAACGCCTGCAGCTTCGCCACCTCGAACCAGCGGCTGCGGGGCTGCAGCCCCTCGCGCCCGCCGACCCCGGTGCCCGTCTGGAAGCCGATCATCAGGCCGATCCGCGACGCGGGAACGCCGATCGCGAGCAGCTTCGCGGCCGAGGACCGGTACCGGGTCCGGAGGCTCCGCGAGCCGTTGACGACTCCCTGCTTCCAGATGACGTTCGCGTTCGAGTAGCTCTCGAGCACGACGTCGGAGACCTTCGCGAGCGCCTGCCACCAGGCCGTGGCGTCTCCGCCGGTGAAAGGAGTGCTCGAGACGAGCAGAGCCGGCCGACCGCCCCGGGCCGCGAGCCGGCTGACGAACTGGAGCACGTTCTGGCGATACGCCTCCGTCGTCTGGGTCCACGGTGTGGGCACCGACGCGCCCCACAGCTCGTTGAGAGCGATCAGCGGCCGCTGGCAGCCCGAGACCGTCACGGCGTAGTCGAAGAGCGAGTCGGCACGCTTCTCGATCAGCGAGGAGTCCGCCGGCGCCGACGGCGTGCCGACCCGCTTGCGGAGATACATGTCCCAGTCGACCGTCGCCGCCCCGGCTTGTCGCAAATCGGCGGCGAGCTGCGGGCCGCCCGTCGCCACGATGACGCCGGGTCGCGCAAAGCGATCGCGCCAAAACGAGACCGAGCCGTCGGCGAAGTCGATCCACGCCGGCTGCGTCTCGGGGAGACCGCACGAGATCGGCGCCGCAGCTCCACTCGACGCCGAGAAGGCGAGGGGAGCGATGAGGCAGGCGAGAAGAGAGGAGAGGAGGAGCCGGCGCACGCCGGTCACAGGTACCAGAAACTCGTTAGGAAGGTGTCTGGGCCGGGTTCCCGGCCCAGACGATTCCCCTGCTATTCGTCCTCGACGGGCGGCTCGATCCCGGCGCCGTCAGCGCCGTCGATCGAGGCCTCCTCGTCGAGCGGGAGCCCGAGAGCGTCGAGATCGAAGCCGTCGCCCTCGCCGATCTCCTCGAGCGCCGCGAGCAGCTCCGCCTCCGCCTCCGGCCGTGCGAACGTGACCGGAAGGGGCTCGGTCGGCTCGATCGAGATCTGCCGGTACTGCCTGAGCCCGGTCGCGGCGGGGATCAGCTTCCCGATGATCACGTTCTCCTTGAGCCCGTGGAGCCGGTCGATCTTGCCCTCGATCGCCGCGTCCGTGAGCACCTTCGTCGTCTCCTGGAACGACGCGGCCGAGAGGAACGACTCGGTCGCGAGCGACGCCTTCGTGATGCCGAGGATGATCGGCTCGAACGTCGCCTGCTCGCCCTTCTCCTTCTTCACGCGGGCGTTCTCCTGCTCGAGCGTGATGCGGTCGACGAGCTGACCCGGCAGGAGCTCCGTATCGCCGTTCGTCTCGACGCGCACTTTCTTCAGCATCTGCCTGACGATGAGCTCGATGTGCTTGTCGTGGATCTCGACGCCCTGTGACTTGTAGACCTTCTGCACCTCGCCGACGAGGTACAGCTCCGTGGAGGTGGAGTCCTTGAGGAGCAGCAGGTCGGAGGGGTTGAGCGATCCCTCGTTGAGCGCGTCCCCGAGCTCGACGAGCTGGCCGTTGGCCACCCGTAGCCGCGTCCGCCTCGGGAAGCTGTACTCCTTCGCATCCGGCAGCTCGCCGTCCTTGTCGAGCGTCGACGGGGTGACGATGACCTTGATCGTCCGTTCGGCGTCCTCGATCGCGACCTTTCCGGCCACGTCGGCGAGTGTCGCCGCGCCCTTCGGGTTCCGCGCCTCGAAGATCTCGACGACGCGCGGAAGACCGTGCGTGATGTCGGCGCCCGCGACGCCGCCCGTGTGGAACGTCCGCATCGTGAGCTGGGTTCCCGGCTCGCCGATCGACTGAGCCGCCACGATCCCGACTGCGTCCCCGATCTCCGCGGGACCGCCGGTGGCGAGAAAGTTCCCGTAGCACTTGCGACAGAGCCCGTACTCGCTCTTGCACTTCAGCACCGACCGCACCGGGATCTGCGCGGTTGCCGCGTACTCGCCGAACTCCTCGACGAGCTTGCGGAGGCCGCTCATCGTGATGTCGCTCCCCCGCCCGATGAGCAGGGTCTTCCCCGGCTTGCCGTCCTTCACCGGCTTGAAGACGTCCTGAGGCGCGACCCTACCCGCGACACTCTTGTTGGGAGAGTCGTCGAGGATGAGCGGGAGCTCGATGAAGTCCTTCGTCCCGCAGTCCTCCTCGCGGACGATGACGTCCTGGGAGACGTCGACCAGGCGCCGGGTGAGGTAGCCCGAGTCGGCGGTCCGGAGGGCCGTGTCCGCGAGCCCCTTGCGGGCGCCGTGCGTCGAGATGAAGTACTCGAGCACCGTCAGGCCTTCCATGAAGTTGGCCTTGATCGGGCGCTCGATGATCTCGCCCTTCGGATTCGCCATGAGACCGCGCATGCCGGCGAGCTGGCGGATCTGATTGAAAGACCCCCTCGCTCCCGAGTTGGCCATCATGTAGATCGGGTTCGTCTCCTCCAGCGTCTTCATCATCTGGTCGGCGACCTCGTCGTTCGCCTCCGTCCAGATGGCGACGATCCGCTCGTGCCGCTCCTCCTCGGTCATGAGGCCGCGGTCGTACTCGCGCTCGACCTTCGTGACCTCGTCCTCGAAGCGGACGAGAGTCGCCTCCTTCTCGCCCGGGATGACGATGTCGTTCTTCGAGATCGTGATCCCGGCCCGGGTCGCGAACCGGAACGTCAAGGACTTGATGACGTCGAGTGCGGCCGCGATCGTGTTCGGTCCGTAGTGCTCGACGAGGTCACCGATGAACGCGTCGAGCTCGCGCTTCGTGAGCGTCCGGTTCAGGTACTCGTGATCCTCGAAGTCGCCGCCGGTCGCCTCGTCGAGAGCACGCTCGACCTCGACGTTGAAGATCACGCGACCCGGCGTCGTCACGACGAGCTCGCCGCTCCACAGGTACTCGATCGGGCCGTGGTAGTCGACGACGTGGTCGTCGAGAGCGAGCTCGATCTCTTCCTCGGTGCGGTACCGCTTGAGGCCTTTCGCCCCGATCACCTTCGCCGCCTTCGTGCTGTCGAGCTTCTCGAGGTCGTGTGCGCAGTACGTGAGGAAGTAGGCGCCGAGCACCATGTCCTGCGTCGGAGTGGCCAGCGGCCGCCCGCTCGCAGGCGAGAGGATGTTGTTGGAGGAGAGCATCAACACGCGCGCCTCGGCCTGCGCCTCCGCAGAGAGCGGCAGGTGCACGGCCATCTGGTCGCCGTCGAAGTCCGCATTGAACGCGTGGCAGACGAGCGGGTGGACCTGGATGGCCTTGCCCTCGACGAGCACTGGCTCGAACGCCTGGATCCCGAGACGGTGCAGCGTCGGCGCCCGGTTCAGGAGAACCGGGTGCTCGGCGATGACCTCCTCGAGGACGTCCCAGACCTCGGGGATCATCGACTCGACCATCTTCTTGGCGGCCTTGATGTTCTGGACCGCCTTCCGCTCGACGAGCCGGCTCATGATGAACGGCTTGAAGAGCTCGAGTGCCATGAGCTTCGGCAGCCCGCACTGGTGCAGCTTCAGGTTCGGCCCGGCCACGATCACCGAGCGGCCCGAGTAGTCCACGCGCTTGCCGAGCAGGTTCTGGCGGAACCGCCCCTGCTTGCCCTTGAGCATGTCGGACAGCGACTTGAGCGGCCGGTTGCCCGGGCCGGTCACGGCGCGGCCGCGGCGCCCGTTGTCGAAGAGTGCGTCGACGGCCTCCTGCAGCATCCGCTTCTCGTTGTTGACGATGATCTCGGGCGCACCGAGGTCGAGCAGCCGCTTCAGGCGGTTGTTCCGGTTGATGACGCGCCGGTAGAGGTCGTTGAGGTCGCTCGTCGCGAACCGGCCGCCGTCGAGCTGGACCATCGGGCGGAGCTCGGGCGGAATGACCGGAACCGCCTCGAGGATCATCCACTCGGGCTTGTTCCCCGACTTGATGAATGCCTCGACCACCTTCAGGCGCTTGATCGCGCGCTGCTGCTTCTGCCCCTTCGAGGTCTTGATCGTCTCGCGAAGCGTCAGCGACTCGTCGTCGAGGTCGAGATCGCGGAGGAGGTCGCGTACCGCCTCCGCGCCCATTCCGCCGCGGAAGTAGATGCCGAAGCCGTACGGCGAGCCGAAGCGGTCCTTCAGCTCGCGGAAGATCTGTTCGTCGCCGACGATCATCTTCGGCTCGAGCTCCTTGAACAGGATCCACGTCTGCTCGAGGCGGCGGACTGCGTCGACCGCGGCCTCACGCGTGTCCTCGCGCCGGACCTCCATGTCGGCGACCATCTCCCGGACCTTGAGGGCCCACTGGCCGACCGCGTCGAGGTCCTCCTTGCGGGTGCCCTCGACGAGGCACAGGTCGTACGCGAGCTCGCGGATCGCGACCGCGTCCGCGTCCGGGTCGACGGCCGCGAGCACGTCGGCGAGGAGGCCGTTGCCCGCCTCGCGAGCGCGCTCGAGGTTCTTGCGGTCGACGTCCTCGGCGAGCGCAGCATCCTCCTCGGCGAGCTCCGCACCCTGCAGGAGCGCGTCCTGGAGACGCTTCATGTGCTTCGTCACGGCGCCCTTCTTCGACCCCGAGGACTTCTCGAGCTCGGCCCGGAGCGGCGCGAGCGCCGCCTCGATCTGCAGCGCGGCGGCCGCGACGGACTCGACCTCGCGGGGAGCGAGGCGACGGTCGTCGCGCGTCGCGGTCTGGCGGACGAGTTCGCGGACCCGGCGCGGGTCCTCGCTGGCGATCTTCTTCGCGAGGGACACGAACACGCCGCCGCCCATGGTGCGGATGTCCTCCACCGTCGGTAGGCCTTGCTCCTCTGCCCAGTTCGAAAGCCCACGGACCCAGAAGTCGTCGTCCTCGTCGAAGTTGCGCTCCTTGCCCGAGGCGAAGAAGTCGCGCCTCCGCGCGAGCCTGTCGTCGAGGGCCGAGAGCGCCTCGTCGCGGTCGAGGTAGATGCGCTCCGTCTCGCCCGCGACCTTGTCCTCGAGGTCGGCGAGGTCTTCCTGCCGCTTCTCGCGATCGACCTGGGTGACGATCGAGGCGGCGAAGTACAGGACCTTCTCGAGCTCGCGCGGGGCGATGTCGAGGAGGTACCCGATCCGGCTCGGCACGCCCTTGAAGAACCAGATGTGCGAGACCGGAGCTGCGAGGTCGATGTGCCCCATCCGCTCGCGACGAACCTTCTGTCGCGTCACCTCGACGCCGCAGCGCTCGCAGATGATGCCCTTGTAGCGGACGCGCTTGTACTTGCCGCAGTAGCACTCCCAGTCCTTGGTCGGACCGAAGATCCGCTCGCAGAAGAGCCCGTCGCGCTCGGGCTTCAGGGTTCGGTAGTTGATGGTCTCCGGCTTGGTGACCTCGCCGGAGGACCAGTCGCGGATCTGCTTGCTCGAGGCAAGGCCGATCCGGATCGCGTCGAAATCGTTGATGTCGATCACGTGTGCTTGCGCCTCTTTCCTGTGGTCGTAACCCTGGTTCCTCTTAGTCCTCGATCTCCACGTCGGCGAGCTCCTCGACCTCGCCGGCCGGAGGCCCCTCGCCGTCGACTTCGCCGAGCTCCTCGTCGGCGGCGACCGCGAGCTCGCCCTCCTCATCGCCGCGCGCGCCGCCCTCCTCGAGCTCCTCGGCGGTCGGCTGCCTCGCGGCCGCGCGGAGCGAGCCGGGCGAGAGGTCGATGCCGAGCTCCTCCGCGGCGCGGAGCAGCTCGTCGTCCTCCTCGCGCACCTCGACCTCGCGGCCCTCGTCCGAGAGCACCTGCACGTCGAGCGCGAGCGACTGCATCTCCTTCAGGAGCACCTTGAACGACTCGGGGATCGACGGCTCGGCGATGTTCTCGCCCTTCACGATCGCCTCGTACGCCTTGACGCGGCCGATCGTGTCGTCGGACTTGATCGTGAGCATCTCCTGCAGCGTGTACGCGGAGCCGTACGCCTCGAGCGCCCACACCTCCATCTCGCCGAAGCGCTGGCCGCCGAACTGCGCCTTGCCGCCGAGCGGCTGCTGCGTGACGAGCGAGTAGGGGCCGGTCGAGCGCGCGTGGATCTTGTCGTCCACGAGATGCAGGAGCTTCAGGATGTACATGAAGCCGACCGTGACCTCCTGGGCGAACGGCGCTCCCGTCTTGCCGTCGTAGAGCGTGACCTTCCCCGAGCACCGGGCACCGGGCCGGGCCGACGCATCCACCTCCATGTGGATCGCGCCGTTATCGGACTGCGCCCACGAGACGAGCGCCTGGTCGACGTCCTCCTCGGTCGCGCCGTCGAAGACGGCGGTCGCGATGCTCCGGGGGTCCGGCGCGTTGATCGGCGCCCGCGAGTTGACGTGGCCGCCCTCGGGGAAGACGCCGTGCGCAGCGGCCCACCCGAGGTGGGTCTCGAGGATCTGGCCGATATTCATCCGGCTCGGGACACCGAGCGGGTTGAGGACGACGTCGACCGCGCGGCCGTCCTCGAGGAACGGCATGTCCTCGTCGGGGACGATCTTCGAGATGACGCCCTTGTTCCCGTGGCGCCCGGCGAGCTTGTCGCCCTCGGCGATCTTGCGCTTCTTCGCCACGTAGACGCGGACGAGCTCGTTCACTCCCGGCGGCAGGTCGTCACCCGCATCGCGGGAGAACGTCTTGACGCCGATGACCTTGCCGCCTTCGCCGTTCGGCACCTTGAGGGACGTGTCGCGGACCTCGCGCGCCTTCTCCTTGAAGATCGCGCGGATCAGCTTCTCCTCCGCGGTCAGCTCGGTCTCGCCCTTCGGCGTGACCTTCCCGACGAGGAGGTGGCCGGCGTCGACGTCGGCGCCGATGCGGACGACGCCGCGCTCGTCGAGGTTCGCGAGCGATTCCTCCGAGCGGTTCGGGATGTCGCGTGTGATCTCCTCGTCGCCGAGCTTCGTCGAGCGGGCGTCGATCTCGTACTCGTGGATGTGGATCGAGCTCAACACGTCGTCCTTCACGAGCCGCTCCGAGATGACGATCGCGTCCTCGAAGTTGAAGCCCTCCCACGGCATGAACGCCACGAGGAGGTTCGCGCCGAGCGCGAGCTCGCCACCGTCGGTCGAGCTGCCGTCGGCGAGCACCTCGCCCCTCTTCACGCGGTCGCCGAGCCGCACCACCGGCTTCTGGTGGATGAGCGTGCCCTGGTTAGAACGCATGAACTTCGTCATCGGGTACTCGTCGCGAGTGCCCTTGCCCTCGACGACGATCCGCTCGGCGTCGACGTCGACGACCGAGCCGTCGTTCCTGGCGAGGACGACGTCACCCGTGTCGACCGCTGCGCGGAACTCCAGGCCCGTGCCGACGATCGGGGCCTGCGGGATCATCAGCGGCACGGCCTGCTTCTGCATGTTCGCGCCCATGAGCGCTCGGTTCGCGTCGTTGTGCTCGAGGAACGGGATGAGCGCCGTCGCGACGGAGACGATCTGCGCCGGCGAGACGTCCATGTACTCGACGTCCCTGCCCTGCACCACCACCGCCTCGCCGTCGCGTGACCGGCAGAGCACCTGTTCGTGGAGGAACTTCCCGGTCTTGGGATCGACCGGCTCCGAGGCCTGGGCGATCGTGAACTGCCGTTCCTCCGCCGCATCCAGATAGACGATCTCGTCGCTGACCTTGCCGCCCTTCACGACCCGATACGGCGTCTGGATGAAGCCGAACTCGGAGACGGTGGCGAACGACGCGAGCGAACCGATGAGGCCGATGTTCGGCCCCTCCGGCGTCTCGATCGGGCACATGCGCCCGTAATGGGTCGGATGGACGTCGCGCACCTCGATCGGGGCGCGCTCACGCGTCAGGCCACCCGCACCCAGCGCCGACAGGCGGCGGCGATGCGTGAGGCCGGAGAGGGTATTCGTCTGATCCATGAACTGCGAGAGCTGCGAGGAGCCGAAGAACTCCTTCAGCGCAGCCACGACGGGCCGGATGTTGATGATCGTCTGCGGCGTGATCGTGTCGACGTCCTCCGTCGTCATGCGCTCGCGGACGACGCGCTCCATGCGGTAGAGACCGACGCGGAACGCCTCCTGGATGAGCTCGCCCGTCGTGCGGAGGCGGCGGTTGCCGAAGTCCTCGTACTCGTCGAGCTCGCCGCGGATCGGGTCTCGCGACAGGAGCGAGGCCTCGGCGGCGTGGTCCTTCGCGTCCTCGGGCACGCCCAAGAGCGCAGGGAGACTGACGAGCCGCTTGACGAGCGCGACGATGTCCTCGGTCGTGAGCACGCGGACGTCCTCCGGAACTTGAACGCCCAGACGCTGGTCGAGCTTGTAGCGGCCGACCTTCGTCAGGTCGTAGCGCTTCGGGTCGAAGAAGAGCGACCGCAGGAGGTTGCGGGCGTTGTCGAGCGTCGGCGGCTCGCCGGGCCGCTGCTTCTTGAACACCTCGATCAGCGCCTCCTCCTCGCGCGTCGAAGGGTCCTTCTCCAGCGTGTTCGCGATGTAGACCGAGCCGCCGAAGAGCTCGAGGATCTTCTCGTTCGAGCTCGTGTCGAGCTGGAAGCCCGTCGACGGGTCCTCGGCGGGAAGCGCGCGCAGCAGGGTCGTGACCGGGAGCTTGCGCTTCCGGTCGATGCGTGCGAACACCATCCCCTTCTTGTCGATCTCGACCTCGAGCCACGAGCCGCGGGACGGCATCAGGTTCGCCATGAAGACCTGCTTCGTGGCGTCCTTCGGCTCCATCAGATAGGCGCCCGGACTGCGGACGAGCTGCGTGACGATGACGCGCTCGGTGCCGTTGATGATGAACGTGCCCCACGTGGTCATCATCGGGAAGTCGCCCATGAAGACCCGCTGCTCGCGGATCTCTCCGGTCTCCTTGTTGACGAAGCGAACGGTGATCGAGAGCGGAGCCTGGTAGGTCAGGTCCTTCTCGCGGCACTCCTGGATGGAGAACTGCGGCTCACCGAACTCGTACTCCCCGAACTCGACTGCGAGGGTCCCCGTGTAGTCCTCGATCGGCGAGATGTCGTCGATCGTCTCGCGCAGACCGGCCTCCAGGAACCACTGGAAGGAGGCCTTCTGAATATCGATGAGGTTGGGGAGGTCGAGGACGTGCTTCAGACGTGAGAAGCTCTTACGCGCGCGCGGCGCGACAGCAACGCTGCTCAAATGTGACAGCCTCCCTTAGGTGCTCGAGATGCGTGCAGGGTTGGACGGGCGAAGCCTCGGCGGAACCACGGAGGATAGCGCACGAGCGCATCCTCCCGCAACCGCGCGGAAGCGGATGGGATGCGACCGCCCAGAATAGCAAAGGCGTCCAGCTTCTTCCCTCCGGAGCGACGGGCTAGGAGGGCACGGCTGCTCCTAGCGACGCCCTCCTAGCCGACTCCGACTCCTCGAGCTCGACGCCGACCTTTTCGAGCTCGGCCCGAAAGTGCGATCGGCTGTCGCCCGCGCTTTCCGGCAGATCCGCCTACTTGAGCTCGACGCTTGCTCCAGCCTCCTCGAGCTGAGCTTTGACGGACTCCGCCTCGTCCTTGGGAGCACCCTCCTTCACGTTGTTAGGGGCTCCGTCGACGAGGTCCTTCGCCTCCTTCAGGCCGAGTCCAGTCACGGCGCGCACGACCTTGATCACCTGGATCTTCTTGTCGCCCGCCGCAGTGATGACGACGTCGAAGGAGTCCTTCTCCTCCTCGGCCGCGCCGGCGCCGTCCCCGGCACCCGCCCCGGGGGCCGCCGCGACCGCGACCGGAACTGCCGCCGTGACGCCCCACTCCTCCTCGATCGCGTTCTTCAGCTCGACGAGCTCGAGCACAGACATGCCTCCGAGCGTGTCGAGCACCTTCTTGACGTCAGTCGCCATCCGACTTCTCCTCCTCTGTTTCCTCTTCGGTCTGGGTCTCGGCGCCGGGGACTTCCCGCCCCGCTTCCTGCTCGCCCTCCGGCTCGGCCGCGGCCGACGCCTCGGGCACGTCTTCGGTTTCGTCCGCCTCGCCGCCGTCGGCGCCGTCCTCGGCTGGCGCGGGCGACACCTCGGCGACCGCCTCGGTCTCCTCCCGCGTCGTCTCGGCGCCGGCAGACGCGACCTCGCCCTGCTCCTCGAGCTGGCGGATCCTCGCCTCGACTAGACCGTGCAGGTCGCGGAGAGGCGCGGAGACGAGCGCCAAGAGCTGCGTCAGCGGAGCGACGATCGCACCGACGAGCTGGCTGCGGAGAACCTCTGCAGACGGCAGCTTTGCGAGGATCTCGAGCTCCTCGCCCGAGACGGTCTTGCCCTCGAGGATGCCACCGCGGAGCGCGAGGACGTGGGTCTCGCGTGCGGTCGTCGAGAGCGCCTTCGCGACCGCAGCCGGGTCGCCGCCGGACTCGATGAACGCAATCGCGGTCGGCCCCTCGAGCATGACGAGGAGGGCGTCGGCCCCGGCCTTCTCGGCTGCGCGGCGCGTGAGCGTGTTCTTGACGATGCGGAAGCGGGCGCCGTGCCGCAGCAGCTCGTCGCGGAGCGACTCGAGCTGCTTGTTCGTCAGGCCGCGGTAGTCGGCCACGATGAGCGCGTCGGTCGACCCGAGCTGCTCGGCGAGTTCGGCGACGATCTGTTCCTTGTCCGTTCTCTGCATTGCGATCTCCCTTGGAAACGACGAAACCCGCGCGAGGCGGGTCCCCTGCAGGCAAGCGTCGCGCTCGCGTGCGGATTCCACCTTGGCTGGACCTCTGCCCCTATGCTCGTCTTCCAGGGGCTGCCAGCGGTCTCGGGCGGTGCGTATGGTCGAGAGCTAGACGGTAGCGGTCTCCTTCGCCGCGTCGGCGACCGCAGGTGCGACGCCGAGCTCGTCGGCGATGTCGCGCGTCTTGGTCGGATCGACGTGGATACCGGGGCCCATGGTCGTCGAGAGCGTGATCTGCCTGATGTAGCGGCCCTTGGCGGCCGAGGGCCTCGCGCGGACGATCTCCTCGACGAGCGCTGCGTAGTTCTCGAGGAGCGCCTGCTCGCCGAAGCTCCGCTTGCCGATCGGTAGGTGCACGTTGCCGCCGCGATCGGTTCGGTACTCGAGCTTGCCCGCTTTGGCGTCTTGGACAGCCTTGCCCACGTCGAACGTGACCGTCCCGGTCTTCGGGTTCGGCATCAGCCCTCGCGGACCGAGCACCCGCCCGAGCTTGCCGACGACGCCCATCTGGTCGGGTGTCGCGATCGCGACGTCGAAATCGATGAACCCTTCTTCGATCTTCGCCGCGAGGTCGGCCGCGCCGATCACGTTCGCGCCGGCAACCTCGGCCTCTCGGGCCTTGTCGCCCTCGGCGAAGACCGCGACGCGCACGTCCTTGCCGATCCCGTGTGGGAGCATGATCGTGCCGCGGAGCTGCTGGTCCGCGTGGCGCACGTTCAGCCCGAGACGGAAGTGAGCCTCGACCGTCTCGTCGAACTTCGCGCCCTCGGAGCCCCTGAGGAGCCTGACTGCCTCGAGCGGCGTGTACGCAGTCTCGCGGTCGATCGCCTCGCGGGCGGCACGGTATCGCTTCCCGTGAGCGCTCACGGCGTTTCCACCTCCAGAGCGTCCGCAGGTCTCGAGTCTGCGAGAGCAGACCGGAGATCGCGAAGATCCCTGAAGCGGACGCTGACGCGGCCGGCGGTCGCCGGTGACGCGAGAGTCATACGTCCGTCTCCACACCCATCGAGCGCGCGGTGCCGGCGATGACCTTCATCGCCTGCTCGACGTCGCGGGCGTTGAGATCGGTCATCTTCGTCTCGGCGATCGAGCGGAGCTGGGCCTCCGTGAGGCGTCCGACCTTGTTGCGGTTCGGCTCGCCCGATCCCGACTCGAGGTTCAGCGTCTCCTTGATCAGCACCGCGGCCGGGGGCGTCTTCGTGATGAAGGTGAACGAGCGATCCTCGAAGACCGTGATCTCGACCGGGATGATGCGCCCGTTCTCTTGTGCGGTCTGCGCGTTGAACGCCTTGCAGAACTCCATGATGTTGACCCCGTGCTGGCCGAGCGCGGGACCGACCGGCGGCGCCGGGTTCGCTTGCCCACCCGGGATCTGGAGCTTGATGAGAGTGAGGATCTTCTTGGGCATGGTTGCTAAGGCACCGAGGCTGGGCCGTCAGTCGATCTTCTTCACCTGGTCGAAGCTGAGCTCGACGGGCACCTGGCGCTCGAAGATGTCGACGAGCACCTTGAGCTTCTGCTGGTCGGCGTTCACGTCGACGATCTCACCGTCGAAGTCCGAGAGCGGCCCGGATGTGACCTTGACCGACTCGCCGAGCGAGAACTCGACCTGTGTCTTCGCCGCCTGGCCGGCCACCGGCGCGCCATGGTGGAGGATGCGGTCGACCTCGGGCTGCGACAGTGGGACCGGCTTCGCGCCGGCACCGACGAACCCGGTGACTCCCGGCGTTCCCTTCACGACCGTCCACGCCTCGTCCGACATGTTCATGTTCACGAGGACGTAACCCGGCAGCACGCGCTTCTCGGCCTGGACCTTCTGGCCGTCCTTCGTCTCGATCACCTGCTCGGTCGGGACGACGACGCGTCGGAAGCTCGGCCCCTGGCCCATAGAGACGATCCGGTGCTCGAGGTTGGCCTTGACCTTGTTCTCGTGCCCGGAATAGGTGTTGACGACGTACCACTGGAACATGTTCGAGATCCTCTAGAGGAAGACGCGATCGACGAGCGGGCGCAGCACCTGATCGAGGCCCCAGAGATAGAAGCCCACGATCGTGCACGCGATGATGACGACCGCGACGCCCTGGAACGTCTGGCGGCGGCTCGGCCAGTCGACCTTCTTGAGCTCGGCGTACGACTCACGGACGAACTGGCCGCGCGGCTGCGTGGCTGTGCGGCCCGTCTGCTGCTTGACGGGCTGCTGCGAGGGGCGGACCTGCGCCGCGCGACTGCGGCGACTCGAGGTCGCGCCGTCACTCGCGGCTGCGCGCGCTGCCCTGCGCTGTCTCCGAGTCTCCCGTGCCATGGCTACCTCGTCTCCCGGTGCGCCGTGTGTCGGCCGCACCAGCGACAGTACTTCCGGAACTCGACGCGGTCGGGGGAGTTCCGCTTCGACTTCTGCGTCTGGTAGTTCCGCCGCTTGCACTCGGTGCATGCGAGCGTGATCGCGACTCGGATTCCGGTTGCCATTGTCTACCTGGTTCGTCGGGACTTGCGAGAGACGTACAAGAGAGAATAGGGCGCGTCAGTAGCGGCGGGTGGACTTGAACCACCGACCTCCGGGTTATGAGTCCGGCGCTCTAACCAGCTGAGCTACGCCGCCGCGCGCGGGAGAGTGTAGCAGCGCCGCGGAGCCGCTTTCGCGGGTCCGAGCGCCCGCCGATCGCGCCACTAGGATCGCGGCGTGATCCGGATCCCCCCGCGCCGAGGAGGCTGGCTCGAGGTCATCTGCGGCCCGATGTTCAGCGGCAAGAGCGAGGAGATGATCCGGCGGCTCCGGCGGGCCGAGATCGCGGGTCAGAGCACGATCATCTTCAAGCCCGTCATCGACGACCGCTACGACGTGACCGACGTCGTGAGCCACGCGGGCGTGCGGATGCACGCCGTCCCGGTCTCGTCCGTAGCGGAGGTCAGCACACGGGCGCAGGGGTTCGAGGTCGTCGGCGTCGACGAGGTCCAGTTCTTCGACTCGGCGATCGTCCCGGCCGCGCTCGACCTCGCGGACATCGGCGCGCGTGTCGTCGTTGCCGGGCTCGACCAGGACTTCCGGCGCCTCCCGTTCGGGCCGATGCCGGACCTGCTCTCGCATGCCGAATTCGTAGACAAGCTCCAGGCCGTCTGTCACCGCTGCGGCGGTCCGGCGACGACGACGCAGCGGCTCGTCGACCGACAACCCGCTCCCTACTCGGGAGAAACCGTCGTGGTCGGTGCCGAGGAGCAGTACGAGGCGCGCTGCCGCGCCTGCCACGAGGCGGGCGTCGACGCGGCTTCGCTCGTCGCCGCCTAGCGCCGGCGGGCGGATCCGGCGACTGCGGCCACCGCGAACACTCCGGCAGCCACGAGGACGATTGTCCCCCCCGGCGGCAGGTTCGCGTAATAGGAGACGGTCACGCCGGCCAGCGAAGACGCGAGCCCGATCGCGATCGCGAGCAGGAAGGCCGAGCGCATGCTCCAGGCGATCCGGCCCGCCGCGCTCACCGGGAGCACCATGAGCGCGGCGACGAGGAGGATCCCGACGACGCGCATCGAGAGCGCGACGGTGACGGCTGCGAGCGCCGCGACGACGATGTTCAACGCTCCGATCGGCACCCCCGCAACCCGCGCGCCCTCCTCGTCGACGACCGTGCCCGCGAGGGGTCGGTAGAGGAGCGCGATCACAGCCAGGCCGGTAGCGCCGAGCGAGGCGATCACCACGAGGTCGCCACGCGTCACGGTGAGGATCGAGCCGAACAGGTACTGGAACAAGTTCACGTTCAGCTGACCCGCGGTCGACACGAGGACGACGCCGAGCGCGATACCCGTGTAGAAGACGAGCGCGAGCGCCTGGTCGCCCGCAGTGCCGCCGCGCGAGCGGAGGAGCTCGATCGCGATGCCGCCGAGCACCGCCGCGACGAGCGCGGTCAGGATCGGCGAGACGCCGAAGAGGATGCCCGCCGCAACGCCCGCAAAGGCGACGTGCCCGATCCCGTCTCCGACGAGCGACTGGCGGCGCTGCACGAGGAAGAAGCCCACGGCCGGCGCCAGCACGCCGACGATCGCCGCAGCCACGAGCGCAAACCGCATGAACTCAAGCTGGAGCATGCGAGTGCGAGGGGTCGTGCCAGACCCCGGGCAGGTCGTCGGGCGAGCCGTCGAAGACGATCGTGCGCCGGACGAGGAGGAGACGCTCGACGAAGCGCTCTACGGCGCCGAACTCATGAGAGACGTAGAGGATCGTCACGCCGAGCTCGGAGTGGAGCTCGTCCAGGAGGCCCGCGAGCGACTCCTGCGACTCCGCATCGACTCCCGTCGTCGGCTCATCGAGCACGAGCAGGGACGGCTCGCCTGCGAGTGCCTTGGCGATGAAGGCGCGCTGCCGCATCCCCCCCGAGAGCGTCCTGAGCGGCGAGTCGGCCACATCGCCCAGGCCGACGCGCGCGATCGCATCGCTGACGAGCTCGCGATCCCGCTTCCTGAGCGGCCCGACGAGCCGGCCCGGCAGCCTTCCCGCGGAGACGGCCTCACGTACGGTCGCGGGCACATCGCTCCCGAGCTCGGCCCGCTGGGCGAGATAGCCGAGGACGCGCCGGCGCGAGAAGTGCTGCGCAGGCTCGCCGAAGAGACGCGTTTCCCCCGTCGTCGGTCGCTCGAGGCCGACGATCAGCTTGACGAGGGTCGTCTTCCCGCCGCCGTTCGGGCCGGCAATGGCGACGAACTCGCCCTCGCCGATCCGGAGCGAGACCTCCTCGAGCACGGGCTGCCCCGGCCGGTAGCCGAAGGTGACGTCCCGGAGCTCGACGGCTAGCGGCAACCGAGCGCCTCCCGGAGCACGCCGAGGTTCTTATCCATGATCGATACGTAGTCCTCTCCCTCAGCTGCCTCGTGCGCGGTGAGCCCCTCGAGCGGATCGAGCTCCGCGGTCTTCACGCCGGCATTTCGCGCGATCGTGTCCGCGATCCTCGATGACACGAGCGGCTCGAAGAAGATAGTGGTGGCGTGCGTCCGCTCGACCTCGTGGATGAGACGAGCGAGATCTCGGGGACGAGGCTCGGCCTCGGGTGTGAGCCCGCCGAGCGCGACCTGTTCGAGGTCGTAGCGCCGCGCGAGGTAGCCGAAGGCGGCGTGGCTCGTGACGATCTCTCGGCGACGGCACGAGGAGAGGCCGGCCGCCATACGCGCGTCGAGGCGATGGAGACGACGGGAGAGTGCGGCAGCCATCTCGGGCCGGCCGAGCGCGCGGCCGACCGCTGTCGCCATTGTCGCGAGCCGGGTCGGGTCGAGCCAGACGTGCGGGTCGAGAGCCTCGTCGCCACTCTCCGCACCGCGGCTGAAGCGTCTGCCTGGCGAGGAGATCCAGCGACGGCCCCGTCCTGTTCGCGACGGCTTTCTCGACCGACGGCTGGAAGCCGCGGCCGAGGTAGAGGACGAGGTCGGCGTCACGAATCTCCTGGACGTCCTGTGGTGTGAGCTCGACATCGTGTGGCTCCGCGCCCGGCGGCGTGAGGTCGGTGACGTGGACGCTCGTGCCGCCGACCCGCTGCGCCACCCACGCGAGCGGATAGAACGCGGCCACGACTGTCGTCTGACCGGGGCGCGCGCCCTCGGTGGTGCCGCCGCAGCCCGTGACCGCGATCGTGAGCGACGCCAGCCCCGAGAGCAGGAAGACGACATGCCGCCGGTCTCGCATGGCGGCCGCACGGTAGCAGGTCATGAGAACGGGTATCATTATCGACTCGATGGCGGAGATGTGGACCGAGAGCGCGCTCGCGCGCCTGCGCGAGGCGAGCGGCCGCAGCGGAGGCGCGCGGCGAGAGGTGGTCGAGTTCCTCGGGCGTCAGGACTGCTGCCTCACCGCGCAGGAGATCCACGACGGGGTGCGAGGGGCCGGCGCGCGCGTCGGAATCGCGAGTGTGTATCGCGCGCTCGAGGGGCTCAGCGGCCTTGGTCTCGTCCAGCGGGTCGACCTCGGCGACGGGATTTCGCGCTACGAGCCGGCGGACCCGCGCGGCGACCATCACCATCATCTCGTGTGTGGCGAGTGCGGGAAGGTCGAGCCGTTCGCCGATCCCGAACTCGAGGACGCACTCGAGCGCGTGGCAGGTGGACGCGGGTACGACATCGCTGGGCACGAGGTGGTCCTGCGCGGCGCATGCGAGGACTGCCGGGCCGCCTGACCGACGGGACGGAATCAGGAAGGTGTCGCGATGCCGCGAACGCGCATCGCCTCACCCAGCGCCCGCGAGTCGTCGGGCGTCATGCGCGTCTCCGCCAGGTACACCGAGACCCGACGGGTGCCGGCACGCGAGAGCAGACCGGCCTACGAAGACGCCCGCAGGAGCGTCGGCCGAAGCCGTCGGAACTCGGCGACGAACCGCGCTGAGCGCCGAAAGCGCTCGTCGCTCGGGCCGTTCGGCCCGCTGTAGGCGTACTCGGCCTCAGCATCCGCGATATAGAAGGCGAGCCCGCGTGCGACGAGTGAGCTCGCGAGTTGCGCGTCGCGCACGGGCTCGGCCCGGAGCGTGCCCCAGCCTCCGACCGCCCCGCAACCGCCGGCGACGGCGAGGGCGCGACGGCGAGGCGGCCCACCGACGCCACCCTACGCACGCACGGCTCGCGTCCGAGATCACCCGGAACGGGGACGAGCATCGGGGAAGGTCGGCCGATACGTGATCGGCACCCGAAGAACCATTACTGCGGAAGGAGCACGTACACGATGTTCGAGCGGATGCGGCACGTGCTCGACGCGCGCGACGAGCGGGGCGTCACCGTCGTCGAGTTGCTCGTCGTGATCATCCTCGTCGGCATCATGCTGGCCGTCGCCGTCCCGTCCTACCTCGGGTTCCGGGAGCGCGCGGCAACGAACACGACCAAGGCGAACCTGCGCGCGGCACTCCCGGCGGCGACCGCGTACCACGCGGACAAGGGAACCTACGTAGGCATGAACGCGATCACGCTCGTCGCGACCGATCCCAGAGTGTCTCCGACGCTGACGGTGGCATCGGCGAAGAGGTCGCAGTTCTGTCTCACGGATACCGTCAACGGCGTGACCTGGAGCCTCGCTGGGCCTGATACGTCGAGCTCCAACTTCCACCGGAACGCCGATTGCAGCTAGCTCGCGCGCGGACGCACTGACGGAACAGGGGTGCGGGAAACCGCGCCCCTACTCGTTCAGGGAGTCGGGGGAGCCAGGCGCGCGAGCCGCGAGAGCGCGCGAAGCGGAGGCCGCGCCAGGCCATGGGCCTCGCTCGGGTGCGCGAGGTCTCCGGTGAGGAGGCCCGCCACCGCTCCGAAGACGCCGGGCGCGCGGGCGGCCCAGAAGCACGCCCACGGGAATCTGTCCGCAGCCCGTTTCGCCGTCCACGAGGCCGCTGCATGACGGTCGAGCGCCCGCGCGAGCGCGGCCTCGTACTCCTCGGGACGCCCGTCGAGGATCGCCTGCGTCGCGAGCTCTGCCGAGACGAATGCCTCGTACATACCGTCGCCCGACAGCGGATCGACGAGCCCCGCCGCGTCCCCGACGAGGAGCACGCGACCCGCCGCCGCGCGCGTCCCGAGCCTACGCATCGGCAGCCGATGGCCGCGAACGTCCGCGAGATCGGACGGCTCGAGCCCGTGTGCACGGGCAAGGCGCCCGAGCTGGTCCCGGAGGGTCGGGCCTTGTTCCCCCCAACCACCGACGCCAACGTTCGCGTGGTCTCCCTTCGGGAAGACCCAGCCGTAACCGCCGGGTACGACGCCGAGCTCGACCCAGGCCGTCCTCTCGAACGGCTGGGGGTCGAGCCTTCCCCAGGGCGCGTTCGCTTCGAGCGCGACCCCGCGGACGATCTCGTCGCCGATCCCGACGGTCTTCGCGACGACGCCGTTCGCCCCGTCGGCTCCGACGAGGTACGCCGCTGAGACACGCGAGCCGGCAACGACTGCGGTGACCGCGTCGTCGGCCGGCTCGACTCCTTCGACGCGCGCCCCGTCACGGAACTCGGCACCCGCAGCAGCGGCCTGCTCGGCGAGGAGCCCGTCCAGGCGGCGGCGCTGGGTCATGAGGATCAGCGGCGTCTCCGTGCTGCGCGCGAATCGTCTTCGGTACCCGAGCCGGAGGACCATGCGGTCGACGACGTGTTCCACGACCGGAGCGATGTCGCAGGGCGCGTGGCGGAGCGCACGACCGGTCAGCCCGCCGCCGCACGGCTTGTCGCGCGGGAACCGCGCGCGATC
This sequence comes from uncultured Actinomycetes bacterium, assembly GCA_963848725.1. Taxonomy (GTDB): domain Bacteria; phylum Actinomycetota; class Thermoleophilia; order Gaiellales; family Gaiellaceae; genus GMQP-bins7. The sequence continues at coordinate 74,906 of CAWKEV010000037.1, read as the reverse complement.
GGCGAGCAGGACACTGGCTCCTGCCCGGGCGAGCCGCATCGCGGTCGCGGATCCGGCGGGACCCGCGCCCACCACGAGCACGTCGAAACGCTCCACTCCGCGATCCTAGTGACGCGCCGGAGCGCGGCTACAATGCCCCGCTCGCGCAGGGGTTCCCGAGTGGCCAAAGGGGGCGGGCTGTAAACCCGCTGGCTCAGCCTTCGGAGGTTCGAATCCTCCCCCCTGCACTTTCGTCCAGGCGCCCCCGGCCTTCGACTCGTTGACTTCGGTCGCCGTGCGCATCAGGGTGCGCGCGGCAGTGAGAACGGGCGCCCTCCTGGCCGCACTGGCTGCGGCGCTGGTCCTGTCGACGCGTGCGGCGTCGGCCCAGCCGAGCCTACCTCCGAGCGCACCGGCGAGCGCACCGGAGACACCGTTCGTGGTCGGCGTCGACGACGACCTCGTGAAGTGGCTCGGACGGCCGAACGGGGTGCTCGCGAAGTACCGCGAGCTCGGGGTCGGGTCGGTTCGCGTGACCATCCCCTGGCACCGCGGCATGACGAAGCCGACGAGGCTCGTCGGGACGTATCTCAGCCGTTCGGCGGGCCTCGTCGCGCACGGTCAGCGCATCGTCATCGCAGTCTTCGGATCCCCTTCCCAGGCGCCGATCGACGCGAAGGGCCGAGCCCAGTACTGCGAGTTCCTCCACCACGTCCTCCTCCACGTGCCGTTCCGCGACGTCGTCATCTGGAACGAGGCGAACTCGCCGCGCTTCTGGCCGCAGTCGCCGGGCGCGGGAGCGCCGGCCTACGAGGCACTGCTCGCCGCCTGCTGGACGCGTCTGCACTTCCTCCGCGGCGCGCGGGTGAACGTGATCTCCACGACCGCCGCGCACTATGACCCAGCGGGCTTCGTCCTCGCTCTCGGCGCCGCCTACCGGGCGAGCGGGCGGCAGCGCCCGATCGTCGACACGTTCGGGCACAACCCGTATCCGGATTCGGCCTCCGAGCCGCCGTGGGTGGAGCACGCCGACCCGACGACGATCGGCGAAGGCGATCTCGACCGGCTCCTCGGTGCGATCCACGACGCGTTCGACGGCACCGCGCAGCCCGAACCCGGCACCGGTCGCACGACGGTCTGGTACCTCGAGGACGGGTTCCAGACGAGCGTTCCCCGCGCCAAACGACACCTGTATCACGGGGTCGAGACCGATCCGGGAGTGGTGCCAGCCGGCCTCGGCGATGGCACCGAGCCATGGGTGCGCGACCAGGCACGCCAGATTCGAGACGCCCTCTACCTCGCCCGCTGCCAGCCCGGCGTCGGTGCGTACTTCAACTTCGAACTCCTCGACGAGGACCGCCTGTCCGGCTGGCAGTCTGGCCTCCTCTGGCGCGACGGGACGGAGAAGCCGTCCTACCGCGCGTTCAAGGACGCCGTCGCGACCGTTGCCGACGGAGACGTGGACTGCTCGACGGTGGCAGGTGCCGGCGGGCCTCCTCCTACTCAGCATCCTCCGGGACCAGTCGGCTCGCTCCCTCGGTGACGGCGGCCGCGGACGGCCGGTCGCGCCTCACGGCGCGTAGTCGATCCAGTCGGCGTACGTCGTCCGGTCGCTGTCCGGTCGCTGCCCGTCGAGCCAGCTCGGGAACCAAGAGTTGAGATACAGGTACATCGAGGCGCGCGGCACGCCGCTCGTCCACGACTGCATGAGCGTCCCGTCGACAAGGAACCTCACGGAGTCCTTCCGGTAGTCGATCGCGTACTCGTGGTAGTCCGCCCTCGGGTCGAACGGCAGCACCTTCGTCACGGTGTTCGTCTGGGAGCCCCCCGAGTACGTCGAGAACATGGCCCGCCGGCTGGAGTCGCCGTAGATCTCGATGTCGATCTCCTGCTGGTAGTCGGGTGCCCGGTAGAGGAAGAAGGCCGTGAGCGTGCTCGGCGCGTCGGCCACTCTCATCCGCACGCGGTAGGTGCCGAACTGGAGGAGGCTCTTCGTCCGCATCTCCCCACCGTCCAGCGTCCCTGCGGGGTGCTCGATCCCGAGCTGGCCGTTCGCGACCGCGACGTTGGACGGGGCGAGCAGTCCCCAACCGAAGGGGCGGCTGCTCACGATCCAGCGGCTCGTGTCCAGCGCCGTGAAGTCGTCCCTGAATCCCTTGAGGTGGGCCGCCCCCGCGACCGAAACGCCCGTCGCGAGCAGGGCGACGATCGCCAGTCCGACCCATACTCCGCGGGCGCCTCTCACGCGCGGGATTCTCTCACTCTCCGGCTGGTTTTCATACTCGGGCGCTCGGCTACAGTCCAGGCTTCGCCCTCTTAGCTCAGTCGGTAGAGCACCTCCATGGTAAGGAGGGGGTCGACGGTTCGAGTCCGTCAGAGGGCTTGGCGAAAGGCCTGCTAATGCGGGCCTTCTCTCTGCGGTGGTCGACGGTGGAGCGGTCTCGGGGTACGAGTGGTCAACCACCGGTCAACCCGGTCGGACGCCGATACCACGCGCCGTGAGTCTGCTGACGATCCCGTGGCGCGACTCAGCTGCGGCTGCACGCCCGCCCGAAGGCGGGCCACGGTTCGTGCGGATCGTCTAGTCGGCCGGGTGACCCACGCGACGAAACCGAGCGAGAGCGTCGTCGTCGTCCACCATGGCGAATCGACCGCCGAGGCATCGAGCGAACGAAGACGAGTGCTCGCGGAACAGGATGGCGGTACGCAGCGAGAAGCGCGGGAGTGACGCGAATCGTCTGGACGTAGGTCGTGACACCAACGGCACCGCCATCGTGCTCGTCGTAGTCCACGTCCTGCACCAGCTTGGAGACGTACAGGCCCGGCCCGAGCGGCTCGTCGGCCGAGGCTGTAGTGCCGTCCTCAAAGATGCGCTCCGCCTCGTCCTCGGCGTAGTCCCCGTTACTTTCCCGGTCGTAGTCGTCTACGAAGCACATGCGAGCAGTGAAATCGAGTGCGGCACTGCCCTCCATTTTCGCAGTTGCGACCACCGTCGATCCGCGCCCGGATCAACGCTTAACACGCTGAAACGAGAACGGGCCGCGCATGGCGACCCGATCCCGAGTGTCGTACTCGATCATCCGAGGTTGCTCACACCTCGGCGTTGTCAGCGTAGCCGACGGCAGGCCCGACGCAACACACGTCCGCCCCACCCGTCCCGCTGGCAACATCAAGCCCGTGCGGAGTACCTCAACCAGGGTCTGATCGATGCCAGAACAGCTCATCGTTATCACTGGAGCGGGAGCGTCCCGTGACGCAACAAACAGCTACCCCTTCGAGGAGGCCTGGCGTCCGCCTCTCGTCGGGAAACTGTTCGCAGATCGGGCGAAGTTCACCGAGGTGCTCGGCTACTACCCGGATGCGCAAACCCTTGCCCCGGACTTGCGAGCGGCATCAGGGTCGAAGACTGGGCTGACTCTTGAGACATATCTGCGCGAACATATCGTGAACTCGTCGAACGAATACGACCGTCGGAGGTATCGGGCAGTACCGCTTTATCTCCAGCACTTGCTATTCGACGTGGGTCGTCTCTTCACACCTCATGCGGCGAACTACGACCGCCTAGTCAACGCGACGCTCCGTGCGTCGAGCAACGTCGTCTTCGTCACTCTCAACTACGACACGATCCTTGACAACCGACTGGCGCTACGCGATCCGATCGACGAAATGGCGGACTACATCCGTACGGAGACGCCTTGGTCGCTCGTCAAGCTCCATGGCTCGGTCAACTGGGTTCGAAGGATCCTCAACGAAATCCGAGGCGGAGACATGTACCTCACCAGCGTGCTCGGACGACTCGGGGACGACCTGGCGTTGGCAGATGAGATCGAGTACATCCGCGCAGGGGGCCTCGAAACTCTGCGAAGAGCAGGGCAACCCCCAAGGATCTACTATCCCGCGCTCTCGGTGCCGCTCGGGCCGGACGATGAGTTGAACTGTCCCCCCGACCACGTCGCCTTCCTCATCGAACGACTGCAAGCGACCGACGGCCTCGACATCCTCACGATCGGCTACAGCGGTCTCGACTCAGCCGTCCTCGATCTGCTCAGGAAGAGCGGAAACTCGCTCCGATCACTGTTGGTCGTGAACCACACGACAGATCACTCCTTCGCTGCCGCGGAGAACATCGCGAAGGCACTAGGTAGCGAAGCTAGCCGCGAGATGGCGGGGCCTTCCGGATTCCACGAGTTTTCCCAAGGCGACGAACTCGCCTCGTACCTATCGAAACTCACCTGAAGAAGACACGCGGAGATGGATCTGGCCGCCTCGTCCCGCGCACGCACGCGCACGCGAGGGGTTACCCACCCCCTCAGCTACGAGGGAGGTGCGGGGCCTGGTGCCGATCAGGGCCAGTCGGTGGGTGCACCGGAGGACATGGGTTGTAGGCTCGCCGCGGATGGCGGCCTGCCCCTCCTGTGGTCACGAGAACCGAGACGGCGCGAAGTTCTGCGAAGAATGCGCATCGCCCCTCGCCGCCCCTGCTCGTGTGCTGGCGGAGGAACGCAAGGTGGTTAGCGTCCTCTTCTGCGACCTCGTCGGGTTCACCGCGAGCTCGGAGCAGGCCGACCCCGAGGACGTCGACCGCATGCTCTCGGCCTACGCGGAGATGGCCCGCGGCCGGATCGAGGCGCACGGAGGAGTCGTCGAGAAGTTCATCGGTGACGCGGTCGTAGGGGTGTTCGGGGTCCCGGCCGCGCACGAGGACGATCCCGAGCGGGCCGTCCGGGCCGGTCTTCGCATCGTCGAGGGTGCCGAGGAGCTCGAGGCGGTCGGCGGCGACCCCTTGCGCCTAAGAGTCGGGATCAACACCGGGGAGGCGCTCGTCCATCTAGGGGCGAGCGCTGGCCTCGGTGAGCGACTGCTCTCGGGGGATGCGATCAACACGGCTTCCCGCATTCAGTCAGTCGCCCCGGAGATGGGAGTGGCAGTCGGCGTTTCGACGTACGAGGCGACCGCGGTCGTGTTCGACTACGAAGAGCTCGAGCCCGCGACGCTGAAGGGGAAGCAAGCTCCGGTGCGGGTCTTCCACGCGAAGGCGGCGCGGGCCCGCTTCGGCACCGACCTCACCCGCACGCACCACACGCCCTTCGTCGGGCGCGAGGTCGACCTCGCCCTCCTCAAGGGGATCTTCGACAAGACCGTCGCGTCGAGCTCCGTCCAGCTCGTGACCGTCGTCGGGGAGCCGGGCCTCGGCAAGAGCCGCCTCGTCGCCGAGCTCTTCGCCTACATCGACGCCCGGCCCGAGCTCACTACCTGGCGGCAGGGACGCTGCCTCCCCTATGGGGAGGGGATCACCTTCTGGGCGCTCGGGGAGATCCTGAAGGCGCACACCGGCATCCTCGAGAGTGACCCGCCCGCGATCGCCCAGGAGAAGCTCGCCGCCGTCCTCCCCGACACCGACGAGCGCGAGTGGTTCCGCCAGCGGCTGCTCCCCCTGCTCGGGATCGAGGCCACCTCCACGGCCGAGCGCGAGGAGCTCTTCACGGCCTGGCGCAGGTTCCTCGAGCAGATCGCCGAGACGCTACCCGACTGTGCTCGTCTTCGAGGATCTGCACTGGGCAGACGAGGCACTCCTTGCCTTCCTCGAGCACCTGGCAGACCTCGCACAGGGCGTTCCCCTCCTCCTCGTGGGGACGGCTCGCCCGGAGCTGTACGAGCGCTACCCCCAGTACGCCGATGGGCTGCGGAACGCCAACACCGTCACCCTCTCTCCCCTCTCGCAGGAGGAAACCGCCCGCCTCGTCTCGGCCCTGCTCGAGACGACGGTGATCCCCGCCGAGTCTGCAGCAGCCGATCCTCGAGCGGGCCGGGGGCAACCCCCTGTACGCGGAGGAGTTCGTGCGCCTGCTCCGAGACCGTGACCTGCTCGTCCGCAAGGGACAGAGCTGGGAGCTGCGAGAAGGCTCGGAGGTTCCCTTCCCGGAGTCGGTGCAGGCGCTCATCGCCGCCCGCCTCGACACATTGCAGCCCGAGGCGAAGTCGCTCCTTGCTGACGCTGCTGTAATAGGCAAGGTCTTCTGGGCGGGGGCGGTGGCCGCGATGGGCGAGCGCGACCCGGAGAGCGTCATCTCGACCCTGCGCGAGCTCTCGCGCAAGGAGCTCGTGCGCCCGGTGCGACAGTCCTCGATGGCGGGGGAGGCGGAGTACGCCTTCTGGCACGTCCTCGCCCGCGACGTTGCCTACAGCCAGCTGCCCAGGGCCTCGAGGGCTAACCGGCATGTGGCAGCAGCAGCCTGGATCGAGTCGAAAGCACCCGAGCGGGTCGAGGACCTCGCCGACGTGCTCGCCTTCCACTACGCGAGCGCCCTCGAGCTCGCCCGCGCCGCCGGAGAGTCGGAGCAGGTAGAAGAGCTCGAGGCACCCGCGCTTCGCTTCCTCTCGCTCGCCGGGGAACGCGCTCTCGGCCTCGACACCGCCGCTGCCCTCGCGAGCTTCGAGCGGGCGCTCGCCCTCACCCCACCCGGCAACCCGGAACGGGCCGCGGCGCTCGCCCGCTTCGGCGAGGCCGCCCAGCACGCGGGACGCTTTGTGGAGGCGAAGGAGGCCCTGGAAGAGGCGATCACCTCCTTCCAGGCGGCGGGCGACCTTCGTGGAGCCGCGAAGGCGATGGGAACGCTCAGCTCCCCTCTCGCCAGGCTTGCGGACCCGCGGGGGTGGGACCTGCCCGCAGAGGCACTCGCATTGTTGGAGCCGTTGCGACCGGGTCCGGAGCACGTCATCGCACTCACTGAGGCCGCCGTCGCCGTCGTGCAAGGAAGGAATGAGATCGGGCTCGGCTACGCGGAGCAGGCGCTCGCCCTTGCCGAGCAGCTTGGCCTACCCCGGCCCGCACGCGCTCTCGGGTACAGGGCCTTGGCCCGCTGCAATCTCGGCGACAGCGGCGGCCTCGACGACTTCCGGGAGGCAATCGCGCTTGCCACTGACGCGGGGCAGGGTCGAGAGGTCGCACTCTTACACAACAACCTCGCTATGGTCCTTTGGCCGCTCGAAGGACCTGCCGTAAGTCTGGAAGTCGTGCGTGCGGGTACCGCCTTTGCGCACTCCCGCGGGCTCACCGGAATTGCCGACACGCTCGTCAGCAGCACACTTGACATGCTCTTCGATACGGGCGAGCACGAGCAGGCGCTCACGGTGGCGAGCGAGCTCGCCGTTCACTATGAGGCCAGCGGGAACGTGCTCGACCTTACGGCGGTTCGCTGCGTGCAGACCCTCATCCTCACCCTGCGAGGGCAAGCCCCCCAGACTGCCGGGACACTCACCTGGCTGGTAGACACCACCCGCGAGGCCGGGCAATCCGACTATGTCGTCTCCAATCTGTCCGCCGTCGCCCATGCTCACGCTGCGCTCGGACAGGACGAGCAGGCTGCCCACCTGCTCGCTGAGATCGAAGTCCACGGCACTCGCGCCCCGGGGTACTACGCCGCCTGCCTCCCGGCGATGGTGCGCACTGCCCTCGCGTTGGGCAACCAGGAGTTGTCGCAGCGCCTAGTGGCTGGACTGCAGCCGCGCAGTCACTACGCCGAGCACGCGCTCACAGCGGTGAGGGCCGCCCTCTCCGAGGCTCGCCGCGACCTCGAGGCCGCCGCCGAGGCGTACGCGGACGCCGCCGCCCGCTGGCAGTCGTTCGGGGTTGTTCCCGAGCAGGCATTCGCCCTCCTTGGCCAGGGACGCTGTCTCATCGAGCTCGGCCGAACGAGCGAAGCTATCCCGGTCCTCCAGCAGGCCCGCGAGATCTTTCAGAAGCTGAAGGCGGACCCCGCCCTCGCGGAGATCGACGAGCTCCTGCAACAGGCGACCGCGCTCACCTCGTAGATAGGAACACCGAACGCAGGCCAGGCGAGCCCGTGCGTGGACAGCTCCGGACGGGTGCGCGACCATGCATGCATGCCCTTCGCGCTGTGTGAGGCAGTGCTTCGTGATGGATCGCCGTGCCGCTCCGCCCCCCTTATCGACGCGCCGTTCTGCTCGTCCCACACGGCCCTCGCTCGCGAGATCGGTGAGGAACGAGTCCGAAGCGGCGACCATCCGCGACGGCGACAGGGCACCGTGAGCGAGCCGCTCGTTGCTGAGGTCGAGAGCACACTCGCGAGCGGGAACGGTCATGCCGACCCGGCTCAGGTCCGTCCTCGGCTGGCGGAGGCTGCTGCCGCCTCGCTCGATGGCATCTCGTCCGCGTTGCTCGACGCTGCCCTCGGTGCGACGAGGGAGATGTGGGTTACGACGGCTTGTTCGGGCTGCGGCAAAAAGCAACGTGTCGAGGTCAAGATCCCGGACGTTCGGAGTCGGGTCGCCGCGATCGAGCTTCTGTTGCGCGAGGGTCTCGGGCGTCCGCCTCAGGCCGAGGAGGCGGCGGCTCCGCGTCTCCCTCGCACCGCCGAGGCGGTCGAGAAACTCAGCTGGGGCGACATGAAGATGATCTTCGCGACCCACTTCGCGAGCGAGATCACTGCGGTCACCGAGGACGGAGATGCGCTGCTGCGCGAGCGGGTCGCTGCACTGGACGAGGAGCAGCGCCAGCTGCTGCAAGAGGCGTTGGATGACATTGCTGGTCGAGGCGGTCGAAGCGACCCAGCTAGTCAGTCTCTAGTCAGTACGGCCTGAACTCGCACGGCTCATGTACTCAAAGGGACAGGCGGAAGCTCCGGCATCCCGTCGAGCCAGCCGCCGATCCGAAGGATGCGGAGTCGCCAGACCAGCCCTCGCCCATGGGGACTGCCTAGAAGTACCTGCTCCGCGCACGACCCTGCCTATTCGCGAGATCGCCAAGGCAAGTGGCGGGCAAGAATCCCCGGAGCCTTGTACGATCGCGATCTCTGTCGAGGACAAGAACCATTCCGAAGCGATGAATAGGCTCTTGTCTTTGAGCGGCGCGGCAGCGGTCGTGCTCATCCTCGCGTCCTTCGCCGCCGCCGGAAGCGTTCCCAAGCAGGACGCACCGACGAGCGAGGTCGTGTCCTTCTACGTTGATCACGACGGTGGGCAACTTGTCTCGGCCTCGGTGTTGAGCCTTGGTGCGCTTCTCTTCCTTGTGTTCATGGCCGTTCTCGGCGGCGTTCTCCGGCCGGGAGACAGGAAAGGCCGCTCGGCGTGGATCATGTGCTTTGGTGGCGGAATCGTGTTCGTGGTGGGACTCGCGATCTTTGCCGGACTGACCATCGCGCTGGGCGACGTTGCCGGTGACATCGATCCCTCGGCGCTGCAGGCGCTGCACGTCCTCAATCAGGAGATGTTCTTCCCCGTCACGATCGGTGCCGCCGCGTTTCTCTTCGGTGCCGGGACGGCCGTGCTCCAAGGCGCACCGCTGCCAAGGTGGCTGGGATGGGTCGCGATCGTGGTGGCGATCGTGGCAGCCGTGCCCAGTCACATACTCGGTGGCGTCCTCGATCACATCGGGTTCGGTGGCGTCATCGGGCTTGCTGCGTGGACGCTCATCGTAAGTGTCCTCTTGACACTGAGAGCACGACCCCCGGAAGACGCCTAGGCGTTCTGGCACGAGGTCGGCTCCGCGAGCCTCGACCCGGCTCGGATGAACCCAACTGGAGCGTGGCAGGTTGACCAACGGTTGACCAGCCTCCGCAGTCCCTGTGTTCATGCGGGATCGCACCTGACCCCCTACTCACGAAGTAGGAGGTCACCACCCTCCCCCCGATCGCTGTCAGCGCGGTGGGGCCTGCTCGGCGGCCGTGGAGGGCCGGTTCGCCCGCCAGTCGATTTCCTCCCGCGCACGCGCGCGCACGCGTCATAGGAAGGTGTCACGACCCTACCCCCACCCCCTGACTGTCTTTCTCGGGCTGGGGGGCCTGGTCGGGCCGCACTCGGCGAGCTCGTAGCGCCTTCCCGCGGCTGCTCAGATGACCTCGACGACAGGCGCAAAGCCGCCGTAGATCAGGCGCTTGCTGTCGAACGGCATGGGGTTCTGGTCGGGCTGGGTCCGAGGATCTTCCATCATCTTCGGCATGGCCTTGTCACGCGTCACCTTGTCGGGCCACTCGACCCAGGAGAAGACCACCGTCTCGTCGTCCTTCGCCTTTACGGCGCGCCGGAAGTCGGTGACCGTGCCCTCGGGAACGTCGTCGCCCCAGCACTCGAGGACCTTCGTCGCGCCTAGCTCGACGAACACGGAATCGCCCTTCTTCGCGTGGTCGATGAACTTCTGCTTGTTGGCCGTCGGTACGGCCGCTACGAATCCGTCGATGTACGTCATCGCGATTCGCCTCCTCTCATGAGGTGGTCACTGGTCGGACTGCCCGACCACGTCGCACACGAAACCTCCCGTTCGGAACGGCCCAGTGTGAACGAGTACGCCTAACCGACTGGGTTGGCTGGTGGCTCGTTGGGACATGTCTCGGTCGCCCTCCCTTCGGGAAGTGCTCAGGCGGTGCGGCCTGGTCCCTGGGCTAGGTTCGCGTAACGGAGGTCGCCGCCAAGCCGCCGGTCGCCCTTCGGATAGCCGAGGATCTGGGTGTCGCCGAAATGTCCCGCGCTCGCGAACAACTGCGCCGCCTCCTGATACGTGTCATGTCGCGCACGCACGGCGGCGTCTACCGTGCCAGCGGAGGCCGCCTCTTAGGCCACGTGGCCGGGATGCCGGTGCTCCTCCTGACGACGACCGGGCGCGGGTCCGGCAAGCGGCGCACAGCCGCGCTCACGTACTTCCGCGATGGCGCGAACTTCGTCGTGATCGGCTCCTTCGGCGGCTCGGACCTGCCGCCCGCCTGGTGGCTCAACCTTCAGCGCGATCCTCAGGCAAGCGTGCTGATCGGTGGGGAGACCTCGAGGGTGACGGCGAGGGCCGCAACCGCCGATGAGCACGACAGGCTCTGGCCCCTCGTGACTACGACCCACCATGGGTACGCCCGCTACCAGGAGCGCACAGCGAGACCGATCCCTATCGTGATGCTGACGCCCGAGGACGCTGAACCGCGACGCAGCTAGCGGCAGCGGACCGCACGTCTCCCGCGTGAACAGATCTGGTTTAGTGGCGAGACTTGCCAACGGCTCGGCCCCAGGTTCGCGAGCGGGCATAGTCGTGAGGTTCAACGACGGAGTCGGCTTCCCTCGCGAACTTGGACGCCACGCCGCTGCTTGCGTCTGCCCTCTCGCCACGACATACGTCCTCCCCCTCGCGAGGCGCTCGGCCGATTGGGGCCTGCTCGCAGGGCGACTCGCAAAATGCGTGGATTTGGAGGATCATTCGTGCAGTCAGCTGGGGGAAGGGACGGCAATGACCAAGTGGTTCGTTGCAGCGGCAGCAGCGATCTCGATCGTGGCGATACGGTGGCAATCGCGGCCTCGCCCAGCAAGGAGAAGCCGACCTCGGCCGGGGCGGCTCAGTCGCAGTCGGCTGATGGGAATGCTGCGAAGGCATGCAAGGCGGAGCGGGCGTCCCTGGGCGTCGAGGCGTTCAACAAGAAGTACGGCACCAACCACAACCTGAAGAACGCCTTTGGAAAGTGCATGTCCGGTAAGTCCAAGGGCAAGAAGGACGACAAGGACGAGGACGAGAAGGACGAGGACTCCGGTGCTGCCGCGAAGGCGTGCAAGGCGGAGCGAGCGACCATCGGTGTCGATGCCTTCGCCAAGAAGTACAGGACGAACCACAACCTGATTAACGCCTTCGGGAAGTGCGCGTCGGGCAAGTCGAAGGGCAAGGACTAGCGCCGAGGACGCAGGTGCACGGCGTAGAGGGGGTGCGTTCGTTGACCGGGATTGTTCTTGCGTCGGTGCTTCTGATCGGCGCAGTCGCCTTCATCCTCGTGGCTGGGATGAAGAAGTAGTTCCAAGCTCCTCCATTCGCCGGGTTCTGCGTAGCCAGCGCTGGCGACCCACCCGCCCTTGCGAATGCTCGGGCGTCTAAGCCTGCTCACGGGGCGGACGCCGCTCGTGACCTTCACGGCCCCGGTAGCGTCTCGTCCGGTCGATGGGAGACGTAGTCGAGATCCGAGAGTTCCAGGAGCGCGACCTCGACGCGATCGTGGAGTTCTCGCTTCGCGCATGGAATCCGGTCTTCGCGTCGTTGCGCGAGGTTCTCGGCGACCCCCTCTTCTTTCGCCTGAAGCCCGACTGGAAGGCGGCTCAGGGAGACGAGGTGACAGCCAGTTGCATGAGCGATGAGCGAGATGCCTTCGTTGCAGTCGTGGACGGTCGGCCTGTCGGGTTCGTCACCGTCGCCCTCAACGCTTTCAACGAGCGCATGGGAGTGATCGACATCATCGGCGTTGATCCCGACTTCCAGCGGCGTGGCATCGCCTCGCAGTTAACGAGACAGGCACTCGACCACATGGGGCACTGCGGAATGGACATAGCGGCGGTAGAAACGGGCGGCGATCCGGGCCACGAGCCTGCTCGGGAGGCGTACGAATCGCTCGGGTTCACGCCCCTCCCCGTCACGCGGTACCTAAAGCTGCTCGACGAGTAATCCCCCCCGTCGCGAAGTGCTCGGCGCTGTGGCCCTGGTCGCGGATACCGTTCGCCTCGGCATCAAGAGAGCGAGCACAGAGACTCGCCGCCAACCTGGTCGTCCAAGGTGGCGCAATCGATGCGGCCCCGCTGGGGCAAGGCGAACAGGACGAGAAAGATAACCGAACCACCGAAGAGGCGCGTGCTCGATCCATCGCGGGTGCGACCGGCGACCCAGGAGGGCCTGGACAGGATCTACGGCCCACACGGGCTGTTGTTCTACTCCCCCGTGAGGCCGAAGCGCACCTCGACCGACGAGCGTGAGGCAGAAGAGCAGCCGCCCAAGCCACAAGACGGTGAACGAGGAATGCATGAGTGAGCACCAACCGCCCGGAGGGGGATCGTGTCGAGAGGTTCGAGATCGTCTACGAACTTCCGCCCTCACAGCGGGGCACATACGAGTACGAGCGCGAGGACGGCACCACCGTGCAAGGCGATGCGAGCGGCGAGTGGATGCTGGACGAGAACGGGGACTTGGAGGACATCGTGTTCTTCGCGTCCCCGAGGTCAATCGGGTACGGGCGGAAGGCCGAGTAGTGCTGCACCCCCTCACCCTCGCGAAGTGCTTGGGCAGCGGGGCCTGTTGGCGGGAGGCCCGCTTTCGGGGGTGTTACGGAGACGATCTCGTTCCTACGCTTAGGTGACGCTGCCTTAGGAGGAGCCACGTCTTCGCCGCTGCCCTCGCTCGACGACGAGATCGCTGTCTCCGACGCTGATCTCGGTTCCATCCACGCCGCACGCGATCAACTCCATAGTCTCACCCGGCGTAAGGCCCCGGTCTCGGGGCTTCGGCCCACGCTTCGTTTCGCGATCGCATTCGGGTTGACGCTCGCGTGGGTCGCGTTCAGCGTCTGGGTATCCGAGCCGTGGAGAGGCGAGCTTGAGGCTGCGATCGGCCCGGTCATGGGCTGGGTGATCCCGCTCTTCCTCGCCTACATCCCCGGCCTGGTCATCGGCTTCATGATCTTCACCCTCCTGATCACGCGATACCAGGAGCTCCCGCCCGCGCCTCCCGAGGGTGACTGGCCCGAAGACGAGTGGCCGCCGGTGACGATCCTCGTGGCCGCGTGGAACGAGAGCGAAGCGATCGAGCGCACTCTGAAACACATCGCTGCTCTCTCCTACGGCGGCCAGGTCGAAGTCATCGTCGCGGACAACAACTCAACCGACGACACGGCGCTACTCGCGGACGAGGCGGGTGAGCGCCTTGGACTCAGCTATCGGCGTGTCTTCGAGACGAAGCAGGGCAAGCATCACGCGCTGAATACGGCCCTTGCCTCCGTGACGACACCCCTCGTCGTGACGGTCGATGCCGACACCCACCTGCATCCCCAGTCGCTCGGACGACTCGTGGCTCGCGTAACCAGCAAGCCACAAGGCCAGCACGTATCGGCGTGTGCCGCCGCACTCATAGCGCAGAACCCGATGGAGACCTTTGTCACCCGCATGCAGCGTGGGACTACCGGCTCGGGATCAACGGCGTGAAGCGCATGCAGGCGGCGTACAACACTGCGCTCGTCGCTCAGGGGGCGTTCTCCGCCTACTGGACGAGCGACCTGCGTGCCGTCGGCGGGTGGCCCGACGCGATCGGTGAGGACATCGTGCTCACCTGGTCGATGCTGGGGTCGCGGGGACTCGTGCAGTACGAGCCGGTCGCGCTCGGCTTCACGGTCGTTCCCGAGCGGCTCCATCGGCTCCTGAGCCAACGCTCGCGTTGGGCACGCGGGATGCTGGAGGGCCTTCGGACTCACCCGCCACCCAAGCAGCCCCGCGTGCTTGCGAAGCTGGTGGCCGGGATCGACTACCTCGTCCCGCTCCTCGACATCGGCATCATCTTCTTCTGGGTGCCGGGAGTCATCCTCTTCCTGTTCGGCTATCCCTTGATCTTCGGCTGGTGGTCGATGCTTCTCCTTCCGATCACGCTCGCCGTGTTCGGCTTCCTGCAGCGATGGCAGGCCCGTCACGTCTTTCGGACTCTCGACATCCACCCGCAGTCCGACAAGAGCGGCTTCGTCGGATACCTGCTCGCGTACCAGGTGCTGACCTCGGCTGCTGCACTACGCGGGTACGGCCAGTACCTCGTCGGATCGGGCCGCCGCTGGAAGTAGAAGCGCGTCGAACGGAACGGAGTCGTCCGGCCGCTGCCCACCCTCCCCCTCGCGAGGTGCTCGGGCGGTGGGGCCTGGCTGCGAGCAGCGTTCGTCGTGGTAACCAGAAGCGTGGCGGCTCGTCTCGTCGAGCCGCCACGCTAATCAGCAATCCGGCGTGAGACCCGAGCCGAGAGCGTCGTTCTGCCGTGCATCGACCAGGCGTTAAACCGTTCCCGTCTCCGCTGTCGGGGCCGCAGGCGAAGGCTCCGACGCAGTCTCCTTCTTACCGAACACCGCCAGCGCGAGGATCAAGAAGCCGATGCCGCTCAGCAGCAGCGCGATGCCCACGACGATCGCGAAGAGCGAGATGCCACTTGCTGCGAAGGCCAGGTAGAGGGCCGTGGACAGCGATGTCTCCGAGGTCCAGACGTTCCGCGCACCGTTCGAGACGGGTCGGCCCGTCGCCGGATCGACTTGTGCCTGCGTCGTGTCGTTCGTTCCGCCGTTGAAGTCCGTGGACTGTACGGGGGCGTCAGGTTTCGCCGCATACTGGCCCATCTGCGCGTAGGTCAGGCCGTTGCTCGATCCGAGGGCGTGGATGCGCATGTAGTTGCCGAAGCAGGCTGCGCGGCTGCCGTTGTTCACCGGCTCTCCCGCGACCGAGCACGAGGGTGCCTCGACCGTCGTAAAGACGGTCTGCTGGGCGGGAGGGACCTTCGCTTTCGTCTGAGCGGCGGCGATCTTCTGCTGCTCGGCCTTGATCGCGTCGACCTCGGGCTGAATACCGCTCGGCGTCATGTCGGGCGTTCCCGTGATGAACTCGTTCTTCAGGTTCTTGTTGACGGTGTGCCCACCCCACACACCGAGGGCGATCGCGACGACGCCGAAGACGATAAGGACCCCGCCTGCCACGAACCCGCCGATCTCCAACGCCTTCTTCATCTGCGCCACCCCTCTCGTCGTCGGGACTCTTGCTGCGGCTCTGTGACGGGAGGCTACTCCTCGTCCGTCGCCGCGGTGGAGGCCGGTCCTGCCGAGGGGTATCCTCGGGATGTTGATCGAGACGGTCACCGATCTGCCACCCGGAACGCTCGGCTTTCGCGCCTCCGGCAGGATCACCAGCGATGAGTACCGGCAGATGATCGAGCCGATCTACGCGACGCTTGAGCGCGGTGAGAAGCTCAATATCTACTTCGAAGTCGCGGATGACTTCCACGGACTCGACCTAGGTGCGCTCTTGCAGGACGTGAAGGCGGCTGTCTCGATCGGCCTAAAACACCGCTCTGCGTGGCAGCGGATGGCCCTCGTCACCGACAAGGACTGGGTGAGGCACGGTGCAAGCGCATTCGGCTGGCTGGCTCCCGGCGAGTTGCACTTATTCGATCTGTCCGAACGCGACACGGCTCGCGCCTGGATGGCCGAGACCTCGTCCAATTAGCCGAACGGCTCCGCGAGCCTCTGGCCTTCGACCGGCCCACCCTCCCCTCGCTAGGTCTCGGGCGATGGGGCCTGATCGGCGAGGACACTAGGCTGACCGCACATGGCCGAGAGTCAACTCGCGGCTAGCAGCGCACCGGTCTCTGGGCGTACGCAGGCCGCTGCGCGGAGGCTGATCCTTCCGCTCGCGCTCGCGCAGTTCATCTGCAGCTTCGCGGGTTCGACATGAACGTGATGATCACCGACATCAGCGACGACCTGGACACGACCGTCAAGGGCGTCCAGACCGCGATCACCCTCTTCCTTCTGATCATGGCGATCCTGATGATCCCCTGCAGCAAGCTGACCGACCGCTGGGGCCGCAAGCGCTGCTTCATCGGGGGCCTCACGCTGTACGGGATCGGGGCGCTGATCAGTGCGGTTCGCCGAATCTCGGCGTCCTGATCCTCGGCTACCCGGTGTTCCAGGGCGTGGGAACCGCGCTCCTGATCCCACCGGTCTACATCCTCGCGACGCTCTGGTTCAGCGACATGACCTCGCGGGCCTGGGCCTTCGGCGTGATCAGCGGCCTCGGTGGTCTTGGCGCGGCCGCAGGGCCGTTGATCGGCGGGGTGATCACGACGGCTATTAGCTGGCGGGCGGCGTTCGTCTTCCAGGCGCTCGTCGTCGGCACGATCGTCTTGTTGAGTCGCCGCATGGCCGATCCGCTCGACCCCGATCCCACTCGTCCCTTCGATGCGCTGGGCGACCTCTCCGCTATCGGCATGTTCTTCCTCGTCTTCGGAATCTTGCAAGCGGGAACGAACAACACGCTCTTCGTCTCATTCCTCGTGGCCGGCGGCTTCTTCTTGCCCGCGTTCTTCCTCTATATCCGCCGCCGCGAGCGAGCAGGAAAGGATGGCTGCTCTCGACTGGGCTGTTCAAGAACCGAACCAGGAACCTCGCCCTCGTTACCCAGAACATCCAATGGCTCCTGCTGATGGGGGTGTCCTTCGTCGTCTCCGTCTTCCTGCAGGAGGTCCGCGGCTACAGCGCGATCAAGACCGGCGTGATCTTCACCGCCGCGACCCTCGGGATCTGCTCTCCTCGCTCGCGGCCGAGCGTCTGGCGAAGAGGTACCCGCAACGGACGCTGATCGTCGCAGGCTTCGTCGTGACCCTCGCCGGGATCGCGCTCCTGCTCGCGTTCGTCCGGGCCTCTTCCGACAGCGTCTTGGCGTTCGTGCCGGGCTGGCGCTCGTTGGCCTCGGCCTCGGCGGGATGCTCACGCCCTCGGTGAACGTCGTGCAGTCGAGCTTCCCCGAGGCACTTCAGGGCGAGATCTCCGGTCTGTCCCGGAGCGTCTCGAACCTTGGCTCCTCGTTCGGCACCGCCATTGCAGGGACGATCCTCGTATCAGCCGTTGCCCTCGGTACGCGGTCGTACGCCGTCTCGATGCTCGCTCTCATCGTTCTTGGGCTGATCGGTCTCGGGGCGGCGGCGCTGCTTCCGGCGAGAATCGAACGGGCTTAGCCGTGGACGCAGCCGCAGCGTGCAGCCGTCCACGGCGCGAGCCGGGAGTGGACACTCGACGAGAACGGCGACTTAGAGGACATCGTCTTCTTCGCCTCCCCGCGCTCCTTGGGCCACGGGCGCAAGGCCTCGTAGCAGTACACCCTCCCCCTCGCGAAATGCTCGGGCGGTGGGGCCTGCTTGCTGGGGGGCTGCTCGGCGGGTAGGGCCGAATTGCGTGCCGCGTTGCCGCGCTCGGGTTAACGTCGTAGGCGATGGAGGAGGTTCCGCTCCACAACGGGCGTGTCACGGAGGAGGTCGTCCGTGTAGGCGACACCGTGCGACGGCCGTTCCACGAAACTCATGGCTCGGCGAGCGCTCGAACGCAACTCCATGAGCGCGGCTTCGATGCGGCACCGCGCTATCTCGGGAGCGACGAACAGGGCCGTGAGGTGTTCAGCTACCTGCCGGGCGAAGTTCCTCCCGAACTCGATCCAGCGATCGCAGACGAGACGCTCGCGGCGGCCGGTAACGTTATCCGGCGCTTCCACGACGCGACGGCGGGGACGGAAATCGCGGCTGGCCACGAAGTCGTCTGCCACAACGACCTCTCGCCGTGCAACTTCGTCTTCCGCGAGGGCAAGCCGGTCGGCATCATCGACTTCGACGCCGCCGCGCCAAGCGAGCGCCTCCGAGATGTCGGCTACGCACTCTTCCTCTGGCTCAACCTCGGTACCGATGGACCGCCAGTCTCCGAACAAGTACGCCGGATCAAGATCTTCTGTGGTGCCTATGAGGTCGAGGCCAGCCACGACGTGACTGACGCGATCGCTGCCGCCGTGGCCGCGAACGTCGAGCAGCTTCGCACCGACGGTCGGGTCGCCGACGCCGCTTGGTGGCAGGCACAGCTCCACGGGCTGAACCGACTTCCGCAGGCGGTGCGTTATGAGCGGAAGACCGCGTAGCGGTACCCCTCCCCCTCGCGATGTCCGGACGGTGGGGCCCTGGTCAGGGTTAGCGCGTAGCCAGCACTGGCGACGAACTGGTCAACCTGCAGTCAACCTCGACGCTGGCGCGTGACAGCGTCCACTGGCATGCGGTGAGGGATTCGAGCCACCCTTGGTGTCACCTGCCGCCCGTTGGCGCTCTCAGCCTCCATGGTAAGGAGGGCTTGACGGTTCGAGCCCGTCAGAGGGCTTGCAAAATCCCCGCTCACTGGGACTTTCGTTCAGATGGACTTGCTCTAGAGCCAACGTGCAGTGGGTATGGAGCGTGGTATGGAGCTTTGAGTTTGAGAAGACGACCTCCTCTGCGCCAACGAGGGGGTCGCCCGGCGAGCGGTCAGAGTGCGGCGCCGGCTCCGTTGGCAGGGCCTCAACGGCTTCGTCAACTGGCTCACCACGCACCTCTCGAACGTACTCGGAGCCGCGGCGGTGGCGCGCACTCGGGCGAGGGTCGGCCACGCGGGCTTCGACCTCTGCCGGCTCGACATAGCGAAGTCATCTGTTCCTGTCTGGGCGCGGACGACCAACGCGGAGCGGGTGTTCTACGTCCGACTGAACAACTCAAGCCGCGAGATGCCCGACGATGAGCTCAGCCGCTACCTCGCTGACCGCTGGCCAACACTGAGGCGCCCGCGACTGCCTAAGCAGCCGCCTTGCGCGCCTCAGCCACTCTCCCGCCACGGAAGAGTGGCGGCGTTCGGAGTCGGGGTGATTAGCAATCTCAGGCGAGGTGCGACTGCGCGACCTTCAGCGCCTCGCGCAAACCGGGCTCGGTGAGCACGATCTTCTTGTCCGCGCCCCGGTGGAGCAGCTTCTCCTTCCACAGCACGCTCACCGCCGCGCGCACGCTACGCGGGTTCCGCCGATCCATCGACCGCGAGAGCGCGGTGACGGCGACGGGCGTCGTACTCCGACATCAAGAGCACAAGCGCCTCATCGTGCACGGTCATTTCGGCGTGCACAATCTTTCGCCCGTCGATCGCTTCAACGAGCTCGCCCACCGGCAGCTGCACCTCGGCCAAGAGCCTCGCGGCCTCATCGCCGGTCACGCCGGACGCCAGCGCGAGAAGCTCGGCGAGCACCCACTGCGCCCCGGCGTAAGAAGCCGCAGGTCGTAGACCGCCGCGTCGATCGCCGCCTTGTGAACGATGTTGCGCTTCGATCGAAGCGCGTACATCGCTCGCACGAGCCGCGCCGCACAGATCCGCAGCCCGTCCGGCAAGGTGCTCTTGCGCGACTCGATGTCCTTCAGGAACCTGTCGACCTTCGGCTGCGCGTCGTACTTGCCGGCACTCTCCATCGCCTGCAAGACCTGCACGAGCGTCTCGACGAACTTGCCGGGCGACGACCGCCCGAGCGTGCCAGTGGCCACGTCGCGCCGGATGTCCAGGAACTGCGCGACAAGGTCTCCGGCGAGCTCGGGCGGCATCGTTGTCTCGAACGCCGCGCGGAGGGCGCCGGAGTCCACCGACTACTCCTCGCCCTCGTCGCCGCCGCGGATCATCCGGTCGACCGTTCGGACACCGACCTCGTCAGCCGGTACCGCTTACGCGCCTGCTTCGTGGTGCCCGACTTCTGTACCTGGCGCACCGCCGGGGGACGCCGCTTGATCAGCGAGTTGTACGAGTCGGTGATGTTGCTCGCACCGTGCCCGAGATCCTTCAGCTCGGAGTTGACCTCCTGGCCGGTGAAGTTCTCCTGGCCCTTCACGACCTGGAACCAGTACGACGCGACTAGTACGTGGTCCACGACAGTGGCCGGACTCGCCGCGTCCATCAGGTCGGCGATGCGCGCGTACTCACCCGACCCATTGCCGGTCCCGCTGCCATCCCCATCGACCGTCCCGGCGGAACCGCGCCCTGCATCCGTCGTGCCGAGCTCCGAAGCTTTGCCGGCTGTTCCGCCCCGCGTGCGTTGTTGGATCCGCCAGACGCCGCTCGCGCACTGGCACTCGCAGGATGGCGCTTACTCTCTAGCGGCTGTTGCCAGAACGTCGGCGATTTTCCGTGCGACGAGGGTGCGTAGACCTGGGCGCGCCACGCGCGCAACCCAACGATCGAGCTTGCTCGAATCGAACCCGGGTGCGATGGTGAGTTCTGGCAGGAATGCCCGGCCGCCCCGAGGAGCGCGTAAATAGATGGTGTCGAACAGAGCCTTCTCGGCGGTTGCCATGTAGCCCGTTGCCTCGGAGCCCGAGTAGCCATCGAAGAGCTCCGGTGCGAGCTGATGGATTGAGAAGCGGCCGAGCGAGGTGTCGACCTGCTCGCTTGGGTGCAGGGAAGCGACGTAGACCTGGCGGGGGATCTGCTCAATCATTCCAAGGCGGGCGAGCGCCGACCAGAACGAGACGTACGCAGGCTCGGGGGCTGTCAGGTAGGGGGCGAGCACGAACGGCTCGATTTCCGGGTCGAGTGACCAGAGTCCACGACGGACGCGCCGCGCGAGTCCTTCTGCTTCCAACGAGCGCAGCAGGTTACTTGTGCGCGGCGTGGACAGCCCGAGGCGGACGGCCGCTTCACGCGTCTCGACTACCGGTCTGCCGAGGCGTCGGAGCTGTGCATATGCCTCCGTGGTTCTCATGCTGTTTCCAGCAGTCGCTCGATGACTTTTCCCTGTATCTGGACCCAGGACCCGGTATCTGCGTAGAGCTCTGTGACGTCGGCGTCGAGAAAGGGCAGCACCTGGTCGCGGAAGGCGTCGTAGGGCAGGTCAAGCGCGCGTGCCGCGGCCTGCTCTCGGACAGGCACGTCGGAGACGATCGGAACGGGCGGCTGGCGGCGCAGCATCAGGTCCAGGTCGAAGACGTCGCGGGCCTGGGTCTCGGAGCGCCCTGCGAGCGCCTCGATCTTTTGCTCGACCGCGGCCTCGGCGGTGTAGTGCATGACAGATGGGGCGCGCAGGGCATAGGGCGCGACGACCTCGCCGGGTACCGGCTCCAGCAGGTAGCGCGTGTCGCCGTTGCGACGGCTGAACTCGATCTTGGTGCGCACAGGGTCGCGCTGCCCAGTGGCGGCGAGCGCCACTTTCCAGCGCTGCGTCGTTTGCGTCTGCTTTGGCTTGCTGAACTCGCTGATCCGCAGCCCCCCGCTGCGAAGCAGCCGTCCAAGCGCCGGCGAGGTGAGTACTCCGTCGACCCGTTCGGCAAGCGCCCAGGTCTCGATCCCCCCCGCATCGAGGTCGATGTCCTCGGAGTAGCGGACACTCTCGAAGAAGTAGCGCAGGTTGGCGCCACCCTTCAGGACGTAAGTGCTCTGATCCATGCGCGCCTGCAAGACCTGGAGAAAGGCAAGGTGGAAGAACTCGAACAGTTGGGCAGGCCGAAGGTCAGGCATGACATTTAGAATAGCAGTTGTTTCGTTATAGCGAAACAGGCTTAGTTCTACGTGGCCAGGACGAACGCGTGATCGTGGAGCATTTATTGAGCAAAGCGGGCAAACGGCGACAACCGGTGGCAAGCGACCCGCCCCGACAACGGCTCGAACAAGCCTTTTCGCAACGGTCGGCAGCCCACGGCAACGGTCCGAGACCGCATGGTAAGGAGGGGGTCGACGGTTCGAGTCCGTCAGAGGGCTTGCAAAATCCCCGCTTAAACGGGGTTTTCGTTCTGAACGACTTGCTCTTGACTCGGCGTGCGGTGGGTATGGAGCCGTTTAGGAGCTTTCAGCTTCGCGACGCCCGCTACCGCGACTCGGCGGACGGCAAGCGATCGTTCTGAGTGGCGTGCGAGCAGGAGCTCGCTCACGAACGTCCCATAGTCGACGTGCGGTTCGACCTGGTCGTCGTGCCGCCGCGCGATCTCCGGCATCCGGTGACATGCGCCCCCGCGACCCCGGTGTGGGATGGTGCGCGACTCGTCGATCACGCGCAGGATCTCAGTGTCGCGCAAAGGTCTCGCCGAGGAAGCTGACTTCGATTTCTGATCCGCGTGCGGGGTCCTGCTCACATCGCTGCGAATAGGCGGCCTCTCCGTCCCCTTAGACGAAGACGCGACAGTTCCGGGCCTGAAATCGCAGCAATTCAGAGGGTTTCCCGCCCAAGAGTGCTCGCTCGGGCGGGGGAGACGAGTTCGCTTTCTCCCTCGCAGGGGGGAGGCCGTGCTCGTCGGCCCGGTCGATGACTGAGTGAATTCGCCGCCGCCGAACGAAAGGTGGGACCATGTGGAACGCCGCATCCACAGTTCCCCGTGCGACGTCCCTGATCGTCGCCACGGTACTGACGCTGCTCGCGCTCGTCGTCTCCGCTGCAGTCGACGCGACGCCAAAGGCTCCAGGTGAACTGACCGTCACGGGAGCGACGGAGAACTCACTCTCGTTGAGCTGGACTTCCGCGCGTGGACATGGTGATCACACGATCACCGGCTACCACGTCTATCTCGACGGGACTCTCGAGCAGACGGAGTCGGGAGCCGATCTCGTCGACGGTACGAGCTTCCAGTTCGTTTCGCTCCGGTGCGGGACGACGTACACATTCGGCGTCGAGGCCGTCGACGATGCTGGCGCCACGTCTCGCATAGGGGCCGTGAGGGCTGCCACCTCCTCGTGCCCGAGCGAGACGTCGACGCCGCCGACTGAGGCGTCTTCCTCTGCGACACCGTCCAGCACGGATCCGAGCGCCGGCGCCGCGCCTGCGACCGCCACATCGAGCAGTGGCGCGATGAGCTTCGGTGCGGTGGCTGACGCGCGCGTCGACGAATCGCAGCCCGACACCGAGCTGGGCACGCGTCAGGTCCTTCGTGTCGACGGTGGTAGCAGTGCCGCGAACGAGAGCTATCTGCGCTTCGACGTCAGCGGGCTGAGCGGCTCGGTCACGTCAGCGAAGCTGCGTGTCTACGCGACGTCGCGCACGGCCGACGGTCCTGCCGCGTACTCGGCCCCGAACGACTGGTCGGAGTCCGCGATCACATGGAACAACAGGCCTGTAGCCGTCGGAAGCGCAGCCGACGACATCGGTGCGGTCGCGGCGAACAGCTGGGCGGAGTGGAATGTGACGAAGCTCGTGACGGGCAACGGCACCTACTCGTTCGTGCTCGTCGGCAACTCCTCGGACGGCGTGGCGATGAGCTCTCGTGAAAGCGGGGTCTCACCTCAGCTCGTCGTCTCGACCGATGCGAGTGGCGATTCGGGTTCCGGCACGGACACGACGCCTCCCGGCGCGCCGACCGATCTCTCCGTCGTTTCGCGCACAACGTCGGTCATCACGGTCTCCTGGAACGCGTCGCCCGACGTCGGCGTCACCGGCTACGACCTCCTGCTGGACGGCGCGAAGACCGGCGAGACGACGTCCCTGAGTGCCTCGTTCGGGCCCCTCGCTTGCGGCCACCCCTACACGGTCGGCGTGCGTGCCTTCGATGCCGCCGGCATTCGCTCGAACGCGTTGTCGCTTGCCACGGGGACACTCGCCTGCACGCAACCGCCGGCTGCGCCGGGAACGGGCGGAGTCAACTGGTTCCCCGGCTACTACGTTCTCGCCCACGACATGACGAACCACCAGAAGATCCTGGACGACCCGCTGGTGGCACCGTTCACGGGTGTCCAGTTCCGCTACTACTGGGCCGCCACGGAGCTCGCGCCCCATGACTACTCCGCGGGCTTCGCGGCGCTCGACGCGGACTTGAAGGCTGCTGCCGCGAAGTCGAAGAAGCTCCTCGTCATGCTGCAGTACAAGAAGAACGACGGCACTCCCGCGGTTCCGGCAGATCTGTTGCGCAGCCCGGGTCCCTGGTGCAGCGCGAGGTACTGCGGGGAGTTCGTCGTCGGTAGCACCCACCTCGCCATGGTCTGGAATCCCGCTGTCGACGCTCGTCTGCAGGCATGGATAGCGGCGATGGCCGCACACGCGGCGGCGAGCCCATACGCATCGAGCCTCGCAGGCGTCGTCTTCAACGAGACGTCGCTTCCGGGAGGAACGACCGACACAACCGTCCTGAGCGGCGCAGGTTACGACCCGTACGAGTACATGAAAGGGCTGCAGAACGACATGCAGGCCGCGACCGCCGCCGCGCCTCGGCTGCCGGTCTTCTACTACCACGAAGGCGGCTTCGTCAGCATGGACGGCAAGTCCGTGCACGCCGGCCAGGTGATGGGTGACTGGATGCTTCAACACCCGCACACAGGAACGGGCACTCCTGACCTGAAGCCGAAAAGCCCGAAGACGACAAGTCATCCTTGTGCGATCGCCGCCTACCAGGGGCGCATACCATGCGCTCCCGCTATCGAGGCGGGCGACTACTCGACGAGCGTGACCAGTTCGCTCGACCAGAGCATCAGGTATGCGTTCGATCCAGCGCCCGACGGGCTGCACGCGTCGTTCCTCACCTTCTCCTACGCGGTTGGTTCCGGCCCGAACGCCTTCACGTTGGCCGATGCGTCACGCTACGTCGCGACCCATCCGAGTCAGAACACAGCCCTGCCACCGGGCTGGTAGCTGCGGAGTCCCGTGCCGCTCCTGCCTTCGTGGCCGGAAGCTGCAACGTCGGAAATGGCCGTCTCGACCGGGCCGCAGCGTGTGGTGAATCTGCGGCCCGAGTGAGCCCGTGTACTCGGGCTGGCCGGGGACGGTCTAGACTTCGTAGGTGCGCGGTGGGACGCATCGCTTCGGTATTGGACTATCCGCGCTGTGGCCGTTGTTCGGAGTGGCACTCGCGCTGGTCGTCGTCGCCCAGCCTGCAGCGTCGGCCCATGGACGACGACAGGGCGCCGAACCGGCAGCGTCGACCGACCGCGCCCGCGCGCACATCTCCCGATCCGCCGCATCCGCGCCCTCGGGAAGTCAGGGAACGATTCCGGATTACAACTGGTATCCGGGGTACTACGTGCTCAACTTCAAGGACACCGATGCCGCGAAGCGCGCGATCCTCGCCGATCCGCTCGTGAAGCCGTTCACCGGCGTCCAGTTCCGCTACCACTGGGACGCCTCGGAGCTGAGCCCCGGTGATTACGCCGCGGGCTTCGCCGCGCTCGACGCCGATCTCAAGCGGGTCGCCGCAAACAAGAAGAAGCTCCTCGTCATGCTCACGTACAAGAAGTTCGACGGCACATCAGCCGTCCCGGCAGATCTTCGCACCGGTCCCGGTCCGTGGTGCAACGGCCCCTACTGCGGTGAGCTGACGAACGGCAGCGGGACCTCGCAGGCCCTCGTGTGGAACCCGGTCGTCGAGGCGCGGCTCAAGGCGTGGATCACCGCGATGGCGCAGCATGTTTCACAGAGCCAATACATCGGCTCCGTCGCGGGCATCGTCCTCAACGAGACTGCGCTCGGGACAACCGACCCTGCCGTCCTCGCCGCTGCCGGTTACGACCCGAACGCATACATCTCCGCGCTCGAGGACCTCATGCATGCGGCCACGACGTCAGCACCCCGTCTGGTCACGATCCTCTACTTCGAAGGCGGGTTCGTGAACGCGGACGGAACAGCCGTGAACGCCGGGCAGAAGATCGGCGACTGGCTGCTGAAGAACCCGCGCACCGGCATCGGGACACCCGACTTGCAGCCGAAGAATCCGAAAGGCACCAACCACCCGTGTGCGCTTGCGAAGTACCAGACCCATATCGCCTGCGCCCCTGCCGTCGAGAAGCCGGACTACTCGTCGCAGGTGACGGACTCGTTCGAGGACTCGTTTCGCTATGCGACCGAGCCGGCTCCGAAGGGCCTCCACGCCTCGTTTCTGACGTTCGCTTACGGAGTAAACTCGCGCGTCGACAACGCCTTCACGTTCGCCGACGTCTCGCACAGCATCGCGAGCCACCCGATCCCGAACACGGCTAGGCCGTGGCCCACCGAGCGCCCCGCCTCGGTCATCAAGAAGATTGCTCTGAGCTCGCCGATCCGCGTCGGCAAGACGGCTTCGCTGACGGTCAGCGTTTCTCCGCCGGCGGGATGCAGCGTCCATGTCTCGAAAGTAAAAGGTCTTCGTCCCAAGCACGGCGGCAGGATCACGTGGCGGTGGCGCGTCACCACGCCGCCGGGCCAGTGGCCGGTCACGGTGAGTTGCGACAACCAGGCGACGTTAACGGCGACGATGACGATCCGCCCTCGCTGAGTCGCGTGGTCGCGCTCGCCCGGAGCGAGTTGACAAGTCTTGTAAAACCGTCTTCAGTGTGGCGTGGGGAGTTGGGCACGAGAATTCTTCGTCTATGCGCGGTTGCAGCAGCGGGTGCGGTGCTCGTCGCACTCGTCGCATCGACGTCCCCCGGCGCCGGCGCCCCTCGGTCGACTGGGCCGGACGTCGCGTCTCGCGCCAGTGCGCCGAACGTGCTCCCGATCGGCGTGCGATCGGGAAAGCTCGTGATCCTGGTCAAGCTGAATGCATCGGGCCACGGCAACTTCACCTCTCGCGGTGTGGTGACAGACGCGGGATCGGCTTTGGGCGACCTCCGAACCTCGCCGAAGCGCGCCCATCTCAGAATCACGTTCGCCGGCGCGGGGGGATCGTTCCGCGTCATGGTCGTGCAGTTGTGCGGGAGCACCCGGAGCACGTGGACCGTCGTGACGGGAAGCAAGGCGTATCGGGGTCTCTCTGGACATGGCACAGGCAAGGGGCGTATCCCGTGCGGGCGGGGCGCCTCTCGCCTTTCTCTGTCGGGCACGGCGAAACGGCCGGTGCTCCCGCGAGTGCTGCCAGGGACATATCGCGGAACCCGCCCGAGCCAAAACCTCCGGGCGAGCTTCGATGTGCTGGCGACGGGCAACGCGCTCACGGATGCGACGTTCGCGCAACTCGTCGCGCGATGCAGCGACTCGAGGATCGTCTTCCTCCAGCCGAAGTTCTCCGGGACCTATCCGATCGGAGCCGACAAGCGCTTCTCGATCGCCGACAACGGGTACGAGGTCACAGGGACCTTTTCGTCACAGGCGGCCCAGGGCACGATCGCCTACGACAACGGCGGCTGCCACATGGATCGCCTCAGCTGGACGGCCACGATTCCTCCGCCCCCACTTCCCTCCGTACCGACCGGTCGTTACTGCGGCTTCACGCTGCAAGGGCCCGGCATCTGCGTCGATGCGGCGCCGGGTGGATGGGCGGCAAACGCTCAGACGAACGCGAACGTCCGCTGCGACAGCCCCGAGAAGACGACGTTGGCCGTTTCCTACACATTCGGCGGCATGATCGTGCTCGGCTCCGACCTCTCGTTCCACACCGAGCTGGCGCAGATCCCACTCGACGGCGGAGGCTCGATCACGTGGAAGATCAGCGGCAAGTTCGACGGGAAGGGAGGCGTGGCCGGAACCGTGGTCTTCAGCAACGTGTCGCTGTACCACGACGGCAAGCTCTACACCTGCCGCAACGCTTCTGCTTCGTGGACCGCACAGCTCGGGCGCTGAGGCTCGGGTAGGCAGAAGACGCTCTGCGTTGTCGCCGCCCGCGGTCACCCACCACTCGGAGTCGCTCCCCGGAACGCCAATCGGAGAGAGGGTTCCGTTCGTCGTCTTCACGACGCAGCGGAACGGCTCGACGTGGGTCATGAGCGTCCTGAACACGTACGAGAACGTCGTCGCGCAGGGGGAGCTCTTCCTTCCTCGGCCGCGCTCGCCCGAGAAGCGCTGGGACTCTGACTTCGCGTACCCGCGCTATGTGCAGTCGAAGGCGCAGCAGGGAGGGATTCGGCCGCTCTCCGTCTTCCGCTACCTGGACGCTTTCTTCGACCAAGGCGAGCACGTCGGCTTCAAGCTGATGTACTCGCAGCTCAGACGCTACCCCGAGATCCTTCCGTACCTGCTTCGCAAACGCGTTCGCGTCGTACACCTCGTACGCGAGAACCACCTCGACGTCTTGATCTCGTTCGCGCTGAAACGTGAGATCGGCAAAGCGCACGTGCTCGACGCGAAGGACCGGCCGCGCGAGACGGCGGTGGAGCTGCCCGTGGCGGCGTTGCCTCGTACGTTGAGGTGGCTCGAGTTCAAGCACAGCTCGGCTCGGCTCCTGCTGCGAGCCTCCCACCTGCCCCACCTGGCCGTGACGTACGAGGAGCTCGGTTGCGATCCCACCGGTTTCGAGGACATCCTGAGGTTCCTCGGCGTATCCGACGGGGGCGGTGAGCCGCGGTCCAGCATCCTCAAGACACGGCTCGGCGGACAGAGAGACGTCGTCGCGAACTACGACGAGGTCGCGGAAACGCTCGCGACCACGCGCTTCGCAACCCTCCTGGACTGACGACGTCGGTTAGGCCGGTTCGAGCCAGACCGAGAGGTCACGCTCGAGCAGCCCTTCGAGTTTCAGGATGTCCTCGCGGTAGATCTCGAGCAAGCTCGCGCGTAGATCATCCGGAAGCGTCGGAGGCGTCGTCAGGTTCAGCTGCCGAGCGCGCTTCGCGACACCGTATGCGGACACCGGGATCATCGTCTTCGCGGTGCGGATGACCCGTGGGTGATACAGGACGCGGTTCGCGAGACGACTCTTCGGAACGTTCGCAGGATTGTGCCTGGACGTCGTGTCCAGCGCGACGTTCGCGTCGACTCCGACGAAGCTGAAGAGCTCCGTCATCACCCGCGCCGGCTCGCGCCTGAAGTCGTCGAAGAGGAAGATCTTCAGCTGCTCGCGCGGAAACTCGTCGAAGTACCGCTTGAGCCTCGTGTAGTAGAACCCTTCCTTCACGTGGCTCGCCGTCGGTGTCAGCTCCTCGTACACCGTCTGCACCGACTCGCCCCGTCTCGTACGCATCAGGAATCCGGAGAACGCGCGCTCCGCCGGGTTGCGCAGGCTCGCGACCACCTTCACGTCGGGGAGCGACCTGCGCATGCGCCGCGACGCGGTCGGACACCGGATGTACTGCGGTGAGACTTCGCCCACGGCGACTTCGTCTTTCGCGCCGGCGAACGCCGCTTCGTACTCCTCGAACGTCTTCACGGGGAAATGCCGAAGGCGCGGCGCGTCGCCCTCGTCCCACCATTGCCAGTCGCGCGCGTCCTCGTACCCGAAATAGCTCGTGCTCTTCTCCGGATACATGTAGACCTGCGGGTGCTGGTCGAAGTAGCGATAGATCGACGTCGTCCCGGCTTTGGCGACACCGATGACGATGAAGCTAGGCAGCCTCACAGCCTCACGTTCCTCTCCCCTGTTCTTGATCTCTCCCCCGTCCGACGGCGGCTGGTCTCACAATACTCATGTTCCGCGCGCCTTCACCCACGACTCATCGGCTCGATCTCGGAAGGGCCAACTGCCTTGCGGCGCCAAGGCCGACGGGGGAGCGCTGCCCCCACCAGCGCGAGGGCCTCATCGGTGAGGGACCGCGCGGCAATCCGAAGCGTTGCTACGTAGACGGCGAAGCCGCTGGCACCAGCGACCAGAAGCGTGACGAGGTCCGAGCGATCGGCCATCAGTCGCCGGACTCCCAACATCGTGATGCCCAGGGCCATCGACGCGGCTAGGGGTAGTGCGATCCCCCTGAGGTAACGCGCGAGGCTGTACGGCACCAGTCGGTGCACAGCACCGTAGGGCAGAGGTGCGACGAGGACGGCCACGATCAACGTCGCGACGGCGACTGCCACGATTCCGAACCAGACGGAGATGAGGAGCGCGGTCACGGTAAGTGCTGTCGTGACCCCGACGATGACGACCCGCCACTTGGGTTTCCCGAGACCGGTCAGCGTCGACGAGTTCAGGTAGTTCACCGAGCGGACAATCCCGACGAGTGCGAGGACCTGCATCACGGGGACACTCTTGCCCCACTGAGGCCCGAAGAGCACGGGAACGAGCTCGGGCGCCAACACGAGGATGGCCGTGAAGCCCGGAAAGGCGAGGAGAGCCGCGTACGCGCCGCTCTTGTAGTAGGCGCGGCGAAAACGGTCCGGGTCATCCTGCAACCTCGCGTAGACGGGAAACGCGACCCCGTCGATGAGGTTGCTCGTGAGCTGGATCACGAGCCGCAGGATGCGGTAGCCGAGCGCATAGAAACCGAGAGCGACGGGACCGAGAACAGCGCCGACGAGAAAGTTGTCGACGTTCGAGTTCGCGTAGTTCATGAGCCGGAACCCGACGACGTGCTTCCCGAAGCCGAAGAGCTCACGTGCTTCGTGAATGCTGAACTCGAATGCCGGCCGCCATGGAACCACGCGCCACAGGACAACGGTCGCCACGAGCTCCTCGGACACGCGCTGCGCGACGAGGCTCCATACGCCGTAGCCCAGGAGAGCAGCACTGATTCCGACCACGCTTCCGACCCCGATGGCGACCAGGGTGCGCAAGGCGAGCGAACGAAACGCAAGATCGCGGCTGAGCAAAGCCCGCTGGACGGAGCTCAGGCTCCCGATCGGAATGACCACCGCGAGCGCAACGAGCACGGGTGCAAGAGCGTCCTCGTGCAGAGCGGCTGCGAGCGGCACTGCGAGAGCGATCAACGCCAGCATGAGTCCCAGGCCGACCACGACCAGCATCCAGAATCCGGTCTGGAGGTGAATGGGGGTCACGTGCTTGCGTTGGATGAGCGCCGCCACGAGCCCCTGGTCTGCCAAGACGTCGACCAAGCCAACGAAGACGAGCGCGAGGGCGACGAGGCCGAAGGACTTCGGATCGAGAAGCCTCGCAAGGATCATGAAGACGACGAGTCGCGAGATCTGGTCGCCCCAATTGCTTGTGGCGGTCCAGAACACGCCGCTCACGGCGCGCTTGCCGAGGCCGCGACGAGCGTCCGGCAATCTGGCCTCGCTTTCTCGGGTCACCGGCTCGGGCTGCGGAAGTCCAGGCCGACGAACGGGGGGCGCGTCACTGGCTGATGGGCTCCAGGCGCGTGGGCAGCACGCGCTCGGGAACCGCGGTGGTGTCGGAGGTTGCGCTCTCTGTGACCCTCTCCGCGCGCGCTGCGGCCGCCGCGGCTATCGGAAGTGAGAGGAAGATCCACACGGACTTGCTGTCCTCGAGGGAGAGCGACATGAACCCGATGAGGACGACCGCGACCTGCACGGACCAATACCAGCGCTGCCAGCCGGAGAGTTGTCGGAGTCCCAGGAAGACGCTGAAGAGGATGCCCATGAAGAGCAACTCGCCCACGATGCCCGTCTCCGTCAGGACCGAGATGTAGGTGTTGTGCGCCTGCTTCGAGGGTGTCTTGTAGATCGTCTGCTGCGAAAGGGTGGGAGTGACCGCTTCTCGATGGGTCGCGACTCCGACGCCCTGGATCGGATGGTGCACCCACACGCCCAGCGAGGCCGCCCAGATGTACCAGCGGTCGGAGAGTGCGCCTCCCTGTTGCCCGAGCTGGGTCGTCGTTCTGGCGGTGCCGATCCGATTGAGCTGGGATCTCGGCGCGTACTGATAGACGACGAGCGACGCGCAGACGACCGCCGCGAGCGCCAGCGTACGGACCGTTCGGCTCGCGCGCACGAGCGACCACAGCATGAGGACGACCGTCGGAATGCTGGCGAGGCTCGCGCCTCTCGTGCCCGTAAGGACCAGCGCCATCAAACCGATCGGCACGTATGCGAAATTCAGCACTCGCAGTGCGAGCGATCGATGCGACCACGTCGTGCCGGTCGCCAAGTACCACGCTGCGGGGCCTGCAGTTGCGACGATCAGGGCGATGCCGTCGGTCTTGTAGCCGAGGGCGTTGACCCGATAGTGGTCGGCGAATTTGGGCGCCGGCGAAGTCAGGTAGTTGGCGATGATGCTCCCACTCGCCACGAACGCACCGAGCACGTAAGCCTGAACGGCCGTCTCGATCCTCTCCCGCGTGTCGAGCAGGTCCCAGAGCATCATGACCATGAGGAAGAGCTGCGTGTAGGTGAGGAGCTCGTGAAGCGTGTTCCCCGGTGCAACGCTCCAGAAGAACGTGAGCCCGGACCAGATCAGGAAGAGAAAGTAGAGCTTGTGAAAGGTCTCGAACGGGCGGATGTATCCGCGCGCGATGGCGGAGAGAAGCCAGACCGTGCCGGCGACGACGCCGAGCACCTTGCCGACCGTCCCGATCCCCCCGAACTGGATCCCGGCCTCCCAGGGCACCGTCAGGAGGAAGAGCATCGCCAGGTAGTACGCGAGTCGTCTCATCTCAGGCGAGGACGCTCCGTATCGGGCGACCAACGTGCTGTCGGCGGTAGAGCTTGAGGAGCGGCCGGTACAGGGCGTGCTGCTTGAGTCGAGACGCGACCAGGTTCCGCCTGTTCCAGTCCCTGCGCGACCTGCGGGTGTGCTCGGCGACTGCATCGTCGAGGCTGGAGCCGTACGAGCGCTGCTGCGCCGGGAAGAGCTCCTCCGTCACGTACCGGTAGAGGGCGAGATCGGCGCGGTTCGCGTCGACGAGCGCCTCCCGCGCCTTCACGTCCGACAGCAGCTCCTCCGCCAGCGTGTTCCTCCTGGCCACGTTGACGGGGCGGTAGTCGATGTCGAGCTCCTCCGCGTGCAGCCCCTTCAGGAGGACGACCGATTCGTCGAACCGCTCCGTCAGCCCGACGAACATCTTCTTCTCCTCGATGACACGGATCGCGTCGTCTACGTTCGCGGTGCCCGCGATCCGCTTCGTCTGCGCGTCCCGCAGCCATTCCTGCTCGATCCAGTCCTCGAAGACGAGCCCCTTCTTCTGCCTGTGGTCGACGTGGTACTGAAAGCGCGAGGCGCACATTCGCACCGGGTCGCGGAGGATCGTGAAGTAGCTGAAGTCGGTCCCCTCTTCGTCGAGGTCGACGTAGCCCATGACCCGGTGTCCCGCAATGCTCGCGAGCTGCGGATAGATCGTCCGCAGGCGCCTGAGGTCCTCGGAGGAGAACGGCGCACCGCTCCGTGTCCCCTGCCACGGCTCCACGTCACAGTGCCTCGAGCCGTACGTGCTTCGCAGGATGTAGCGCATCGTGGTGCCCGCGGTCTTGTTGATGTGGACGAAGACGAGCATCAGGAGGCCGCGGAGGGCACGGGCTCGGGGAGAAGCCGCCCGAGCCCGGCGTCCGGAACGAGTACTTCGAGATACCGGTCGACGACGGCCTCCTGCTCGTACGGCTGCCAGCTCTCATCCGGTGCAGGTTCGAGACTGCCGTCGAGTGCCGCCTCCATCGCGTCCGTCAGCGCGCGAACGTCCCCGACGGGGACGAGGGTGCCATAGCGTCCGTCTGCGAGGATCTCGCGAGGTCCGCTCGGGCAGTCCGTCGCGATCACGATCGCCCCGCAGCGCAGCGCCTCGACGATGACGGTGGGAAGCCCTTCCCAACGCGACGAGAGGACGAAAGCCCTGGCACGCGCCATGTAGGCGTACGGGTTCGAAGTCGCACCCGGGAGCCGCACGTCGGCTTCGATCCCGAGATCCGCCGCGAGCGTCTCGAGGTTCTGCCGCTCGGGCCCTTCACCCAGGATGATCAGCCGCACCTCGTGGCTCCCTCGCACCCCCGCGAACGCATGCAGGAGCGTCGGGAAGTCTTTCTGGGGGCGCAGCCGGCCCGCGGCGACGAACACCGGCGCGCGGTCCTCGAACCACGGATCGGGCACGGGAGCGCGGGCGCCCGTGACGACGTCGGGCGTGACGATCGGGTTGGAGATGACGCGCACCTTTGCGGCGTCCACGCCGACGTCGCGTACGAGATCCTCGACCACACCGGCCGAGACACCAACCACGCAGTCGGCCCAGGGATAGAAGCGCTCGAGCAGACGCGGCATGAGACGATCGCGCCGGCTCTTGCCCTGAGCCGCGGCGACCGAGCGAGTGTTCTGCTCGATGACCACGACGCGCCCGCGATACCGGGCGATCTTGGCCGCCCAGAGCACGACCACGTTCGCGTGATTCAAGACAGACGCGATCCCTTGCGGCTTCTCCATCCGCAGGTAGCGAACGAGTCTCGGCAAGCTTGCGAGCACCCGCGACGACCGGAGGTCGACGACACTGACCGACGGGGGAACCTCCGCCATGCGGGGCCCCTCCGCCGAAGCGAGCACGAGATCGACGGCGAAGCCGCGCGCGCTGAGACCTTCGGCAAGCTTGAGAGCGCCTCGCTCTGCTCCTCCACCTGCCATCGAGGGCGCGAACACGGCGAGCCGCACGCTCATCGACCCGCCCACCCCGTCACGCGAAAAGCTGTCTCGTCAGCCGCCTCATGCCCAACGCCGTTTGCGTTCCGCGACCGCTTCGGCGCCGCCCGGCTCCGCCGCGCTGGGACTCGACCCGTCGCCTTCGACCGCTGCGGATCCGGGAACGTCGGGGACGGCGGCCGGGATCGGGGTGGGGCCGGCGGGGACTTGCAGTGCGAGCGAGCGGCCCTTGACGGCGTCCATCAAATAGGCGATGCCACAGCCGATGAGAAAGCCGAGGATGAGCCCGATCAGCGTACTGGCGAACAACGGTGCACCTTCACGTTTGGCATTTTCTGCCGGCGTGAAGAGCGCGACCCCGTCGCCGGCAAGCGCGCTGTCGACCGCGATTCGATTTCGTCGTGCGCGCAGCTGCTGGATGAGCGCAAGGGCCGTTGCCTGTTGAACCGCGGTCCGCCGGGGTTTCGCCATCGAGCGTGCGACCGCCGCGATTGTGCCGTCGAGCGTCTTCAGTGCGTCCTGCGTCTGAGCAGCGACGTCGTTCCGCGTCATGACGCGATACGCGTCGACGACGGAGTCGGCACCGGCTTTGGCCGTCGCGGGATCGTCGGCACTCACTCGCACGGCCACCCAGCTGGAGGATGGGTCGGGGCTGATCGTCATGGCCCGCTGGAGCTCGTTTGCGCTGAGGGGCGTGGTCCCCGTGACCGTTCGCATTCGTGCGCTTGCCTGGAGCAGCAGCTCGTTCGACTTCATGATCGCGACCTGGTTCGCCACGTACCGGGTCGCGTCGCCGTTCGAGCTGTTGTTCGGGTTGTCGATCGTCGATTGCGGGTCCTTGAGCAATGCCCCGGCCTCCGCCGCGTAGGTGGTGGGTCTGGTCAGGTACACCGCGATCCCGGCGAGTGCGAAGACCGCAGCGATCGCGGCCACGAGCATGCGATGGTTCCAGATCGAACGAAGCACGTTCGGCTCTGCGCGAACTGACTGAGTACCGGCTGGCAATTCACTCCTCCCCCACGTTCAGCGACGCGACACGGGTCGCCCGCATGAGCTCCAGTTCCATTCCCCCTGCCCGCTGGGCAGCTCCCCTCGATTGAACTGTGCATGATCCGACGCAGTTCCACAATGCCCTTCGACAAACTCACAATGCCTCCCAGATGATCCGCCGAATATCCCGCGCCGACTCCTCGGCCGGCCTGTTGGTGTCCACCTGCACGACCCGAGCGCGATCGAAGGCGAGCGAGGAGCTGCGAGCATGTCGCGAGAGGACGTACTCCTCGGGCTCGGCCTTCGCTCGCCTCCTGTTCCGCTCCAGCGTGACCTCGAGAGGTGCCGTGAGCTGGAGGACGAGATCGGCTGGCGGCACGTCCCGGTAGAGTCGCGCTTCGCGCCTGGCGAGCCATCTGCGGAGCGGCCCCTGTGCTTCCGAGGTACCGACTGCGAGTTGGGCGCCGTCGACGGGAGCCTCGTCGCTCGACGGGTAGCGGTCACAGAGGACGATCGTCCCGTTCGCCGAGCTCGCGTACGCTCGGGTGAGAAGCGCGCGCCGGTCGTGGGCGAGCAGCACGGAGCGGACCCCGAAGAGCAGTGGGAAGCGGCCACTTCGCGAGCGCGTCTCCGTCAGGTTCGCATTCACGACCGTCGAGCGCTGACCGGGCACGAGCGCGCGAAGCGCCGGCAGCAACAGGTTCGGAACGAGCGTCAGCGCCGTGCTCGGCGGCTTCCCCGCATGAATACGGCGCACCGTGTAATGGGAGCCGAGCCAGCGCTGCATCGAGCCGAGCATCGTCGACTTTCCGCTCGCCTCCACGCCCACGAACGCGATGAGCACGCCACCTGTCGCAGGCGCGAGCTTCCGGTTCGAGCCGCCCAGCGCAGCCAGCCCGCGCTGCGCGAATGTTCGGACGCCGGCGCCCCAAACCCTCATACGCCCATGGCGCGCATAGAGCCGTAGCTCGGCCCGCACACGACGGGCGACCAAGATGCGACGCGCGAGCGGCGCCGGCGCGAGAAGGGCGTCCGCCGCCTCTCGAAAGAGCCTCGGAGAGAAGCCCGGTAGCCAGAGCGGCAGAAGAGCTGCCGCCTCGGCTCGAGCCTCGTCGGTCGCGAGCCATCCCGCCTCCTGCTCGACGTCGTCCCAGCTGCGAAGAAGGAGCGCGAGCTCTACGGCCGACGTGTGTTTGAGGCACATGCGCAGAACGAACACGATGAGCTCGGCGCCCTGCGTCGGTACCTCGACCGCGCCGATCCTGCGCGTGTTCCCCAGCAGCATCTCCTCGATCGGGAAGTGGTAGTTCTTGACCAGGCTGTCGCCGGAGATGACCCGGTAGTACGCGTGGACGTGCACGAGCTCACCCGAACGGTCCAGCGCGTGGTAGTGCTCCAGCGACGGGAAGAGAGGCGACCCGTGGTCGACCGCGGGACGGAAGGAGAGCTCCTCCAGGAGCCTCCGGAAGGCCGGCGCGGCTCGGCGCTCGACGAGGAGGTCGATGTCCGTCTTGCCCTCGACTGTCTCCGCGAGCACCCAGTTGCTCTTCCAGTGGCAGTAGCGGGTGCGCTCTTCGTCGAGGCGTTCGAAGAGTGCGGCGACGGTCTCGAGCATGCCTAGGCTCCTACGAGCACGGTGGGCGCAGTCGTTGTCCCGGATGTCTGCTCTGCGAGCGCCGGCTCGAGCCAGTTGCCAATCGTCGTCACGAGTCGCCTCCGTTCCGTGACGACCGCGTCGTCGTTCTCGACGACGAGAACGCGACCCTCGAGACGCGAGCTTGCCGCGACGAGGTCGAAGAGCTCGACAGTCCGCCGGATGTCGCGTTCGATCTCCGACCTCGCCCTTCCGATGTGCTGCCGGCGGGGGTCGGGGCGGGTGGTCGCCCGTTCCACCAGCGTCGCGAGCGGCGCCTTGACGTAGACGATCCTCTCGGGCAAAGGCACGACCCCGAGGAACCTCTCGACCTGGAATGGATCGAGCTCGAGGTTCGAGGCAACGAGCAGGTTGTACGCGCTGAGCACCGTCCCCTCATCCGAGATCACGAGCGTTCCACGTGCCCGCTTCGTCGCGAGCTCGTACATCCCGAGCTTACGGACGATCCCGCGCAGGCCGTTGAGCCTGTCGAATGTCGAGACCGAGGAGCGCCCGAGCAGCTCGCGTGCGAGCGCGACGAACTCGCGCTCCTTCTTCCAGGAGCCGACGAAGTACGGAAGGCCAGCCATCTCCTGCATGACGTTGACCGCCGTCGGGTGCTCGATGTGCCGCACGAATGGACGCGCACGCACGAGGTCCGGCATCGCGACGACCGTCTTCCCGCGCAAACCCTCCTCGCAGAGGAGACGGCGCAGCGTCGTTTTCCCCGCCCCCGCGCATCCGATCAGCTCGACGATCATGCGACCTCGCGATAGATGTCGTCGTACGCCTCGAGCATGCGAGGCAGGTTGAAACGCGTCTTGGCGAGATCGCGGCACATGCGCCCGATCTCCGATCTCTCTACCGCTGACATCGCGCGGAAGCGCTCGAGCTCGCGCGCGAAGCCTCTCGAGTCGCCGGGCGCCACGAAGGGGATGAAGTCGGCACCGTCCGCCACCTCTCGATGCGGAGGGATGTCCGAGAGCACGACAGGGCAGCCGCTCGCCATTGCCTCGATGACGGCGACCGGCAAGCCTTCCCCACGGGACGCGGAGACGAACAGGTCTGCTCGCGCACAGCGCTCGAAAACACGGTCGCGCGGAATCAACCCGGCCAGTTCGACGCGATCCTCGAGCCGTAGCGTGCGGACTCTGTCGGCGAGCGACGGTGCGAGCGAGCCGTCGCCGATGAATGCGAGCCGGGACCCGTCCCCCACCTCCCCGAGGGAGTCGAGCAGTGTCAACGGGTCCTTCACGGCCTCGAGCCGTCCGATCGCGAGGACCTCGAAGGTGCCGTTCGAGGAACGCGTCACTCCGGAGATCGCCCTTTCGACGCGCTCGAGGTCGGCCCCGTTTTGGACGACTCGTGCGCGGCGCCCGACCATCCGCCGCCACGACCGCGGGTAGCTCTCGTACGCCGCCTGGCCGCAGAAGACGACGCGCGGCCAGAGCGCGAGCGCCGGAAGCATGAGGAGCTTGTTCCGCAGCTTGTAGTCCTCGAAGGAGTCGCGCACGGTGTAGACGAGCTTCCGCCGAGTCCCCCAACGGCGGGGTCGTACAGCAAGCGCAATCGTGACGAGGGTCGCGGTCTGCGGGGCATGCGCATGGACGACGTCGTACTCGGCCGCCATGGCTCGGCCGAGCGCGCGGAAGAAGCCGCGAAGCGTGCCGTCGCCCGCGTGGAGGGTGATCTCCGATGGTGGGGTCAGCCGCGGCGCGAAGTACGTGCAGATGGAGACGTCCTGCGCGTCTTTGAGCGGCAGGCAGTGCTGGTTGTACTGGCTGTTCGTCTCGCCGGCGACGAGGATCACGTGCAGCACGCGAAGCCGCCGCCCACTCGCCGCCGCCGGGGCACCCCCGTTCCTCGCCCCACTCACCCGATGCTCCTCACTTCCATCCCCTCGCCCACGTTCCCAGTCGTGCTCGTCTCACGTTGCGCAGCGGAGTCCGTTCCGTCAAGCGCGATTCGCCCGCAGTCGAGAGCATCGCCGAGACCTCCTCGGCCACCATCTCGGGTCTTCGCTCGGAGGTATCGATGCGCACGCGGCGCAGATGTCCCGTCCCTTCGAGCTCGTCGAGGACGTCCGCATACGCGCGACGGTGGTCGGCAAGAACGTCGAGCGCAGCGCTCGCGGCCTTCCCCTTCGCTTCATGGTCTTTCTCCCGCGCGTTGATGCGCTCGAGCAACACGTCGTCGGCCGCCGTGAGCTCGACGACCGCGTCGAGCTCGACCGCCCAGCGCGCGGCGGTCTCGTGCCTCCAGGCCTGGAAGCGCGAGCTGCTCGCGACCGCGCTCTTGCCCCCGAGCAGGCGGGCGAGCGCGAAGGCCGGCCCCTGGTCGATGAGTGTGACGCCCGATCCGTGCTCTGAGTCGAGGTAGCGATGCCACTCGGAGGCATAGACGCACAGCTTGACCTCGTCCCAGCTCATCGCCGGACGCCGGGGGGAGGAAGCGAGCAGGCGGGCGAGCCTCGGCGCGCTGTGCACGAAGTAGGGCCAGTGGCCCGGCTGACGCGCGTGGATGAAGTCGGCGAGCCGCCAGTCGGGGTGCCTGTCGATGAGCGCATGCGCGAGCGTCGACTTCCCGGTCCCGGCCACACCGACGATCTCGATCCTGTGTACGCTCGACACGTCGGCGGCTAGCAGGCGAGGACCGACCAGACGAGCTGCTTCAGCTCTCGAAGGACCGCGTCGGGTGGTTGGCCGGCATCGACCACCTGGGCGCCCGAGGCATGCCAGTCGATGTTCCAGACCTCGGCTCCGCGCCTACGGACGCTCTCCGAACGCTCCGTGTGCTTGCGCAGCACGGCCACCTCGGGATCGAGCCGCAGCACGACGAGAAGCTCAGGAGGCGCGATCGAGCTGTGATAGCGCTCCTCCGCACGCGCCATCGCCTCGACCAACCATCCGTGGAGACCTTCCTCGGACGCTCGTCCGCGAATGAGCGGTGCCTCCATCGACACCAGCCTCGGGTGCGGGTAGCGGTCGCACAAGACGACACCGCCTCGGACGGCGAAGCGGCGCGCACGAACGAACGTGCGCTTCCTGTCTCGCGCAGTGCAGAGGAGCCAGACGAGCGGGCGGTATCCGGAAACGGCGCGCGCGCCGTCCCGCACAGGCCCGCGCGGGACGATATCTCCCAGTGCCTCAGCCGCCCGGGTGCCCGCCTTGAGCGCTGCGCGCATGCCGAATGTCGTCGCCGACCAAGGTGGTTTGCCGAGATGCACCACCCGGACGTCGAGCTCACGCGAGAGCCATGCCTCCAGCTCGACGAGTGCCGTCGACTTGCCGGCGCCGTCACCGCCGACGATCCCGACCATCGCTCCTTCCGCGACGAGACGCCTCTTCGGCGAGCGTCGCGCGCGACGCGCCGTCGACTCGGCGACGCGACCACCGATCCGTCGCGCACGATCGGAGCGCCGCGAAACGCGCGCGTAGGGCTGGAGCGCGATTTCGAGGCGCCTGGCGGTGCGAGCTCGTTCGGCCGCCGACACGCGCTCGCCGAGCGGACGGGCGCACGCCGCGAAGAGCTCGTGCCCGATGAACGGCAGGTGCGCCTCGATCACCTCTGCGACGCCTTCGGGCCGAACGTGCGTGCGCAGGTACTCGAACTCCATTCGCTCGCGCGCTGTCGGTCCCGCCCTCCTTCCGCGAAGCCCGCGCCAGGCGATCTCGTCCCAAGTGCAGTACTTGAGGGCCATGCGGACGACGAAGACCACGAACTCGAACTCGGCAGCCGGGACCCGGAGGCCGAGCTCGGTTCGGGCAGTGGTGATGTACGCGCCTTCGATCGGGAGCCGGTAGTTCTTCGTCCGATCGTCGCCGAGGACGAGTTGATAGTGAGCATGCACGTGGACGAGCCGCCCGCTCTCTGCATCGAATCCGAGATGGCTCTCGATCGCCGCGATCTCGCGCGGCGCGGTTGCTTCGACGAACCCGAGCTCCGACAGGAGCGATCTGAAGCGCGCGCGGTGTGCGCCCGACACGAGGAGGTCGAGGTCGTTGTCGCCCGTGAGCGAGCGCTCGAGATCGGCGTTGCTCTTCCAGTGGCAAAAGGCGATCTCCGAGTCGGCGAGAGCGCCGGCAAGCGCCGCGATCAGCTGAAGCGAGTGCGTCGCGGGGAGGTCCTCGCGCGGTGCGGTGGCGGTGATCACGGGGTTTCCACGATCTGGAGCTCGCGCGACCGGCCCGGGACGCGCGCGTGCCGGAGAAGTCGGTCGTACTCGGCGAGATACGCGTCCACCATCGGCCCGATCGTGTACCGCTCGCGCTGGACCGCCTGTGCCCTCCGTCCGAGCTCA
Source organism: uncultured Actinomycetes bacterium (assembly GCA_963848725.1). Lineage (GTDB taxonomy): Bacteria > Actinomycetota > Thermoleophilia > Gaiellales > Gaiellaceae > GMQP-bins7. The sequence continues at coordinate 33,587 of CAWKEV010000037.1, read as the reverse complement.
GCGCGCTCCTCCGGCGCAGAGGCGAGCGCGACGATCGCAGACGCGAGCGCCTCGACGTCCTTCGGAGGAACGAGCCAGGCGGCCCTTCCTTCGCTCGTGACCTCGCGATTGCTTCCGAGCGCGGTCGTGACGATCGGCTTGGACGCCGCCATCGCCTCGAGGAGCGAGATCGACAGACCTTCCCAGAGCGACGGAAGGACGACGAGGTCGCATGCACTCAGGAGTTCCGCGATGTCGTCGCGGAAGCCGAGGAAGAGCATGGTGTCCTCGACTCCCAGCTCCTTGCTCAGCCGCGAGAGCCGGCCTCCGAGAGGGCCGTCGCCCGCGACGACGACCCGCGCCCCAGGGATCGCGTCACGGACGCGCGACGCCGCCCGAACGAGATACTCGACGCCCTTCTGCGGAGCGAGTCGCCCGGACGTGAGGATCATGAATCCGTCTTCGATGCCGAGCGCGAGTCGGACCTGCTCACGCGAATACGTGGGGATCGTGCGCTCGACGGGCACACCGTTGGGGATCGAGATCACCTGGCCGGGTCCGCCGATCCCGAGGCGCAAGGCCCAGTCGCGGTGGAAGTCGCTGACCGCGACGATTCGGTCACACCAGCGGGCGGCGAGCCGCTCGCAGCGGACGTACGCGGCCGTCGCAAGCCTTCCGCTCTCCTCGTGGAACGGAAACAGATGCGGCGTGTGGATGATTGCCGGAACGCCGGATCGCCTCGCGGCGAATCTCCCGAGGATCCCCGGCTTCGACGTATGGGTATGGACGATGGTGTACGAAGATCGTGAGAAGAGTCGCAGCAATGCCGTGAGCGCTCGGGCATCCTGGACGGGGCGAATCTCCCTCCGGATCACGTCGAGGTCGACGACGCCGAGGCCGGCCTCGTGGATCATCTCCTGGAAGCGAGGGTCGGATGCGAGGACGTCGACCTGTAAGCCGTGCTCCCTCGCGGCCCGACCCAGCTCGAGGATGAGGACGGAGTCGCCGCCGAACCCTGCGCCCTTGATGTGCAGCAGCCTCGGGTCCGTCACGGGCCGATGTACGACTGGCGCCGAGACACGAAGTCGTCGAAGTAGTACGTGCCATGGGTTCCGGCGTCGATACCGTCGAGCGCGCCGAGTCTCGCGCTCTCGACCCGCCGCGTGTCGTTGTCCACTGCGGTCAGGTTCGCACGCTGGACTCCGTCGAGCCACAGGGTGAGCCCTCCGGAGTTCGCACCGGGCCCGCTGGATGCGCGCCAGTCGATCTCGATCGCGTGCCACGCGTTCGTGATCGTGAACCAGGACGACGTAGCGAACCCCGAAGACGTGTCCTTGGCGGCCGCGGTGCGGACCTGGTACGCCTTCCCGTTCCAGCGAAGCTCGACGCGGACGACGGTCGTGCTCGAGGCGTTCTGACCCTCGAGGACGTAGTGCGCCTCGTTCTTTGCCATGACGACGCCGTTCGGGTCGAACCAGAAGCGTGCTCGGTAGCGGGTCTCAGAAGCCGGCGAGGAGTCCGTCACGAACAGCTGAGACGTGTCGTTGATCGTCGCCTGCATCCCTCTGGAGCCGCTGTGCGCCGCGCCTGCTGTCACGCTCAGATCGCCTCCGCCCGTGGTCGCTGAGGACCAGGCGGAGAACGAGCCGGACTCGAATCCGTCCGAGAAGATGTCGTCCGAGCCCGACGCGGGATTGACGGTGACCGTCAGCTCGTCGAAGGTCGAAAGGGCGCCGTCGCTCGCGGTCAATCGGAGGACGTAGGTGCCGGCCTGCGAGAAAGACGCGGAGGTGTTGAGGGCGTTCGCGTTCCCGAAGGTCACGGAACCCGGCCCGGTCGTCTTCGACCACATGGTCGTGAGAGTTCCGTTGGGCTTCCCGTCGTCGGTGGCGCTGCCGGTGAGCGAGGCGCTCGCAGGCAGCGTGACCGTCTGGTCCGAGCCGGCGTTGACGACCGGCGCAGTGTTGGTGTTCTCCGCAACGTCGGTCACCGTCACCGAGATCGCCTGATCGTCGTTCAGGCTGCCGTCCGACGCCGCGACGGTTACCTCGTAGACGTTGTCGTGGTTTGCGTCCGATGCATTCTCGAAGTCAGGCGGCGTGGTGAACGCGAGCGCACCCGTGCTCGGATCGATCCCGAACGCAGAGGCATCCGCACCGCCCGAGATCAGATAGGTGACGGGATCGCCGTCTCCATCGGTTGCGGTCGTCGTCGTGACGGCGGTCTGGTTCTCGGGCATCGAGATGGCAGCAGTCGCACCGCCCCCGTTGGAGGTGATGACCGGTGCGAACTCGTCCACGTTGAGGACGCTGACCGCGATCGCCTGCGTGTCGGTCCCGCCCTGTCCATCGGAGACGTTGACAATCACGTCGTAGACGTTGTTCCCACCGGAATCCGTCGGCGCTTCGAAGTCCGGCGGGGTCCTGAAGGTGAGAACACCACTCGTCGACCCGATGGCGAAGCGGGCTGCGTCGGCGCCACCCTGGATCGAGTAGAGGAGCGAGTTCGAATCGGGATCGGTCGCCGTGACCGTCGTGACGGCGGTCTGGTTCTCGGCGACCGAGCGTGCAGCGGTGTCGCCGCCCCCATCCGAGGTGATCAGCGGCGGAGCGCCGCCCGAGCCGCCGGACCACTCCACGTGCAGACGCGCGGCCCCTGTGGTCGAACCGTTGTACGACTCGGCGACCCTCGTGCCGGTGCCCGTGACCAGCAGGACGAGAGCGTTCCCCGGCGCCCAGCCGGAGCGGTTCACGATCTCCTGGAGAACGCCCGCGATGTTGCTCGTGCGCTGCGCGAGGCCGGCGTCACCGACCCCGAGCCAGGCAGGAGGTGTCCATGAGACCGCGGCGGCCGTGGTCGGCCTCGCGGAGATGCTGCCCGTCGCGGTCGTGAACGTGGCCGGGTTGTCGTCGGCCTGGCCCTTGATCGTGAGCGACGTCGCGCCGGACTGGGCCTCGTCGGCCTGGAACTGCACGTAGGCGTCCGTGATCTGGGCACCCTTCGGGACCGCCACGCCACGGAAGCGAAGACCGACGACGAGGTTGCCCTCGTCCCCGACCATCATGTCGAGGTCGCCGTTCCCGATGACGACGGTGTTGGTCGTCGCCTCCTCCGCGTCGTCTGCGCCCACGCTGATCTGGCCGTCGAACGAACTGACGCTCCCGGAGCCTGTGAAGACGAGGGTCGCGTCGTCAGTTGCCGCGTACTGGCTGTCGTTGACGGTCAGACGAACGACGTAGACGCCGGACACCGACGCTGTAGCCGTCGTGTCGATCGAGTTCGCGTTGGCGAAGTTGATGACGCCCGGACCGCTCACCTGCGCCCAGGTCACGGAGACCGCTCCGGGAGGACTCGGCTTGCCGTCGTCCGTGACCGTCCCGTCCAACGTCGCGCTTCCGGGCAGGGCGACGGTCTGGTCGGAGCCGGCGCTCGCCGCCGGGGGCGTGTTCGTCGGTGGTTGAGGCGCGGGCGCCGTCAGCTCGTACATCCGGCCGTCGTTCTCGTTCGGGTCCGTGTTGTTGTCGATGCCCCGGTCCACGACGTAGAAGTTCGTTGCGCCGCTCCCGTTGCTCGCGGGCGCATAGGCGATGTCGGCGGGCTTGACAATGCTCGCGGCCGTCATGTCAATCGTCTTGACGAGGCTGCCCGTCCGCGTCACCTCGGCCACGAGCGTCTGCGTGCCCGTGCCGCTCTTGTCGTTGCTGAGGACGAAGAGGGTTCCGCTCACGGGATTGAACTGGATCCCCTCGGGATCCACGATCCCGTACTGGAGGACGTCGAAGTGGTTGAGGAGTCCGCCCCCGGTCGTGTACTCGTAGACCTCGCGATTCAGGCCGTCGACGACGAAGAGATGGCCGCCGAAGGTATCGAACGTGATCCCTTCGGGGTCGTCGTCCTCTGCCACGGTCGAGAACATCGACCACGTGTCGTCGCTCGTACCCACGAGTCCGTCGGCGCCGGGGTTGAGGATATGGACCTTCTTCGCGCCGTCGTCGCTGAAGTAGTAGAGCCCGGTGTGGGAGTCGAAGGCGACGCCCGTCGGCTCGTTCGTCATCGGGACGACGGTCGGTGGAACCCGTGAGACGTTGGCGCTGCGAATGACGCTCCCGCTGCGGGTCGTCTCCCAGATGTTCGCTCCCTGGAAATGAGTGATACCGCCGACGGTCTCCTCGACCTCCCCGTCGGAGACCATCAGCCTGTCGGACCCCGGCAGGTAGTCGATGCCTGATGGGTCGGGACTGGCAGGCGACCACGCAGCCGTGTCAACGGTGCGCACGAGGCTCGACGTGAAGTCAACGGAGGCCTGCGCCGCTGGCGCCGCTGCGAGCGAGACCTCCTCGATCGCACCGGTGCTCTGCGGCGTCGCACCGCGGCTGTCCGCGACGTAAACGCTCTGCTGGGACGGATCGTCGGTGCGATCGCTACTGGGAGCGACGACGAACCCGTCGGGGTGCACGAGCCCCGCGCCGGAGAGGTCGTAGGTCGCGACGAGATCGCCCCGGAACGTCAGCTCGTAGAGCACCCGATCCGCGCGGACGAAGAGATGCTGGTTCGACGCGTCGAGCGCAAGTCCTCTCATGCCGTTGACACCCAGGCGCGAGAGATCGATCGACGTGACCCCGGATGCGGGGAAGCTGCCGTCGGCCGCAGGCTCCGCCTGGACGATGCGAGGGCCGGCAGCGTCAAGCACGAAGAGGGTGCCAGTGCTCGGATCGACCGCGACCCCCTGCGGGTCACCGAGACCGAGAGCGGTGGCGTCGAGGCGCCTGAGCGAGGCGGGCTCCGGCTTTCCGGCCGCGGAGACGTCGTCCGCGACGAGTTGCAGTGAGCTGTCGACGAAGAGCAGACGGCTGCGCTTGGCGTCGAATGCGATGTTGATCGGGTCGTCGAGCGTCGCCCTGAGCAGCGTGGATCGAGCACGGTTGGTTCCGGCGAGGTGGCCGCCGAACGGCGTCAGCACGACCACGTCGGCCGCGGACACCCCAGCCTCTCCGCGTCCGCTGACGACGTAGAACGCCCGCTTCGCGGCCGAGAAGGCGATGCCGGCAGGAGCCGAGAGCCCCGTTCTCTCCGCCCCGAGCACGTCGCCGCTGTACACCGGCTTCCGCAGCTCGGCGGAGGCGTTGCCTCCGGCGGTCGCACCGGAGGCAGCCACTGCAACCGCCGCGAGCGTCGCCGTGAGGAGCAGAAGCCCCACGGCCGGCAGCCGCCTTTGTCTACGACGATCGTGGCCTCTCCCGTGCGCTGCCTGCGTGGTTACCGGTGCTCGACGCATGCCCTCTCCCGGTGTTCGTAGTCGGCTACGAGGTCGCCGATCGTGGTCCAGGTGTAGTCGCGCAGGAGCGACGTCCAACGCGATTCCGTCTTCTCGAGGTTCGCATAGTGTCTGAAACGCTCGCTGCGGCGAAGCCCCCGGACACGCGGCTGCCCTGGATCGAGCTCCCAGGGATGGATGTAGAACACGTAGGGCTGACCTTTGCTGAGGATCCGCTCGATCCCGTGCTTGAACACGCCGTACGGGATCAGACGGAAGTACGCGCCTCCGCCCCAGGGAAAGGCATGCCTGCCGACCGGAAGACACGAGACCCCGACCTCGACGAGGCCGCCGTGCCGTGAGAGGCCGCCGCGTGTGGGCACGAGGGACTCGGGCTTCGAGTACCGGCGGTATCGAATCGACGTCGGAACGAATGATGAGTCGTACTCGAAGCCCATCTCCTCGAGCACCGACAGCGCCTGGGCGGTCATCGAGAAGTTCGGCGCGCGATAACCGCGGACTCGCTGCCCGCCCACCTGCTCGAGCAGGGACTTCGATCGTTCGACGTCCGCGCGAAAAGCCGGAAGGGCGAGCCGGGAAACGAGCTCGTGGCCGTACCCGTGCGACGCGATCTCGTGTCCAGCGCTCAGGATCCTACGGACTAGGCCGGGGATGCGCTCCGCGACCCAGCCGAGGACGAAGCAGGTCGCCCGCACGTTCCGCTCCGCCATGAGCTCGAGCATCCGCTCCGTGGCACGCTCTACCCGTAGCTGCTGACGATCCCAGGTGTCGACGGGCAGTGCGCGTCTGAGGTTCTCGACGTGGAACCAGTCCTCGACGTCGATCGACATGGCGAGCGACGGGGGGAGCAGGTGAGGCGTCGACAGCGTCGAGGTCGGCACCTCCCGGCTCTCGACGCGCTGCTCCCCGGAAGGCGCTTCAGCGAGCTCCACGTCCCGAGATGACGATCTTGAAGGTCCGGTACGCGATCAAGAGGTCGAGCCCGAGGCTCCGGTGCTTCAAGTAGTACAGGTCGTACGCGAGCTTCCTCGCCGCGCCGCGCACGTCCGCGGTGTATGCGTGATGCACCTGGGCCCAGCCGGTGATGCCCGGCTTGAGGAGAAGCCGGCGATTCCAGAACCGGATCTCTCGCTGCAGGTAGTCGAGATACTCGGGTCTCTCGGGCCGCGGCCCGACAATGCTCATGTCGCCGCGAACCACGTTCCAGAACTGCGGGATCTCGTCGAGCCGGGTCCGGCGGAGGTGACGTCCAACGGGCGTGATGCGATCGTCGTCCTCGGATGCCCAGACGGCGCCCTCGCGCTCGGCGTCCGCGACCATGGTCCGGAACTTCACGATCGTGAACAGCTTGCCGCCCTCGCCACTCCGCACTTGCCGGTAGAGGATCGGGCCGCGCCCACTGCAGCGAACGGCGATCGCGATCGCGATGAACAGCGGCAGGGTGATCACGAGAGCGAGAGTCGCCACAGCGACATCGAGCGCGCGCTTCGTGCGCGTCGGGTAGCCGCCGCGCCCCGCGTCGAGGACACTCGTGAACCAGGCCTTCGTCATTCTCTGATTCGCGACTCGCCCGAACGCCGACTCGTAGAAGTCGAAAGTGTTGACAACGCCGACGGTGGTGACTCCGGCGTCGAGGAGGCGATCGACGGTGCTCGTCCGGACGTTCTCCTTCGAGCAAACGATCAGCTCGGGAGCCTGCCGGCGCACGATCTCGATGAAGTCGCCGGTCCTTCGGGCGGGATAGACGAAGCCGTCGATCGCTTGCCCGTTCGGGCTGGCGTCGATGAGGCCGACGCATCGATAGCGTTTGCTCGGACTCTCGATCAGGTCGTGAACGAGCTCCTGCGCAGCTTGGTCTGCGCCCACGACGAGCACCCTGCGCGGCTTCGAGAAACGATCAGAAGCGAACGCTTGAAAGACGAACGACACGACCAGGGCTGCGCCGGCCATGAGCAGCAGGCGGCGCGGCGGAATGAGGACTGTCAAGATCCAGAAGTTCAAGAGCGAGAGCACGATCAACCCGGCCCCCGTTCCGAGCACCGCGCCGAGCATCGATCCGAGACCACGCGCTCGCGCGAACGCCGCACCGCCGTGGAGCGTGAAGAGCCACACCAGCGTGGCCATGAACGTCAGCCAGATCAGCTTGCGCGGGCGCAAGTCGTCTTCCGCAGCGAGCAACACAGCGGTGACTGCCCCGATGACCAGAGTCATCGCCGCTTCGGCTGCCCACAATTCGCGGCGCGGCCACCGCTCGAGACGCGGGTAATCGAATGTCGGCGCTACGCGCCGTTCGTCTACAGCGACGCTTTCGCTCAACCCCGGACCAACCTCCCCCAAGGAGACACCGTCGTGACGGTGCCGTCCGCGACCTTCTCCCCTCGCTCATTAGAGCGTAGGGCCTACGGAGGGTCGAGGGAAAGCTATGAGAGCATGAATGCTGAGTGGCACACGGAGTAGTTGCTTCGTCTACCTAGCTAGTCGGAAGCCAGTAGACAATCGCGGCACCGATCCGATTGCCCGATCGCGACCGCGCCGCGAGGCGCTGTGCGACCGAACCCGACCGACGCGCTCGTCGGAAGCTGGTACGCCGACCGCACTACCAGGACGCGCGCGACACGACGGTTGACAGACGAGAGAGGTCGGTTAGGCTACTGTCTGTTCGGGACTGGGCCCGGGCGAGGGGAACTACGGGGAAGAAGGGGACGCTGTGCGGCAGGCTGTTGTGCACTGCAACGATGTAACCTCGGCCGAGGTCCTTCGGGGTGCGCTGACGTCCGCAGGCTTCGAGGTAGTGGACGTCGTGGCCGATGCCGACGTCCTCACGCACATGACGAAGCAATCCCCGGACGTCGTCATCCTCGATCTCGACGACGGGGACGGGTCCGCATATCTCACCTGCAAGCTCCTGCGCGAACGATTCGGGGAGCAGCTCCCGATCATCATGCTCTCGGGCGAGCGAACGGCACCCGCGGACAGGATCGTCGGGCTTCTCCTCGGCGCGGACGACTACGTCGTCAAGCCGTTCGACTCGAGCGAGCTGGTCACGCGCACCCGACGATTGGTCGTGCGCTCGGAACACTCGGCGCCGCGCGCGAGCTCCGCGGATGCGGCTGGAAGGGTCGAAGACTTCGATCTGACCAAGCGCGAACGGCAGGTGATGGAGAAGCTGTTGCTCGGGCGCACGCAGGCGGAGATTGCAGGCGAGCTCGTCATCAGCTCGAACACCGTGGCGACACACATCCAGCGCATCCTGCTCAAGCTCGGCGTGCACAATCGCGCGCAGGCAGTCGCAAAGGTGGCGCGCGCAGGATGGTTGCAGCGGGACCTCGAAGACGCCCTCGCGCCTCGGATGGCCGAGCGCATGGACGCATCGCCCGCACGCACCTAGGTCCACGCTCCTCCGCCCGCCGTGCATCGGGAGGGAGCTTCTAGAGATGGAATGCATCGCGCAGTGAAGCGGCCGCGCACGCTTTGGCGACACAGGACTTGCCGAGAATTTGCTCCACCGTCGCGAGGAGACCGTAGTGCGTGAACGTCCTCGTCACTCGCAAGCCAGCGGGCACGGTCGGTGCCGCGACGACGAGCGGGACCTGGTTCGTGCCAGTTCGTCCGCCGCCCTCGTCCCATGTCAGAAAGAGGACGAGATGCCCGTTCTCGTACTCGGACGTTGCGAGGACTCTCGACACGAAGGACAGCGATGGCGACGGCGACCACTGCGAAGGTGTGAGAAAACCTCTTCTCGGGCAACGCCCCCTCCCATCCACCGCTCTGAACGGCAGGGTCGTGCGGACATTCCGGCACCGCCGACCGCTCGCTCCTTCATCGCACGGTCGACGTCGCCGCTCGAGGGTCGACCGACTCCGTTTCTTGCCTAGAGTGTTCTTGTAGAGTCTGGCGACCCGGCGTCCTGGTCGCCAAACAGTCCATGGGGAGGATGCGGCGATGCAAGTCCCGAAACGCAAACGATCACGGCTCGCGTCGAGAGCGGCGGGTCTCGTTGCCATCGCCACCGTCGTCGTGTTGACCGTTTCGTCGCCGGCTGGAGCCGACTCGAGCAATCTGCTCCCCAACGGCAGCTTTCAGGCCGGCACGAGCGGGTGGACGACGTCCAAGGCAACCTTGTCCATCGCGAGCAATGGGACCGACGAGCAGCTTCGCCGGCCGACTCGCCGCGACAGGGAAAAGCGGCTACCAGCTGACCGCGAAGCCGCGTCCGGTCCTGAACGCGACCGCCGGGCTCGTGTACACGGCGAACGGTTTCGTGCGGAGCGACACCCCTGGTATGAGCATTCTGTTCTATCTGCAGGAGTTCACCAGCGGGGGTACGCTCGTCCTCACGAGCAACCTCTGCGCGACGGCCGGCTCGCAGTGGGCGCCCCTGCCGCAGGTGAGGCTGACCGCGCAGAGCGACGGGGACAAGATCGCGTCCTGTCAAGCGTCCGCCCAAGGCGGCGGGCGGTGAGAGCTTCGAGGTCGACGACCTTTCGCTCGTTGCGAACGCCAATGACTCGGCGCCGAGCACACCGACGAACGTCACGGCGAGCGCCGTCTCCTCGACTGAGATCGACGTCGGCTGGGACGCGTCGACCGACCCCGACGGTATCGACGGCTACGACATTTATCGCGACGGCGGCGCGGGCGCCATCGGCACGGTCACCGGTTCGCAGACCTCGTTCGCCGACACCGGAGTCACCCCCGGGTCGACCCATACCTACACGGTCGACGCCTTCGACAGTCTCGGGAACCATTCGCCCAAGTCCGCGCCCTCGACTCCCGTCACCACGCCCGGGGGTTCTTCCACGGCGGCCGGGTTGTGGCACCTCGACGAGCTCATGGGCCCGATCGCCTACGACAGCAGCGGGCACGGGCACAACGGATCGCTCATCGGCCCTGTCACGCTCGGGGCAGCGGGCGTGGTCAACACCGCGTACAGCTTCGTCCCGAAGAGCGCTATCGAGGTCCCGAACGCAGCGGATCTCATACCAGGCACAGCGGATGTGACGATCTCGTACTGGCTCGACACGTCGACGTTGCCATGCTGCAACGGCATTGACTACGACATGTTCACAAAAGGGGACCAGTCGACCCAGGGCGGCCAGATCAAGCTCGAAGTCCAGGAAAACGGGCAGGCATCGTGCATGTTCCGCGGTGCGTCCGGCGAGAGGCAGCTGCAGGCCGGACCGAACGTTGTCGACGGCAGCTGGCACCACGTGATCTGCCAGCGCGTCGGCGACCAGATCATCCTGACGGTCGACGGCTCGAGCTTCTCGGTGACGAAGGCGACCGGGGCGATAACCGTGACGGCTCCAATTCGGATCGCCTCGCACTTCAACGGTGGCGACTGGTACAACGGGCTCCTCGACGAGGTCTCGTACACGCTCGGCTCGGGCGGGGGGCCCCCGCAGAACCAGGCCCCGCAGGTCAACGCCGGATCGGATCAACCGGTGACGTTGCCGAACACGGCTTCGCTCTCGGGGACGGCGACCGACGACGGCCTTCCGAACCCGCCGGGGGCGCTGACCACGACTTGGACGATGGACTCCGGGCCGGGAACCGTCACCTTCGGCAATGCGTCCGCGCTTGCGACGACCGCAAGCTTCTCCGCGCCCGGGGACGTACGTGCTCCGGCTGACCGCCGCGACTCCGACCTGCAGTCGAGCGACACCCTGACCGTGACGGTGTCTTCGTCGTCGCAGAACCAGGCCCCGCAGGTCAACGCCGGATCGGATCAACCGGTGACGTTGCCGAACACGGCTTCGCTCTCGGGGACGGCGACCGACGACGGCCTTCCGAACCCGCCGGGGGCGCTGACCACGACTTGGACGATGGACTCCGGGCCGGGAACCGTCACCTTCGGCAATGCGTCCGCGCTTGCGACGACCGCGAGCTTCTCCGCGCCGGGGACGTACGTGCTCCGGCTGATCGCCGACGACTCCGACCTGCAGTCGAGCGACACCCTGACCGTGACGGTGTCTTCGTCGTCGCAGAACCTGGTGGGGAATCCCGGATTCGAGTCCGACACGAGCGGCTGGAACACGGGCGGCTCGGATCCCGGCGTCACCCTGACTCGAGTCTCCGGAGGTCACTCGGGCGGCTGGTCCGGCCTGCTGGCGAACAACGGTACGGGCGTCGCTTCGACCTGCAAGCTGAACGACGCGCCGAACTGGGTCAAGGTCACCTCGTCCGGGACGTACACCCTGACCATGTGGGTCCGCGCAGATGCACCTGGAGCGAGCTTCACAGCAAGGTTGAGGGAGTACAACGGCGGAAACCTGCGTCGGGCAGGGATCTGCCTCGGTGACTCTCAGCACCTCATGGCAGCTCGTCAGCATGAGCTACGTGCCGGCGAATCCCGGGGTCTCGACGCTCGACTTCACGGGCTGGGTCTCGAACGCCCCCGTGGGCACCTGCTTCTACGCTGACGACGTCTCGCTGGCGCTGTCCTGACGGCGCTCGTCGTCGTCTGAGGAAGCCGGGACCGGCCTCGATTCGAGTGCCCCGATGTTCTCATAGGCGATCGGCACGCGCGCGTCCACGCCCTCCGGTCTCCAGCTTGATCGTCACGACCGCGTTCCCGGTGTCGAACGCAGGACGCGTGGCAAAATGCCCGATTCCGAGACCATGACTCGACCGTGGTCCACGGTCGTCACAGCTCCTCCCTTCCGGATGACCGGCTGACACGATAGGGCGGCCCGCGCGGCCCGCGCAACCGGGAGGTGACGCCGCTGCGCACCGATCCCGCGGTTGGCGGCCACCGCGCGCGCGCCGGTGGCGTAGGGTGCGCGATCGAGGTGAGCGTGAGCGTGCCGGATCCCGCTCCGGGCCACGAAGAGGTTCCCGGTCCTCATCGTCGGAGGAAGCCTCGTCGGCCTGTCGACGGCGGCGTTCCTCGGACATCACGGCGTCCCTTCGCTCGTGCTCGAGCGCCACCGTGGCACTGCGATCCACCCGCGTGCCGCGCTCGTCAACCAGCGGACGATCGAGACGTACCGCGCGCTCGGCCTCGAGGAGGAGATCCACGAGGCTGCGGCGCAGGAGTTCGTCCAGAACGGCGCCATCGTGTCGGTCGAGAGCCTCGGCGGGAAGGAGCTCGACTGGTACTTCCGCTTCATCAACGAGGGCGTCGAGGCGATCAGCCCGTGCCCGCGTGTCTTCGTCACGCAGATCGGCCTCGAGCCGGTGCTGCTCCGTGCGGCGGACCAGCTCGGGGCGCGCATCCAGTACGCGTCGGAGGCCGTCTCGGTCGAGCAGGACGCCGACGGCGTCACTGCCGTCGTCCGCCCGCGCGACGGTGGCCCGAAGCGCACCGTGCGGGCGCGCTACCTGATCGCCGCGGACGGGGCGCACAGCCCGATCCGCGAAGCACTCGGTGTCCGCCAGCTCGGGCACGGCAGCTTCTCCGACAGCATCACCATCTACTTCAAGGCCGACGTGACGCACCTCATGGGCGACAGGAACCTGAGCGTCATCTACGTGTTCGGACCGCGCCTGCAGGGCTTCTTCCGCTTCTCGATCGACCTCCAGGCGGGCTTCCTGGTCGTCAACTCGACCTCCGACGGCGACGGGGAGCGGTCGGTCCGGATCGGCGAGGACATGAGCGAGCCGACGTGCGCGGCGTACGTCCGCGAGGCGCTCGGCGATCCAGACATCGAGGTCGAGATCGAGAACGTGCAGCGCTGGTCCGCCTCCGCCGAGTACGCGGAGAGGGCGCGATCCGGACGCGTGTTCATCGCCGGCGACGCGCTGCACGTCATGCCCCCGACAGGAGGCTTCGGCGGCAACGTCGGCGTCCAGGACGGCTACGACCTCGCGTGGAAGCTCGCCTACGTGCTCGACGGCCGCGCGGGCGAGGAGCTCCTCGACACGTACGACTCCGAGCGACAGCCGGTCGGAGCGTTCTCGACCGAACAGGCATACACGCGCTACGTCCTCCGCCTCGACCCCTCGCTCGGGAAGGACGATCTCATGCCGATCGTCGACGAGGCAGCGGTCGAGATCGGCTATCGCTACCGCTCGCCCGGGATCACCGCGGGCAAGGACGCCGACGACGATATGTGGGAGGACCCGCGCGAGCCTTCGGGCCGACCCGGCTTCAGGAGTCCGCACGCGTCCGACGGCGGGAGCGAGCGGTCGACCCTCGACCTCTTCGGGAGGACCTTCGTCCTCCTCGCCGGGTCGTCGGGGGGCGCGTGGTGCGCCGCCGCCGAAGCAGCGGGCAGCGCGCTCGGCGTCCCAGTCGACATCCACCGGGTCGGCGCCGACCTCGGCGACCTCGAGACGCTCCACGGCACCGGATCCGAGGGCGCGGCGCTCGTGCGTCCGGACGGGTTCGTCGCCTGGAGGGCGTCCGGGGCGGACGAGGACGCGGGAGGCGTGCTCCGGCGCGCGCTCGGCGCGGCGCTCGGCAGGCCTCAGCCGTCCGTCTGAATCCGCCGCTCGCTCTCGTCGATCGGGTAGTCGTTGATGCTGGCGTCGCGGCGGCGCATGAGGCCGTTCTCGTCGAACTCCCAGTGCTCGTTCCCGTGGCTTCGCCACCATCGCCCGTCGAGGTCGCGCGACTCGTACTCGAAGCGCACGGAGATCCGGTCGTCCGTGAAGGCCCAGAGCTCCTTGCGGAGCCGGTAGTCGCGCTCTCGGCTCCACTTCCGGCGCAGGAAGTCGACGATCGCCTCGCGGCCCTCGAAGAACTCGTCACGGTTCCGCCACTTCGAGTCGACCGTGTACGCGAGCGATACCCGCTCGGGGTCGCAGCTGTTCCACGCGTCCTCCGCCGCCTGCACCTTCTGACGGGCCGTCGCCTCGCTGAACGGGGGAACCGGCGGCCGGGTCTCGGGCTCGCTCACGGCTGGAAAGCTAGACGTTCTACTGCGGCGGACCGGAGGCGAGGCGAACCGTGGCGCTGTCGGAGCCCGTGTACTGGTCGACCCACGCGAGCTTTACGGCGTTCCCCGGCGAGTAGCGGAGCACCAGGTTCCGAAGGCTCGTCGGCGAGGTGACCCGATGCCCGCCGAAACGCGTGATCAGCACACCGGGCTCGAGGCCGACACGCGCAGCGGGCGAACCGGGCGCGACGCCGTCGACGATCGCGCCCGCCTGCTGCGCGTAGTCGCTCGTCCCGAGGCGGACGCCGAGGAACGCGGTCGCTCCGATGTGCACCGCCGACGACCTCTTGCCTGCGTGGACCTGCTTCGCGATCGCGATCGCGGTGTCGATCGGGATGGCGTACCCCTCCCCACCCTGGTACGAGAACCCCGTCGAGGCGGCGGCGTCGATGCCGACGACACGCCCGTTGCTGAGGAGCGGGCCGCCGGAGTCGCCCGGCCGTAGGGGAGCGCTCGTCTCGATGAGCCCGGCGAGCCGGCTGGCGCCGCCCTCGTCGTCCGAGACCGTGATCGAGCGTCGCACGGCGATCACTGCACCGCGCTTGACGGTGAGCGTGCCGGTGCCGCCGGCGTTCCCGACCGTCGTGAGACGATCGCCGACCCGAACGGAGCCGGAGCTCCCGATCACGGCCGTCCGCAGTCCGCTCCCACTCCCGAGATCGAGCAGCGCGACGTCCTTCGAGACGCTGTAGCCCGCGACCGTTGCGGCGAACGCCCGGCCCGTCGAGGGGTCGATCACGCGAACCGCGCTCGCACCGCGGATGACGTGGTTGTTCGTGAGCACCTCGTCGGAGGCGACCACGATTCCCGTGCCGGCTGCGGCCCCGCCCGTCGCGAGTCGCGTATTCACGACGACGACGCCGGTCTTCACCGTGCGTGCCGGGGCAGCTCCGCCGGCGAGAGCGCCGAATGCCGCAGACGAGCCCGCGACCAGGGCCGCAGCGATTGCGCCGACGAGTGCGATCTTGAGTGGTCCGTGCCTGAGCTTCATCTCCGCTGCTCCATCTCGATGTCCTCGGCAGGACATCATGGCGGACTAAGAGGGGGCTGAGGATCCGGGGAACTGTTCGTTAAGAACGCCGTTCGCGCGCGACCCGGCGTCGGGTCGCCCTCCGCACCACGAGCGGAGGCCCCGGATCGATCGTCACCGATCCCTGGATCCCCTCGGCGAGCGCGTCCACCAGTGCGCCCGCGAGCAGGTCGCTCGCCGCATGGTCGAGCCCGCGCGCGCCGAGACCGCTCTCCGCCGCGATGTCGAGGACGACGTCGACGACGAGAGGGTGGATCTCGCGTGAGCGTAGGCCGTATTCCGCCACGACCCGCTCGATCGCGCCGACGGCCGCACCGTGGAGCGACTCCTCGTCGAGGTCGCGGTAGACCGCGAAGGCGCCGATGCGCTCGAGCAGCTCCGCCGGGAAGCCGGCCTCGCCGAGTGCGTCCTGGCACTCGCGCCGGACCGCCCAGCGATTCTCGAGCGGGATGCGGTGGAGCCGAGCCTGGAGCTCGTCCGCGCAGCGACTGCTGGTCATCGCGATCACGGCGTGCGCAGCGTCGATCGCCTGACCGTTCGGCGCCGACACGCGGCCCGAGTCGAGGAGGTTAAGCAGGACCTCGTGGACGAGCGACGGATGCGCCTTGTCGATCTCGTCGAGGAGGACGATCGAGCCCGGCCGGGCCACTGCCTCGAGGAACCCGGACGGGTCGCCGTACCCGACGTAGCCGGGCGGCGCACCGATGAGCCGAGACACCTGCAGGGCCTGGTTCAGCTCGTTGCAGTCGACCCGGAACAGGTGGGCATCTCGCCGGCCGAGCGCCGCGAGCGCTCCCGGCAGCGCCTCGACGGTGGAGGTCTTCCCGGTGCCCGTGGGTCCGAGGAGGAGGATCGTGCCCGGCCTCGCCGGATCCTTCTTCGCGAGCTGCGCGCACACGACGTCCGCGACCCGAGCGAGCGCGGGCGCCTGGCCCTTGATCCTGTCGGCGAGGCGCTCGGCGAGCGCGGACCGTGTGAGGCGCTGCGGACGATCGGCGCTCGGGCCAGCCCGCAGGAACGACGGGATCTCGTCGTCCACGTCGGTCTCGTCCTCGTCGACGTCGATCCCGAACGCCCTCGCGAGCGGTCCCTTCGCGAACGCGTACAGCTCCTCCGCGCTCGTGAAGACCGCGACCCCCGTCGCGAAGAGCATCCGGACACGCGCGTCGTCGCTCTCGAGCTCGCTCCGCTCGACGCGGATGAGGAGCGCGCCGCTCGGCGCGGCGTGAAACTCCACCGGGCCGCGACGCGGGTCGCAACCGGGCGGGTAGAGCGCCCTCGACCACGACCTGCCGCGAACGCCGGTTCGCACGAACAGCCCCTCGAGGTAGCCGCGGTCGGCCTGAACGAGACGCTTCACGCGCGTCGAGCGACCGGCTCGTCGGGTCGAACGACGCTCTCCACGGCACTTCCCACTGGCGATCCTCCGCGATCGGAGCGGACGACGCTACCAGAACAGACGTTCGCTCTCGACGTGCGCGGCCGCAAAGACCGGCCGATTCGGGATTACGCGGCCCCGAGGATCAGGCGAACTCGATCACGCTGCGAATGCCGTCCTGCGCCTCCATGAGCTCGAACGCGCGGTTGACGTCCTCGAGCCGGATCCGGTGCGACACGAAGGACGCCACGTCGATCTCTCCGGCGAGCGCGCGCTCGACGAATTCGGGCACTTGGTCGCGCCCCTTCACGCCCCCGAACGACGAGCCCGCCACCCGCCGGCCGGTGATGAGGAAGCGAGGGACGATCTCGAGCGTCTCCCCCTTGCCCGCGACACCGGCGACCGTACAGAGCCCCCAGCCCATGCGCGCGGACTCGACTGCCTGGCGCATGACGGCGACGTTCCCGGTCGCCTCGAACGTGTAGTCGGCACCGAAGCCGCCCGTTAGCTCGACGATCTCCTCGACGACGTCGGGGCCGCCGACGAGCGTCTCCGTCGCGCCGTGCGCACGGGCG
This sequence comes from uncultured Actinomycetes bacterium, assembly GCA_963848725.1. Classification (GTDB taxonomy): domain Bacteria; phylum Actinomycetota; class Thermoleophilia; order Gaiellales; family Gaiellaceae; genus GMQP-bins7. The sequence continues at coordinate 16,468 of CAWKEV010000037.1, read as the reverse complement.
AGCTCGAGGCGGGCGGGCGAGAGATCGACGCACACGATCCGCTTGGCGCCCTGCAGGCGGCAGCCGGCGACCGCGCCGAGGCCGACCATCCCGGCGCCGAAGACGACGCACGTCGAGCCGGCCTCCACCTGCGCGGTGTTCATCGCGGCCCCGAGCCCGGTCGAGAGCCCGCACGCGAACAGGCAGGCGTGCTCGGGCGGCAGCTCCGGGTTCACCTTCGCGAGCGCGATCTCCGGCATCACGGTGCACTCCGCGAAGGTCGACGTCCCCATGAAGTGGCGGATCGGCTCGCCGCCGCGGCGGAGCCGCGTCGTCCCGTCCGGGAGGTAGCCCTTGCCCTGCTGCTCGCGGATGGCGAGGCAGAGGTTCGTGCGGTCGCTCCGGCAGTGGACGCATTCTCGGCACTGGGGCGAGAAGAGCGTCACGACCTGGTCGCCCGGTGCGACCGAGGTCACGCCCACGCCGACACGCTCGACGATGCCGGCGCCCTCGTGCCCGAGCACCGTCGGCGAGTAGCCGGACGGGTCGGCGCCCGAGGCGGTGAAGAGGTCCGTGTGGCAGACGCCGCACGCGGTCAGCCGGACGAGCACCTCACCCGAGCGCGGCTCGTCGAGGTCGACGTCCTGGACGACGAGCGGCCGGCCGAACTCCTCGAGGACGGCGGCCTTCATCCTCACCGTCGGGCCTTCACGCGCTCGCAGCCGCGACGGGGGGCATGCCCGCACGGCTTCGCGCCGCGTAGGCGCGGTCGTCGTCCGTGACGGGGGGCGTGCCGTAGTAGTGGAAGCTCTCGACCGTCTTGACCTCCCACGCCTGGCCGCGCGCGCGCTCGGCCTGCGTCCAGATCACGGGCTCGAGCTCGGGGTCGTAGACGAAGTAGCCGCCGTTCGTGATCTCGATGCGGTTGCCGCCCGGCTCGAACACGTAGAGGAAGAAGCCTTGGCAGATCGTGTGCTTCGACGGCGCGAACTCGATCGGCACGCGGTGCTCGATCAGGATGTCCGCGGCGCGGAGGACCTCCTCGCGCGTGTCGACCCAGAACGCGAGGTGGTGGAGGCGCCCCCTCGCCTGCCGCGCGTCCGCGACGTAGATCAGCTCGTGCGCGGCGATCGTGAGCGAGAGCCACGCGCCCGCCTCGCTCCCGTCCTCGAGCAGGAGCCCCTCGGTCTGGTAGTAGCCGAGCGTGTCGGTCGAGAAGCGGCGGCAGGCGGCGACGTCGAGCGCGAGCAGGTTCACGTGGTCGAGCCGGCTGACTCCGGCGCCCCGCCCCGTGTAGCGCTGCGGCTGGTTCCGGAGCACGGGCTTCAGGCGCTCGGGCGGGACGTAGCGCTCGCTCTCGTAGTAGAGCTCGAGCGCATGGCCGTCCGGGTCGGTGAAGCGGTAAGCGGGCCCGTGCCCGACGTCTCCGTCGATCCAGCCGACGCCGAGACCGGACGCCTCTATCGCCGCCACCCGCCGCTCGAGCGCCTCCTGGTCGCGGGCTCGGATCGCCATGTGCCCGAGACCGGGCTCCGCCGACTCGGTCAGCTTCAGCGAATAGCGCTGGTAGTCCGCATACCCTCGGAGATAGACGGATTGGCCCTCGGCCGCCTCCTCCTCCATCCCGAGCGCGTCGACGAAGAAGCGGAGGCTCCGCTCCGGCTCCGGTGTGAAGAGCTCGGCGTGCCCGATGTGCGCGAGGTCGCGAGCGCTCACGATCCTTCCTCCACGCGGGCTCGCAGACCGTCGAGGTCGTAGGAGAGAGCGCCCGCCCGGAGCCGCGCGCGCTTCGTCGCCTCGCGCTCCTCGCGCTCGAGGGCGGCGGCGAGCACCTCTTCCACCCGCCCCTGCGGGACGACGGCTGCGCCGTCGGCGTCGAGGACGACGACGTCGCCCGCCGAGATCTCCTCACCGCCGACCGTGACCGGCTCGTCGATCGCGCCGACGACGTCCTTGCCCGCTCCGCGGATCGAGACGAACCTGGCCCAGATCGGGAGCCCGAGCTCGACGAGCTCCTCCACGTCGCGGACGGCGCCGTCGACGAGGATCGCGGCCGCCCGCTGCGCCTGCGCCTGCGTCGCGAGCAGGTCCCCGACGAGCGCAAAGGGCTCCGGCTCGGGCATCGTCACCACGAGCACGTCGCCGGGCTCGACCACGGTCATCGCGGCGTGCACCATCAGGTTGTCGCCCTGGCCGCAGCGGACCGTCCGCGCGGGGCCGGCGGCACGCGAGCCGGGGACGATCTGGCGGAGGGGCGCGTCAACGAGCCCCCGGCGCCCGGCCGCCTCGTAGACCGTCGCCGTCCCGAGCCTCGCGAGCTCGTCGAGCAGGCTCACAGCGTCGCCACGACCTGCGGGAGGACACGCTGGAACGCCTCCGCGTAGCGGATGTCGCCGGCGCCGGAGGCGCGGCGCGCGTGATTCCCGCGATGCGCCGCGCGCTCGTCGTAGTACTGCGCGAGGTACGCCTGTGAGACCATCGCGGCCATCGCCTCGCGCTTCGCCTCAACGACGGGCGTGATGTCGACGAACGTCGTCGGCGTGAAGTTGCAGAGCTCGGGCTGGTGCGGCTCGAAGAGGAAGAGGTCGGGCGGCTCGATCGTCTCGAACGCGCTCGGGACTCCCGCGCCGGAGGCGAGCGCGCGGGCACGAACGACGGCGCGATGCGCCGCCGGATGGTCCGGGTTGAACGGATCCGTATCCGTGTGGGTGACGACGACGTCGGGCGCGAACTCGCGAACGACGTCCACGATCTTCGCGAGCTCCTCCGGCCCGATCTCGAGCGGGTAGTCCCCGAGATCGAGCGCGCGGAAGTCGGCGCCGAGCGCGTGAGCTGCCTTCTCAGCCTCCTCGTGCCGGACGCGCTTGACCTCCTCGAGCGTCTGGCCCTCGATCTTCCAGAGCTCGCCGGACTCGCCGCGCTCGCCGTACGAGATCGCGACGACGAGGGCGACGCCACCGCCGCGCGTCGCAACGGCGATCGCGCCTCCGGCCCGCCACACGAAGTCGGCCGCGTGGGCCCCGACGACGAGCAGTCGGCGACTCACCCGACCGCGACCTCCGCGAGCAGCCTCGAGTTGGCCACGGTCATCGTCCGGATCTCGTCCTCGGAGAAGCCGTGCGCGAGCAGGCGGTCGGCGAAGAGCGCGAGGCCGTCCTCGACGGCCGGATTCTCCGGCTGGCCGAGGTCGGTCGAGAGCAGGTTGCGCTCCGGACCGGTCGCGCGGATGCCCTCGGCCACGTGCTCCCACGAGCACTTGCCCGTGTGCGGCGTCGTGAAGCAGCGCTCGAGCAAGGCGCCGCGCTCGGCGAGCGCCACCTGCTCCGCGACGCTCAGATCCGAGGTCGGGAACTCGGGATGCGTGACGACGACGTGGCGAATGCCCGCCTCGCGCGCCGCGTCGACGACCGGGAAGATCTCGGCGCGGGTGAGATGCCCAGTCGCGAGGACGAGGCCGTGGCGGGCGATCACGCCGAGCACGGCGAGGAGCTCCGGGAGCGGGTCTCCCGCGGCGTCGAGCACCGGAACCGGTGGAGGCTCGAGGCCCTGGTCTCGGAGCTCGGACTGGATGCGCACCCACAGCGGCGGCGTCGCGCCCTCGGGATAGACGCGGTCGCGTGCGCCCGCCTCGCCCACTGCGTCCACCGTCGGCAACCAGACGATCCGCGCTCCCTCCCGCGCCGCGATCTCGACCGCCAGCGGGTTGAGGCCGCCGACCGACGCGTTCAGCGTCAGGGTGCCGACGACATCCACACCCGGCACCGCCCGCGAGACGACCTGTGCGCGCTCAGCCGTCGACGTGTAGTGCGACTTGAGCCCGAACCCGGCGAGGCCGACCTCGAGGAAGCGCTCGGCGAGCGAGACGTCGTCGATCCGTCTCCGCATCACGTCCGGGCCGACATGGATGTGGAGGTCGTACGCGGTGCGGACGAGCTCGCGCGCCGCGGCAGACGGCTCCGCACCGGTGGGCGTCGCCTCGGCCGTGCCCGTGCCTCCCGCGATCACCCCTGCGACTTCACGTAGTCGACGTAGCCGCGGACGTCGGCCGCAGGCTCCGTGTACGCCTCACCGAGCGCCTCCTCCATCGCGCTCATGTACTCCTCGGCCCAGGCCGGGAAGTCGTAGTCGATCGCACGCAGGAACTCGAGCGTCGCCGCGAAGCGGATGTCCGCGATCGACGGAGAGTGGCCGCCGATGAACCGCTGGCCGTCGAGGAAGAACGCACGGTAGACCTCGAGCGGCCCCGCGATCGCGGCCTCGGCGTCCTTCTGGGCCTTCGCCTTCAACGCGTCGTCGGCTTCGGAGGTCGCCGTCTCGCCGGCGTATTGGGGGAAGCTCAGCGTCGGGTAGGTGGCACGCGCGACGAGCGGGTAGAGCGTCCCGACGAGGTAGAACATCGCGCTGTCGACCATCGCCCGCTCGCCCGGATCGGTGGGGTAGAAGCGGTCGAGGCCGTTCTTGTTGCAGAGGTACTGCATGATCGCGCAGCTCTCCCAGAGCGAGCCCTTCGGGAGCCCCGCCTCCTCGAGCAGCGGCGTCAGGTCGGCCGGCGCCTTGGCGAGGAACTCCGGAGTCGACTTCTGCCCCCAGACGTCGACCTCGTCGAAGTCGAGGCCGGCGGCTCGGACGAAGATCCGCGTCGACAGGTTGTTGACGCTCGGCTTGAGGATGCTCAGCGTGTGCGTGGCCATGTGACGTCAGTCCTTTCTACGAGAACGGGTTCTTCGCTGCGCGATCGTTCGAGAGGGAATCCTGCCGCCCGACGAGCGACTCGATCGCGTCCGCGAGGTGGATCTCGGCGATCGAGGGGTCGCCGCGTTCGACCCGGATCCTGTGCGCCTCGAGCAGCACGTCTGCGTGAGTGTGCCCGTGCGGCGGCTCGAAGCGGTACGACGCGAGCTCGACGAGCATCCCGAGCGGGTCGTCGAAGTAGATCGAGTCCATGAAGCCGCGGTCCTTCACGCCCGAGTGACGGACGCCGCGCTCGTCGAGCCGCTCCACGGTTTGTCGGAACGTCGCCTGCGAGAGCGCGAAGGCGATGTGATGGACGATCCCGGGCTCCCGCGGCGCGGGCGTCGGGTCGGGAGTCCGCTGCTCGTTCGTGAAGATCGTGATCAGGCGCCCGTCGCCCGGATCGAAGTAGAGGTGGCTCTCCGCTGCGTTGTCGAGGTTCGGCTGCTCGAAGACGAACGGCATGCCGAGAACGCCTTCCCAGAAGTCGATCGACGTCTGGCGATCGGCTCCGACGATGGTGATGTGGTGGACGCCCTGGCTCTGCAGCTTTCGCATGTCTCCTCGCGATCGACCCTACTGGTCCACGAGCTTCGACTTCCACTCGCTGCGCTGCAGCGTGCCCCACGGGACGAGCTCGACGCTCGCCTGGACGACCAGTACATCGCGCAGGCGCGCCCGGATCGCGTCCGCGAGCGCAGCATCGGGCGTCGCGTCGCGGGCGAGCTCGACCCTGACCGGGAGCGGCGGCTCCTGCTTCACACCCCGCGTCCGCGGCCGGACGAGGACGTGCCCGCTGACGTCGGGGGCGAACGCGCCCACCACCTCGCGCACGGCGGACGGGAAGACGTTGACGCCACGCACGATCAGCATGTCGTCGGTGCGACCGACGCAGCGAATGCGCGGGCTCGTGCGGCCGCAGGGACATGCGCTCGCGCGCACCTCGACGTGGTCGTGCGTCCGGAAGCGGAGGAGCGGCGCGGCGCGGTGTCGCATATGGGTGAGGACGAGCTCACCGCTCGCGCCGTCCTCGAGCTCGCGGGCGAGCCCCGTCTCGGGATCGATCAGCTCGACGTGCACGAAGCCGCGCGCGCCGAGATGCATCCCGTCTCGCTCCTCGCATTCGCCCCAGAGCGAGACGCCGATGTCGCCGATCCCCATCGCCTCGGTGACCCTCGCGCCCCAGCCCTCCTCGAGCATCGCCCGGAACGCCGGCTCCCCGCCTCCCGGCTCGCCCGCGACGAGGACGCGCTCGACGCTCGAGCCCGCAAGGTCGACGCCCCGGTCGCGCGTCCACTCGACCAAGTAGGCCGCGTACGACGGCGTGAGCACCGCCGCCTCGGGCATCAGGCGCTCGATCGCCGCTACGACACGCTCGCTGTTGCCCGTGCCGACCGGGATGTGGCAGAGGCCGATCAGATCGAATGCCGCGAGCGCGGCCCCCGCGACGAACGGGCCAGCGTTGTACGTCGAGACGATGCGCTGCCCGGCGGTGATCCCCGACGCCGCATAGCTCCGCGCCGAGGTGGTGACCCAGTTCTCGAGATCGCCCGCGGTGAGTGGGACGTAGCTCGGAGTGCCGGTCGTCCCGCTCGTCGAGTAGATACGGACGATCTCGTCGCGCGATGCGCAGAGATGAGCGCCGACGGGGTTCTCGGGCGTGACTGTCGCGCGAAGCTCCGCCTTCTCGGTCAGCGGCAGGAGCGCGATGTCTGCGAGCCCGCCGGCGTCGTCGGCCGAGGACACGCCTGCCGCACCGAGCTTCTCCCGGTAGAACGCCGAACGCTCGAGGAGGTACGCGAGCTGCGCCCGGTAGGAGCCGTCGTCGAGCGCGAGCTGGTCGCCCCACGGCAGCGACTCGACCTCGGGCGCGAGCATCACTCCGGCTTCGGCTCGTACACGACGGCCTCTTCCGCGGCCGCCGCCATGACGAAGCCGGTCGGACGCTCGCGTTCCTCCGCGAGATGGGCGAGGAGGCTCGCCGTGCGGGCGAGGATCGGGATCGCCTTCGTGTCGGCGACGGTGTAGCCGAGGTCGAGGAGCACCGCGGCGATCGGCAGCGACACGTTCATGACGAGCGGCTTCCCCCATGCCTCCGCCACCGCGTCGCGAAGCAAGCGGGTGACGGCGACGTACGCGCCGCTCGCGCCGTGTGAGTCCGCCAGCTCGAGGATCCGCTCCGCGCGCGGGTCGACCGGCCGGTGGACCGGGTGGCCGAAGCCCGGGACCCGGCCGCCGTCGGCGTGGATCCTGCGGGCGAGCGCCGCTGCGACGGCCCCGGCCTCCTCGCCTTCCGCGACCCGCGCCTGTGCCTCTGCCAGCAGCCGGGCGCACTCCTCGGTCGTGCCGAGGACGACGGGACCCGCGCCGAGGATCCCCGCGGCGACCGCCCCCTGCAACGCATCGGGATCCGCCGCGAGCGTCATCCGCGCCGCGACGTTCGTCGGCATCAGCCCGTGCTCCGCGATCGCGACGAGCAGGAGGTCGAGGAAGAAACGCTGCTCCTCGGTCGCCTCGCGGCCGGTGAGCAGGAGATGGAAGTACTCGGTGAAGCTCAGCCTCCCCATGAGGTCGCCGCAGAGGTCGCGACCGCGCACGTCGACGCGATCGGGGTATGCCTTCGCGATGTGAGTTTGGGGGCGCTCCACCGAGCTCCTCACCCGACCCCGAGCTCGTCGCGGACGAGCCGGGCGCCCGCGACCATGGCCTCGAGCTTCCGGAACGCGAGATCGCGCGGCAGGTACTTCATCCCGCAGTCGGGCGCGACGACCAGGCGCTCCGGCGGCAGGACCTCGAGCGCGGCCCGAATCCGCTCGGCGACGACCTCCGGTGTCTCCGCCTCGCGCGACCCGAGGTCGAGGACGCCGAGGACGATCACCTTGTTCGGGACATCCCGAAGGAGGGCGGGATCGAGCCCGGGCTGCGCCGCCTCCAGCGAGAGGTGCGTCGCCCGGCACTCGGCGAGCTCGCGGAGGAACGGATAACCGCTCGGGCGGTCGTGGACGATGTGCGCGTACCCGAAGCAGGTGTGGAGAACCGTGTCGCCGTCGATTCCCTCGAGCGCGCGGTCGATCGCCTCGAGCGCGTACTCGCGCGCCCGCTCCGGCCGCGCCTGGAGGTACGGCTCGTCGATCTGGACGACGTCGGCTCCCGCGGTCTTCAAATCGTGCAGCTCGTCGTTGACCGCCTCCGCGTACCCGAGCGCGAGGCTCCGCCCGTCCGGGTAGTGGTCGTTCTGCGCCTGCTGCGCCATCGTGAAGGGGCCGGGCACGGTGATCTTGATCCGCCGCTCGGTGAGCGAACGGAGGAGCTCGGTGTCCCGAACCTCCACCGGCCGCGCGCGCCGGATCGGCCCAACGACCCGCGGGACCGGGTTCTCGTGGCCGGTGCGGTCGAGCGCAACCCCGGGGTTGTCGAGGTCGACGCCCTCGAGCGCCGTCGCGAACCGGTTCGAGTAGCTCTCGCGGCGCATCTCGCCGTCCGTGATCACGTCGACCCCGGCCCGCTCCATGTCGGAGACCGCAAGACGGGTCGCGTCGTCCTGCGCCTCCTCGAGGTACGGCTCGGCCACGCGCCAGAGCTCGCGCGCGCGGACGCGCGGAGGCAAGCGATCGCCGAGGCGCTCGCGGTCGATCAGCCAGTCGGGCTGCGGATAGCTCCCGACGACGGTCGTGACGAGAGCAGCGGGACCCACGGTCGGCCAGTCTATTTCGCGCCTGCGGCCGCCGTCTGCTAGGACGAGGTCGTGACCGGCGAAACGGACAGCACGTTCCGCGCGACGACCGTCGCTGTCCTCTCGGACGTCCACGGCAACGCGACCGCCCTCGAGGCGGTGCTCACCGAGCTCGAGCGGGAGAGGCCCGACCTCGTGGTGTTCGGCGGCGACCTCACCTGGGGACCGGAGCCCTCCGCGACGCTCGCGCTCGTGCACGCGATGGACGTCCCCACGGCGTTCGTCCGCGGCAACGCGGAGCGCGCCCTCGCCGAGTGCAGCGAGCGCGCCGCTCGCGGCGAGGGCGAGTCGCTCACTCCGCGGGAGAGATGGATGGTCGAGCGGCACGACGATGCCGCGCGGATGTTCCTCGCCGGATTCGCCGAGAGCGTCGTCGTGGAGGTCGACGGGCTCGGCGCCGTTCGCGTCTGCCACGGCTCGCCCCGGAGCGACGAGGAGATCGTGACCCCGGCGACGCCCGAGACACGGGTCCGGGAGTTCATGGAGGGCGTCCCCGAGCGGGTGCTCGTCACCGCGCACACGCACCTCCAGTTCGACCGCGAAGTCGCCGGGATCCGCTCGCTCAACGCGGGCAGTGTGGGGATGCCGTACGCCGAGGAGCGGGGCGCGTACTGGGCCCTCCTCGGTCCCGACGTCTCGCCCCGGCGCACCGACTACGACCTCGACGAGGCTGCGCGCCGATACCGGGCGACCGACGACCCGCTCGCAGAGGAGATGGTCTCGCTCCTCCTCACTCCTCCGTCTGCGGACGAGCTCATCGCCCACGGGGAGTCGGTCGTGTTCTCCGGCTGAACCAGTAGCCGCCGCGCTCCGTTGCGGGTTTCTCCCGAGGCGCGCGGCCGGGCCGTCGGTAGCGTCCGGGGACGTGACGCGCGTCGACCTCGCGCTCTTCCTCCACGTTCTCGGAGCCATCGTCTTCGCGGGCGGCGCCGTCGTCGCCGGGGTCGCATTCGAGGCTGCGCGCCGCCGCGACGATCCCCACGACATCGCGCTCCTCCTCGGTCTGACCCGGGTCGGTGTCGCGCTCGTCGCGCTCGGAGGAGCGCTCGTCCTCGGCTTCGGCCTCTGGCTCGTCGACCTCACGGGCGTCGGCCTCGACGCGGCCTGGATCCGCTGGGCCCTTGTGCTGTTCGTGCTGTCGGCGGCGCTCGGCGCCGTCGCCGGACGACGGCCGAAGCATGCGCGGCAGCTGGCGGAACGCCTCGAACGCGAGGGACACGGATCGATTCCAGAGCTCCGGAAGCTGCTCGACGATCCGCTCTCCAGGCTTGCGAACTACGTCTCCGCGGCGCTCGTCCTCGCGATCCTCGCTCTCATGGTGTGGAAGCCCTGACGGCGGCAGCCGGTGTCGAGCCAACCGCGGAGCGCGACATGAGAACCGCCGGCCTCGGGCCGAGAGTGGGCACGCCGGCTCCTCTTCGCCTCGTCGGCTGCTACTTCGCAGCCGCGCTCGCATCGTGGATCGCGGCGACCCTCGTCCTGGCTCTCGCCGCTCCCGAGCTGGCCGCCGCCGACGTCGCCGCGCCTCGCGTCCTTCTCTCCGTGCACCTCGTCGCGCTCGGGTTCCTGCCGCTCGCGGTGACCGGCGCCGCGTTCCACGTCCTGCCGACGCTCCTGCGGAACGGCGTCTCGACCATCCGCGGCTGGGCGGCGCTCCCGCTCCTCTGCGCGGGACCGCTGCTCGCGATCGGGATCGCGCACGATCTGGCCGCCCTCACCTGGCCGGCCGCCACCGCCGAGACGGCCGGATTCGTGCTCGTCGCCTGGGAGCTCGTCACGCTCGTCGTCCGAGCGCCCCGAGGGCGCATGCTGCTCGCGAGCCGAACCGGAGTCCTGCTCTCCACGTTCCACGCCGCCGCCGCGCTCGCCTTCGGCGCGGCGCTCGCCGCGCGTGGCTGGCGGCCGATTCTCGGAATCCCTCACGATCGGGCGATCGCGATCCACCTCGATCTCGCCGTGCTCGGTTGGCTGACGCTGCTGATCGTGACGGTGGGCAGGACGCTCGCCCCGATGCTCGCCCTCGCGCCCGCGGCGGCGCGCAGGCGCTTCCCCGTCGCGGAGCTCTCGCTCACCGGCGGCGTCTGGCTCCTCGTCGGCGGGCTCGCGTTCGACGCGCGCGCGCTCGACGCCGCGGGCGGCCTCGTCGTGTTCGCGGCAATCGCGACGTTCGCGGCGCTCACGGCACGAGTCGGTCGACAACATCGGCTCGACGGAGTCGAGGGCCCGCTGCTGCACCTCGCAGCGGGGCTGTTCTTCCTCGGCCAGGCGACGATCCTCGGTCTCGGGTTGGCGTTCGGGCTCGAGGCCACGCCCCGTCGGCTGGCCGCGTATGCCATCGCACTTCTGGTCGGCTGGGCGACCGGAGTCACCCTCGGGCATCTCGGGAAGCTCCTCTCGCTGTCGGCGTGGACGTGGTGGCCGCCGGGGCCGAGGCCGAAGCAGAGCGTCCTCTATCCCCGGCGCGTCTGGCTCGTCGAGGCGGTGGCCTTCGTGACCGGGTGCGAGATCCTCCTGAACGGCGTGCTCGCGGGATCGGAGCGGACGATCCGGCTGGCGTGCGTGCTGCTCGCATCCTCCGCGGTCGCCGCGTGCGTCGGCGCGCTCGTCACGTTCCGCGCGGGAGTGCCGGCCCTGTCCCGCCGATCGCTCGGTCGCGCGCCCGAGCTCAGCCCCTGACGCTCGGCCTTGCTTCCATCACGGGGGCGGCGACGCGTAACGTTCGCGGCGACAACCGCGTGGAAAGGAGCATCGTGGACGACGAGCAGATTCACGATCGCATCGAGGCGCTCGTCACCGAGGAGCAGAACCTGTGGACGCGCGAGGGCGATGGCGCCGCGAGCGACTCCGACAGACAGCGCCTCGCGTCGCTCGAGGTCTCCCTCGACCAGTGTTGGGACTTGCTCCGACAGCGCCGCGCACTCCGCGAGGCAGGCCTCGACGAGGACGTCGCGCAGGTTCGTGACGCCGACGTGGTCGAGGGCTACCAGCAGTAGCCGAGGCCGTGGACGAGGAACGTGTCCTGAGGAGCGCCGGCGAGACGCCGCGCGACCCGGAGGAGCTCGAAGCGAGCGCCGACGGGACGAGCGGCGAGATCTCAGCGGACGCGCGGATGGGCGCTGTGGAGCTGACGGTGTCCGACCTGGAGCGGTCGCTCGACTACTACCGCACCGCCGTCGGCCTCGACGTTCTCGAGCACGGCGCTGGACGTGCATCTCTCGGAGCGGGGACACACGAGCTCCTCGTCCTCGTCGAGGAGCGCAACGCTCGCCCTGCTCCCGGCCACACCGGCCTCTACCACTTCGCGCTGCTCCTTCCGGAACGCGTCGACCTCGCGCGCTGGCTCGCGCACGCTGCTCGCGATGGGGTCCGGCTCGTCGGGCTCTCGGATCACTTCGTGAGCGAGGCGCTGTACCTCGCCGATCCCGACCGCCATGGGATCGAGGTCTACTGCGACCGCCCGCGCGACGTGTGGGAAGGGATCGTCGTCGACCGCATGACGACCCTGCCGCTCGACGTCGAGAGCCTCTTCGCGGAGATCGACGACCCCGACTCGGAGCCGTTCGACGGCCTCCCGCCGGGGACGGTGATGGGACACGTCCACCTGAAGGTGGCGGCTGTCCCGGAGACGATCGCCTTCTACCGCGACCTGCTCGGGTTCGGCCTAATGGCGCAGCTCGGGCCGCAGGCGGCGTTCCTCTCCGCAGGCGGCTACCACCACCACGTCGGAGCGAACACCTGGGAGAGCGCCGGGGCGTCTCCGCCTCCGGCGGGAGCCGCCGCGCTCAGGCACGCGACCGTCGTCCTCCCCACCGTCGACGAGCGCGACCGTGTCGTGCGGCGCCTCGACGCCGCGCGACACGTGCGCGAAGAGACGGACGCAGGGCCGATGGTCGTCGACCCGTCAGGCAACCGCCTGCTGCTCGCGGTCGCCTGACGGATCTCCGATCCTGCGCTCAGGCCGCCGCCTCGAGCGCCGGCTCCGCTCTCGTCGCCTCCTGCGGCCGCAGATCACGCCCGCGGACGAGGAAGATCGACACGAGAACACCGGCGAACGCGATCGCCGTTCCGACCCAGAATGCGGCCTGGAAGCCGGTCGTGAGGGCGCTCGGCACCGCGATGCCGCCCGCGACGGCGTCGTCCGTCCGCGTGACCGCAACCGTCGAGAGGATCGCGATGCCGACGGCCCCGCCGATCTGCTGCGACGTGTTGATGAGGCCGGACGCGAGGCCCGACTCCTCCGGCCGCGTGCCGGCGAGGGCCGCGATCGTGATCGGGACGAACGCGAACGGGATGCCGACTCCCAGGATCAGGAAGCCCGGGAAGAGGTCGGTCCAGTAGGAGCCGTCCGCCGACACCTGGGTGAACGACAGCAGGCCGACGGTCAGCATCACCATGCCGAAGACGAGCGCCGGCTTGACGCCGATCCGGTTCACGGCCGCCGCCGCCACGTTCGCCCACAGCACCGCCGTGCCGGCGACCGCAAGGTAGGCGACGCCCGCCTGCAGCGGCGAGTAGCCCAGCACGTCCTGCATGTACAGGGTCAGGATCAGGAAGACCGAGAAGAGCACGGTCCCCATCACGAAGCCCACGACATTCGCTGCCGTCAGGGTCGGAAGACGGGCGAAGATCGAAAGCGGCACGAGCGGGTCGCGCTGCCGCGACTCCCACACCACGAACGCGATGAGCAGCGCAGCGGAGACGACGAAGACGCCGATCGTCTTCCCCGAGGCCCAGCCCCAGCTGTGGCCCTGCGTGATTCCGAGGACGAGCGTCACGAGACCGGAGGTGACCAGCACCGCTCCCGGGATGTCGTGGCTCTGACCGTGAGCGTCACGGCTCTCGGCCAGAAGGACCGGAGCGAGCACGAGCCCGAGGACCCCGACCGGGACGTTCACGAAGAAGATCCACTGCCACGAGAGCAGATCGGTGAGGATCCCTCCGAGCAGGACTCCCGCCGCCGCGCCGAACCCGCCGACGGCCCCCCATGCGCCGAGGGCGATGTTCCGCTCGCGACCCTCGCGGAAGGTGATCGAGAGGATCGAGAGCGCAGACGGCGTGATCGCCGCCGCACCGAGGCCCTGGAGCGCCCGGAACGCGATGAGCGAGGTTTCGCTCCACGCGAGGCCGCACATGAGCGAGCCGAGCGAGAAGATGACGAGACCGACCATGAACACGCGCTTGCGCCCGAGTAGGTCGGCGAGGCGCCCACCGAGGAGCAGGAATCCGCCGAACACGAGCGCATAGGCGCTGATCACCCACTGCAGGTTCTCCTGCGAGAAGTGGAGATCGGTCTGGATGGAGGGGAGCGCGACATTCACGATCGCGACGTCGAGCACCACCATGAACTGCACTCCGCAGAGGAGCGCTAACGCGAACCACTTGAGTCGTTCCGAGCTCACCATGAGAGATCCTCCTTCAACGAGCGCTGTCGGTAGAAGGTCGGGATCCTACACCCGTTTGCTTTCGATTTGCAAGTTAAGTCTTCCAATCCACAAGTAGGTTGGTTACAATCGACCCGTATGTCGAAGAGCTACCGCCAGTACTGCCCGATCGCACACGCCCTCGATCTCGTCGGCGACCGCTGGTCGCTCCTCGTCGTCAGGGAGCTCCTCGCGTACGGGCCCAGGCGGTACTCGGACCTCGCCAACCACCTCGAAGGCTGCGGCACGAACATCCTCGCCGCCCGGCTCAAGGATCTCGAGCGGCACGGAGTCGTGAGCAAGCGACGGCTGCCACCGCCCGCAGCCTCGACCGTCTACGAGCTGACCCCGTACGGGGAGGAGCTGCGGCCCGTCGTCCATCAGCTCGCGCACTGGGGCCTTCGGTCGCTGCATCCGCCGACAGAGGCCGACGCGCTCCACCCCGGTTGGCTCCCCGCCGCCCTGCGCACGGCGTTCCCGCCGAGCCCGACGGACGCCTGCATCGAGTTCCGCATCGGCGACGAGCGCGCCACGTTCGTGGGCGGCGAGGTGCTCGAGGGGCCTGCAACGGATCCCGATGCGGTCGTCGAGAGCGATGCGAACGGGCTCTACCACCTGGTCGTCGACCGCGATCTCGCGGCCGTCGAGGTCCGCGGCCGAACAACTGCCGTCCGGGAGCTGATCGCGACGCTGCCCACGCCCGGCGAATCTCCGGCGCCGGTCTAGCCGCGAAGCAGCGGTCGGAGGAGCTCGTCGAGCACCTCCCGGTACGCGAGCGCGTCGTAGCGGCGGAGCGGATGCGGCGGGAGCGCGACCTCGCGGAGCTCCCCATGGTGCCGGACGTACACGACCGGCCGGATCGTCTCGTCCACGTCGAACTCGATCGCGGCCGCGACGCCGTCTCCGTCGTCGTCGACGAAGACCTCGAGCGGGAGGATGCCGTCGTCCACGATCCCGTCGTCGCCGGCGCGGAGGACGCGAGCGAGGTAGCCCTTCTGGATGGCGAGCTCGGGCGCGCGATCGAGCTCGCCGACGAGGTACGGCACGACGCGGTCGGGCGCGAGGACTTCCCGGCTCAGCGCCGTGCCCGAGACGGTCTCCGCCAGGTGGCGGCCGAGGATTCGCGCGTTGTAGCGGAACCCGCAGACCATGCCGGACACGCTCGCGACTCCGTGCTTGCGAAGCCCCTGCGACGCCTGCGTCACGTTCCCGGCGAAGAAGATCCCGGGAACGGTGATGCTCTCGAAGAGCGGCGTCAGCGCTGGCAGCCTCCCATCGAGCACCGTCGCCACGCCCAGCTTCGGAAGGTCGCGGAGCGGCGCCTGGAAACCGGTCGCTGCGATGACGTCGTCCGCCTCGAGCACGAGCGGCTCGGCGAGCGTCGGATCGGCGACATGGACGCGATACCCCGCGCGCGTGCGCTCGATCCGCTCGAGCGACGCGTTCAGGACGTAGCGCCCGGGGGCGCCGCGGACGTGCTCGTCGTAGGGCGTCAGGTACCAGGGTCGAAGCGGCGAGCGCGCGAGGCGACCCAGATCGGGGGCACGCGGCGAGACGAGGGTCAGCTCGCGGAGGCCCTGGCGGAGGATCCCCTCGCCGACCTCGAACGCGGAGTTCCGCTTGCCGACGATGACCACGCGCCGATCGCGGTAGCGGTCGCCCGGGCTCGACAGGTGGACGTAGTGGTGTCCGACCTCGAGACCCGGGATCGTCGGGATCCAGGGTTCGGTCATGCCGATCGCGAAGACTGCTGCCCGGCAGCGGTACTCGCCGTCCGGTGTCTCCAGCACGAAGCGATCGCCGTCCATCCGGGTCGCCTCCCACGCGCACCCGTAGCGCACGGCGATGCCGGCGCTCTCGGCGAAGGCCGCGAGACCCGCCTCCATCTCGTCGCGCGCCGGGCGCCGCCGGTCCTCACCGATCCGCCGCGCGACGAGCGCCCGCAGCTCGGGCTCGTCCGCGACGAGGCTGTTCTGGTCGTGCGCCTCGAACTCGCGGCTCGAGTGCGGCACGTCGGCCGTGACGTGCGTCCAGCTGATCAGCCGCTCGAAGAGCGGGAACCGCCTGAACATGCCGCCGGGCGCGTCGTCCGCCGACAGGACCGCGTGCGTGACGCCGTAGCGGCGGAGGAAGTAGCTCGTCTGCAGCGCGCCGGGACCGCTGCCGACCACGACGACGTCGTAGTCGCCGGGGGGAAACGGCGTCTCGCCGCTCACTCCCACCGGTTGGAGTCGCGCAGGCGTCTCGCCTCCGCCTGCAGCATCCGCAGCATCACCGTCGGGTGCTCGACGAGGAACGGCTCGAGCTGCGGTCCAGGGATCGTGAGGCAGCGGAGGAGCGTCTCGGCGCGCACATCGGCCGTCGGGAGATCTCCGGTCAGCGCCGAGATCTCCCCGAAGAACTCACCCCGTCCGAAGCGAGCGCGCTCCGAGCCGTCGACGAGAACCGTCGCCTCGCCTTCGAGGACGATGTAGAACGCGCCGCCCGAGAGCCCCTGCCGCAACACGCGCTGGCCCTCGCCGAAGACGTCCTCCTCGAACGTGTGCGCGACGGCCTCGAGCTCCGGCCAGCGGAGGTCTGCGAAGAGCGCGAGCTGGGCGAGTCG
>CAWKEV010000036.1:0-81067 GCA_963848725.1 uncultured Actinomycetes bacterium | reverse complement strand
CCTCGACGAGCGCGGCATCGAGCACTCGGGGGTCAAGGATCGCGGCTTTATGGGCTCGATCTACTTCGATGACCCGCTGGGCTGCTCGTGGAGCTCGCGTCCTATCGTTTCGAGCCGCCGCACGGAAACACGCACACCGACGTCCTGCTCGAGGCGCACATCCTGCGTGTCGAGCGGGGTGATCCCAACATCGACCGCATCCACCTCACCGACGCCATCGAGCGGCTCGTCACCCGCTCGCAGGCGTCGCTCTCAGACGACCGCTCACCGAAGAATCCGTACTGAAGGAGGAGTGATGGCAACGCACACCCTGAGCATCCTGAAGCCGAGCGTGAACAACCTGACCGTCCGCATCTTCGTGCGCGCCGCAGATCTCGACTTCGAGGAGATCGACGTCTGGGGGAGAAGTCGACGCCGGACTTCCTAGCGAAGGATCCGGCCGACCTAACGCCGCTACTCGAGGAGGAGGGGCTGCCGCAAGGCTCCCTCTGGGAGAGCTGCGCGATCATGCAGTACCTCTGCAACAAGCACGGTCTCGATCGCTTCTACTCGACCGATCCGGGCGAGCGAGCGATGGTCGACAGCGCGATGTTCTACTTGATCGGCACCTTCTATCCGCTGCTGGCGCGCGCGACCTATCCGGCGCTGCGCTTCGGTCAGTACGCGGGCGAGGTCGCCACGGCGGAGGTCTCCGACGAGCTGAAGGAGCAGGCCCGCAAGGACGCCGAGACCGCGCTCGCCGGGCCGCTTGAGACGTTCAACACGTTCTTCCTCGCTGGTAAGTCGTTTGTCGGAGGCGACGAGCCTTCGATCGCGGACATTCGCTGGGCGGCAACGCTTGAGTTCCTGCGCGCGATCGACTACGACTTCCCGGCCTGGGCCGACGAGTACCTCGAGCGGATCGAGGAGGCGCTCGGCAGCGCGTACTCGGAGCCCGTCGCCGATGTCCGAGGCTACATCGAGTACGTGAAGTCGGAGGCGGCCGCGACCTAGCGACGCAGGGACGCCGATGAGGCCGAGCGTTTCCCCCGCGAGCAGGCCCCAGCTCGATCACGTCAGCGAGGCGACCAGACCCCAACTCGATCACGTCGGCGAGGGGGTGGGGTGAGATCTCGGCCCGCCGCTGCCCCGCGCGTGCGCGCGAAAGGAAGAGGTGCGCGTTCCCGGCGGCCGCCCACCCGAGCGGGTCCCCCGTTGATCTCGATCGCGACGGGGGTGGGGTACCGCGGGGTGCCCCGGCCTCGCGTGCGCGCGCGTGGGCGATGATAAGAGGCTGCGCTCCCCGCCGCCGTGGAGGGCTTGCTTTGGGGGAGACTGTCGAGGCTGCGACGGGAAGGGGAACGATGAAACGGGTGGGTCTGGGTGTTGCCGTTCGCGTTGGGTTGGTTGTGGTCTTGGTCGGATCGCTGGGGCCGGCGGTGGCGACCGGCGGGAGGACGCCGGTCCGGCTGAGGCTGGTATCGGATCCCGCCTCGTTATGGCCTCAACCGCGACAAGGACGGAATCGTCGACTTGGTCACGACGCCGGCTCAGGCGAACCCGTCCAGGTGGACGGCGCTGGTCACGGTGCGCTGGCCGGATGGCGGAGCCTGCAAGGGGACGTATGTGTGGACGATCGGCGGCAAGCGGCGCGCCTTCGTGCAACAGAAGGACCCGATGACCGGACGGCCGACGTGCACGTTCGCGTTTGCCGGTTTCCTCGCTCTCGACCGCCCGTACGGGGTGACCGTGGTCGCAACACGGTCGGGCATCCGCGGGAACGGCCGAGTGGCGGTGACGATCCGCGATCTCCTCGTGGTCGGGCTCGGCGATTCGTATGCGTCCGGCGAGGGCAACCCCGACTCGAGCAGCCCGGTGCGATGGCAGGACCGTCGGTGCCATCGGTCTGCCCGCTCGTTCGAGGCGTTGACGGCCGCCCGACTCGAGGCGGCGACCGAGAAGAGTTCGGTCACGTTCGTCTCGCTCGCCTGCTCGGGCGCCTCGATCCCGACCGGGATGCTCGGCGGCTACGCCGGTATCGAGCCCAGCGGTGGGGGCATGCTGCCGCCCCAGGTCGCGGCGATGCAAGCGCTGATCGGGAGGAGGACACCGACCGCTGTGCTCGTCAGCATCGGGATCAACGACCTCGGCTTCGGGAGCATCGCCCGGTTCTGCTTCGACGACGGCGTCGACCAGGCAGCCGCGGCAACGATCGACTGCTGGAGCAAGCCGTTCCCCAAGGCAGCCTCGCCCGCCACCCTCCAGGCGTCAGTTCGGGCCCTCGCAGCTCTTCTTCCAGCGCGGTATGCGCAACTCGCTGCGGGGCTCCAGCAGGCGGGGATCCCCACCTCGAGGGTCTACGTCACCGAGTACCCAAGTGCGACCAGGGACGCGCAGGGCAACACCTGCAACCCACTCATCCCGTACCTCGACGGCAGACCGTTCGGGTACAGCCTGCGCGGGATGATCACCCGTGACGAGGCGGGGCAGGCCGAGAGCGAGCTGCTCCTCCCGTCAACCGCGCGGTCCAGACCGCGGCAGAGACGTTCGGCTGGCACTTCGTCACAGGAATCGCCGCCGCGTCCGTGCCGCACGGGCTGTGCGCGAGTCAGCCGTGGTTGTCGGAGTCACCGATTCGCTACTCGGCCAGCACGATGTGCTCGGCACGCTGCACCCAAACGCCCAGGGCCAGCAGGCAACTGCCACCTTGGTCGGTGCCGCGGTCGGCCTACCTCGGCGCTAATCGCTGCACACCCGAAACGCGGCGTCGTCGTTCAGCGCGCGAAGAAGCTCGACGACTTCGCCCGCCCCACGGCAACCATCTCGACGAGCTCGTCGAGATCATCGAAGACGTCGGCTGATCCCACGCCTCCCGGCGCCTAGAGCGGTGCATAAAAGAGCACCGCGACTATTCCCCTTCGCTCTAGCGATAGACGCTCGCGCACAGCGGTTGCACGTCGCTCGGGCCGGGCGACATGGGACGCCCCTGGAAGTGTCTCCTCGGTCGGAGTACCGTCAAGGCGTTGCTTCGGAGATTGCTGCTCCTCGCGTTTGGGCTGGTCGCTCTCGCGAGCGGTTGTGGTGGCGGTGCGTCCGATTCGGAAAACGCTCGCTGCACGACCCCGAATGCGGTGTTCGGTGACGCGACGGATGTTGGCGGTCATCGCGAGGCGACCGTTCACTTCACATGCGAGGGGGCGGAGTTGGCAGGGACCCTGTATCTCCCAACCGAGAAGAGAAAACATCCTGCAGTGGTCTGGGTGCACGGAAGCGGCGAGACGCCGCGGCTGAACTACGGGACGGTCGTCGCGCCCCTCGTCGAGACGGGATCGCGGTCTTCACCTACGACAAGCGGGGCGTCGGTGAGTCGGACGGCGAGTGCTGCCCCGACGCCTACAACTTGCTCGCCGCGGACGCGGACGGAGCAGTGGCCGCGGTCCGCACTTACTCCGAAGTCGATCCTAAACGGGTCGGGTTTTACGGAGCGAGCCAGGCGGGCTGGGTCGTGCCCTTGCGAATGCCCGACTAAGCGAGCCTGTCGCCTTTACCGCCCTCGTTGATGGTCCAATGGTCACCACTGGTGAGGAGGCGGTCTGGAGTAAGGCAGCTGGTGAAGACGAGGACGGCTCGCTCACCGCCGACAAAAAGGCCGAGGCGACAAAAAAGCTCGAAGACGCTGGCCCATCCGGGTTCGATCCAGCGCCGTACATCAATCGGATGTCGACGCCCGGACTGTGGCTCTTCGGTGGAGCGAACAAGTCAATCCCAACCGACCGAAGCGTGCAGATTCTCTCGCGGATGAAGCGTGCGGGGAAGAACTTCACGATCGTCGTGTTCCCAGATGCGGGCCACGGACTCGTCGACGACGTCCCCAGTGCGCCCGAAGCACCCGCGACGCTGGTGAACTGGATCGAGAAGACCGCGAAGGCCGACTGACCACGAGACGGGGCTCGGCTCGAAGGCCTCCACCCCGTCGCGGAGAACATGTGGGCCCTGGTCGCGGGGAGGCCTCCCTGGGCCAGCGTTCACGAATGTGCCCCGGCGAGCGGGCGGGTGCGGCGTTGTTTCGAGCTGATGGGTCGGGGACAATCGAAGGGTGTCGTCGAGTGTGGTGCGCTCGGATATCGAGTACGCGCGTGGTAGCGGCGTCGCGATCGCCTACCAGGTTGTGGGTGAGGGTGAGGTCGATCTCGTCTTTGTCCCCGAGTGGGGATCGAACCTGGTGTATGGGTGGGAGTACCCGCTGTGGCGAGATTTCTATGAGCGTCTTGCG
Organism: uncultured Actinomycetes bacterium; assembly: GCA_963848725.1. Lineage (GTDB taxonomy): Bacteria > Actinomycetota > Thermoleophilia > Gaiellales > Gaiellaceae > GMQP-bins7. Next base: position 76,815 of record CAWKEV010000036.1, on the reverse strand, counting down.
CGTTCGTTTCGGCTGATCTTGTTCGACAAGCGCAGCACGGGACTGTCTGACCATGGCGGTCAGTTCGCGACGCTCGAAACGCGGATGGAAGATCTGCGAGCCGTGCTGGATGCGGTCGAGTCCTCGAATACGGTGGTGTTCGGCGCGATGGAGGGGTGCGGGATGGCGACCCTTCTTGCCGCCACCTACCCGGAGCGGACACGGGCGCTCGTGCTGTTCCACCCGAGGGGAGCGCCGGCGTCCGACAACGAGGCGAGAAGGGAAGAGCTCGATGAGCTCCACGAGCGTTGGGGAACGCAGGAGCTCTCGGACGCGATCCTTCGCCAGGGTTGCCCGACGCTTTATGCGAGGAAGACCACCGCCGGTGGTTCGCCAATCACCAACGAGTCGGGATGACGCCGGCCGTGGCCTATGCGCTCAACCGCGCGTACAACGAGGCCGATCTGAGAGAGGTCTTCCCCGCCGTACGCGTCCCCGCGCTCGTTTTGTACCGCTCGCCCGAGGAGACCGAGGCGTTGGAGGTGGCGGCCCGGATCCCGTCGTCGCGGGCGATGCGCGTCTCCGGCGACGACTATTTCGGTGTCTTTCTCTCGCCCGACGTCATCGACGAGGTCGAGCGCTTCGTCGGCGGAGAAGAAACGGTGCAGGTGCCAGGCAGCGTCCTGGCCACGATCCTTTTCACGGACATCGTCGGCTCGACCGAGCGGGCGGCCGAGCTCGGCAACCGCGGATGGAGAGACGTGCTCGGTCAGCACAACACCCTGACCCGCCGCGAGCTCCGCCGCTTCCGCGGTGAGGAGCGCGACACCGCCGGCGACGGCTTCTTCGCGACGTTCGACGGGCCGGCCCGGGCGATCCGCTGCGCCCAGGCGATCCTCGCAAGCGTCGCCGAGATCGGGCTCGAGCTGCGAGCCGGCGTCCACGTAGGCGAATGCGAGCTCCACGAAGACAAGGTCGCAGGACTCGCGATCAGCGTCGGCGCCCGCATCGCAGCGATGGCAAACGCCGGAGAGGTACTCGCCTCCGGCACGGTCAAAGACCTCGTCACAGGTTCAGGAATCGAGTTCGAAAGCCGCGGGAAGCACGACCTCAAAGGCGTCCCCTCACCAGTGCGCCTCTACGCAGCGACACCCGAACAGCCACCCCGCCTCACGGCGGCCTTCCGGGGTCCGGACGCGAGAGCTGACGTTAGGACTGATGCCGCGAGCAAATGGCCGCTCCCGAACGCCGACCTCTCTGTCGGGCGCACCGCGCGCACGCGAGACAGTACCCCACCCCCCTCGACCTCCCGCACCGGGCGCCTGGGTCCGTGGGGGCGCGTAGCGTGGCTCAGCTTTGGTCGGTCGCGCGCGTCGCCTCAGCGAGGTCAAGGGTGGCCGACCAGCTGCCGAGGAGCTTCAGCGCCTCCTCAGAGCGCGAACCGGGCTCGGCAGCGTAGGTGAACATCGCCAGCCCGTGATCTGCGGCGAGGTCCAACCGGTTGTAGCTCAGGGTGAGCTCGCCGACGACTGGATGGTGGAAGCGCTTGACACCGGTGTTGTGGAAGCGCACGTCGTGGGCCGCCCAGCGGGTGCGGAACTCTTCGCTGTGTGTTGCGAGCTCGCCGACAAGGTCTGAAAGGTCGCGGTCATCCGGGTCGCGGCCCACGGACCAACGCAGGATCGCGACGCACTCGCCGGCAACGCGCTCCCAGTCGCGATAGAACGTCTCGGCTCCCGGATCGAGGAATACGAACCGGGCGTTGTTGACCGGCCGTGCGGGTGCGGCGTACAGCTCGGAGAACAGCGCGCGCCCGAGCTGGTTGGCGGCCAGGATGTCGAGACGCTGGTTGCCGACGAAGGCGGCGGCGCCGGTAATCCCTTCGAGGGTCCACTGGACTTCGGGCCGGACGCGTTGCTTGGTCCGGCGGCGACGAGGCCGCGCTACCGTCGGCTGTGCAGCGCGGGCGAGGTCGAAGAGGTGGGCGCGCTCGGCGTCGTCGAGCTCGAGCGCCCGGACGAGTGCTTCTAGCACGCTCTGCGAAGCCCCGCTCAGGTCTCCCCGCTCCAGGCGCGTGTAGTACGGAACGCTCACGCCGGCCAGGACGGCGACCTCTTCGCGGCGAAGCCCGGGCACGCGGCGACTGCCGTAGGAGCGCAACCCCGCCTGCTCGGGCGTGATCCGGGCGCGGCGGGAGGTGAGGAAGTCGCGGATCTCCTTCTTCGTGTCCACGAGACCCAGCGTAAACCCGGCTGTTCGTTCCTGGGGGACCCTGCCAGTAGCCCTATCAGCAGGGACTCTCACTGTCCCGTGAGCCCTGCTTCTCTGGACGAAGAAGAGGCCGCGACCACAGCGCCTCGCGATTCGAGAGGAGGGTTGTCATGAAGCACATTTCGCTAGGCGGACTTGACGTCTCGCGCATCGGGCTCGGCACGATGGCGATGTCCGGCTACTACCTCGACCCGACCAGCAGCGACGCCGAGTCGATCCGCACGATCCAGCGAGCACTCGAGTTGGGCGTCACCCACATCGACACCGCCGAGATCTACGGCCCCTATCGCCAACGAGGAGCTCGTCGGCCGCGCGCTCAAGGGACGTCGCGACGATGTCGTGCTCGCGACGAAGTTCGGCTCGTCTCGCACGCCGGCGGTGGCGCCGGAGTGCTCGACAGCAGCCCGGAGAACATCCGGACCGCGGTCGAAGGCTCCCTGAGGCGGCTCGGCACCGACCGCATCGACCTCTACTACCAGCACCGGGTCGACCCGAACACCCCGATCGAGGACACCGTCGGCACCCTGGCCGAGCTGGTTGCCGAGGGCAAGGTCCTGCACATCGGCCTATCCGAGGCCAGCCCCGCAACGATCCGCCGCGCCCACGCCGTGCACCCGATCGCCGCGCTGCAAACGGAGTACTCCCTGTGGACCCGCGACGCGGAGGCCGCGCTGCTACCGCTGCTGCGCGAGCTCGGCATTGGCTTCGTGCCCTACTCGCCGCTCGGGCACGGCTTCCTCACCGGAACGATCCGCTCCCCCGAGGATCTCGCCGACGACGACTGGCGCAAGAACAACCCCCGCTTCACCGAGGGCAACCTCGAGAAGAACCTCCGCATCGTCGACGAGGTCCGGGCCGTCGCCTCCGAGCTCGATGCCACACCGGCGCAGATCGCGTTGGCCTGGCTGCTCGCGCAGGGCGACGACATCGCCCCGATCCCCGGCACCAAGCGGGTCTCCCGCGTCGAGGAGAACACGGCAGCCGACGGTATCGAGCTGAGCCCGGAGCAGATCGAGCGGCTGAACAACCTCACCCCGGCCACGGGCGAGCGTCACGAGGAGGCGGACATGGCCGTCATCGACCGCTGACCACCGACGAGCTCGGCCAACGGCGCGATTCGCCATCGAGGGCGATGTCACCGACCGTGACTCGCTCGAGGCGGTCGCGCCGCTGGCCGCCGCAAGACGGTCCCACGTCTCCATCAGGGAACACTCCTCTGGAGCGCCTCGGGCTCGCCTGCGCGTTCGAGGGACTGCACACCGCACACTTGCGCAGGCCAGCGATACCTAGCGCGATAGAGCCGCGGTTTCAGGCGAAACCGTGACCGACCATCGCGAGGGTGGACGAGCGGGAAGCTCCCTGATCCGAGCGAGCGTTCGCTGCTGACGGCTAGCCCAGGTACGCATTGATGAGCGCGCGACTCTCTACGTCTACCGTGCCTGCGGACTCCTCCATCGCGACCTCTCCACCCGCCAGCACGTACACCCGATCGCAAACCCTAAGCGCAAGGTCCACGCGCTGCTCGACGAGGAGAAACGACTTACCCTGGATCCGAAGCGCGGCCAGCGCATCAGCTACGCCGTCGATCGCAAGCGGAGCAAGGCCGAGTGAAGGCTCGTCCAACAACAGGACCTCCGGGTCGCTCATGAGCATGCGACCGATCGCCACCATCTGCTGCTGGCCGCCGCTGAGTGCCGCAGCCGAGCGCTTGCGAAGGTCGGCCAGAGACGGGAATAAGTCATAGACCGAGCCGAGAAGACGTGCCACGCGCTCGTGATCCCGCCGGAGATGGAGTGCGCCGAGCATCAGGTTGTCCTCGATCGACTGATCGAGGAACAGACGTCTTCCCTCGGGCACCATCGCCGCGTGACCGCGTGCGATCCGGTAAGTGGCCATGCGCGACAGCTCGACGCCGTTGACACGGATCGAGCCGCGGCGATTCTTGACGAGACCCATGATCGCTCGCAACACGGTCGTCTTCCCGGCGCCGTTCGCTCCCAGGAGAGCTACCGCCTCGCCACTCGCGACGTGTAGATCGACGTTCTTGAGCACGTCATAGCGCCCGTACCCCGCGGACACCGTCGACAGTTCGAGTGCATTTCCCGCCGCCACGCTCATTGGCCCAGATACACCTCGCGAACCCGTTGGTTCTCGCGTACCTCGGAGGCAGGACCAGTCGCCACGACCTCGCCAGCGTCGAGAACTGTAACGGCGTCGCAGAGCGCGAACACGAACTGCGGCTGGTGTTCGATCAGTACGACGCTCACGCCCGAGCCCTTCAGCTCCGCGAGGATCGCGGCGGCATGCTCGACCTCGCTCGGCGAAAGACCCGCGAGCGGCTCGTCGAGGATGAGGGTACTCGGGCCTGACACGCATGCGGCTGCCAACTGGGTCAGCTGCTCGACGCCGTGTGGCGCATCCCCGACACGAGCTCCCGGCCCATTCCGCTCCGCCGACGAACGAGAGCGAGTCGAGGGCGCTCTTGCGCATGCGCCGCGCTTGGCGACGCGCAGTCGGCAGAGCCGGCCAGACGGGTGCGCGCAGTGCGATGCGAGGCACACGACTGTAGAGACCGACGAGCACGGTCTCGAGCACCGGGAGTTCGCGCACGAGCACGGCCGACTGGAACGTCCGCATCATTCCGTTACGCGCCCTCGCCTGCGGCCCGGCGCGATCGAGCCGGTTCCCGTCGATTTCGATCGTGCCGGATTGCGGTCTCAGGCGACCAGCGATGAGATCGACGAGCGTGCTCTTCCCGGATCCGTTCGGGCCCGATCAGTCCGTGGATCGTCCCTCGCTCGACCTCGAAGTCGACGCCGTTCAGGACACGCGTCTGCTTCAAATAGCCGAAGACAACGCCCCGGCAGCGAACAGCGGGGACAGTCGCGCCGGTGATCTCCACGGGCGGCGGCGTTGCTTCGTTCTGGACGCCCTCACGCGCGGCGGCCTCGACCGCCTCGATCTCGACCGGAGCCGGCTCATCCGAAGGTCCGGCGCGGGATCGGGTGAGCGTTTGGGGCGCTACGCCCGGTCGGACCCAGCCGAGCACGCGTCCGAAGACGGCCCTGACGAGACCGACGAAACCCGTCGGGTAGATGACCACCACGAGGACGAAGAGCAGACCGAAGATGACCTCTTGCCAGTACGGGTTGATGTTGACCTGGGCGGGGAAGATGGTTACGAACGCCGCTCCGAGCACGGGCCCGAGCGTCGTGTTGATCCCGCCCAGGATCACCATCACGAGAATGTTCACCGAGACCGTCCAGTTGAACTGGCCGGGCGAGACGATCCCTTGGAAGGCGAAGATCCACCCGGCGGCGCCTGCCATCGCGGCAGAGAGCCCGAACATCCCGATCTTGACGAGCGCCGTCTTCGCGCCGGCGGCGGCCGCGAATGGTTCTGCGTCGCGTGTCGCGAGGAGGACCGGGTAGAAGGGCGAGTGGCGAATTCCGAGGGCGATGAGCATCGCAACGAGTAGGCCGACCATGCAGCACCAGGTCAGCGAGTCCCCGAGCCATGAAAACCTCCCCGAGAAAGTCGGGAAGAGCGGCCCGATCAGCCCCCCGTACCCGCCGGTAAACGCCGAGTCGCTCGCGACGACCGTCAGCACGAGCGTGAACACGAACGTCGTGATCGCGAAGTAGAGACCGCTGACGCGGAGCGTGAGCGAGCCGAGGAGGAACCCGACCACCCCAACCCCCACGATGCACACCGGGAGCAGCACCCAGATGCTCCAGCCGCGGTCGTTGTAGAGCAGGGTCGTCGTGTACGCGCCGATCGCGAACAGCCCGGCGTGCCCGAGCGAGTAGAGGCCGAGCATTCCGGCGACGAGATCGAGGCTGACGGCGAGCATCCCGAACACCGCGGCGACCACGGTCAGGCCTTGGACGTACAGGGTTCCGTGTGCGAGCCAATACGTCAGGGCGAGGTACGCAACGAGCGCGCCGCCATATGCGATCGGCCTCCAGGCGGTCGCCGCCGAGCTGATAGCGGGTCGTTGGCCTGCGAGATCGCCAGCCGTCACGACGGAGCCTCCTGGGCCCGCCTGCATGCCCCGCGCCTGCGTCCAGAGCCGGCTTCCGGCCGAGAACAGGCCGTCGGGCATTAGCAGAAGGATGAAGACCACGACGACGAACGGGAACCAGTCGGACGCCTGCGTGTTGATGAGCTTGTTCGCCGCCTCCCCGAGGACCCCGAGGAGAAGCCCACCGACCATCGCGGCAGCCGGACGCTCGGTGCCGGCGATCATCAGCGCAACGAAGCCGGCGATGCCGTAGGTGTCTCCCAAGTACGGGTTCGAGTACGTGATCGGTCCGATGAGGACACCCGCGACACCCGCGAGGACACCGGCGAACGCGAACGCGAAGATCGCGAAGAAGAGGGTGTTCGCGCCGAGCGACGACGCCATCTCCGGGTCGTAGGCGATCGCCATCCCCACCTTCCCGAAGAGCGTGTGCCTGACGAACGAGCTCGACGACGATCGCGAAGATCACGGCGAGGACGATTGCGAGGACCTCCTGCAGCGTGAGCGTCGCGCCGCCGATGTGAACGCTCGTGCCATTCAGAAGCGCAGGGAAGGACCTCGACGTCGGGCCCCAGATGATCGCCGCCAGGTTCTGGAGGATGAGGGCGACCCCAAGCGTGCTGACAAGCCAGGCGAGGCTGAAGCGGTCGAAGGCGATAACCGGCCGAACGGCGACCACGTACGTGAGTGCGCCGACACCACCCGCTGCCAGAATCCCGCAGGCGACCGCGGCCACCGGTGAGATCCCCGCGCGGGCGACAGCCGCTGCGACCATCACGGAGACCATGAGCAGCTGGCCCTGCGCGAAGTTGATGACCCGCGTCACGTAGAACGCGATCGCGAATCCCATGCCCACGAGGCCGTAGATCGAGCCGATCGCAAGCCCGCTCAGCAGCACCTGGAGCATGCGGGCTAGAACACTCCGGCGTAGTCGTCGTCTGAGACTGGCTCGAGCCAGCCGGTTCGGCCGATCGAGACCGCCACATGCACCAGGTACGAGTCCGGTGCAGCGCCGTGCCAATGCTCCTCGCCGGCTGGGATGTGCGCAACGTAGCCCGCGGTCAGCTCACCGCCTTCTCCTGAGCGGCTCTGGAGCCAACCTCGCCCGCTCGACACCTGGAGCACTTGGGCGATCTCATGCGTATGCCAGTGTGTGCGCGCTCCCGGCTCGAAGAAGACGGTGTTGACCATGATCCCGTCAGCTTCGCCGAGGAGCGGGTCGACCCAGACGCTCCCCGTGAATGTCGCCGTCCGCTGCTCGGAGGCGCTTCCCTCGACTCGGCCTCGCGCGATCCTCATGAGCCCTCCGTCCCGTCGGACTGCAGCCTGATCCCTCCCGAAATGTCGCCGAGCGCATCCACGACTCGATTGCTGATCTGCTCGCCGTATCCGAGCGCCGCCGCGAGGTGGAATGCGCCCAGACACGACGGCCCGGCGAGGCTCGTGACCTCGAGTCGCCGCGCAAGATCGAGGTACAAGGTCAGGTCCTTGGCCATGAGGTTGCTCGTAAGGCCGCCCTCCAGGTAGTCACCCTCGACGATCCGCGGGAACCGGTTGAGCGTCGCGAAATCGACGCCGCTCGAGTTGTTCACGACGTCCAGGAACTGCGCGAGGTCGAGGCCTGCCTTGCGGGCCGCGAGCATGACCTCGGCGGTCGCGGCCAGGCTCACGCCGTTCAGGAAGTTGTTCAAGCAGCTTGGCGACGTGCCCCGAGCCCGACTCGCCCATGTAGTAGATGCGGTTCGCCGCGCTTCGAGAATCGGCGTTACTGCGTGAGCGCGTCTCGCGAGCCCCCCGCCATGATCGTGAGCGTCCCCGCCTCGGCCGCCGCGGCGCCGCCTGAGATGCCGCGTCGACGAACTCGACTCCCTTGCCCGCGAGCGTCCGTGGATCGCGACGGTCGAGTCGGGCGCCGCCGTGCTCAGGTCGACCACGATCTGAGCCTCTCGACAGGACGCGAGGATGCCCTCTTCCCCATAAACCACGGCTTCCACGACGCGGCTGTCCGGAAGAGAGAGGAAGCACGACATCCACCTGCTGGACGAGGTCCGCGATCGACGCGGCACCTGGCACGCCAGCCCTCGACATCTGCTCCGCGCTGACGTCGAATCCGACCACCGGGAGATTCCCATCGCGGATGCGCCGTGCGATGCGGCCCCCCATGTTGCCGAGGCCGACCATTCCTGAGCGTGAGGTCGGCCATCTAGCCTGCCGCTGCGCCGGCTGCAACCCGGCTCGGCTCGCCCGCCGCGAGCGAGAGCTCGGCCACGTGCAGCGTGTCGTCGAACTGGTGGGTCGGGAACACGTCCCAGAGGCCCTGCTCGTGGAAGGGAATGATCCGCGTCACGTCGGCATCGACGGACTGCCACATCTCCTCCATCGTCAGGATGCAACGCTCGTAGCTACCGAACACGAGGCCGATCGGGATGAATTGGCCTCCGTCCTCGGCGGCGGAGAAGCTCTCGTGGACGTAGCAGTTGTCCCCGGCCATCAGCCACTTTCCGTCGCGCTCGTTCTCGATCGTGACGTACTGCGAGCCGGCGGTGTGCGTGTCGTGGGCGGGGATGGCGCGAACGCCCGGGAGGACCTCGCGTCTCCTCGTTCAGCAGCGTCAGCTTGCCGCTCTTCATCCTGTTGACGAGCCACAGGACGAGGTCGGGGTCGGTCGCCGTCGTCAGCCACTGCAGGCGGTCCGGGAGCCCCTTGGCCCACAGGTAGCGGGAGACCTCCCGCTCCTGGATGTACACGTGCGCGTTCGGGAAGAACTCGACTCCGCCGGCGTGGTCGAAGTGGTTGTGCGTGAGGATCATCGTGTCTACGGCTGCAGGGTCGACGCCGATCCGGTTGAGCACGACGTCAGGTGCTTGCCAGTCGGATACGCCATAGGACCGTCCGAGCTCGGCACCCAGCTCGACGTTGTCGAAGCCGCAGTCGACGACGGCAATGTGCCCCTCGCCCTTCAGAACGGCGTAGCAGTACGGGGCAATCTTCGTCGGCGTGTTCCAGCGACCCTGGAGGAGGATGCCCTCCGCGAACTCGTTCACTCTCGCGTACTCGACGACCCAGATCGAATAGTCAGCCATCGTCCTCTCCTCACTCGTGCTCGTGACTCGCGGCCGCACAGCACGGGACGTACTCGCAGGGGATCACTTTCCAGACCTCGCGGCGGAAGCGCTTATGGGTGCTGCGGACGGCGCCGACATCACCGCCTCGAACGAGCAACGCCAGCAATTCCGCCGCAGCCTCGACGCAGGCGCCGAGCTGCGTCTCGTGCCTCACTCCGTCCGCGAGCGCACTGCGCGCATCGACGAGGAGTTCCCTCGCTTCATCCTCGAGGGCGTCGTGCGGAGCACCGAGCACGAGCGCCGCCCCCGCGGCGAGAGCGAGCTTCTTGTATCGGCCATAGAGCTCGCCGAGTCGGGAATCCTCGTCCACCGAGACCGACTCGACGCTCACGGCTGCCCGGTTCCGCCGGCGAGCTCCTCGACCAGAATCGGCACTCCGACGGTGCACGAATGGATGCCGATCACGCTCGCGAGCTCGATCACTTCGAGCACCTCCTCCTTCGTCGCGCCGTAGTCGAGTGCGTTCCGGATGTGCTGGCGAAGGCCCGAGACATAGAGGTGCGTCGCCGAAACGTCGAATGCGGTGTAGATGAGTTCCTTGACCTTCGGCTCGAGCGTCCCGCTCACCCAGGGAACGGACGAGAACTGCGTGTAAGCGGCGAAGAACTCCGGGTCGAGCCACAGCATCTCGTCCCAGAACGGGTTCCAGTAGCCGCGCTTCTCCGTGAACTCCGCCTTGATCTCTTCCTGTCGCTCGGACAGCTCGCGGGAAACCGGCTTCCCGGCCGCCTCGAGCTCCTCGACGAGGATCGGCACCCCGATGTTGCATGCGTGGATGCCGAGCGTCGCAGTCAGCTCGAGCACCTCCATGATCTCCTCGGCGGTCGCGCCGAGCTCGATCGCTCGCTGTATGTGCTGGCGGATGCCGGGGACGTAGAGATGCGTCGCAGCCGCGTCCACCGCGATGTAGACGAACTCCTTGATCTTCGGATCGAGCGGCCCTTGCCGCCATGGAACGGACGAGAAGCGCGTGTACGCCTCGAAAAAGTCGGGATCGAGGTCGAGCAGGCTGTCCCAGAATGCGTTCCAAAACCCGCGCGCATCGATGAACTCCTCTCGGAGTCGCCGCTTCGTGTCGTTGGTCGCCGTGCTCATGCGTCCTCCTTCTTGAACTGCCGGAAGGGACGGAGGGCCGGGGATGATCCCGGCCCTCCCGTCGGCGGCTCTACCAGTTGAACGGCTTCCAGGTCTTGGTCTTCGCGTTGTACCTCGTGAGTGTCAGGTTCGGCTCGGTCACCGTCGCGTGGTTCTGCGCGCTGAAGTTGACCGTGCCCTGCAGGCCCTTGTAGTTCTTGACGGCGTTGAGGCCTGCTTGGAGCTTGCTCGGGTCGGTCGACCCGGCCTTCTTGATTACCTGGCCCAGCAGCATGATCGCGTCGTAGTTCGCGACTGCGAACGGCGTCGCGGCGATGTGGAACTGGGCCTTGTAGCGCTTCTGGAAGCTGAGGAGCGCCTTGCTCGGACGGAGCTGCGTCGTGAGCTCCGCGCCGATCGCTCCGTTCGCGTCCTTCCCAGCGAGCGAAGCGAACGTGTTGTCGGCGTTCATCTCGTCGTTGCCGAGGACAGTCAACTTCGCCCCGGTCGACTTGAGCGTCTGCACGAAGCGAGCGGAGTCCTGCTGTGTCAGCCAGACGACTACGCACTTCGCGCCCGAGCTCTTGATCTTGTTGATCTCGTTCGTTAGTCCGACGGTTGCGCCGGTCGACCAGTCCTCACTGATCGCGTCGTCGAGGGAGAGCTTCTTGTGGGCCTTCGAGTAGGCGAGCTTGATGCCGGCCTCGCCGCCTTCACCGTACGACGCCGGATCGTGCAGGACTGCCAGGCGGCCGCCAGGGCAGTGCTTGAGTGCGTAGTGCGCGTCGATCCCACCATAGGCGAACGTGTTAAGCCCCCAGCTCCAGACCCACGGGAGCGGCGGCTTCGCAGGGCCGTTCGGGATAGATCGTGAGACCGGCGTCGTCGACTGCCCCGATGTTCGGGATCCGGAGACGGTCGGCCATCGCGGACGTCGCGGGACCGGTGTCACCCGAGCCGGCGATCGCGACCGCACCGGCGCTCACGAGTCGCTTGAAGAGCTGCGAGGACAGCGTCGCCGACGCCTGGTCGTTGTACGACTGGAGCGAGAACTTCTTGCCGAGCGCTCCTCCCTTGGCGTTGAGGTCGGCGACAGCCATTTTCGCTCCATTGACCATTGCGACGCCGGTGCTCCCATACGCGCCAGTCGTGCCTGCGATCGATCCGACGAGGATCGTTCCGCCCGACGGGGCGGCGGTGCTGGTGGATGCCGCGACTGCTGCGGCTACGACGCCGACGCTAAGCGCGGTCGCAGCAGCTGCCCTCCACGCAAGCGATCGAGACTTCATCGTTGGTTCCCTCCTCCGTTCGGTGTCCACTTGACGTCCGCCTCAGGCGAGGCGCACTGCCCTTCCTTCCGAGCCATCCACAGCCGCGTAACGGCGGAGGACGTCCGGGTCGTGACCGGGGACGACCGCGGCGCCTGCCTCCGCGAGGTCCTTCAGTAGGTCGTAGGCCAGATACATCTGAGCAAGATCGGCGATCACTCCGAACGGACGATCGAGCTCGAGCTCCTCGTAGAAATGCACCGCGTCTGACGCGAGGACGACCAGGCCACTCGCGCCCACGACGGTTGTCACCTGCTGACCCGGGGAGTGGCCGCCCGCAGTCATTGCGGTGACGCCCTCGAGGATCTCCTCTGTTCCGTCCGTCAGGCGAACACGGCCGTCGGCCATCCAACGCTCGATCTCGGCTATCTCGTCCGCCTCGACGTGTGCGGCGAACTGCATGCGATCAGCAATCGGACCAGTCCAGAAATCGAACTCCTTTCTCGGGGCGACGATCTGCGCCCGCGGAAACGCGTCGAGATTGCCCGTGTGGTCGTAGTGGAAGTGGGTGAGGACAACGGTGTCCACGTCCTCCGGCTCGACTCCCAGAGACCGGAGCGCGTCGATCGGAGGCCAAGTGCATGTCCGACCCCGCCTGGTCCCGACTGCAGGATTGAACCCGGTGTCGACGAGAACGGTCTCGCCCGGACGGCGAAGAAGCCAGAAGTAGTACGCCATCTCCACCGCGGCGTCCGGCTCGCCGTAGCTCTCGTAGCGGTACACGAGCTCGCCCTTGCGAGCAGTCAGCGTCCCGTACCGGATCGCCAGGATTTCGTACGGATCACTCATCGGCGGCCCCTGCCGTCGCGGCCACGGTCACGCCACCCCAGCTCTCGAACATCCGGACGATCTCCGTGTGATCGGCGTCCGGTCCGGCATCAGCCGCAGCTAGCGTCCAAAGCTGCTGGACGAGCCCTCCGACGAGCATCGGCGTCTCGCTGCGGCGCGCCTCGGCGAGGCATAGCTCGAGGTCCTTCGCCATCAGCGCGAGCCGGAACCCCGACGCGAACCGTCTCGAGAGGACGTGCTCAGGAAACTTGTTCGTCGTCGCGCTATTTCGGCCACTGCTCGCGCTGACCACCTCAAGGAGGGTCGCCGGGTCGAGTCCGCCGCGCACGGCGAGCACCGTTGCCTCACAGGTAATCGCGAAGGCGGTCGCGGACAAGAGATTGTTGAGCAGTTTGGTGAGCTGACCTTGGCCCGGGACCGGACCGACAAGGAAGACGGATCCGCCGAACAATTCGAGGAGCGGACGAACCGACTCGAAGACTGCGGAGTCGCCTGAGGCCATAACGGCGAGGGTTCGCGCCTCTGCTCCGGCGACGCCGCCGCTGACCGGCGCATCCAGGTACGCCACTTGCGCCTGCTGCGCAGCGCGAGCGAGATCCTGCGTCGTCGTCGTCCCCGTCGTCGAGAGATCGACGAGCGTGCGGATCGCGCTCCCGCCGAGGAGACCGTTCTGGCCGATCACGACTTCGCGCACGATCTCGGGAGTGGGCAGGCTGACGAACACGATCGCCGCCGAGTCGGCGACGTCGCGGACGCTCGAGCACACCGTTGCGCCGTCGGCACCGAGGGAACCGGCCGCGTCCGGGTCACGGTCGTAGACCGAGACAGGACGGCCGGTCTCGAGCAATGCCCGGGAGATCGGCGCGCCCATGGCGCCCACGCCAACGACGCCCACTGTCTCGACCCGGCTCACGCGCCGTCGCGCCCCGCGTGTTCCTCGCGCACCTGCTCAAGGACGCCGTTGGCGACGCGAAACGCCTCCATTCCTGCGGGTACGCCTGCGTACGCGGCGACCTGCAGCAGCGTCTCCTGGATCTCAGTGGTCGTACAGCCGTTGTTGAGCGCGCCGCGGACGTGCACGGCGATTTCGTGCGAGCGGTTGAGCGCGGCCAACATCGCCAGGGTGATCAAGCTACGCTCACGCCGCGCAAGGCCGGGGCGAGACCAGATCTCGCCCCAGCAGTATTCCGTCACGAACTCCTGCATCGGGCGCATGAACTCCGTCGCGTTGGCGAGAGAGCGCTCGACGTGATCCGCGCCGAGGACCTCGCTCCGCACGCGCATCCCGTCGTCGTAGCGGCCTTGGTTGGTCACTCCAACTCCCTCTCTTCCCGTGGGTCGACCCCGAGTTGGGCGAACAGCGTCGCCGCTGCCTCGTGTACGTGGTGGGACATCGCGGCCGCGGCCGCCTCAGGATCGCGGCGTTCGATCGCCTCGACGATCGCTTCGATCTCTGCGACCGAGTTCTTCGGACGCCCAGGCGCTGCGACCGTCGTCGCGCGGAGGACGGCGACACGCGCTTGGAGCCCCTCGAGAATCTCGCGGATTGTCGAGTTGTCCGCTCCGTCGAAGAGCACTGCGTAGAACTGATCCTTTGCTTGCAGGAACAGCCCCTCGTCGACGGCGTCCTGACTCTCCTCCACTGCACCGAACACCTCGCGAAGTGCCCGCACCTGGATGTCCGACGCGCTGAGCGCGAACTCCTTCGCAATGGCGGCCTCGAGGAGGGCACGGACCTCGTAGAGCTCTGCCGCCTGCTTCGCGGACGGCGCGGCGACGATCGCGCCCTTCTGCGGGATCGTAGTGACCAGCCCCTCGGCCGCGAGCTGGCGGAGCGCCTCACGGATGGTCGTTCGCGAGACGCCGATCCTCTCGATGAGCTCGCGCTCGACGAGTCGCTGGCCCGGACGGAGCCGCATCTCGACGATCTCGCGGCGGAGTACATCGAGGACCTGCTCACGCAGAGGCGCGGCGACGCGCTCGACCTGCGAGGTGAGGTTGTAACCGCCGTCCCCTGCGCCTATGCCTCTTTGCTCCGATGCGTCTGGTGCGGCGACGCCCGACTCGTTCCTGTCATCTCGTACGCTCGTCATATCGTCATACAATCAGCGCGCGAGATACTCGGACATCGCCGGCTCGATGTCAAGCGGCATCGGAACGAAAGGAGCTTCGTGGGCGCGTTCGATGGGAAAGTGGCGGTCATCACGGGAGGTGCAGGTGGGATCGGCGCGGGAGTCGCCCATCGGCTCGCGGAGGACGGCGCGACGGTAGCGATAGTGGATACCGACGGTGCGGGGGCTACATCGCTCGCTGCGGAGATCGGAGGCGACGCGATTGGCATCGAGGCGGACGTCTCATCCGAGAAGGACGTCGTGGGCTACGTCCGCCGGATCGTCGAGGTGTTCGGGCGCATCGACGTCCATCACCTCAATGCCGGCATCGCTGGAGCGCTCGTCGAGCTCCCGGACGTTCCGGCGGACGACTTCGATCGCGTGCTGGCCGTGAACGCGCGCGGCGTCTTTCTCGGCTTGCGGGAGGCATTCCGCCAGTTCGCTGCGCAGGACACCGCTGGTGCGATCGTCGTAACCGCGTCTATCTGCTCATTCGGCGGCGGCGCAGACCTCGTTCCGTACCACGCGAGCAAGCACGCGATCCTCGGATTGATGCGGTCGGCAGCCGTCTACGGCGGCCCTCGGGGCATTCGGGTGAACGCCGTGGCTCCGGGCATCGTTCCCACGGGCCTCCTCGCGGCTGCCGGGAGTGCGGCCGCCGGGGGACGCACCAGTGACCGCGCCATGCTCGCACCAATGCGTCGGACTGGAACCTCGGAGGAGGTTGCCGACGTGGTTGCGTTCCTGCTGAGCGATGCCGCGTCATTTGTAACCGGCAGCGTCTACTCCGTCGACGGAGGCGCGATTGCCGTTAACCCGGTCCGGCCGTACGCAGGCTAAAGCTGGTGTTCGTATTCCAGGGCCTCGTTGTGAGAGATCGCGAGAGCCTCTCGATCAAGTGGTCGAGTATGAGGGTCAGCCCATACGGGATTCGAAACGCCTAATGGGGATCAAGTGGTTGCCACAATGCGCCTCGAGCTCGAAGAGTCACAGATACACGCATAACCGTGACCCGAGCTGACTGGCTCCGATTGACAGGTCGAGCCACGGCTCTCCCAACTTCGACGGTTCTTCCCGATCCCCGTCGCTCTGTCAGGTGCTTATGTCTGCCGGCGCCTATGCGGCACTTTGGGCGGTCGGCCTCGTTGAACCGGAGAACCTTGCGCCCAGTCCAGCACGTCTCTTTCGAGCCAAACGGGTCCGGAGCGGAGTCGGGAGACCGGTGCCGGAAAGTCGGGCCGCGTCGTGTAGCGACTCGCGGTGCGCCTACTGACCCGAAGTAGTTCAGCGACCTCCGCAAGGCCGGCGAGTTTCAGCTCCACGGCGGAACCGTAAGAGCGGGGTCGGATCGAACGAGCCCAGGGTTTGCCAAAGTGACTATGATGAGGTCTGTATATGACACGATCAATGTCACTTTGCGATGCCTAGTCTGCAGGCGAACCACACGCGACGGTGCGCTCTTGGACGGGTCTGGACGCCGTTCCATCAGGCCACAGACGGCTGCACCTGCCCGGAGGGCCCTTTCTACTACGTGGTCATACGTGTCGGTGAGCACACGCACAAAGAGGCCGTCGGACGCGACCGCCAGCAAGCTGAGATCGCGCTGTATCGCCTGGCGGCCGCCGTAGAAGATGGCGTCTATCGTCCTCGGCCGACGATCGGATTCGTCGAATGGGCCGACCGCTGGCTTGCCTCGCTAGAGCGCAAGCCGTCGACTGTCGGCTCGTACCGCTCGACAATCGTGCACGCAAAGCAGACGTTCGGAGGCCAGCGAGTTCGGCGACTCGGCGCCGAGGACATCGCGCGCTTCAACGGGGATTTGCGTGAGCGAGGCTGCTCGCCGTCGACGCGCGCTAAGCATCTGCGGGTTCTGAGCGCGTGCCTCCAAACAGCGGTTTTCTACCGCTATGCGGACTCGAACCCGGTCCGCGAGCTCCCGTCGGCACAACGGCCTCGCCCGGAGCGGAAGGAAGCAGCGTACTTCGAGAACGCGGAACTTCCCCGGCTCTTCACGCACCTCCAGGATGAGCCGTACCGGACTCTGTGCTTGGCTGCTCTCAAGACAGGGATGCGGCAGGGAGAACTGCTCGCGCTTCGCTGGGGCGACGTCGATCTCGAGCAAGCGGTGGTGCGTGTCCGCTCAAGCTACACGGGCGGCTTGTTGGGAACACCAAAGAACCGTGAGCGCAGAGACGTCGATCTGATCTCCGATGTCGTACAGCTCCTCGCTGCCTGGTGCGAGGAGCGAGGAGGTCCGGTCGAGGACATGGTCTTCTCGGGTGAGAACGGATCCGGCTTCCTCTCACCAACGGTCTTGCTTCGGCGTCACCTCTACCCGGCGATGGCTGCCGCCGAGATCCGACGCATAGGGCCGACGCAAGAGAAACGGACGTTCCACAGCTTCAGGCACACATTCGCGAAGCGCGCGCTCGAGAGCGGTGCTCAGATCACCTGGCTCTCCCGCCATCTCGGGCACTCCTCACTCAAGGTGACGACCGACATCTACGGCCACTGGGAACGCGCCGAGCGGAAACTCCAAGCGGCCAAGATGGAGGGCGCCTTCCCAGTCTGAAGACCGCCGTGCTGAATCCGTACTGCCACGCGAGTGGAAGGGCCAGGGCTGAATGGCAGAAAGTGCTAATTTGCAGGTATTTACATGATGGGCCGGGTTGGATTCGAACCAACGACCTTGGGATTAAAAGTCCCCTGCTCTACCAGCTGAGCTACCGGCCCGCGCGGTGCCAGTGTAGAAAGCACGCTCGCTCCGCGTCAGCAACGCGCAGTGCTGCCGGCGTCCGTCCCGCGTGACAGAGCTAGCTGCGGCGCGCGGCGCTGCGAACGGTCTCAGCGGCCGCGTTGCTCGTGAGCAGCGCGATCAGGAGGCCCGCGCCGACCGGCTGTTTCTGCGGACCGTGGGCGACCACGTCGGGCACTCTCGAGAGAACCTCGTCCGGCATGCCGAGCGCGTCCAGCACGGGCTCGACCGCAGCCGAGTCGATGCCGGCCGCGCCGAGCACGTCGAGGGGGTCTATCTGCAAGGCGGTGCGATAGGCGTCGTCCGCGGCGACCCGCTCGGCGAGCGCGACCAGCTCGCGCAGCTCCCGCTCGAGCGCGGCTCCGACCTCCGGCATCCCTGCGGCCTTGGTCGCGGCGACGGGATCCGCGTCGAACCGCGACCTGAACCCCGCGTCGCTCTCCAGCGCGCTCAGGAGTTGCGCGAGGTCGCGCTCCGTCAGGGTTTCCACGACGGGGGTCTCCGCGACGCCGGGCCCGACGAAGATGCGCTGCGCTCGCAGCACCCACCTCTCGGGAGCAGGGCGGAGAAGCCCCACGAGGCGCCCGAGATGCTCGTTGCCGTATCCATCCGCTGGCATGTCGGACAAGACGGCCGATCGCCGGCGAATCTTCCTTGCTCTCGTGTTGCGTCGGTTCGAGCCGTGGGGAAGATCGCGCCCGCGTCGTGCGTCATGTGAGTGACAGCCGATACGAGGTCGCCCGCTCGGCGGAACGGCCGATCGAGGAGAAAGGGAGTCCAATGCGCGAGGTCCTGGCAGAGGCAACGCTCGTCGAGAGAGAGTCGATCGAGACCGGGAGCCTGATCGGCGCCGTCATTCCACGCGCCGAGCTCGAGCGGCAACTGCACGACGACGACGCGCTTGGGCTCTGGTTCGATCTCGCAGAGGACGGAGGAGAACAGCTCCGCCTGACCGTCCAGCTCTCCGCCCTCGATGCGCGCGAGGCGCTGAAGCTCGCGGGGGACGACGACGTCGCGTTCGCGCTCGACGGCGAGTCGCTTCAGGCGCTTGTTGGCGATGCCGACGTCGAGGCGCACGGGATGCGCGGCGCGCTCGCGATCGTGGTGACGACCGCGGCGATTGCGGCGCCTGCGGGCGTCGCGGCGAACAGCACGCAGGTCGTACGCACGGAAGTGAGCTCGCAGCTCGCGAAGCCCGCCCTCACGCGACAGGTCGTGAAGCCGGCGTTCAAGCCGCAGGTCGCACGGACCGCCTTCAAGCCGCAGGTGGCGCGCACGGCGCTGGCCCGCCAGATCCATCTGGTCGTCCTCGCGGCCGGCGTCCACATCGTCCGCTGAGCACTTGCGCTCCGCGCCGTCCGAGCCTCCGAGCCCGGGCGGCGCGGAGCGGCCTACGAGGCGGTGTGCTCGAAGCGGAGCACGCGGCGAAGGCGTCCGCCGAGGTCGTCCAGCAGGTCGCTCGCGAGCACGGGCGTAGTGCGCAGGACAAGGCAGCGGTCGGCGAGATGGATCTCGTCGACCTCGTCGATCGGGACGAGGAGGAGCTGGCGTCCGAAGCGGCCGCCGCGCACTTCGAGCACGTCGGGGCAGTCGATGCGCGAGCCGAAGCGGAGGCCCTCGACGAACCCGACCGGCCCACCCGGCGCGCCGACGTCGAAGCCCTCGCATTGCGCGAGGAGACGGCTGCGGCGATCGAGTGTCGCGCCGTTCCTGTCGATGCTTCCGCGCTCCTCGTCGTCGAGCGCTGTGGAGCGCGGATGCGGGAGCGTCGGGCGCTCTCGCGTCGGCGGAGACGGCGGCGGCGGCGTTTGCTCTGCCTCGGCCGATGCGGTGCCCGTCAGCTCGCCGAGCCTCCGCTCGAGCTCAGCGATCCGTGTGAGGTGGAGGTCGAGCGTCTCGTGCAGGGCCGCGAGCTCCATGCGCTCGGTCTCGAGCTCGCCGACGACCGCGGCGAGCTCCTCCGCTCGCGCACGCTCCTCCGTCGAGCCGAAGAGGATCTCCTCGTAGGCCCACGGGCGCAATCGGCCCCACTCGTCGGCGGCGAGCCAGTCCTCTCTCCCGTTGACCCCTTCCGGGGAGCTGCGCCTTGCGTGCGGCATGCGCGGACTCCAGTGAGCTCATGCCCATGGTAGACCCCTTCTCCGGGAGCCGTGAACCCGCGGCAGGGCCGCTCTACCGCCCGTTAACGATCGAGGCCGGCGCGGATCGCGGCGGTTCCGGGAGCGTCCGTCCACGTCCCTCTACACTCGGGCCGGGCCCCCATCGACTAGCGGCCCAGGTCACGGCCCTTTCAAGGCCGTAGCGCGGGTTCGAATCCCGCTGGGGGCAATCCTGGCGCCGAGCGTCCCGCCTAGCGTCCCGCCTAGCGGAGAGCGTCGATCGTCGCCGTCGGTACGAGGTCGCCCGAGCGGTTCAGCACCGTCGCGTCGGAGCTCACGAGTGTGCACTTCTGGAGCTGCGCGAGGGCGACGTACTCGGCCTCGTAGGTCGTCTTCATTTCGAGCTGCTCGGCGAGCTCCCACGCCCGACGGCGGAGGACGGCGTCCCCGAGGAGCCGGATCTTCAGACCGTTGACATAACGGAGCCGCTCCCGGGCCTCGCCGGCCGTGAGCTCGCCGCGCCCGCGGGCCTCGTACACCGCCGAGAGCGTCTGCGAGCGCCAGAGCGTGGGGGCATAGAGCTCGTGCTCTGGCGAGACCTCGACGGAGTCCTCGGCGAGCGCGAGCGCCGTCCCGCTGTCGATGACGAACCGGGTCACGGCCGCGAGGCGACCGCGCGTCGCACGGATGCGCGGAGGACGAAGGCGGTTAGCGTGTCGAGATAGCCGTCGGCGAGCTCCGGCGGATCGCCGACGAGGACGCGGTGATCGGCGCCCCCGAACACCTCGACCTGCAGGAGCTCCGGTCCGACCGCGTCGCGAAAGACGGCGACGCTCTCCGTGACCGGGGTGATCGGATCGCCGGCGCCGAAGAGCGCGAGCACCGGGACCTCGAGTCGCTCGAGGGATGGCCGCGGGTCGTAGTCGATCAACGCGGCGAGGAGGCGCCACTCCGCCTCGTCCTCGGGGAGGACCGGCAGCGAGAGGGTCTCGAAGGCCTGCGGGAAGCCGTCCGCCTCGATCGATGCGCGCGCGTCGGCGAGCGACCTTCCCGATCTCAATATCGAGATGATGCGGTCGTAGTAGCGACTCACCTCGTCGAGCTCGGACTCGGAGATGCCGGCCCGTTCCATGTACAGGCGGGTCGCGTACCGCTCCTGCTGCGCAGGGGTGACGCCCGGGCCGGAGCTCGTGACGACGAACGCGGCGTCCGGGCAGCGAGCTGCTGCGTCAACGACCACCCAACCGCCCTGGCTGTGGCCGTAGAGGCCGACCGGCCCGTCGAACGACTCGTCCGTGCGCAGCGCCTCGAGACAGGCGATCGCGTCGTCGGCCTGCTCGCCGATCCCGGCGTCGAGCCAGCTTCCCGTCGACCTGCCGACACCGCGCTTGTCGAACGAGGAGACGGCGATGTCGTTCGCGACCAGGTGCTCTCTGATCGGCGGGAAGAAGACGTCGTTGTCCCGATCGGACGGGCCGGAGCCAGGGTGCATGAGCACGGTCGCGACCGGCGTCCCGGCGGGAAGCCAGATGGAGCCGGCGAGCTCGGCTTCGCCGTTCCGTACCGTCAGATCGCGTCGACTCGGTTCGCCCGGCACGCAGCCATTCTGCCGACATGCTCGCCTGGCGCCGGAGCCACGCTGGCAGACTTTCTGGCTCGGGCGGTTAGCTCAGCTGGTAGAGCGCCTGCTTTACACGCAGGTGGCCGCAGGTTCGAGTCCTGCACCGCCCATGGGGGCCGCAAGAGCGAGCCCTTTTGCTGTCTACGAGGCGACGCCTACCGGCCTCACGAGCCGTTGGTCAACGTTTGGTCAACTACGGCGACGTCGGAACCCAGCGTCCAGGAGCGATCGGCGGTGACCCCCGGGGAGGCCTCCTCCCCTTCGCGAGACGCTCGGGCGGTGGGGCTGCTTCTCGGGAGCCATCGACGATGGCCTCGCCAGACGCCCTTGCTGAGACTCGCCACGAAGGGCGGGAAGTCCGATGGCCGACCGCCCCAGTCGTCGCCCTCTTGCGCTTTCGACGGTTAGGAGCGGATCGCCGCGTTTCCACGCCGATCCGCTCCCACTTGGGCCGAGGCGAGTCCTCAGTTCCGGTCGATCCCCTTGCCAGCCGAGGAGACCACGTCCCACAGGGCACCGAAGTCGGTCAGACCCTCGCCGTTGGTCTGGCCCCGCTTGCTGTCGCCCGAGAAGAAGTACAGCGGGTGCCCGGCGTAGGTCACCTGCCGGCTTCCGTCTGCCCGCCTGATGCTGGCGAGGAGCGAGCGCTTCGCCCCCTTGCTCGCGAGCGCCTTGCCGTTGGTGAGCAGCGGCGGCCAGTAGGTGGTGCAAAGGCCCGAGCACGCACTCATGCCGCGCCGGTCCTTCTCGAACAGGTAGAGCGTTCGACCACGGCCGTCGACGACGATGCGCCCCAACGCGCTCGGGGCGGTCGCCACCGTCGCCGAGCGAGGTGCTGAACCGCTCGCGGCGAGCGCGCTACCAACGCCGAAGAGCAGGAGAGCCATGACCATCGCAATCCCGAATCTCGAAACGTTCATTTCGAACTCCTCTAGTTGCTTGCTTTTTGCAAGTACGAGGCGCTGTCCGTTTTGGTTTGGAGACCTAGGTAGTCAGACCTGGCGAAGAACTGGTCAACTCGCTCGCCAATCGCGGCTCCTGCTCGTCGTCGGACCCGTCGCCGCGGCCGTGCGTCGACCGCGCTCGCGTCCAGCGTCGCCTCGATGATTCAACCGCCCTACCGGATCGAGTACGGACGGCATGACCAAGCCGCCGCCCGGGCGGTCGTCCTGCGTCGCTCCGGCCTTCCCTCCGGGCCGCTCTGGGAGGACGGAGAGGTCAGGAGGCCCTCGGACGCGGAGCTCCAACGGCCTGCCTGCTCCAAGATCGTGTGCTTGGTCGCGGCCGAAATGTCGGCTTGCGGGATCGCCGACCCGTGATTCCCAAGGCCGAGGGTCGGGCACACTGACCACGTGCGCCGGAGGCTCTACTGGATGCTCGTCGTGCTCGCCTGGAAGGTCGCACGCTGGGCTTGGCGTCGCCGGATGCGGGTCCTGGATCCCTAGGAGAGGAGTCTCGTGGCAACCAAGGCCGATTTCACCGAGGACGAGTGGGATGCTTTGCGCAAGGGAGTGACGGGTGCGGGTCTGCTCGTCTCCGTCGGAGATCGCGACTTCACGGACACCTTCGGCGAGGCGGGTGCGCTCGCGAAGCAACTGCGTGCAGCGCACGAGGGGAGCACGAGCGAGCTGGTGCGGGAGCTTGCCGGCTCTCGGGGTAGCGGATTCGGCTTCACCGCCTCCCCCGAGAAGGCGGAAGCGGAGACGCTCGCCGCCCTGCAGTCGGCGATGGCAGCGCTTGCCTCGAAGGCGCCGGACGAGGCAGCTGCCTACCGGCAGCTCGTTCTCGACGTCGCCAATGCCGTGGCGAGCGCGAAGGGAGGCGTCAAGCCGGGCGAGACCCAAGCGATCGAGAAGATCACGGCCGCGCTCGATACCCGCTGATCGGCATCGAGGTCGGCGCGTGCCGAGTTACGGCTCGACCATCCGGCTCCAGCGCTCCTCGATCCGCCGCGTCTTCCAGAGGAGCAGCGAGAACGCCCAGGTGACGACGAAGAGTCCGACGACGACGTAGCCGATTCGGCCGAAGCCGAGGTTGTCGAGGAACGACCAGAACGGCCCCTCGAGCGAGAGCTTCGTCGCCACGACCTGCAGCAGCTCGAGCGAGCCGATCAAGAGTGCGACCGTGACGGACAGGCTTGTGACGGTCAGGTTGTAGTAGACCTTCCGAACCGGGTTCGAGAACGCCCACCCGTAGGCCTGGCTCATGAACGCACCGTCGGCGGTGTCCATCAGGCTCATCGCCGCCGCGAAGATGAGCGGTAGCGAGACGATCGCGAGGAACGGGACGTGATGAGTCGCGATGCCGGCCGCGATCGCCAACAGGCCGATCTCCGTCGCTGTGTCGAACCCGAGGCCGAAGAGAAGGCCGAGCGGGTACATCTTCCAGCTCGCGTCGATGCGGTCGCCCACGCGGCGCAGGAAGAAGCGGCTCATGAGCCCCTGGTTCAGGAGCGCCTCTTCGAGCCTCTGCTCGTCGTAGTGCCCGTGCTTCATCCGCCGGAAGACCCCGAAGATGTCGAGCAGCACGAGCAGGTTGAGGAGGCCGATCAGGAGCAGGAACGTTCCGGAGACCGATGCCCCGATGTAGCCGCCGTAGCTCTGGAAAGCCGGGATCTTCGAGTTGACCGTTCTCGTTGCGAGCGCGAGCCCGGCCGCGAGCGAGAAGACGATCGTCGAGTGCCCGAGCGAGAAGAAGAAGCCGACGCCGAGCGGGCGCTTCCCGTCCTGCAAGAGCTTTCGGGTGGTGTTGTCGATCGCCGCGATGTGGTCGGCATCGAATGCGTGGCGGAGGCCGAACGTGTACGCGAGCGTCCCCAGGCCCGCGAGCGCCGGGTTGTGCCGCGCGTAGAAGAGGAAGAGCCCCCAGCCGAGCAGGGTCAGGAAGAGCACGCCTCCGGCGAAGCCGCCGAGCCGCGCCCACTCGCGCGGGGTGAGCGCGTCTCTCCACGACCGCCTCCCCGTCGCCGTGGATCTCTTTCGCGCGACCGCGAGCTCGACCTGCGACATCGGTGCCCTCCCTCGTATCCTCGTGCGCCGCCCGGCGACGGCGAGCGCTCGTTGGCCTCGTCGCAGCTTGTTCGCCGCGGCACGCGGAGAGGTTCGGTCGTGTGGCCTACGCGGCGGCCGGGACCACTGCGGGCTCGAAGGCGCCGCGGAGTCGCTCGATCGCCTCCGGCACGAGCCGGTAGTACGCCCAGGTCCCCGCGGCGGTCGGTCTCGACCAGCCCGGCTTCGCGGAGGATCCGCAGGTGGTGCGAGACGGTCGGCTGCGAGAGGGAGAACGCGGCCGTCAGGTCGCACACGCAGCACTCGTCCGCGCACGCGAGGCGGTTGACGATCGAGACCCGCGTGGGATCCGCAAGCGCCTTGAAGACGGCTGCGAGCTCCTCCGCGGCGGCTGCCGCGAGCGGCGGCGTGTCGGGGCCGCAGCAGAGGGGCTGGAGAACGGGCAGCGCCTTCATTGACGTTCGTCAATCTAGCATCTAGGCTCTCTTGAATCGATGAACGTCGATGAAAGGAGGTCCGCGATGTTCGCCAACGGCTCGTGTTGCGAAGGCGGCGACTGCTGCGACGGCGACGACTGCTGCTAGCCGTCGGTGGTGTCGGAACCGAGGCGGCACGGCGGGGTTCGCGTCGCTAGTCCTCCGCGACGCGCAGGTCGAAGCCCGCGGGAGCGTGGATGTTGAGCATGCGAACCGCCGTGTCGCCGTGGTTCGCAAACGTGTGCCGAATGCCCGGCGGGACGAGCACGAACGTGCCCGGGCCGGCGACGAGCTCCCCGTCCTCGACCTCGAAGGTGAGCTCTCCGTCGAGCACGTAGAACGCGTCGTCCTCGTCCCGGTGCTCGTGGACCGGCGGCCCGTGGCGGTGCGGCGCGATGGTGATGAGACCGAAGTTGAAGCGGGGAGTGTCCTCGCTCCGGGCGAGGAACTCGATGTTCCCGACGCGATGGCCCTCGCCCGGTGCGACCACGATGACGCGCTTCCCGCTCACTGACGCCCGCACCCTAAAGCTCTTTGCTCCGTGGTCGCAGCGACAGCCATGCTCGCGGGCCGTCTCGCCGAGGCGGCGACCCGCCAGTCGCGGCTCGGCGTCTACGACGTCGCGGCCTTTCGAGCTCGCGACCCGAGCCGACTAGTCGAGCGGCTGGCGCTCGTCGCTCGAGGCGACGCGCTTGGACTCGGTGGCGGCGTCGGGCTCCGACGTCGTCAGCATCGAGTCGATGCCCGAGACCGACTCGCGGAACTGGCGCAGGCCCTTGCCGAGCGAGCGGCCCATCTCCGGGAGCCGCTTCGGTCCGAAGATGAGGAGCACGGCCAGGGCGATGATGAGCATCTCGGGCAGCGAGATGTCGAATGGCATATGGGCCACCTTACGCCTCCCGAGCCGCACGGCGCGGAGGTGGTGTGAAGCTTCGGTTACAGGGCGGCCGCCGCGGCGGACGGCTCAGGGAGCGAGCGTCGCGGTCTCGGCCACCGCGCGGCGGGCTTCCTCCTCGTACGGATTCCGCTCGTAGCGGGTCGTCGCGTACGTGAAGAGCATGTGCCAGCGGCGCTGCTGTCCCTGCCAGATGTGACAGAGCTCGTGCGTCAGGAGGTCGTGCGAGACCTCCCGGTCGCGGAGCAGGATCGTCCGCCAGAGCGCATACCCCGTGAACCGGCGGAAGAAGGGCATCCGGAAGAACCACGGTGCGATCACCACGCGCACCCGTCGGATCGAGACCGGCACGGGGTAGTAGTCGAGGCGGTCGAGCCTTGCCTTCGCGCGCTCGACCGCAGGCCCGAACTCGGGCGCGGCCCTCAGGAGCCGAGGACGGGCGTGAGCACCATGATCGGGCTCCCGTCCTGACCCTGGACGTAGCTGTACGTGTACAGGCGCGGCCGCGTGATGCGCTCGATGACGCGGAGCTCGGCGGCGCCGATCTCGCCGATCCCGGGGGTGAGCGGTGCGCTCAGCGTGGCCGAGAGCGGGTGTTTCAGCTCGGGTGCGACGTCCGAGTGCTCGAGGAAGACGGCCGTCGCCACCTTCCCGTCCGGCCGCGGCGGGAGGAGCACGAGCACCGAGTCGGTGCTCTTCACGTACTTGAACGTGTACAGCGCGAGCTCGAGCGCCTCGCGGCGCAGGAGCGTCCCACGCGCGACGGTCGCCTTCCCCTCGGGGATCGAGCACGACTTGCCGAGTCCGCAGAGCTGGTACATGACCGCTCCCGCGGCATTGATCGCGGAGATGTCGCTCGCGTCCGCCTGTCCCCTCGACGTGTCGGGGCGGACGGCGATCGCGTTGACGCGGAAGCTCGTCCCGTCGGGACCGGTCACGGACGGGGAGCCGGCGGTGACGGTCACGAGCTGGTTGCCGCTCGGGAGGTGGTACTTGGCAGCGATGCTCGCCGCGATCTGAGCGACCCTCTGGTCGTTGGTGCCGGTCGGCTGGAAGCTCGACCAGGCGGCCGCGGGCGCGGGGCTTCCCCGGCTGACCAGCACGACGAGAGCGCCGAGCGCGCCTCCCGCGACGATCGCGAGGAGCACGTACAGGAGCGCGAAGCGCGAGCGGTAGGCGGCTCTCCGCGCGCGCTCCGCGCGTGAGTCCACGCGCGCCGGCTTCGTTCCAGCCACCGCAGGCGGCGAGGACGGAGGTTGTGCCCCCGTGGCGATCTTCTTCACATCGTCGGCCATGCGCTCTCCTCCGAGAGGTCGACCTCGGGAATCTGGATCTTCGAGCTCTCGAGCAGGTTCAAGAGCTCGTCCCCGAAGATCTCGCGGCGTGCCTGCAGGACGGTGGCGATGTGCTCCACGGCGTCGCGATTCGCGAGCACGAGGTTATGGGCGGCGACGTACGCCTGGCCGATGAGCTCGGCTGCGAGGGCGCGCTTGTCCCGGTCCCCGAGCACGGATGCGACCGGATTCTCGCTGAACGGGCCACCGCCGCCGGTGCGGTTCATGATCTGAAGGCCGATCTTCTCGAAGCGCTTGAGCACCCGTTCGCGCGCCTCCTCCTCGCTCTCGCCCTTGTGCGGCTCGATCTCGAACGGCTGCGGCCCCATCGCCGATGCGCCGACCATGTACGCGGCCTGGGCGGTGACGCTCTGGACGTCGCCGCCGACGCCGTTCGAGTTCTCGCCGTAGAAGACGCGTTCGGCGGCCATCGCGCCGAGCGCCCAGACGAGGCGGGCGAACTCCTCGCTGCGGAAGCGGCTGAACCGCTCCTCCTTCTCGAGCGCCTGGTGGTGCCCGAGCGCTCCGCCGCGCATGCGGATCGAGAGGCGGGTCGACTCCGCGCCCTCGAGGTAGACGTGTCCCGCCGCGGCGTGTCCCGCCTCGTGGATCGCGACCGCGCGGCTCTCGGCGGGGACGTAGTCGATCCCGACCGCGGTTCCGGCTTCGAGCGTCGTCATCGCCTCCACGAGGTCGTCCCAGGCGAAGGACGTGCGACCCGAGTGGTGCGCGATCGAGAGCGCCATGGACGTGACCTGCTCGAGCATGGCCGGGGAGTACCCGTTCGTGACGCGGGCGATCTCCTCGCGGCGGTTCGTCTGGTCGAGCTCCTGGGAGTGGGCGACCTTCCCGATGTAGAGGTCGAGGATGTCGAGCCGGTCCTGCTTCGTCGGCGTCCGGAACCAGACGTGGCGGCCCATGCGGCCGGGGCGGGTGAGCGCGGGGTCGAGCACGTCGATCGGGACGTTCGTGGCGCCGATGAAGTAGATCTGCTCGCGCCGCGGCTTGGCCGCGGGGAGGCGGAGCGAGCGCTTGCCGACGCGACGCGGGACGATGTAGATCCCGTCGAGGAAGGCGTTCAGCTTGTTGGTCGAGAGCTTCCGGAAGAAGGGCGGGTTGTCGATCCCGTCCATGACGACGAGGAGCTGGTTCAGGGCGAGCGATCCCATGCCGCCGAACATCCCGGGGAACATCTGGTAGACGATCCCAGTGAGCCTGGCGCCGAAACCGGGCCCTGCGCGCTGCGGCGCTCGCTCGGAGAAGAGCCGCTCGCGCCACTGGCGATTCTCGAGGATGAGATCGCCGGACGGGTTGAGCGCGCCGAACTGCCCGTAGAAGAGGAGGTCGTGGAGGCTAGGCGGTGACGAGGCCGGCGAGTGCCCACCGGCGACACCGTGCCCACCTCCGAGCGCGTCGCGGCGCCGACCGACGGCGTCGATCTCGTCGATGAAGACGATGCACTGCCCGCCCCACTTGCGCGCGAGCCGCTTCGCGCGGCGGGCGAGGATGCGGACGATGATCGCGTCGATCCCGATGAACGTCGCCGCGAAGCCGGAGCCCGGGATCGAGATGAACGGCGAGTTGAACCCGGTCGCGAGCGCCTTCGCGAGCATGGTCTTCCCGGTGCCCGGCGCACCGAGGAAGAGGAGTCCGCGCTCCCGCTTGCCTCCCGCCCGCTCGAACGCCTCGCCCGACTGCCAGATCGCGACGACGCGGCGCACCTCCTCCTTCGCCTCCGCCTGCCCGCGAACGTCGGAGAGCTTCACGCCCCACTCGGCGTCGCCCGGCTCGAAGGACTGGATCTGCGCCAGGTTCATGAACAGGAGCGGCCCGAAGAGGATCGCGAAGTTCATGAGCATGTAGAACGGGAAGATGATCAGCAGGGGCAGGATCTGGACGAAGAGCGACCCGTGGATGTGGAACAACGACGCGAGGAACGCGATGACCGTGACCGTGATCGCCACCTTGAGCCAGAAGCGCCAGAACCACACTCGCCGGTGGGCGACCACGTCCTCCTCGCGGAGCTGAGGGCTCTCGAGGCCGAAGAGGCTCGGCCACGGGATCACGCGGTGGAACACGAGGTCGATGACCCCGCGGAAGGCTATGACCGCGCCGAGTGCGGCCAGGATCGACCAGTACCAGGCCCAGCCCTGAGTCTGGTTGAGCCAGACGACGATCGCCGGAGCGCTGAGGAGGGCGACGACCGTCGCCGCGCGTGCGAGCGTCCGCCACTGGCCCGCGAGCTCGCTCGAGAGCTCGGTCGGGCCCACGCCGGTCAGTGGCTCGACGTCCGTCGCCATCGTCGAAAGATACGGACGCGATTCGGGCCCGGATGTTGGCGCGCGGCCGTACTCGACGCGCAGTGCGGAGCGGCGCTGGTAGCGTCGAGCCGATGTCGCGCGCGGTCATGAATACGAGCGAAGGCCTCGTCGAGCTCGAGCTCTTCGACGACGACGCCCCGAAGACGGTCGCGAACTTCCAGAAGCTCGCGGGCGAGGGGTTCTACGAGGGCGGCACGTTCCATCGCGTCATCCCCGACTTCATGATCCAGGGCGGCTGCCCGCGTGGAGACGGGACCGGCGGCCCGGGGTACTCGTTCGAGGACGAGTTCAACGAGCACAAGCTGGAGCGCGGCGCGCTCGCGATGGCGAACTCCGGCCCGAACACGAACGGCTCGCAGTTCTTCATCGTCACCGCGGACGCGTGCTCCTGGCTCGACGGGAAGCACACGGTCTTCGGGCAGGTCGTCGAGGGGCAGGACGTCGTCGAGCGCATCTCGCTCGTCGATCGCGACTCGCGCGACCGGCCGCGCGAGCCGGTCCTCATCGAGTCGATCGCGTTCTCATAACCGCGTATTGACACGCTTCCGGCCGGTGCTACGGTCGCCGGGAGATGAGGCGTGTCGCCATCGCGCTCGCGGCTGTGTGCGCAGCGTCGCTTCTGCTCACCGGCGAGAACGCACCGGCGCAGCGCCCGCTCAGGGTCGGATACGTCGTCGCCTACGGCGCGACTCCTGATCCGAACCAGCTCTTCGGCCTGCCGTACAGCGCCTTCATCCGGACGGTGAAGAAGTTCGGCATCGAGGGTCGAGTGCTGCAGGTCGCACCGAATCAGGACTCCACCCCTGTCCTCAACCTGCTCGCACGCCAGGGCTACGACCTCGTGATCGTCGGGCTGCCCGAGTACGCCTCCGCCGTGGCAGAGGTCGCGGCGGCATTCCCTCGGACGAAGTTCCTCATCCCGGACACTCTCTTGAGGACGCTCCCGGGTCACCCGCCGAACGTCGAGGGGACGGACTTCCGCGCCGGCGAGGCCGGATACCTCGCGGGCTACCTCGCGGGGCTCATGGAAAGAAGGCGTCCCGGCCGTGACGTGGTCGCCTCGATCGGCGGCTACGCGTTCCCGGGTGTCGACCGCTGGATCGTCGGCTTCCAGGCAGGCGCACGCAAAGCCGATCCGCGGATCGTGACGTTGAAGACCTATACCCAGGACTTCTCGAATCCCACCCTGTGCCGGACGGCCGCGCTGAGCCAGATCGCGAAGGGAGCCGGCGTCGTCTTCAACGTCGCGGGTGCCTGTGGCGTCGGTGCGCTCGCCGCTGCGAAGGAGAAAGGCGTGTGGGGCGTCGGAGTCGATGTCGACCAGTCCTTCCTGGGACCGCAGATCCTGACGAGCGCCGTGCTCAGGCTCGATCGGGCGGTGTCCGACGCGATCGAACGGCTCGTCCACGGCACGTTCCGGACGGGCGGGGACACGGTCTTCGACCTCCGAAACGGCGGCGTCGGCCTCGGGAGGATCAGCCCGAAGGTGCCCGAGGTCTACCTGCGTCGCCTCGATCAAGTTCGGCGTCGGATCGTCGCGGGCCGGATCCGGGTCCCGCGGGTCGGCTAGAGCCGCCGGGCCTGGACGCCGACCCAGATCGCATCGTCGCTCGTGGCGACCGAGATCGGGTGGTGCGGTAGACGCGCGATCCTCGCCAGCCGACCTCTCGCCGGGCGAACCGTCCAGACGACACCGCCGGCGTTGTCGATCGCCGACACGACCCCGTTCCCCGCCGAGAGCGCGAACGGGAAGCTCCCCGGCGGGAAAGGCACGGTTGCGCGCTGGACGACCGTGCTCGGGTCGAACGTGGAGAGCTGCGGCGAGTCCGCATAGACGATCAGCCGAAGTCCGCCGCTCGTGACGATCGGGGACGCTCCGGGGCCCGGCAGGGGCTTCACGGCGGTGATCGTCGCCGAGCCTTCGTCGACGCGAACGAGGCGCTCGTCCTGGGTGGTCACCCACACGTCTCCCGCACCCGCGCCGAGGTCCTCGGGCGTGTCCGGCATGCGGGTACGCGAGGTGACCTTGTTCGTCGCCGGGTCGATGCGCAGCAGCGTGTCGCCCTGTAGCGCCCAGACCGCCTTGCGCCCCGTCACGACGAAGAACACGGGTCGGGGGCGGAGCGGATCCGTCCTCCCGAGCTCGAGCGTGGCCTGGACGGCGTTCTGACGCGGATCGATGCGGAAGAGCTTCTCGTCGTTCCCGCCTGCGACCCACACCGAGCCGAAACCGACTGCGACGTAGTCGACGTCGGCTCCGAGCCCGATCGTCCTCACGACCTCGTAGCTCTTCGGGTCGATCCGGGACACCGTGCCGTCGTCTGCGTTCGCGACCCAGACGGCGTTCTCGCCGGCAGCGAGCGAGACCGGTCGGCCGCCCATCGAGATGTCCGCCACGACATCGCCCTTCGTCGGGTCGATCACGGCGACCGAGTTCGGCAGCACGGCCACCGACTGCGTCATGTCACGAGTGGTCAGTGCGACCGCGAGCGCCGTCGCCGAGGCGGCGAGCACCAGCACCCCGAGTGCCACGAGCACGCGCGAGTGTCGGGTCCAGCGTCCGCGGCGCTCCTCGCTCTGGAGCGCGGCACTCGCGTCCGCGGGCGTGCCGTCGGTCCGCGGAGGTTCCGGGACTCCGGCGGTCGGTGCAGCCAACGACCGGTCGTGCTCGAGGATCGCGCGCTCGAGCCGTCGCAGCTCTTCTCCGGGCTCGAGACCCAGCTCCTCGTCGAGCAGTCGCCGTCCCGTCCGGTAGGTGTCGAGGGCCTCGGCCTGTCGACCGCTCCGATAGAGCGCGAGCATGAGCTGTCCGCGGAGGCGCTCGCGCAGCGGATGCTCGTAGACGAGCCGCTCGAGCTCGGGGACGAGCTCGGCATGACGCCCGAGCTCGAGGTCCACCGCGATCCGCTGCTCGAGGGCCGCGAGCCGCTGCTCCTCGAGCCGGGCGCGTTCGGGGCGCGCGAATGACGTGTCGAGCTCGGCGAGAGGCGCACCGCGCCACAGCGCGAGCGCGGAGCGGAGCGTCGCAGCGGCTCGCGCTGGTTCCTCGGTTCGCGCTTGCGCGACGAGCTGCTCGAAGCGCTCGAGATCGAGCTCGCCGTCCTGCACGCGCGCGAGGTAGCCCGGCGCCTGGGTGACGATGACCTCGCGGCCGATCACCTTCCGGAGCTGTGAGACGTACACCTGGACCGCGGTCGCTGCGGTTTCCGGAACGCCCTCGGCCCAGATCTCGTCGATCAGCCGGTCGCGGGGGACGACCTCGTTCGCGTGCAGGAGCAAGAAGGCCAGAACCGCACGCTGCTTCGCGCTCCCGAGCTTGGAGACTCGGCCGTCCTCCTCGACTTCGAGCGTCCCGAGGATCCGGAACTCCATGCGCGTCTTCGCCTCTCGTTAGCGGCCTTTAAGGACCCAGCAAGCGCGTTTTTAGCCCCCTCGGGTCTCGTATGCAAAGCCGCGGTTCGCGGCGGAGACCGAAAGGAGTGGACATGAAGCTTCGGAAGACACATCTCGCACTCGTCGCGGCGCTCGTCATCTCGGCGATCGCCATACCGACTGCGCTGGCGGCGAGCCCGAGTCCGGCACTCCTGCAGGGGCTCGAGACGCGTGGCCAGGCGCTCGACAACCTGTGCGGAAGCGTCACGCTCACCGGCCCTCGTTACGAGACGGTCTGCGGGACGGAGGGCGTTCGCGCGTCGATGACGTCGAGCGAGCTGCGGGCGCAAGAGGTTCGCGGTCAGGGCATGGACCG
Source organism: uncultured Actinomycetes bacterium (assembly GCA_963848725.1). GTDB lineage: Bacteria > Actinomycetota > Thermoleophilia > Gaiellales > Gaiellaceae > GMQP-bins7. Next base: position 43,857 of record CAWKEV010000036.1, on the reverse strand, counting down.
CCTGTGCGGCGAAGGCAACAGCCTCTCGTCAGACGCGTTCACGGCTCTCTGCACGTCGGGTGGCCTGGCCACCGGCCAGCTGACCCAGGTCATCCGGCCGGCGACCTTCCGGTGGGGCGACTTCGGGATTGGAGCGGCAGCGATGTTCGGGCTCACGCTCCTCGTCGGCGGCCTCCTGGCCGGTGCGCGCTACGGCCGCCAGAGCGGCGTGCGATCTCGCCCTGCGCCCTAGTTGGACCCTCGGTAGCAGGAGTGAGGCGACGGCACCCGGCCCTCGTGGCCGGGTGTCGTTCGTGGGCGTCGGGACGCAGCGACGCCGCGGCGCGGAGACTGACTAGGGTCTCGGGATGGAGCTCGAGGGCAAGACGGCCGTCGTCACGGGCGCGTCCAGCGGGATCGGTGCGGCGACCGTCCGGAAGCTGCGCGACGCCGGCGTGCGCGTCGTCGGCGGGGCGCGGCGCGTGGAGCGGATCGAGGCCGACCTCGCGCTTCCGCTCGACGTCACCGACCGTGAGAGTGCGGAGGCGTTCGTCGGGCGCGCGGCGGCGGAGCTCGGCGAGATCGACGTCCTCTTCAACAACGCCGGGCTCGCGCTCGGCCGCTACCCGTTCTGGGAGTCGAACGAGGAGGACGAGTCGACCGTCCTGCACACGAACGTCGACGGGGTGATGCGCATGACGCGCCTCTGCCTCCCGCACATGCGCGACGAGGCGCACCTCCTGTTCATGGGCTCGGTTGCGGGCCGGCAGGCGTATCCGAACGCCGCCTCGTACGTCGCCGCGAAGTTCGGCCTGCGCGGATTCGTGTACGCGCTGCGCGAGGATCTTCTCGGGCGGCCGATCCGGATTACCACGGTCGACGCGGGCCTCGTCGAGAGCGAGTTCTCGCTCGTCCGCTTCCGCGGCGACGCCGAGACGGCGAAGGCGGTGTACGACGGAGTCGACCCGATGACCCCCGACGACGTCGCCGAGTGCGTGGTCTTCGTCCTCACCCGGCCGTTCCACGTGAACGTCGACGAGATCGTGCTCAAGGCGCAGGCGCAGGCGAGCGGTGCGAGGGTCCACCGCCGCGAGAGCTAGTGGCGGGAGCGACGCGCGATGCTGACGATCCTCGAGGGATCCACCTTCTGCATCAGCGACGACCTCGGCGACATCTCGGGGGATACCGCCGGTCTCTTCGCCTCCGACACGCGGTTTCTCTCACGGCTCGTGCTGCGCGTCGACGGCGAGACTCCGCTCCTCCTCTCGTCGGGGCGCATGGAGCACTTCGCGGCCGCGTTCTTCACCCGCAACCGCGCCGGCGGGAGCCTTCCGCACGACTCGGTCTCCATCTCGCGCGAGCGGTTCGTCGGCTCCGGGCTGCAGGAGCGAATCGGGCTCCGGAACGAGAGCATGGACCGCCTCGAGTTCGAGCTTTCGCTCGAGCTCGCGGCCGACTTCGCGGACATCATCTCCGTCAAGAATCACGACTTCGCGCTGGGCGACCCGGAGAACGCGGATCCCTTGCCGCCCGCGGCGCCGGCGACGCTCGAGGACGGCGGCCACCGCATCACGATCGAGGACCCGCGGGGCGATCTGCGGACGCGCGTCCGGCTCTCGCGCTCGGGCCGGGTGGAGGACGACGCGCTCGTCTTCGACGTCGCGCTCGACTCCCACGAGCGCTGGGATCTGAGCGTCGACGTCAGCCCGGTGCTCGACGGCGAGCCGAGGACGGACACCGAGCGCCGCGACGAGGAGCGCGAGACGATCGGCGACGCCGTCGCCGCCTGGACGCTACGCGTACCGCGCGTCCGCGGCGGCTGGGAGAGCCTCCGCCGCTCGTTCGACCGCTCGATCGCCGATCTCGCCGCTCTGCGGATGCGGACCGGCGGCGACCGCCGGCCGCTCTTTGCCGCTGGGATGCCGTGGTTCATGACCGTGTTCGGGCGCGACACCCTGATCACGTCGCTGCAGACGCTCCTCCTCGGCCCGGAGCTCGCAGTCGGGGCGCTCGACGCGCTCGCGGAGCTCCAATCGGAGGTCGACGACCCGTCGCTCGACGCCGAGCCGGGGAAGATCGTGCACGAGGTGCGCCGCGGTCGCGCCGCCGAGTTCTGGTTCCCGCGCTACTACGGCACGGTCGACGCGACACCGCTCTTTCTCGTCCTCCTCTCGGAGACGTGGAGATGGACGGACGACGCGGCGCTCGCCGCCCGGCTCCGCGAGCCGGCGCTCGAGGCGCTCGCCTGGATCGACCGGTACGGCGATCTCGACGGCGACGGCATCGTCGAGTACGTACGGCGGTCCGACCACGGCCTCGTGAACCAGTCGTGGAAGGACTCGGGCGACTCGCAGCGCTTCCACGACGGGCGCCATGCCGAGCCGCCGATCGCGCCGGTGGAGGTGCAGGGCTACGTGTACGCCGCCAAGCTCGGGCTCGCCGAGCTCGCGCGCGAGGTCTGGCGCGACCGTGGGCTCGCGGACCGGCTCGAGCGGGAGGCCGGGGAGCTGCGCGTTCGCTTCGACGAGGCGTTCTGGGTCGAGGACCGCGGCGGGTTCTACGCTCTCGCCCTCGATCGCGAGAAGCAGCGTGTCGACGCGCGCTGCTCGAACATCGGGCATCTCCTGTGGAGCGGGATCGTGCCGCCCGAGAAGGTGGGGATCGTGGTCGACCAGCTCCTCGCCGAGCCGCTCTGGTCGGGCTGGGGGGTCCGGACGATGGGGAGCGACGAGGCTGCGTACAACCCGATCAGCTACCACAACGGCACGGTGTGGCCGCACGACACGGCGCTTGCCGCGTGGGGGCTCGCCCGGCACGGATACGTCGAGGGCGCGCGGCGGATCGGACGCGCCCTGATCGAGGCGGCGGGGCACTTCGAGTGGTCTCTGCCGGAGGTGTTCGCCGGCTATGCGCGTGACGAGACACCGTTCCCGATCGCCTACCCCACCGCGGCCCGGCCGCAGGCGTGGGCCGCGGGGACCCCGATCCTGCTCGTCCGGGTCCTCCTCGGCCTCGAGCCGGACCGCGTACGACAGCGTCTCGTGACGACGGTACGCGACGAGCTCCCGAGCTGGCTCGACGGGCTCCGGCTCGAAGGAGTGCGCGCGTACGGCCGCGTGTGGACCGTCTCCGTCGAGCGCGGCCAGGTCTCCATCGCGGAAGGTGTCTAGAACGACGAAGATGTGGGGTCTGCGATGAAGATCGGACTGCTCTGTCCCGTATGGTTCCGCGTCCCGCCCGAGGGCTACGGCGGGATCGAGCGCGTTGTCGCGATCCTCTCGGACGGTCTCGTCGCCGCCGGCCACGACGTCACACTCTTCGCGTCGGGCGACTCGCAGTCGCGGGCGCGCGTGGACGCGATCTTCCAGAACGCGCCGAGCCAGTGGATCGGCCACACCTTCTGGGAGATGCAGCACGCGGTGTTCGCGCTTCGCCGCTCGCGCGAGTTCGACGTCGTGAACGACCACACCGGCCTGCTCGGCCTGGCACTCGGCGGCCTGCTCGACGTTCCGTTCTGCCACACCGTGCACGGCCCGCTCGAGGGACAGCCCGGGGGTCTCTACGAGGATGTCCTGAGCCTGGTCCCGCGCGCGAAGCTGATCTCGATCTCGCTCAACCAGCGCAGCCCGAAGCTCGGCTTCCCGTGGATCGCGAACTGCCCGAACGCGCTCGACCTCTCGATGTACCCGTTCCGGCGCAAGTCGGGGGGCGACTACCTCCTCTTCCTCGGGCGCATGAGCCCGGACAAGGGCGCCCACCGCGCGCTCGCGGTGGCGCTCGAGACCGGGCTGCCGCTCAAGATCGCCGCCAAGTGCCGCGAGCCGGAGGAGATCCGCTACTTCGACGAGTTCGTGCGGCCGCACCTCGGCGAGTCGATCGAGTACGTCGGCGAGGTCGGGCACGCCGACAAGGTCGAGCTCTTGATGGGCGCACGGGCGCTCATCTTCCCGATCGACTGGGAGGAGCCCTTCGGCCTCGTCGTGATCGAGGCGATGGCGTGCGGCACGCCCGTGATCACGACGCGGCGCGGCGCGATGCCCGAGATCATCAGGCACGGGAAGACCGGCGTCCTCGTCGATCACTACCGGGAGATGGAGGACCCGGCGGTCCTCGAGCTCGCGGACAGCCTCGCGCCGGAGGTCCTCCGGCGCGAGGTCGAGGAGCGCTTCTCGCCCGAGCACATGGTCGCCGACTACGTCGCCGCCTTCGAGGCGACGATCGCCGCCGCTGCGTGAGATTGCGGTCGCCGTACGACGGCGAGATCGTCAAGCTCGCGCTTCCCGCGCTCGGCGCGCTCGCCGCCGAGCCGCTGTATCTGCTCGTCGACACGGCGATCGTCGGGCATCTCGGGAGGTCGCAGCTGGCGGCGCTCGGTATCGCGGCGACGATCCTCGGCGCGCTCTTCGCGATCTTCAACTTCCTCCAGTACGGGACGACGGCGCAGGTCGCGCGTGCGGGCGGGGCGGGGGAGGAGGAGACCGCACGGAGGATCGGCGCGCAGGCCGTATGGCTCTCGCTCGCGTTCGGCGTCGGGATCGCGGCGCTCGTCGTCGCGCTCGCGGTGCCGCTCGTCTCGCTGATCGGCGGCGAGGGCGATACCGCGTCGTTCGCGGTGACGTACCTCCGGATCGCGGCGATCGGGCTCCCCGCGGCGTTCCTCGCGCTCGGCGGGTCGGGGTACCTGCGCGGGGTCTCGGATCTCAAGACGCCGCTCGTGATCGTCGTTCTCGGGAATGCCGTGAACCTCGTGCTCGAAGTCGTCTTCGTCTACGGGCTCGACTGGGGAATCCGGGGCTCCGCGTGGGGGACGGTGATCGCGCAGCTGGGCATGGGAGCCGTGTTCCTCGTCGTGATCCTCCGTGCGCTCCACGCCGGGGAAGCGCGTCCGGAGCTCGCGCTCGCGCGACGCGTGCTCTCCCTCGGCAAGTGGATCTTCCTGCGGACGTCCGCGCTCATGCTCTCGTTCGTCCTCGCCGGGGCCGTCGCCACGCGCTTCGGAGATGCGCAGATCGGTGCGCACCAGGTCGCCTTCCAGCTCTGGATCTTCCTCGCGCTCGTGCTCGACTCGATCGCGATCGCCGGCCAGATCATCGCCGGACGCGAGCTCGGTGCGGGCCGGCGGAACGACGCCTACGCCGCGGGGGAGCGGATGATCTGGCTCTCGGTGACGCTGGGCGCGGCATTCGCCGTGGTCATGCTCGCGCTCGCGGGAGTCCTTCCGCACGTCTTCACGAGCGACCAGGACACGCTCCACCAGGTCTCGCTCCTGTGGCCGTTGTTCGCGCTCATGCAGCCGTTGAACGGCGCGGTCTTCGCGCTCGACGGGATCCTCATCGGCGCGGGCGACGGGCCGTTCCTGGCCGGCTCGATGGTCGCCGCCTTCTGCGTGTGCGCGACCGTCCTCCTCGCCTCGCTCGCGGGTGACTGGGGCATCCGCGGGGTGTGGGCGGCGCTCGTCCTCCTCATTCTCGTCCGGCTCTGCCTCATGACGGTCCGCTTTCGGCGCGGTGGCTGGCTCGTCACCGGCTGGGCGTCGTAGGCGCCACACGTCATAGGCTGCGCGCGTGAACGTCCTCGGCGGCGAGCTCGAGCCCTGCTCCTTCGATCCGCCGACCGGCTTCTTCCGGGACGGCCACTGCCGGACGGAGGGTCGCGACCCCGGATTCCACGCGGTCTGCGCGGTCATGACTGAGGAGTTCCTCGCCTTCTCCAGGTCTGTCGGGAACGACCTCTCGACGCCGCAGCCGCAGTGGCTGTTCCCAGGGCTTCGCCCCGGCGATCGCTGGTGCGTCGTCGCCGCGCGCTGGCAGGAGGCGCTGGAGGAGGGGCTCGCGCCGCCCGTCGTCCTCGAGGCGACGCACGCTTCGGCGCTCGAGTTCGTCTCCCTCGGCGATCTCGAGGCACACGCGCACCGGGACTGATTCCGGCGGGCGCTTCGCGGCGTTTCGAGCCGCGTGCCGAAAGGGAATACCTGTGCGGTGTTCGAGCCCGGACCCCCGGATGGACTTCAGGGGCGTATCCTGTTGTCACCCGTTGGACACATGTCCTCGCGGGTGCTTCATTGAGGTAAGAAGGAGGTAACCCATGCGCCGAGTATTCGCAGCGTCTGCGGCGTTGCTGAGTCTCGCGTTCTTCACAGTTGCAATCGTCGCGTCCGGCGCGCAGGCAGGGCCAAGCCGGCCGCAAGTGACGAACATCACGCTGTCCGGCTGGTCGGCGGGGAAGGACGAGGACGATCTCCTCCAGGGGATCGTGGACACGTTCAACCGCACCCATCCGGCCATCCACGTCAACTACTCGATCATCAACGGCGACTACCCGACGGCGATGACCGCCCGGTTCGCCGCTCACAACCCGCCCGACGTGTTCTACGTCGACTCGTCGGTCGCTCCGACGTGGATCAAGCAGGGCGTTCTTCAACCGCTCAATGCCTACATCAAGAAGAGCAAGTACGACGTCACGAAGTTCTACCCGGGCCTGGTGAACGCCTTCAAGGTCGGGAAGAACTACTACGGCTTCCCGAAGGACTGGTCGCCGCTCGCGACGGAGATCAACAAGTCGATGTTCGCGAAGGCGGGCATCAGGAAGTCGCCGCGCACTTGGGCAGAGCTCGCGGCCGACGCCCAGAAGCTCGCGTCGTCGAACGCCGTGCCGGGTGGCAAGCCCGTCTGCTTGCCGGCCGACTGGGCACGCATGCTCGCGTTCGTCTACCAGAACAAAGGCTCGCTCGCGAAGGTGCAGTCTCCTGCCGTCACGGCGGCGGTGAACTTCTACGTCGGGCTCTTCAAGAAGGGTCTCGCCGCAACGCCGACACAGCTCGGCGTCGGCTGGCCCGGTGAGGCGCTCGGCAAGGAGAAGTCAGCGATCATCTTCGAGGGCAACTGGCTGCTCCCGTACATGACGTCGACCTTCCCGTCGGTGAAGTACGGCGTCGGTCCGATGGTCAAGGGCAAGGTCAACGCGAACCTCGGGTTCACGGTGTCCTACTCGATGGCGAAGGACTCGCAGAACAAGCCGGCGGCTTGGACGCTTCTCTCCTGGCTCACCGGCAAGGTCGGGATGACGCTGTGGATGTCGAAGGGGCTCGCGCTGCCGTCGCGCTCGGACGTGAAGGCGATCGGTGGACGTGCGCCGTTCCTCGCCGCGGGTCCGTTCGCTCACGGTTGGGGCTTCCCCAACTTCACCCCGACGTACACGATCATGAACAACGACCTGCAGGCGGTGATCAACGGCTCGATGTCGACGTCGCAGATGCTGTCCGACATCGCGAACTCGTTGAAGGGCTAGACGACCATCGTTCGATCCCCTCCGCGCGGCGCTCGCCGCGCGGAGGGGCTGCACGGCTGCTCCGACGATGACGACGACGACCGCGACGGACTCCACGCGCCGGGCTGAACGGGGCTCGCTCCTCGGGGCGCGCGTACGCGAGGCGGGTTGGGGTTACGCCTTCTTGCTGCTCCCGATCGCCGTGTTCGGCGTCTTCTTCATCTACCCGCTGGTCTACGCGATCTACATCAGCTTCTTCGAGTGGGGGATCCTCGGGAAGGTCAAGGGAGTCGGGACCGAGAACTACCACGTGCTCTTCCACGACTTCGTCTTCCGGAGGTCGGTCCGGAACATCGTCGAGTACACCGTCGTCGTCGTTCCGCTCGAGATGGCGCTCGGGCTCTCCCTTGCGCTCATCATCAACGCGAGGATCCGCGGCCGCGCGTTCTTCCGGTCGGCGTTCTACTTCCCCTCGATCGTCTCCTCGGCAGCGATCACGACGATCGCGATTTACATCCTCAACGCCGACGGGCTCCTGAACCACATCATCGGCGGCGACCGCTCCTGGTTCGGCGACCCGAGCACGGCGCTGTGGTCCATCGTGGGCCTCAACGCCTGGACGACGGCCGGCACGGTGATGCTCTTCTACCTTGCGGCGATGCAGTCGATCTCGACGGACGTCTACGAGGCGGCGGCCATCGACGGGACGCACGCGTGGCGGACGTTCTGGCGCATCACCTTCCCGCTCTTGAGACCCGCTCACTTCTTCGTGCTCGTCGTCTTCGGCATCGGGGCGCTCAAGCTCTTCGACCAGTCGTTCATCGTCTCCGGCGGCACCGGAGGGCCTGTGTACTCGACGTACACCCCGGTGCTGTACATCTACAACACCGCCTTCAAGGCCTCGAACTTCGGGCTCGCCGCCTCGGCCGGTGTCGTTCTCTTCGTCGCAATCCTGGTGCTCACGCTCGTACAACGGGCGACGGTCGGCCGGTCGGAGTCGTGGTGATGCTGCAGACGTCGGTCGCAGCGGCCGAGCCGTATGTTCCGCCGCGTCCACGGACTCGTGTCGCCGGGCGGCTGCTGGTCTACGGATTGCTCGTCGCGGCTGCGCTCCTCTATTTCGTGCCGTTCGTCTACACGATCTCGACCTCGTTCAAGACGCTGCCGCAGACCGCGTACTTCAACCTCGTCCCGAACCCGTTCACGACCGAGGCGTGGAAGAGCGTCTGGACGGACTACGACTTCAAGCGCTACGTCCTGAACAGTCTCTTCCTCGCGACCGTCGTCACGGTCATCAACCTGTTCCTTGCCTCGCTCGGTGGCTACGCATTCGCCCGCCTGCGCTTCCCCGGTCGCGAGGCTCTCTTCCTGCTCGTGCTCGGGACGCTGATGATCCCCGATCAGCTGCGGCTGATCCCGGTGTTCGTGATGCTCACGAACTGGCACCTGATTGGGAACTTCTCCGGCTACATCCTGATCAGCATGGTCAGCGCCGTGAACCTCTTCTTCATGCGCCAGTACTTCCTCACCATCCCGCGCGACTTCGAGGAGGCGGCCAAGCTCGACGGCGCGGGCTACTTCAAGACCTTCTGGCGCGTGATGCTGCCGCTCGCAGGGCCGGCGCTCGCGGCGCTCGCGATCCTCCAGTTCCAGGGGACGTGGAACGACTTCTTCTGGCCGCTGATCCTCTTCGGGCAGGGCAACGAGCACCTGTACACGATCCAGCTCGGGCTCGCACAGCTCACGCTGACGTACCAGACGCAATGGCCGCAGCTCATGGCCGGGAGCATCATCGCGATCATCCCGATCCTCGCGATCTTCCTCGTCTTCCAGCGCTTCTTCGTCGCCGGCGTCACCGCGGCTGGGGTCAAGGGATGAGGCCGGGGGCGGCTATGCGGCTCGCGCTACGGGACTTCTACGCGTACTCGTGGCGCTTGCTCGTCGTCAACACGGCCCTCGGCGCAGTGCTCGTCGCGGCGATCCTCGCGACGCTCGCATTCCCGCTCGCCGCCGTGCTCGTGGTCGCGGTCGGACCGTTCGCCGCCGCGCTCGTCCACTGCGCGGTGAAGCTCGTCCGGACGGGGGACTTCGAGCTCGGGGACGCCGTCGACGGGCTGAGACTCCACTGGCGGCGCGGCCTCGTCCTCGGCGTCGCCGGGAGCGCGACCGCGGCGCTGGCGCTCGTCGCGCTCCGCGCCTACGGGCGGTCGGGGCTCTGGCCGCTCGCCTTCCTCTCGTTGTACGTGCTCGTGCTGATCGGGATCTACGGCCTGGTCGTGTGGACATTGGCCGTCGCGGAGCCGGGCCGGACGCTGCGCGCCGTCGCGCGGGAGGCGGCCGAGCTCGCCGCGTCGCGGCCCGGCGCGACGCTCGTGCTCGGGCTCGGGCTGCTCGCGGTCAACCTCGTCGGCATCGCCGCCGCGGTCATGCCGTTCCTCACGCTCACGATCGCGTACACGTTCCTCGCCGTCGCGCACTTCGTCCTGCCGGCGCCGATCACGGAGGAGACCGCCTGATGGCCACGATCGCGTACGAGCACGTGACTAAGCGCTTCGGCGACACCGCCGCGGTCGACGACCTGTCGATCGACGTCGCGGACGGCGAGTTCCTCGTCCTGGTCGGGCCGTCGGGCTGCGGGAAGACGACGGCGCTGCGGATGCTCGCGGGGCTCGAGGATGTCTCCGAGGGGCGGATCCTGATCGGCGAGCGCGTTGTCAACAACGTCGCCCCCGGAAAGCGGGACATCGCGATGGTCTTCCAGTCGTACGCGCTCTATCCGCACATGACGGTGTACGCGAACCTCGCGTTCAGCCTCAAGAACTTCAAGGTGCCCAAGGGGGAGATCGACCGCCGCGTCCGCGAGGCGGCCGACATCCTCGAGCTCGGAGCGCTCCTCAAGCGGAAGCCGAAGCAGCTCTCCGGGGGTCAGCGTCAGCGGGTTGCGCTCGGCCGCGCGATCGTCCGCGAGCCGGCCGCGTTCCTGATGGACGAGCCGCTCTCGAACCTCGACGCGGCCCTCCGTGTCCAGACCCGCGCGGAGATCCTCAAGCTCCAGACCCGCCTCGGCACGACGACGATCTACGTCACGCACGACCAGGTCGAGGCGATGACGATGGGTGACCGCATCGCCGTGATGAACCTCGGCGTGCTGCAGCAGATCGGGTCTCCCGTCGACCTGTACACGAACCCGGCGAACACGTTCGTCGCGACGTTCATCGGGTCGCCCGCGATGAACTTGCTTCCGTCCGCGGCGCTCGGCGTGGGCATCGGGGGCGCCGGCCGTCTCGTCGGCTTCAGGCCGGAGGACGTCGAGCTCGCCAACGGAAAGCGCGCCGACTGCGCGGAGTGCGACGCGACCGTCGAGGTCGTCCAGTACCTCGGGGACGAGCAGCTCGCGTACCTGAAGCTCCGCGACTCGGAGATCGTCGCCAAGCTCCCGATCGAGGCGGATCTGCCCCAGGGGGCCAAGCGGAAGCTGGCGGTGCCGCTCCGGAAGATCCACCTCTTCGACGCCGAGACGGGCGTCGCCGTCGGCACGGTCGCCTGAGCGCTGGACTCGCGGACGTCGAGCGCGCACCGGGTCCGGGCCTGGGGGAGTAGTGTCCGCACGCCGTCCACACAACGAGGAGAGGAGATCGCATATGGCTGTCGGCATGCTCCTCGCGGGCCCAGGCGTCACCCGCGACAACTACGTAAAGGTCACCGAGAAGATGTTTGGGGCCTTTCCCATGCCGTCGGACAAGGCGCCCGACGGGCTGATCCTGCACACCGCCGGCGAGACGTCCCAGGGCTTCTACATCTACGACGTCTGGGAGTCGAAGGAGCACTTCCAGCGGTTCAACGAGGCGCAGGTCGGGCCTGCGATGCAGGAGATCTTGGGGGACGCTCAGCCGGAGGGGCCGCCTCCCGAGCCGCAGTTCTTCGAGATCGAGGTGATGGTCGGCCCGGCCTAGCCGCGTCTCACGCCACGGCTTCGCGGCGCTTGCGCCAGTAACGCTCGAGACCGCGGAAGTGGTGCCAGTAGGGGGCGGCGCGGTCGTAGTCCTGCGCGAGCGCGTCGCCGTCCACCTCCGACACGTCGTACCGAGCGGCGGCGACGAAGGTGTCTTCGTCCATCCCGTTCTCGACCCGGTTCGACCAGCTCCGGAGCGTGTCCCGGAGCGCCGTCAGGTGATCCTCGACGTCGTGGAAGACGCCGAAGTGGATGAGCGCGAGCGCTCCTGGCGCGCGGCGCTCGATCTCGTCGAGCGACCGCTCCCACGCCTCGAGGTCGATCTCCGGTGGCGGACAGGGCGGGAGCACGAAGCGGCCGGGCTCGATCCGGACGCCGGCGGCATCGCCCGCGTACAGCGTCCCGTCTCGGTCGAGGTACGAGACGTGGTGCCACGCATGGCCCGGCGTCGAGAAGCAGTCGAGCCCGACGACGCGGTCGCCGACGACGTGGACGTTCTCCTTCGGCACGGGTGCGAGCTCGCCCCAGAGCGCGTCGAACGCGTCGCCGTAGAGCCGTCGCGCGCTCGACTCGAGCTTCGACGGGTCGATCAGGTGCGGTGCTCCCACCTCGGAGACGTGCACCTGCAGCCCGGGATGCTCCCGCACGAGGACGCCGGCCGCGCCGGCGTGGTCGAGGTGGATGTGGGTGAGGAGGAGATGGCGAAGGTCCGTGAGCCGGACGCCCCGTTCCGCGAGCCCCGCAGTCAAGTGTTCGACGCACGTCGTCGGCCCGCAGTCGAGAAGGGCGGACCCGTCTTCGGTCTCGAGCAGGTAGGAGCCGATGATCTTCGGTGCCTGGTGGTGGAGGTCGATCGGCTGGCCGCCGCCGGGCACGCTAGAGCTCCAGCGCCTGCTCGAGATCGGCCACCAGGTCGTCCGCGGCCTCGATCCCGACCGACAGGCGCACGAGCGACGGCGGCACGGGGAACGGCGACTCGCCGGTCGCAGCGTGCGTCATCCGGGCGGGCAGCTCGATCAGGCTCTCGACGCCGCCGAGGCTCTCCGCGAGGGTCCATACCTTCGTCTGCGCCACGGCCGCGGCCGCTTCCTCCTCGCTTCCGAGCGTGAACGAGACCATCCCGCCGAAGTTCCGCATCTGGCGAGCCGCGATCGCGTGGCCGGGGTGGCCCGGGAGCCCGGGGTAGAAGACGCGGTCGACCCGCTCGTGACGCCCGAGGAAGGCAGCGACGACGGCCGCGTTCGTGCAGTGGCGGTCCATCCGAACCGCGAGCGTTTTCACGCCGCGGAGGACGAGCCAGCAGTCGAACGGGCCCGGCACGGCGCCGAGCGACTTCTGCAGGAAGGCGAGCTCCTCGGAGACGGCGTCGTCGTTCGTCCCGACGAAGCCGCCGACCACGTCTGCGTGTCCTCCCAGGTACTTCGTCGTCGAGTGGAGCACGAGGTCGGCGCCGAGCGCGAGCGGCTGTTGCAGATACGGGCTCGCGAACGTGTTGTCGACGACGACGAGGGCTCCCGCCGCGTGAGCCGCGTCGGCAGCGGCGCGGACGTCGATGACGTTCAGGAGCGGGTTCGTCGGCGTCTCGAGCCAGACGAACCGCGTGTCGTCGCCGAGGTGCCCGGCGAGCCCGGACGAGATCTCCTCCGGCGAGAGGTAGGTGAAGCGGTAGCCCTTCGGCTCGTACACCTGGGAGAACATCCGGTACACGCCCCCGTAGACGTCGTTCACGCACACCACGCGTTCCCCCGGCGAGACGAGGTGCATGAGCGTCGTCACCGCGCCGAGGCCCGACGAGAAGGCGTGGCCGTGGGCCGCGCCCTCGAGCGAGGCGAGGCATTCCTGGAGCGCCGTCCGGGTCGGGTTCGCGACCCGCGCATAGTCGTACCCCTTGTGGACGCCGACCGCCTCCTGCGCGTACGTGGAGGTCTGGTAGATCGGAGTCGTCACCGCGCCCGTCGTCGGGTCCGGCTCCTGCCCCGCGTGGATCGCGCGCGTCTCGAACTCCACGGCGCGATCCTAGAGGCTCAGTTCGCGTGCCCGACGCGCTCGGCTCCGAGCCACGCGCCGAGCCCGGCGAGCGCTTCGTCGAGCCGTGACGTATCGCCCCACGCGCCGAGGAGCTCGAGCGTCCCCGTCTTCTTGTCGAAGCGGGGCTCGGCGCGCCCGACCAGGCGGTCGCCGACGAGCAGCGGCAAGACGTAGTAGCCGTACTCGCGCTTCGCCTTCGGCACGTACATCTCGAGGCGATAGAAGAAGTCGAAGAGCGCGTGGGCGCGGTCGCGGTCGTGGATCAGGCGGTCGAAGGGGGAGAGGAGCGTGGCGCGGTCGGGGATCGGCCCGTCGCGTGCGTCGGGATGCGCCTCCCAGCCGCTCCTCGTCAGGCGCACGCCGAGTGCCTGGAAGCGGCGGTCCGCGATCTGCCGCTCCGCTTCGCGCCAGGGGATCTTCTCGGCCTCGGGCGGGTACCAGCGCTCGGCGAGATCCCACACCCGCTGCTTGCCCCGCCGTCCGACGACTGCGACCTCCCCCTTCACCGCGAGGATCCCGAGCATCAACCCCATCTTCCGCGCCCCCCACCAATCGTGGTCCTCGCGAGCGTGGCCGGCGTGGTCCTCGATCTCACGGGACAGGAGCGGGCCACGTCGGTCGAGCTCGCGGAGCACATAGCGCCGGAACGACCGGTTCTCTGCGAGCCACTCCCGCGCGTTCTTGTTGACTCCCCGTCGCATGCGCGCCCGGACGAGAGGCAGGTCCTCGGTCGGCCAGATGAACGCGTTCCATTCGAAGAGCGTCCGCTCTTCCCACAGCAGCTGGTCGAGCTCGGTCCGGTCGTAGCTCCCGAGACGGCTCCAGAGGACGAGCTGCTGCGGCGGGGCGACGGTGGCGATCGGGTCGAGCTGGAGGAACCCGAGCCGGCGGACCGTGTCGAGGACTCCTACCGCCGAGCCGTCGAGGAGCTGCGAGCGAACGGCGATCCGGCGGGCGTCCTCCGGCGAGACGATGACCGTGCGCACGGAGGCAACCTACCGACCGTCGATCGGGCGTTCGTGGGGGGTCGGGACTGCCCTTCGGGCACGAACTGCAAGGTCCCCGAAGGCCAGTCCCGAACCCCTTCCCTTGCTTTCTCGACCGAGTGACGATCCAGAGCAGGCTGCGCCTCAGTCCGGCACTCGGCCGGCGAGGACCTCCTGGAGCCGCGAGCCGTCGATGTTCCCTCCGGAGACGATGCAGACGATTCGTCTCGCATCGACACGACCGGAGAGCGCGGCGGCGACGGTGAGCGCGGCGGCGCCCTCGGCGACGACGCGGGCCCGCTCCATGAGGAGGCGGACCGCGGAGGCCGTCTCCTCGAGCGTCAACGCGAAGGCGTCCGCGACGAGGGGTCGCGCGCGCTCCCACATCTCGGGAAGAAGCGCGCCCGAGCCGGCTCCGTCGACGAACGAGGCGCGGTACTCGATCTCCGCGGGCTCGCCTCCGTTCGCGAGCGCGGCGGTCACCGGGGCGCCGGTCTCGGGCTCGCACACGTAAACCCTCGTCTCGGGGCTTCGTGCGGCGAGCGCGCTCGCGATCCCGGTCGTGAGCCCGCCGCCGCCCCAGGGGATGAGCACGGCGTCGATCCCGTCGAGCTGCTCGGCCAGCTCGAGCCCGATCGTCCCGTTCCCCGCCATCACCGGCACGTCGCGCACCGGATGGACGAAGAGCCCTTCGATTCCGTCCGCCTTTCCGGCTGCCATCGTCGCCCACCACTCGTCCCAGGGGACGCGGACGACACGGCCGCCGAGCCGCTCGATCGCCGCGAGCTTCGTCTGCGGCGCATGATCGGGGACGATCGCCGTCGCGGGAACGCCGAGCTCGCAGGCCATCCAGGCGACGCCCTGGGCCATGTTCCCTGCACTCGTCGTGACGACGCCCCGAGCGAGTTCCTCGGGCGCGGCCGAGAGCATCGCGTTCCCCGCGCCGCGGAGCTTGAAGGAGCCGATCGGCTGGAGACTCTCGAGCTTGAGCCAGATCTCGCTCGGAGCGTCGACCTGGAGCCGCACGAGCGGCGTTCGGATCACGGTGCCGGCGATCCGCTCGCGTGCGCGCTCGATCTCGTCGAGCGGAATCAGAAGGCGATCTCCGTGCCGACGCGCTCGGCTTTCGCGCGCCGGACCACGAGCTCCGCAGCAGCGAGGTCCTCGACGCCGATCCCGAGCGACTTGAAGACGGTGATCTCGTCCTCGTGCTCGCGCCCGGGGTGCATCCCGGCGAGCACCTCGCCGAGCTCGGCCTTGATCGAGTCCGGGCCGATGGCGCCCTCGGCGGCGGCGAGGAGGTAGTCGCCCGACTCGTTGAGCGTGGACTCGCGGCGGTCGACGAAGAGCGACGAGTGGGCCATCGTCTCGGTGTCGAGCTCCCGCGTCGTCTTGATGCTCGAGCCGACGGCGTTGACGTGCGTGCCGTGCGCGAGCCAGCGACGCTGGACGACCGGCTCCGTCGCAGCCGTCGTCGTGCAGACGACCTCCGCGCCGAACACGGCGGAGTCCGGCGACGGGTCGACGATCGCCCCGACCTCGGCCGCGAGCTCCTCGGCGGACTCGAGCCGGCGCGCCCAGATTCGGATCTCGGGGTCGTCGAGGACCGTGCGCATCGCCTCCACGTGCGAGCGCGCCTGGACGCCTGCCCCGAGGATCGCCACCCGCTTCGCCTCCTCGCGCGCGAGCGCACGGGTCGCGACCGCGGACACCGCCGCCGTCCGGATCGCCGTGATCGGCGAGGCGTTCATGATCGCGACCAGCTCGCCGGTCGTCCCGTCGTGGAGGAGGACTGCGCCCTGGTGCGCGTCGAGACCGCGTGTCGGATTGTCGGGGGTCACGACTATCTCCTTCAGCGCGTACGCGGGCGCGTCGCCGCCGCGGTACGAGGGCATGAGGCCAATCCCGCCGCTCGCCCCCGGCGGGAACGCGATCGAGCGGAGCGGCTGGTAGAGCTCGCCGCGGGCCAGCGCTGTCAGCACCTCCTCCATCGCGGCCACGCACGACTCCATGTCGAGCAGGTCGCGCACCTCGTGTTCGGAGAGGACGATCACGGGAGAGGGCTCCGAGGCTAGCGCGCTCGGCGGGGGAGAGGGTGAGATCGAGGGCTTCTCGTACGGGCTCGAGGTGCTCCGCGCGCGTCGGCCCGACCACGACGACGGTGACCTCGGGTGTCGCGAGGAGCCACGCCAGCGCGAGCCCCGACATCGACACGCCGCGCTCGCCCGCCTCCCGTTCGAGCGCCTCGAGCGCGTCGAAGACATGATCGTCGGCGTAGCGGAGATAGCCATTCGGCCGCTGCGCCATGCGCGAGCCGTCGGGATACTCGGCGCCGCGGCGGTACTTCCCCGTGAGCCAGCCACCTGCGAGCGGGCCGAACGCCTCGAAGCCGAGGCCGTGCTCGCGGCAGACGGTGAAGACGGTCTCGGCGTCCTGTCGATCGAGGAGCGAGAACGAGTTCTGGACCCACTCGTAGCGCGCGAGGCCCTCGAGCGCGCTGATCTCGACCGCCTCCGCGAGCTGGTCCGCGGTGAAGTTGGATGCGCCGATCGCGCCGACCTTGCCGGCGCGGACGAGCTCGTCGAACGCGCGGATCGTCTCCTCCTGTGGGACGTCCGGGTCGAAGTCGTGCGCGGTGTAGAGGGAGACGCGCTCGAGGCCGAGCCGCGAGAGGCTCGTGTCGATCTGGCGCAGCACACGCGCGCGAGAGAGCCCGCCGTCCTGGCCCGTGTCCATGGGGTTGAAGGTCTTCGTCTCGATCGCGATCGCCTCGCGGACCGAGGAGCCCTTCGCTCGGAGCCAGTCGCCGATCCACGTCTCGCTGCGTCCCCCACCGTAGGCATCCGCCGTGTCGAACGTCGTGATCCCGAGCTCCCAGGCGGTGTCCATGATCCGGAACGCCTCGTCTCGAGGGATGCCCTGGCCGAAGAAGGAGGGCGCCGATCCCACGCCCCCGAAGTTCCCACAGCCGAGGGCGACCCGCGAGACCTCGAAGCCGCTCCCACCCAGCTCCCGACGCTCCATCCGCGCGATCCTACGCCCGCGAGGAAGGCAGACCGCCGTCGTGCGCGAATACCGCGCTCGTGTCGACGAGCGAGACCGAGGCCCACGTCGAGGCGCGACGAGAGGCGGCGCCGATCGTCGGCTTCGCGTTCCTCCTGCTCGTCATGCTCGCGCTCGTCAGCTGGAAGGAAGGCTGGGAGCTGCTTCATCACCTGCCCTGGTGGGCCTGGTTGGTGCTCGCGGTGCCCGAGCTCTTCCTGATCGTCGACTTCGTCCTGCGCGAGAGCGGCGCAGCGGGGATGAAGAGCCGCCGCTACGTCATGCTGTCGCTCGGTTTCCTCGTCGCGGGCAACGTGACGGCGCTCGGGCTCCTCGTCTACGGGCTCATCACGACGTCCACGAATCAGCTCGGCGGCGGGGAGCTCTTGCTCACGGCGGCCGTCATCTGGTCGACGAACGTCATCGTCTTCGGCATCTGGTTCTGGGAGGTCGATCTCGGCGGCCCGGTCGAGCGGGCCATGCGCAGTCATACGCGCAAGGAGCCCGACTTCGAGTTCCCGCAGGACGACAACCCGGAGGTGAAGCGGCGCGGCTGGTACCCGAAGCTCTGGGACTACCTGTACGTGTCGCTGACCAACTCGATCGCATTCAGCCCGACCGATGCGATGCCGCTGACGCGCCACGCGAAGGTCCTGATGGGGATGGAGTCGGCGATCTCGGTGGTCACGGTGCTCCTCGTCGCGGCGCGCGCGGTGAACGTGCTGGCCGCGTAGCTCGGGTACGGTCACTCTGTGTCCGAGGGGATCAGCCTCGAGGAGCTGCAGCTCGCGGCTCGGAATCACGGGATGCCGCTGGAGGCTCTCCGTTGGGACCTCACGCCGGTCGGCCTCCACTACCTGCTCGTCCACTACGACATCCCGAAGGTGGACCCCGACGGCTGGCGGCTCGAAGTCGGCGGGCACGTCGAACGGCCGGTCTCGCTCTCGCTCGAGGGCCTGCGGGCGCGCCCCGCTGTCGACGTCGCGGTCACGCTGGAGTGCGCGGGAAATGGGCGCGCGCGGCTCGATCCGCGGCCGGTCAGCCAGCCCTGGCTCCTCGAGGCGGTCGGAACGGCGCGCTGGACGGGAGCCCCGCTCGGGCCGATCCTCGACGAGGCAGGCGTTCGCGACGGGGCCGTCGAGGTTCTCTTCACGGGCCTCGACCGCGGGGTCGAGGGCGAGGAAGAGCAGGACTACGAGCGGAGCGTCTCCCTCGAGGAGCTCGCCCGGGGGGACGCGTTCCTCGCCTACGCGGTCAACGACGTGCCGCTTCCCCCGCAGCACGGCGCTCCCCTCCGTCTGATCGTGCCCGGCTGGTACGGGATGACGAGCGTGAAGTGGCTCTCGCGCATCACGGTTCTCGACGAGCCGTTCGACGGCTACCAGATGCGACACGGATATCGCTTCCGCCAGCACGAGGACGAGCTCGGGGAGCCCGTGTCCCGCATCCAGCCACGCTCGCTGATGGTGCCGCCGGGGATCCCCGACTTCTTCACGCGAGCCCGGATCGTCGAGGCGGGCGAATGTGCGGTCGAGGGCAGGGCCTGGTCGGGCGAAGCGGAGATCGTACGAGTCGAAGTGTCTACCGACGGGGGTGAGACGTGGTCGGACGCCGAGCTCGGTGAGGACGTGCTCGGGCGCTGGGCCTGGCGCTCGTGGACATTCGCGTGGAGCGCGAAGCCCGGCGAGCACGAACTCTGCTGCCGCGCTCGGGACGCCACCGGCAACGAGCAGCCGCTCGAGCCACGCTGGAACGTCGGTGGCTACGCGAACAACGCCGTGCAGCGCGTCGCGGTCACCGTTACGCGCTGACGGCTCAGGACGCGGCCGTCGTGTCCCGAGAGCCGCGACGCTCCCGCCGAGCGTCGAGCGCTCTCCACACGGGCGCCACGATCGGATCGGTCAGACGGCTCAGGAGCGACACCACCGGCGCCCAGCGATTCCGCCCGACGTAGTAGACGAAAAGCGCGGCCCCGAGGCCGACGGCGAAGCCGCCGAGCACGTCGCCCGGGTAGTGCAGGCCGACGAAGATGCGCGAGACGCTGAGCACGCTCGCATAGGCGACGAAGAGCGCGCCGGCGATCCGGCCGCCGACGAAGAGGACCGAGAACGCGATCGCGAACGACGCGACCGCGTGCTGGCTCGGGAAGGACGGGTCGTGGGACGCCGGTACGAGCAGGAGCGTGTCGGCCGGGTGGGCATCGGCGGGGCGGGTGCGTTCCCAGATGTGGTTGATCACCTCGCTCGTGGCGAGCCCGACGGCTGCGGACGCGAGGCCGGAGAGGACGGCCACCTTCCAGCGGTAGGGGGAGCCCGGCCGATCGAGGAGCCAGAGCGCGAAGAACGCCAGCACGAAGACGGGCACGGCCCAGGTGTCGACGAAGCTCGCGAGCGCGTCGGCGATCGTGTCGTGGCCCTGCAGCGAGCTGTTCAAGGAGTGGAAGAGCGACCAGTCGATCGGCCCACGGTACCTTGTCTCTCGGGCAGCTCTCGACCGGACCCGCCCAGTCGGCCGGGCATAAGGTTCCGGCGTGGAGCGTCGGCCGCTCGGGACGTCCGGAATCGAGGTCTCGGCGCTCGCGCTCGGGTCCTGGCTGACGTTCGAGCGGATCCCGCGCGAGGATGGCATTGCCGTGATGACGGCGGCGCGGGAGGCCGGCATCAGCTTCCTCGACGACGCCCGCTACGACGACTACACGGGAGCCGCGCCGATCCCGACCGGGTACTCCGAGGTCGTCTTCGGCGAGCTCTTCCGTGCATCCGGCTGGAAGCGGGACGAGGTCGTCGTCGCGAACAAGCTCTGGTGGGAGCACTGGCCCGAGCAGTCGGCCGCCGACGAGCTCGACGGGTCGCTCCGGCGGATGCGCTTCGACCATGTCGACCTCGTCTATGCCGAACGTCCGCCGGAGGGTCTGTCGATCGGGCAGGTGATCCAGGAGGTCGTCGGCCTGATCGCCGCCGGGAAGGCTCGGGTGTGGGGCGTGCTCAACTGGGCGCCGGAGGAGATCGCGGAGGCCGCACGCGTCGCCGCGTCAGAGGCGGCTCCTGCTCCGTGCGCGGCTCAGCTGCCGTACAGCGTCGCGGATCCGGAGATGGTGGAGGACGGCGCGCTGAGCGCGGCGCTCGACGAGGCGGGCGCGAGCGTCGTCGCCTCGTACGTGCTCGCGGGAGGCGCGCTCACGGGCAAGTACGCCGACGAGGGCACGGCGGGGAGGCTCGGCGGGGAGCGCGACGCCCCGCGACGCCAGAGGGCGTTCCGTGCGGGCGAACGACTTCGCGAGCTCGCCGTCGAGCTCGAGGCGACCCCGGCGGCGCTCGCGCTCGCATTCGCGCTCGCGAATGCGCACGTGGCGAGCGCCCTCTTCGGCGCGACGCGCCCGGACCAGGTAGCCGACAACGTCGGTGCGCTCAAGCTCCTCCAGCGGCTCGACGAGAGCGGCCTCGCGCGGCTCCGAGGGTAGCGCTGCCGCACGACCGGAGGGTTATCGGCATCCCGGCCTCGTGACTTGAGCGTCCCGAGGCGGCTATCGTCACGGCGTGAGCGAGAGCAACGCCGGCGATCCCGTCTCCTGGCTCCTGATTCGTCCCGGCTGGAAGGTGATGACCTCCGACGGTGCCGAGCTCGGGGAGGTGGACGAGGTCGCGGGGGACGACGAGCGCGACGTCTTCGACGGCCTCGCGGTGGCGACGAGCGCGCTCGGCAAGCCCCGTTACGTGCCCTCAGAGGACGTGGGCGAGATCACGCAGGGCGTGGTCCACCTCTCCGTGACGCACGCCGAGGCGGAGCGCTACGGCGAGTACCTCGAGCCGGCGACGACGGCGGAGATCGAGCCTGACAGCAAGGGCGGCATCGGCGAGACGATCGGCGCGGACATCCGCGAGATCGAAGGCAAGGTGCTCGCGCCGACGCAGCACCACGAGCACTCCATGAACGTCTGGCGGCGGATCGCGTTCTGGTTCCGCCGTACGTTCAGCCGCGGCTGAGCTCGGCGGCCGCCGGTGCGTCGCGCCAGTCGACGGCGACGACCTCGATCGGCTGCTCGAAGCCCTTGAGCGACTCGGCACGCGGTGCCGAGAGCGGGAATCGTCCGTCCGTGCCCTCGAGCGTGTCGCGGCTGACGAGGATCTCGCCCGCACCGGCCGCGGCTCCGATGCGTGCCGCGATGTGGACGCTCTGCCCCCCGTAGTCCGTGTAGTTCGCGCCGGTCTTGAACGCGCCGCCCGTGTGGGCGCCGATGCGGACCTGCGAGGCGAGGTCCTCCGAGGTGAGCGCGCGCTGAACGTCGATCGCGGCGGCGATCGCGGCGGCCGGGTCGTCGAAGCGGGCGAAGAAGCCGTCTCCCGTCTGCTTGATCACGGAGCCACCATGACGGACGATCCCGTCGCGCACGAGCTCGTCGTGACGTGCGAGGAGCTTCCGCCAGTCCGCGTCGCCGAGCGACTCGAGGAGCTCCGTGGAGCCGACGATGTCGGTGAAGAGGAACGTACGCTGACCCTCGACCCGGCCGAGGAGCTCCTCGGCACGCTCCTGGTCGAGCCTCGCGCCGAGCTTCTCGAACGTGGCGAGGGCCGCCTGCAGCTCCGCGGTAGCGCCGTGCTCGTCACCCTGCCGACGGAACGCGACCGCGAGCGCGGTGCGCGCCTGTGCGACCTCGTACGGTGCGCCGACCTGCAACCACTCGTCCCGTGCTCTGGCAAGGGAGCTTGCGGCGCCGCTCCAGTCCTTCTCCGCGAGCTCGATCTGACCGCGCGCGAGATGAACTTGTGCGTCGAACGCGGGCGCACGGTGATCTCCGATCTTGAAGGCGTCGACGATCTGCTCGAGCTCGTCCGCCGCGGCGCGTGCGGTCTCGACGTCCGCCGCAGCGATCGCGATCTCGACCTGCGCGGGCAGCGCCCTCAGGCGCAGCAGGGGCTCGTGTGTCTCCGAGAGCGCACGCTGGATCCCCGCCACGGCGCTCTCCACCTTCCCCTCTGTGAGATGGAGCAGCGCGAGGCCGGGCTGCGGTGGCCGGCCGAGCTCGTTCGCCGTCCGGAACGCCTCGTCCGCCGCGGCGAAGTCGCCCCGCCTGCGCCGGATCTCACCCACCTCGTAGTAGCCGCCCGCGGTGACCCGGCGGTCGAAGTCCTGGAGCTCGTCGCACGCCGCGAGCGCTGTCTTCTCCGCCTGCGGCCAGTCCCCGTTCAGGCGGAGGATCTCGGCGCGGTGGACGCGACACGCGCCGGGGAAGCCGTTCATGTCCTCCTGGTCGCACCAGCGGTTCGCCGCCTCCGTCCACTCGGCGGCCCGCCGGAAGTCACCGACGTCCTGGCAAGAGCTGATCGTCACGCAATAGACGAGACCCGTGGCGAACGGCCGAAGCTCTCCGGACACGGCCGAGGTGCTCGCCTCGTCGAGGATCGCGAGCCCCTTCTCGACGTCTCCCGCCTGCACGTACGCACGACCCTGGCCGACGAGCGCGAGCACCTGCGTGTCGCGATCGCCCGTGCGCTGGGCGATCTCGCGCGCGTGCCCGAGCTCCGCGAGCGCATTCGGGACGTCCCCCTGGGAGAGGAGCAGCGTGATGCCTCGCGAGAGGGACAGGTATCCGTGCTCGGCGGTCTCCGGAAGCCCGTCGAGCTGTCTCTCCGCGTTCGCGAACCAGCCGCGGGAGATGGCGAACGCCCCGCGATTCAGGTGATCCCAGGACAGGGTGAGCGCGAGCCGCGCTGCACCGGGCTTGTCGCCCGCGGCGCTGAACCCCGCATACGAGCGCTCGCGCAGGGCGATCGCCTCGTCGAGCCGCCCCGTCCACCAGGCTGCGTCCGCGTAGCGCTCGAGATCGTCGGGAGCGAGATCGGCGCCGCCGGCGTCCGCGTACGCCTCGTACGTCTCCCGCCAGGCATGGCGCCCGGCTGCGTTCCGCGCGATCTCGACGGAGGCCATCGGCTAAAGGTAACGGACGTCCGGCCGCTGAACAGTGCGGGTTTCCCTACCGTCGCCCCGGAGATGCTGCTCCTCTTCATTCCGGGCGTTCTCGTCGGCCTCGTGACGATGACGGTGGCGCTCTGGCGCTCGCAGGCGGTCCCGCGAGGAGCGGTCGTCCTCATCCCCGTCTTCATCGTCACGGACATCTTCCTGCAGCAAGGCGTCCTCGCCCATGCGATCGCTCTCGTCGGCGCGATCTGGATCGCGTCCGCCGTCCTGCTCGCCGGCCGCGTCG
The DNA here is from genome assembly GCA_963848725.1 of uncultured Actinomycetes bacterium. Taxonomy (GTDB): domain Bacteria; phylum Actinomycetota; class Thermoleophilia; order Gaiellales; family Gaiellaceae; genus GMQP-bins7. The sequence continues at coordinate 20,402 of CAWKEV010000036.1, read as the reverse complement.
CTCGTGCCGGCGAGGATGCCGACCCTGCTGCGCCTCGAGCCGCGCTGTCGGTAGCTTCTGGCCCATGACCGACGAGACGAAGGACCGAGCGCAGGAGACGAAGCAGGACGCGAAGCCGCCGTACGAGCCACCCGCCGGCGCCGAGGCGAGTGGCACGTGGGGCACGGGCAGGAGCCGCATCGCCTACACCGCGACCGCGAAGTGGTTCGTCCTGCGGAAGAAGGAGAAGCCTGCCGCGGAGATCTTCTCGGTGTCCTACGTCGCCGACCAGGGCGGCGCGGACCGTCCGGTCACGTTCGTCTTCAACGGCGGCCCCGGAGCCTCCTCGGCGTTCCTGCACATGGGCGCGGTCGGCCCGCAGCGGGTCGCCTTCCCGCCGGACGGCTCGCTCCCGGAGATGCCGGCCAGGCTCGTCGAGAACGAGTCGTCGTGGCTCACTTTCAGCGACCTCGTCTTCGTCGACCCCGTCGGCACCGGGTTCAGCCGCATCATCGAGAAGGAGCCGAAGAGCGACGGCAAGGACGGGAAGGACGCCGACCAGGCGGACCACGAAGGAGTACTTCGGCCAGAAGCGCGACCTCGAGTCGCTGTGCGAGTTCATGAGCCGCTGGCTCTCGAGCTACGGTCGCTGGGCGTCGCCCGTCTTCATCGCCGGCGAGAGCTACGGTGGCTATCGCGTCGGCCGGCTCGTGCGCATGCTTCAGGAGACGGCCGGCGTCGGGCTCAACGGCGCGATCCTCATCTCTCCTGCGCTCGAGATCACCACGCTCAACCCGACCGACTACGACGTCCTCGGCTGGATCGACACGCTACCGACGATGGCTCTCTCCGCCGTCCATTTCGGTCGCTCGCGCGCGTTCCGCTCCGGGACGTCGCAGGCGAAGATCCTGAGCGAGGCGGAGGAGTTCGCGACGGGCGATCTCGCATCGTTCCTCGCCCGCGGCGCGTCGCTCCCGGCAAAGGAGCGCGAGCGCATCTTGACCCGACAGGCCGACCTCATCGGGCTCCCGGTCGACCTCGTCGTCCGCGCCGAGGGCAGGATCGGCATCCGCACGTTCTGCCGCGAGCTCCTCCGCGACGAGCGCAAGGTGCTCGGGCTCTACGACACCACGATCACCGTCACCGATCCGTTCCCGGACCGCGACTCGTTCCTCGGGCCTGATCCCACGCTCTCGGGGTTCAGCCCCGCGTTCACGATGGGCGTGAACCGGATGCTCCGCTCCGAGATCGGAGTCGAGACGGATCGCGAGTACACGCTCCTGAGCTACGAGGTGAACATGGCGTGGAAGGACGACGCGCAGCAGCACGCGTTCGCGCCTCCGCCCGGGGCCACCGACGACTTCCGCTACGGCATGTCGTTGAATCCGCACATGAAGGCGTTCATCACGCACGGGCGCTACGACCTCGTGACGCCGTACTACGCGAGCGACCGGCTCCGGAACCTGATGCGGCTCGATCCCGCGATGGCCGACCGGGTGACCGTCCGGCACTTCGGGGGCGGGCACATGTTCTATGCGTGGCAGTCGAGCCGGCACGAATTCACCGACGCGATCGCGAAGTTCGTCGCGGACGCGACCGGAGGCGGCGCTAGCACTCGGCCGAGTACGCGTCGACCAGCCGCTTCGGCGCCCGCCGGAGCCAAGAGTCCTCGATCCGCGCCTCGAGCTCGTCGCGGGCGATCCGGTCGAGCCTGACGAGCACGATCGGGGGAGCGCAGCCGCGATCGAGAGGACGGTGTCCCCTTCGGGCACCGTCGATCAGTCCGGCGAGCGGGCCACGTACTCCGCGGCGAGCCGCTTCGGCGCCTGGATCAGCCAGGCGTCCTCGAGCCGCTCGCGGAGCTCGTCGTTGTCGATCTCCTCGAGCCGCACCTGCACGGCGGGGTAGCCGTTGTAGTGCGGGCTCGTGAAGTAAACGTCGGGGTTCGCGTCGAGGATGAGCTGCTTCTCCTCGCGATCGACGCGAACGGCGAGCCCGCCGCCGTCGCGCTCGCGGGCGATCCAGGCAAACGCCTTTCCGTGCACCCGGAACCGTGGTTTGCCGGACGTGTCTTCCTCGACATCGGGGAAGGAGAGCACGAGCGTCCGGACCTGCTCCCACTCGACCATCGCTCTCACCCTAGCCCCGACGCGCTCGGTCCCCGAGCTCGGTGGGCTCCGGGTGGGCCGCGTCAGACCTGAGCCGCCGCCGGAGCGCCCTCGCCGACCGCGACGACGTCGCGCCGACGCAACAGAGTGGCGAGGAGCACTGCTCCCGCGGCCACGAAGGTCGCGCTGCCGACGAAGGCCACATGGAAGCCGTCCACGAGCGCCTGGGACTGTTCGCCCGGCGTCGGCTTGTGGCCGAGTGACTCGAGTGTGGTCGTGGTCGCGGTCGCGGCGAGCGTCGAGAGGATCGCGAGCCCGAGCGCGCCGCCGATCTGCTGCGCGGTGTTGAAGAGGCCCGACGCCAGCCCGGCGTCGTCGTGCGGATCCCGCTCGTCGCGATGAGCGTCACCGGGACGAACGTCAGCCCCATGCCGATCGAGACGAGCAGCATCGCCGGCAGCAGATCGACGACGTAGCGCCCGTCGGGTTGGAGCCGCAGGAAGAGGAGCAACCCGACGACTGCGAGACCCATTCCGATGAGCGGCACCTCCCGCGCGCCGAGCGCCGGCACGAGCCTCTGCGCGAGACCGGCGCCGATGATGATCCCGGCCGTGAACGGGAGGAACGCGAGCCCTGCCTGGATCGGCGAGAAGCCGAGGACGCGCTGGACGTACAGGGTGTTGAAGAAGAACATCGCGAACAGGCCGGAGGCGACGAACAGCATCGTGAGGTTCGCTGCGCGGATCGTCCGCACGCGGAAGATGCTCAGCCGGACGAGCGGCTCCACCGAGCGCCGCTCGATCACGACGAACGCCGTCAGGAGCGCGACCGCGAGCACTCCGAACCCGACTGTGTGCACGGAGCCCCACCCCTTCTCCTGCGCCTTGACGATGCCGTAGACGAGCGCGACGAGCCCGGCCGTGACCGTGATTGCGCCTGCGAGGTCGAAGCTCTTGTGCACGTGCTCGTCCTTGGACTCGGGGACGATCCGCATCGACGCGATGAAGACCGCGATGCCGACGGGGATGTTCACGAAGAAGATCCACGGCCACGAGAGCCACTCGACGAGCACCCCGCCGAGGACGAGCCCGACCGCGCCGCCGCCGACGGCGATCGCCGCCCAGACGCCCATCGCCTTCGTGCGCTCCGCCCCCTCCTCGAACGTCGTCGTGATGATCGAGAGCGCGGCGGGTGCGATCATCGCCGCGCCGAGACCCTGGACGCCACGGAAGACGATCAGGAATCCCGAGCTCGGCGCGAAGCCGTTCAGGAGCGAGGCGGCCGTGAACACGACCACGCCCACGAGGAAGATCCGCTTGCGTCCCACGAGGTCCCCCGCACGGCCGCCCAGGAGGAGAAAGCCGCCGAAGGTCAGCGCGTAGGCGTTGACGATCCACTGCAGATCGGCTTCCGACATGTTCAGGTCCTTCTGGATCGACGGCAGCGCCACGTTCACGATGGTGGCGTCGAGGATCACCATGAACTGCGCCATGCAGACCAGGACGAGGACGAGCCACGGGTTCCGGTGCGCGGTCACGAAGCGGTCACCCTAGCGATGTCGTTCGAGGCCGCGTCGAACGCGCCACTACCCGGGGTGGGTGGTCAATCGGGCGTCCAGCCCCGCTGGCGAGTGGGCTCTCGCCGTGGGCGGTCGCGGCCTCGTCGATGGTGGAGCCCCGCAGGTCGGGGCCTTTCCCCGTGTCGCACGGGCGCCGCCCGGAAACGGGTCCGTAGGATGGGTGTCGTGCCAGACGCGTCCGTCGCCACTCCCGCGGTCGATGAGCTCCTGGAGCAGCACCGTGTCGAGCTGACCGCCTACTGCTACCGCATGCTCGGCTCGGGTGAGGCTGAGGACGCCGTGCAGGAGACGTTCATCCGCGCCTGGCGGGCGTACGACCGCTTCGAGGGCCGGTCGGCGCTTCGCTCGTGGCTCTACCGCATCGCGACGAACGTGTGCCTCGACCTGCTCGAGAGCAGGAAGCGGCGCGCACGACCCATGGATCTCGGCCCGGCGCAGGAGCCGATCGTCGAGAACTTGCACACGCTGCCCGAGGTCACTTGGATCGAGCCCATGCCCGACACATCGCTCGTGTGGGAGTCCGATCCGGCCGAGGTGACTCTCGCGCGCGAGTCCGTCCGGCTCGCGTTCGTGGCCGCGCTCCAACATCTTCCGCCGCGTCAGCGCGCTGTCCTGATCCTCTGCGAGGTGCTGCGCTGGAAAGCCTCGGAGGTGGCGGAGCTCCTCGAGACGAGCGTCCCGGCCGTGAACAGCGCGCTCCAACGCGCTCGGGCGACCCTCGAGTCAACCGACCTGGGTGCGACGAGCACGGCGCCCTCGGTCGAAGCGGCTGACGCCGAGCTGCTCGCCCGCTACGTCGACGCCTTCCAGCGCTACGACATGGAGGCGCTGACCGCGCTCATCCACGAGGACGCGACCCAGTCGATGCCGCCGTTCGACATGTGGCTCGCGGGACGCGACGACATCCTCCGCTGGTGGGCTGGTCCCGGGATCGGCTGCAGCGGGTCACGCGTCATTCCGGTCGTGTCGGCGAACGGCTCGCCCGCGTTCGGCCAGTACAAGCCGAGCGAGACGGGCGACGGGTTCGAGCCGTGGGCACTGCAGGTGCTCGAGATCGAGAACGGAAGGATCGTCGAGTTCACGTTCTTCCTCGACACGGAGACGATGTTCCCGCGCTTCGGGCTCCCGCTCGAGCTCGAGACATAGACGGCGCCGGCCGCGGCGGCGCGTTGCGGAGCGCCGACCACTCGGCTCAGCCGGGCAGCACGTCGCTGAGGCCCATGAAGGCGACGAGCTCGCGGAGCTCGGCGGATGCGTGCCGGAGCCGCACGCGGCAGCCGTGTCGTTGCGCTGCGAGCTGAAGCCGCGCGAGCGCATCGACCGTCACGGCGTCCACCTCGATGCCGCGCACGTCGCAGCGCGCGATGCCCGCGCCGTTCGCCGAGAGCAACGCGCACACGCGGTCGCAGAGCCCGGGAAGATCTCCGCGTGCGATTGGGCCGGTGATCGTGAAGTCGACGAGAGTCGGCCCGCTGTCGGCCATCGCAGACACAGACGGCCGGCGGGGGGGTAACTCATCGGCCCGCGGACGATGAGTTCCGGCGCACACCCCGGTCTCTAGTGGCATGAGACGGAACGAGGGGAGGAAGCCATGACGACTATGGACACTCGCGCACGCTGGATCGCACTGCTCGTCGTGTGCCTCGGAGATCTGATGATCGTCCTCGACGTGACGGTCGTCGGTGTCGCGCTGCCTTCGATCCGCGGGGACCTCGACTTCTCGGAGAGCTCGCTCGCGTGGGTCGCGAACGCCTACCTGCTGACGTTCGGAGGGTTCCTCCTCCTAGCCGGCAGGCTCGGCGACATCTTCGGTCATCGCAGGCTCTTCCTCATGGGACTCGTCCTGTTCACCGCGGCCTCGCTCGCGTGTGGCCTCTCGACGACGCAGTGGATGCTCGTCGGAGCGCGGGCGATCCAGGGCCTCGGCGCAGCGGTCGTCTCGGCGGTCGCCCTCTCGCTGATCGTGACGCTCTTCACCGAGCCGGTGGAACGGGCGAAGGCGATGGGCGTCTTCGGATTCGTCGCGGCGGGAGGCGGCACGATCGGTGTCCTCCTCGGCGGGGTGCTGACGGACGTGCTCAGCTGGCACTGGATCTTCCTCGTGAACGTCCCGATCGGGATCGCGGTCTTCATCCTGTCGCTCCTCCTGCTGCCGACCGGCCGCGGCCAGGAGCAGGCGGGACGGCTGGACATCGCCGGCGCCGTGGTCGTGACCTCGTCGCTGATGCTCGCCGTGTACGCGATCGTCAACGACAACGGGGCGGGGTGGACGTCGGCGCGGACGCTCGGCCTGCTCGGTGTGGCGGCGGCTTTGCTCGGCGTCTTCGTCCTCGTCGAGTCGCGCGTCTCCGCGCCGCTCGTGCCGCTCGGCCTCTTCCGGCTCCGCAACCTGGCGACGGCGAACGTCGTAGGGATCCTGTGGGCCGCCGCGATGTTCGCCTGGTTCTTCCTGTCGGCCCTCTATCTCCAGCTCGTGCTCGGGTACACGCCGCTCCAGGTCGGCCTCGCGTTTTTGCCGGCGAACCTGATCATGGCCCTGTTCTCGATCGGGCTCTCGGCGAAGCTCGTCATGCGCCTGGGAATCAGGCTGTCGCTGGCGGCGGGGCTGACGCTCGCGGGTGTCGGGCTCCTGCTCTTCGCGCGCGCACCTGTCGACGGGAACGTTGCGCTGGACGTCCTCCCGAGCATGGTGCTCCTCGGCATCGGCGCCGGGATGGCGTTCAACCCGGTGCTGCTCGCTGCCATGGGGGACGTCGAGCCGCGGGAGGCGGGCCTCGCGTCGGGTGTCGTCAACACGTCGTTCATGATGGGCGGCGCGCTCGGGCTGGCGGTGCTCGCGAGCCTCGCGGCGTCTCGCACGGACACGCTCCTGACCTCGGGTGAGGACCAGGCTTCGGCGCTCGCGGCCGGCTACCACCTCGCATTCGTGGTCGGGGCGGTGTGCGCGTTCGCGGCCGCGCTGATCGGAGGGCTCGTCCTCCGGCCGGTCGATCTCCCCGCGGCCGCTATCGAGGCCGCGCCGGAGTCGCAGCCGGCGTGCGAGGCTGCCTAGCGAGGAGAGTGGTATGGGAAAGGTCTTCGCAGAGCTGTCGACATCTCTCGACGGGTTCGTCGCCGGGCCGAACCCGACGCTCGAGCACCCGGTCGGCGAAGGGGGAGAGCTGCTCCACGAGTGGCTCTTCGTCCTCGCGAGTTGGCGCGAGGAGCACGGCCTCGAGGGCGGCGAAAGGGGTCCGGACTCGGACCTCGTCGCCGAGACGATCGCGTCCGCGGGTGCCGTCGTCATGGGCAGGCGGATGTTCAGCGGCGGAGAGGGACCGTGGGACAACGACGCCAACGCCGGCGGCTGGTGGGGCGACGACCCTCCGTTTCGAGCGCCGGTGTTCGTCGTGACCCACCATTCACGTGAGCGCCTCGACTTCCCGGAGGGGAAGAGCTTCACGTTCGTGACCGACGGTGTGCAGGCTGCGATCGGGGAGGCGAGGCGGGCCGCAGGCGCACGCGACGTGCAGATCGCGGGCGGAGCGATGGTGGTGCAGGAGGCGCTTTCGGCCGGCCTCGTGTCGGAGCTCCGGATCCACGTCGCGCCGGTCCTCCTCGGGAGCGGGACCGCGCTCCTGGAGGGGCTCACCGGGTTGGATGTGAGGCTCGAAGCGGCGGAGGTCACTCAGTCGCCGCGGGTCGTGCACCTCCGCTACGCCGTCGTCTCGTAGGGTCGGTCGGGAAGCAACGGCGGCTCGAGGTCCGGCTGCCGCCCCACGAGCACCGCGCGGGTGATCGAGCTGCTTCCGTGGCGATCGCGGACCTCGTCGACGGCGGCGTCGAGCGCCCGGGACCGCCAGTCCTCGAACAGGCTGAGCTGAGCGCGGTCGGCCGACTCGAGGTTGGTGAGGGAGATTCCCACGAGGGTGATCCCGCGGCGTTCGATCAGTGGCCGCGCCTCGTGGAGGAGGACGCGGGCGGTGTGGAGGATCTCCTGTGATTGATCGGTCAGTCGAGGCAGTGTGGACGACCGGGTCGCGCGCGTGAAGTCGTCGAACCGAAGGCGCAAAACGACGGTACGACAACGCCTCCGGCCGGTTCGCAGCCTCCTGGCGACGCGGTCGACGAGCGCGATGACTGACTGGTCAATCTCCGAAGGCGGCGTCCGCCGCCGGCCGAGCGCCCGCTGCGACCCGATCGAGCGTCGTCTTCGGCCCGTCTGGACGCGTCGGGGATCGCGGTTGTGGGCGAGCGCGTGCAGATGGCGGCCGGAGGCGCGCCCGAGGAGCCCGATCAGCACGGCCTCGTCGAGCGCCGCAACCTGCCCCACGGTGGTCACCCCGCACCTTCGGAGCTTCTCCGAGGTCACTCGGCCGACGCCCCAGAGTCGCTCGATCGGCAGCGGATGCAGAAACCTGAGCTCGTCCTGCGGCGGGACGAGGAGGAGACCATTGGGCTTCGCGACGCCGCTCGCGACCTTGGCGAGGAACTTCGTTCTCGCGACACCGACCGTGATCGGCAAGCCGACCTGCTCGAGCACCTCGCTGCGGAGCTTCGCCGCGATCGCGACCGACGGTCCGGCCAGCCGTCGAAGCCCGCGGACGTCGAGGAACGCCTCGTCGATCGAAAGCCCCTCCACGAGCGGCGTCGTGTCTTCGAACACCTCGAACACTGCCTTGCTCGCCTCCGCGTACGCCGACATCCGAGGAGGCACGACGACGGCCTGGGGACACAGCCGTCGCGCCTGCCGCCCGCCCATCGCGGTGCGGATGCCGTACGCCTTCGCCTCGTAGCTCGCGGCGAGAACGACGCCGGCGCCGACGATCACCGGCCTGCCGCGGAGCCGCCGATCGTCGCGTTGCTCGACGGACGCGTAGAAGGCGTCGAGGTCGGCGTGCAGGATCTGCGGTTCGGGCGACAGGAACACATGTTCCCATCGACTGCGATCGGCGACAAGCTGCTAGTCGGGTCGCGGCGGCACCGGGCGATCGGCGGGAACGCGCTCCGCGACCGACCTCGAGATGCCGAGCTCCTCGACGAGGAAGCGCGTTCGCATCTCTCCCTCGAGCGGCGTCGTAACGTGCGAGCCGTCGGCCTTGAAGACGTAGCGCTGGCCGCGAGCCGCGCCGATGCTTTCTCCGCCGCTCAGGAGTCGCGCGTTGAGCATGTAGTTGAACGGGCTCCACGCGGCCGTAGCCTGGTGGAGGGAATCCCATTCGGCCCAGCCCGCACCGATCCGCTCGAAGCGACAGGGGAAGCCCTCGGGCGCGTTCGGCGCCCGCCAGCGCACCGCGGGCTTCTCGTCCAGCCACTCGAAGCGCGGCAGCTGCCCATGGTCCGGCGGCACTCCGGGCGCGGCGATGCGGATCGGCTCGCCGCTCAGGATCGACGCATCCGCGATCCATCGCTCACCGTCGACGGCGACGACGACCGAGCCGTGATTCGGGCCCACGGCGTCCGGCACGGACAACATCGTCGCGATCGCGCGCTGGACCTCGAATCCGAGCGCTGCGAGGAGATCGTGGAGCGCGCCGTTCGCCGCCCAGCAGGTGCCGCCCGTACCCTCTTCGAGCCAGGCCTCGAAGAAGTGGTCCGCCGTCGACCCCGGAAGCGGCGTCCCGAGGCGGGCGCCGAGGTGGATCAGCTTGCGCGTGTTCTCGTGCGGCACCGACTCGCACCACGCCCCGTATACAGACCGCAGCCCCTGGAGATCTCGCGGCGGTCGGCCGATTCGGAACCGATCGAGGACGGCGTCGACGAGATCACCGCGCACGCCGCTACCGCTCGCTCGGTTCCGTGTCGCGGAGCGTCGCGACGATGGCCTCGATCTCGCCGCGGTCGTACGAGGTGAGGCGCCGCCGAACGCCGGGAGGGTCGTGAGCGAGACCCGTCCCCTCGCGCCATGCGCTCGTCGGGCGGATCGGCCGTGGCTGAAAGCCTCCGCCGCAGTTCGGGCAGACGTCGTGGAGCACGTCCTCGACGCACGCAGCGCAGAACGTGCACTCGTACGAGCAGATGCGGGCGTCGACCGAGTCCGGTGGGAGGTCCTTGTCGCAGAGCTCGCAGTTCGGTCGCAGCTCGAGCATCCGGGGCACGCTAGCGAGAGCTGCGCCCGGGAACCTCGCAGACGGCGACGTGGCGTCGGGGTACTAGGCTGCCGAGCACAACGTCATTCCGGACGACACCTCACGGGATCAGCGTGCCGCTGCACCGCGTTCGACAGCGGTAGGCGCTGCTTGCGGACGAGAGGCTTCGTCGCGGGAGACGCCGTCGGAGAAAGGGAGGTCTCGGATGAGATTCCTTCGGAACGCCAAGCCGTCGCCCGCGCTGGTGGTGGCCACTCTCGCCTTGCTCGTGGCGCTCGGCGGCACGAGCATCGCCGCCGTCTCGGTAGCGCTGCCACGCTCGAGCGTCGGCACCGCGCAGCTCAAGAACAACGCTGTCCTCTCGAGCAAGGTCAGGAACGGCTCGCTCCTGCGAGCCGACTTCAAGTCCGGGCAGATCCCCGCCGGGACCTGCCGGTCCGGCTGGACCGGCGGGAGCGCCAGGCGCGACGGGGCCCGCGGGGCCTGCAGGGCCGGGTGCGAAGTGGGCGCTCGTGCGCGCGGACGGCGGGATCGCCGCTCAGTCGGGCGGGATCACGCTGACCGCGAAGCCCATCGTGGGTAACTACATCCTCGACTTCGGCGGACAGGTGACGGGAAAGCTGATCGTCGCCTCGTCGGCGGTGGCCGGGGGCGATACCGGCTTCCGCGGTGCCGTCGTCGCCGCGCCGTGCGGCGGCGGTGCCGAGGGCTTCACGTGCTCGGCCGGGAACGACGCCAACCACGTCTTCGTCGCGACCCAGAACGCCGGCGAGACGACGACGGCCGACCACTCGTTCTACATCGCGGTGATCGGCTAGCTCGACGACGGCTGGAGCCCGGTCGGCGACGCCGGGCTCCAGTCGTTCCACGGGCGCTGTCAGCTCGCGGCCGAGCTCGGGGTGAGGGCGACGGCGACCCGATCGATCGTGTCCCGCCACCCTTCGCGCACGCCGCCCATGTCCAGCCACTCCTCGACCTGGGTCCGCGAGAAGTGCGCAGGCAGCTCGACGTGCACCGTCATCTCGGTACGGCCTCCCGCGCGGGAGAGAGTCACCGTGACCTGCGGGCCGTCGTCGAGTCGGTTGAGGTCGAGCTTTGGCGAGCCAGACTCGTCCCCGCGCAAGGGCGTCTACTGAGCCTGCAGGCCGTCCCAGCCCCAGTGGGGCATGGCGGCGCCAGACGGGACCGTGGCCGGATCCTCGTGGGCGAGGACGTTGTCCACCGCCCAGCGCATGTAGCTGCGCATGGCCTCCCGGAACTCGTCGTCTCCCGGAAGCCCTGCGTCGTCGAGCGCCTGGACGAAGCACCCGAGGAAGCGCTCGCCGAGATCTCCCATGTCGCCGTTGCCGGAATGCATGTGCAGGACATGCGACTCGTCGCCGCACTCCCGCGAATAGGTCGGCGGGCCGCCCAGCACCTCGCCCCAGTACGCGGCGAGACGCTCGACGTGCTGAGGGTGCTGGTCCCGATGCGAGAACGGATGGTTCAGCTCCGGATCGGCGAGGCAGCGTGCGTGGTGCGCCCGCGCGAGAGCGAGGAACGCCTCCTCTCCGCCGGCGAACTCATACAGCGTCGGTCGCACGGGCAGAGGGTCGCACATCGCCCGCCGACGCGGGCGGTGCCGATCGATGTCTACGCGTGCCGGGTCGCGGAGAGGCTCTCCAACGCCTGCCGGTCGATCAGCTCCGCTGGGATCACCGCGATGCGGCAGGTGGTTCGGGCGCGGAGGGTCGCCGTCCGCAGACCGCCCTCGAGGAGCGCGCGTTCGCCCACGATCGCCCCGGGGCCGATCTCGGCCACCTCCTCGCCGTCGACGTCGACGGCGAGGACGCCGTCGAGAACGAGATAGAGCTCGTCGCCCGGTGCGCCCTGCTCCACGAGCGTTTCGTCCGGCTCGAGTGCGCGCCGCTCGGGGATCTTCTTGCCCGACAGGAGCTCCCGGGAGATCTCTCGCTCGAGCGCGCTCTCCGCGGCGGTGACGAACGAGTCGGACTCCTCGTCGCCCCAGGGAGTTCGCTCTGTCTGCGCATCGCGGTACCACGACCTGAAGTCGATGACCCCCGATTTGGAGACGAGGTTGCCGCCGCCGTCGTACACCCAGTGCCTGGGGAAGGTGCTCGCTCCGACGAGCTCGCCCTCGGACGAGCCGTCCGCGCGGATCGTGAGCGCGAGCGCCGTCCACGTCGTCGCCGACTCGATCCGGAGAAAGGGCTCTCTGACGACGCGCCGCGGGGCCGGGAAACCCGCGCGGCCGCCGACCGTCTGCACGAACCGGACTGAGCCGGCTTCGACCTCCGGGTCCTGCCGCAGCACTTCGAAGACGGCTCCCGGAATCGTGATCGCACCGCCTCCGAGCCTGACCGTCGTCGAGCCGACGAGCCCCGTCCCCTCGTACCCGTGGCCGACGATCTCCTCGCCCTCGACCTCGATCCAGGCCGCCAGGCGATTCGCCTCGCGAAAGCGGTCTTCGGCCCGCAGCCGTTCGACGTCGCCCTCGTCGAGGCGTTCGGGTGGCGGGTCGTCGTAATGCGCGACGCCGAGCTCGAAGGGGAGCTTCGGCATCCCCTCGATCGCATCCGACGGAATCCAGGAGATCGCCGTGACCGACGACTCGATGCGCATCTCGCGCCCCCTTCCCTCGACGCCTCCACGCTAGAGCATCCGGTGGCACTTGCCTAGTACCGAGTGCCCGCCGCGCCCGGAATCACGGGCTATGCCGTCTCGTACTCGTCGTGCCGCCGCACCCAGAGCGGCTCCGTAGCGCTCTCGTCGCGGCCCTTGGGCGTCCGGTCGAGCAGCGCGTAGTACGCCATCCCGGGTGCTTCGAGGCCGCGCGCGGTGGTCACGTATGTCCGGTAGACCGTCCCATCGGCGAGCGTGTACACGCTCAGGCCCGGTCCCTCGGTGACGTAGCCGACGACGTCGGTGCCGCACATGTCCGCGTTGAGCTCTACCGTGACCGGGATCCCGCCCTCGAGCCACGGCTTCAGCTCCTCCTCGGTGTGCAGGAAGCCCAGATCGCGGTTGAAGTCGGTACCTGCGCTCGAGACCCAGTCCATGCGCCAGCCCATGCGCTCCTTGTAGGCGAGGAGCTTCGCGAGTGGCCCACGCGAGGCGAGGAGCAGGGTTGTATCGCGGGCCTTCAGGTGCGGCACCTGTGGAGCGAGCGTGTCTGCGATCGATGAGCAGACGGGGCAGCCCGCCTCGTAGGACGGCCCGAACATGAAGTGGTAGACGAGGAGCTGGGAGCGGCCGTCGAAGAGCTCGGCGAGCGTCTTCGGGCCGCCCGCCGTCTCGAAGCGGTAGTCCTCCTCGACCGGGACCCACGGTAGCTCCCGCCTCTTCCTCGTCAGTTCGTCCCCTCGGCGCGTCAGCTCCTTCTCCTCGGCCAGCAGCTCGTCGCGCTCGGCCTGCCATTCATCCTGCGTGGCGATCCTGTGCTCCGTCATCGCCGCCCACCTCCTGTCTCGTTCTTCCCATGGCGTTCCCCGGTGCGAATCGAACGAACCGCTCGACGCCCCTGGCGTCCGTATGATCGCCTCGTGCGCGAGCTCGCCCCAGGGATCTGGCACTGGCAGGGGCTGCATCCCGAGTGGCAGGAGGGCGAGCCCTGGGATCAGAATGTCTCGTCGTACGCGATCGACGACGGCGAGAGGCTGCTGGTCTTCGACCCGATCGCGCCGCCGGACGAGCTCCTCGCGCTCGCGGCCGAGCGCGCCACGGTGATCGTGCTCACGTCCCCGTGGCACGAGCGGGACATGCGGGGTCTCGTCGAGCGGCTCGGCGTCGACGTGTACGCGCCGCGGCCGGACTCGGCGCAGGATCTGATGGACAAATGGGGCATCACCCCGGAGCAGGCTGGAGACGGCAGCCCGGACCTGGTCTGGCTGCGCGCGGAGGCGGCCGATCACTGGCGCCCGTACACGGCAGACGGGCCGTTGCCCTCTGGAATCGAGGCCTACGAGGGCCGGGAGCCGAACGACATCGTCCTCTACGTCGAGAGCCACGCCGTCGTCGTCGCCGGCGACACGCTCGCCGACTTCGGCGAGGGCCTCGAGGTCTCGTCGCGCTGGCTCCGTCCGGGGATCACCCACGAGTCGCGCGTCGAGCGGCTGCGCCCGCTCCTCGACAAGCCGGTCGCGCACGTGCTCGCGACCCACGGCGGGCCGTTCGAGCCGGCCGACCTCGAGCGCGCGCTCTCCTGAGGCTCAGCCGGCCCGCGCGAGGAACGAGAGCACGCGCTCGGTGAGCAGCTTCGTCGCGGCCTCGTCGTAGCTCGGGAGGCTCGAGTCGGCGAAGTAGTGCTGGTCGCCGGAGTAGAGGAAGAGCTCGCCGTCCTCGGCCAGCTCGACGAGTTCGCGGGCGGCGTCGATGTCGCCCTCGTCGACGAAGATCGGGTCGGCGTCCATCCCGTGGATCTGGACCGGTAGGTCGGCCGGCCACGTGCCGAACTCGGACACCGGCACGCACGAGTAGAAGAAGAGCGCTCCGCGCGCTCCGGGTCGGGTCTGGGCGAGCTTCTGTGCCATCACGACTCCGAGCGAAAAGCCCGCGTAGACGAGCCCGCTCGGCAGCGTGTCGGCGATGCGCGTCCCCTGCTCGATGAGCTCGCCGAAGCCGATCTCGCTCGCGTACGCGACGCCCTCCGGGATGCTGTCGAAGAGGCGCCCGCCGAAGAGGTCCGGCGTGTGCGTGGTGTGACCCGCGCCCCGCAACTCGTCCGCGAAGGCGTGGAAGCCCGGTGTCTGTCCCTGTGCGTGGTGGAAGAGCAGTACCTCGGCCATCTCGCCTCCTCGGTGATGTGCGGTCGTCTGCGATCCGAGCTCAGGATCGCCTTCGTCGTCGAACCTAGCGAAGACGGGGCTGGACGCGAGAGCCGTCTCCCAGGGATGATCGGCCCGCACCGGCCCATCGACACGAGCGTGTGCAGGAGGAGGTCCGATGACACACGACCGAGCGGACGTTCGAGAGTTCGCACGCAGCTACACCGAGGCGTGGTGCAGCCACGACCCCGCGAAGGTCGCCGCGCACTACGTCCCGGGCGGGACGATCGCGATCAACGACGGCGAACCGACGGAGATCGCCGATGTCGCCCGGTCCTTCATCGACGCGTTCCCGGACATCGAGGTGTTCATGGACGATGTGGTCTTCGAGGACGACACGGTCGAGTACCGGTGGACGTTCACCGGCACCAACTCCGGACCCGGCGGCACCGGAACCGCCGTTCGGATCAGTGGCTTCGAGCACTGGGTTCTCGGCGACGAGCTGCTCGTCGCCGAGGCGCAGGGCCATTACGACCAGGACGAGTATGACCGCCAGCTCGAGTATCGGGCGCCGTCGGCGTGACGGTCAACGTGCTGGGCGGACGTACACTCGCTCGTCGGCGTACTGGAGTCGGTGAACGGGGGTGAGATGAGCGCATATGCGATCGGGGCGCTCGATGCCTCGACGTGGGAGGCCTTCGCCCGTCTCGTCGAGAAGCACAACGGCTGTGGATTCGGCGGCTGCTGGTGCACGTGGTTCCACTCGCGAGAGGGCAGGCCGGAGGGCGAGAAGGGCCGCCCCTGGAAGGAACGTCTCGTTCGCGAGGGGAAGGCGCACGCCGCCCTGGTCTTCGACGGCGATGCGGCGATCGCGTGGTGCCAATACGGCTCTCCCGAGGAGCTTCCGCGGATCTATCACCGTAAGGAGTGGGAGGCTGGTCTCAGCGGGGACCCGCCTGCGTACCGCATCACGTGCATCTTCGTCGACAGGGACTATCGGAGGCAGGGCGTCGCAGCCGTCGCCGTCCGCGGCGCCCTCGACCTGATCGCGAGAGCGGGCGGCGGCGTGGTGGAGGGCTATCCGCACGACGTGCGGGGCGAGAAGATGCGGTCCCAGTTCCTGTACAGCGCCACGCGCACCCTCTTCGAGGAGGTCGGCTTCGGCTACGAGCGTCCCAAGGGCAAGAAGAACTGCGTGATGCGCACGACGGTTGCACCGACGAAAGCGTCCACACGCGGTCGCGTCGGATGACGTTCGCGAAGACCGGCCGGGACGGAGATCCGTCGCCGAGCTCCCGTCTTCTCACGCACGGAGCTGGCAGCAGCGGGCGCCGGCCGCTTTCGGATCGCGTCTCGATGTCCTAGCCTCAACCCGCCGTAAGCACGAGCTGCGGGCAGGACAAGCAGGCTGGCGGCCGCTTCGGCAACCGGTGCGGCGCGGTGCTCGCAGCGGCGGCGCGCGAGGTCCTCGCGGCCCGGAGCGGCGAGGCGCGGGAAGCGCTCGAGCGCGCGCTCGTGGGGTGGGAGCGGAAGCGCTGCGTGCCCTTCGCGCGCCGCACTCGCGAGCAGATCGAGCCGCTCGAGCGGACCTTCGGCCCGACGATCGCCGCGGACAGCGCTTCGCCACTCGCGTGCGCATGGATGTGTACCTTGTGCTTCTATGTATAGCGCTTCAAGCTATGGAGACAGCGTGCGCATAGACAAGGACCTCGTCGCGGCCTCGGCGACACCGCTCGTGCTCGCGATCTTGGCCGAGGGCGAGAGCTACGGCTACGCCATCCTCAAGCGGGTTCGTGCGCTCTCCGAGGGCGAGCTCGAGTGGACGGACGGGATGCTCTACCCGCTCCTCCATCGCCTCCGCCGGCTCGGGTACGTGACGACCGAGTGGCGAACGCCGCCGGAGGGCCGGCGCCGCCAGTACTACATGCTCACCGACGAGGGAAGAGCCGCACTCGCCGATCAGCAACGGCAGTGGCTCGCCGTGACGCGTGCGCTGAACGACGTCTGGCCGGGCTCCGGTGGGCTACTCGCGCAAGCCGGGGAGGCCTGAGCGTGGAGGACGTGGAGGCACAGATCGCGGAGTGGCGTGCCTACGTCGCCGATGCCCCGGCGGTCAACGGCCACGACGTCGACGAGCTGGAGGACCATCTCCGTCACGAGCTAGCCGAGCTGACGGAGGCCGGTCTCGCGCCCGATGAGGGGTTTCTCATCGCCGTCAAACGGATGGGCGACCTCGACGCGCTCTCCAGGGAGTTCGCGCGCGAGCACAGCGGCCGGCTATGGAAACAGCTCCTGGCGACCGACGACGACCCTCCATCGTCGTCGAGCGGCTGGCTCGAGGCGTTCGCCTTTGCGGCGGCTGCGGCAGTCGCGATCCAGGTCGCGCGCCTCGCTGCCGGCTTCCCGGACCAGGAGCCCGCCTGGTTCCCGGTGAACGTCAGCCTCGTCGTGCTGCCGTTCCTCGCCGCGTACTTCGCCCGCCGCAGGCAGCTCGACCTCCGGGGATGGATGCTGACTGCGGCGCCGTTCGTGCTGGCCGCGCTCATCGTGAACCTGTACCCGTACGACGCGGACTCGGACACTGGGGTCCTTGTCGCGCTCCACCTGCCCGTCGTGCTGTGGTTCGCGATCGCCTATCCGTACATGGGCGGAACGATCCGATCGCACGAGCGGCGCATGGACTTCGTCCGCTTCACGGGCGAGTGGTTCATCTACTACGTGCTGATCGCTCTCGGGGGCGGCGTGCTCATGGCACTGACCGCGGGGATCCTCGGGCCGACCGGCGTCGACGTCGATCGGGTCGCCCACTGGATCGTGCCGTCGGGCGCTGCGGGCGCCGTCGTCGTGGCCGCCTGGCTCGTCGAGTCGAAGCAACGCGTCGTCGAGAACATGGCGCCGGTGCTCACGATGCTCTTCACCCCGATGTTCGCGGTGATGTTGGTGTGCGCTGCCGTCGTCTACGCCGTGACCGGGCTCGGTGGCGCATTCGACCGCGAGCTTCTCGGCGTCCTCGACGCCCTGCTCGTGGTCGTCCTCGGGCTCGTGCTGTACGGGATGTCCGCGCGCGAGCCGTCCTCGTCGCCCGGCTGGATGGACCGGATCCAGCTGGTCGCCGTCGTCGGCGCACTGGTACTGGATCTGATGGTGCTGGGCGCGATGATCGCCCGGATCGGGGACCTCGGGTTCACTCCGAACCGGACGGCTGTGGTCGGGCTGAACCTCGTCCTGCTCGTGAACCTCGCCTGGGCCGCGTGGCTGTCCGCCCGATTCTCGAGTGGACGCGTCAGGTTCCATCGGCTCGAGCGCTGGCAGACGACCTACCTTCCCGTCTTGGCGCTCTGGGCCGCCGCGGTCGTGCTCGTCCTCCCTCCGCTGTTCGGCTTCTCCTGAACGAAGACGGCGGACTCGGCGCTCGACTCGCTCGTCGAGATCGCGTCGAACCGGCGGTAAGAGGATCCCCGCCCCCGCCATCCCTAGGCGCATCAGGTCGCCTCTGACGCGGCCTGCAGCGGCGGGGATTTCGTCGGCAAGAGGGGGTCGGGTATCCGGTTTCCGAGTCGAAGGAAGCCGGCTCCGGTCAGTGCCAGCGCGAAGGCGCCGCCCCACCAGATGGTGTCGGGTGACGTTCCGAGCAGCACGCCGCCGACCGCCTGGCCGAGAGCCACGCCGACCATGAAGCTGAGTTGGTAGAGCGACATGTAGCGGCCGAGCAGATGCTGCGGCGCGATTTCCGCGACTAGCGGGCCGAGCACGATGAACTGGCCACACTCAGCGACCGCGATCACGATCGCCACCCCGGCCAAGACGGTGGTAGCGGCGAGCGTCGAGTGCGTGAGCGTTGCGAGCAGGACCGCGAGCAAGCCGACTGCGAATATGGCGCTCGTGGCGAACAAAGCGTGAGTGCGGCGCATCCGCGCCACCACCCGTGTCGCCGGTACCTGCGCTACGACGATGAAGAAGGTGTTGATGAAGACGACGACACCGATCCCAACGGGCCCGACAGGTGTATGCGCCTCCGCAAACGGCGGGAGGATGTAGGAGAAGAACGCGCCGCCGATCATTACAAGCGCGAGGTTGCCCGCGATCAGCGCGAGCAAGAGCCGATCCCGAGCAACAGCTCGGAAACCCCGTGCGCCCTCGCTCGCCGACGGAGCATCCGCGAGGCCAGGATCCGGGATCCAGACGAGCACAACCAGCGCGAAGACGACGAACGTGACTGCGTCGAAGAGGTAGAGGCCCTGGAACGCCTGGAGGTGATGATGGGTGGCCGCGACGATGAAGCCCGCAACCGTCGCGCCGAGGCCGAGACCGAAGTTGCCTGCGACTCGTCGGAGCGCGGTCGATGCGGCGCGCTGCTCCGCCGGGACCAGGGTCAAGGTCAGGACTTGGCCGGCGGTTCCCACGAGTCCAAAGCCGGCACCGCCGACGGCCGAGCAGACGAAGCCTTGCCAAGGACGGTCGACAAACGCCAAGCCCCCGTAGCCGAGTCCGTTCAAGACATTGCCCGCGATCAGGATCCGTTTCGCACTGAAACGATCGAGGAGCGCACCCGAAGGGAGCGTTACCACTGCGGCCGTGCCCATGACCGTCGCCAGCACCAGCCCCGCGGTCGCCGTCGAGAAGCCGCGGACCGAGTGGAGGTAGATGATCTCGAAGGGAAGGATCAGTCCGGTGCCGAAGTAGTTGAGCGCGTTCCCGCCCTGAAGAACGAGGACAGGCCTCGGTAGGCCTGTACGCCAAGCGGCGAACACACGTGCGAGCGCGCTGCTCACTCTGTCGGGCGACCGGTCGCTCCACGACGGCGAGCGAGGCGCTCGAGCTCCTCGCGGCAGGCGCTCAGCCGCAGCTCGATCGCCGTCCGCACGGGCTGGGGCGGGCGGATGTGGGCCTCCCGGGCCTGGCGGTACCGATCGGCATCGCGCTGGAAGCGGGCCGTCCGCTCGAGCACCATCTGATGAATCAGCTCGGGGTACATCGGAGGTCAAAGACACCGCGATGCCGCGAAACGGACCGCGGTCCGTTTACGACGGACCTGGTGTCATTAACGCGATGACCGTCGATCTCGAGCGGGCCAAGGGAGGTGACGAGCGTGCGTTCGCGACGCTGGTCGAACCGTTCCGGCGCGAACTCCAGCTGCATTGCTACCGGCTACTCGGCTCCGTGCAGGACGCCGAGGATCTCGTCCAGGAAACACTGCTCGCCGCCTGGCGCGGGCTCAACGGCTTCGAGGAGCGGGCGTCGCTGCGCTCCTGGCTCTACCGGATCGCAACCCACCGGAGTCTCAACGCAATTCGCGAACGCGGGCGCCGCCCCGCCACGGAGAACACCATGAGACCGTCAAGAACCCGCCGCGCCGTCGAGCCCAGCTGGCTCGAGCCTTACGCGGACAGCGCGCTCCCGGATCCCGCTCCCGGACCTGAAGCACGCTACGAGCAGCGCGAAGCGATCCAGCTCTCCTTCATCGTCGCGCTGCAGCAACTGCCCGCGAAGCAGCGCGCAGCGCTCGTGCTGCGCGACGTGCTCGGCTTTCACACCGACGAAGCCGCCTCGATCCTCGAGACGACGCCGCAGTCGGTCAAAGCGGCGCTCCAACGCGCACGCGCAACGCTCGACTCGTACACCGTCGAACGCGAGCAGGCGCCGCTTCCCGACTCGCCGATCGAACGGAACCTTCTCGCCACCTTCAGCGACGCCGTCGAAGCCGGCGACACGGCGCGCCTCCTAACTCTGCTGAGCTCCGACGCTCGTGTGACCATGCCGCCGACCCCGGGCGAGCTCATCGGACACGAAGCGATCGGTGTGTACCTCGACCACGGCGCCGAGGTCCGCGGCGCCCCGCTACAGCTACGCCCGACCCGCGCCAACGGCCAGCCGGCCTTCGGCTACTACCTGCGCTCGCAGCCCT
>CAWKEV010000035.1:0-3431 GCA_963848725.1 uncultured Actinomycetes bacterium | reverse complement strand
CGTGGCGAACGACGGACCCTCTTGGCCAGGACTGGAGTCAGTCACAGCCGGCATTCGGCCAATCATAATCCGAGCCTGGCGCAGACCATTGGTCGCCGTGTCTGTCGGTAGCAGACGGAGACTCCGCGTTACCGCTTCATCGGCTCATCGCCATAGAGCAAGTCCTGGAAGAACGACCTGATGGCGTCTTCGTTATCATCCGAGCGTTCCGCGCCATCGTCGGCGACTACGGTATTCACGTCGATGTCACTGCGGGCGAAGCCCCGATACGGAATCCACTGTCCGTCGGAGGTGCACTCTTCCACCTCCAGCTCCTCATGTTTGGCCTCGTCATCCAGAAAGTAATCGTCGTCGTCTTCGTTGGTCCGCCGGTCCTCCCCGCATTCGCGACGTTCGTCGTAGGCCAGCATCAAGGCCCTTGGGCCTCGGCTTCGAACACTTTTGTGCGTCGTCGGCGAGGGCCCGGTCGATCTGGTGTGGCTCTTCGAGATCGTCATGCATCCGGATCTGTGTTGGAGCGACCCGCATATCCACCACGTGATGGAACGCGGCACCAGCTTCTGCCGAGTCGCGTACTTCCAGCGTCGTGGCTTCGGTGTCTCCGAGTCGGTGGACTACGTGCCGACGATGGAGCAGCAGGCGGACGATGTCCTGGCCGTAATGGACGCGGCGGGAATGCGCAGAGCCACGCTCGTCGGGATAAAGGGGACGTGCGGACCGGCAGCGCTCGTCGCAGCCCGAGCGCCCGAGCGGGTGAACGGGCTCGTGCTCATCAACCCGCTCGCGCAGGGTCCCGATTCGAGCAGCAGCGAGCTTCACGGCTGGACGGCCGCGGAGGCGACCCGGTTTGCGGCTGATTACCGCGCTGCGTACGCACGTTGGGGCACCGGCGAGCGATTGGCGTTATGGGACTCGGCCATGGGATCGTCGGCGTTCAATCGACAGCTCGGGGCACTGCTGGAGCGCAACTCGGCGACCCCCGCGGCCGCGCAGGCGTACCTCGAGTGGTATCTACACCTGGACATCAGCGACGTTCTGCGCTCCGTACAGACGCCGACCCATGTGCTCCGCGTCCCGACCAACTCGGCGCCGGAGGCGGCTGTGCGGTACGCCGCCGAACTGATCCCAGGCGCGACGTACCAGGTGTTGCCGGCGACACAACTCGGCGCGTCGATCGGCGAGGCGTTCGTGCCGATCTCCGACGTCGTCGAGGAGGTCGCGACCGGTACTGCCCGAGCGCCGGATGCCGACCGAGTCTTCGGTACGGTGCTCTTCACCGACGTCGTCGCATCGACAGAGCTCCTCGCCGAGATCGGGGACGCAGCCTACGCCGAGCTCCGCACCGCACACGAGCGACATGTCCGCCTCGCGGTTGAGGAGGCGGCCGGCCGGCTCGTGGACGTCGCCGGCGACGGAACTTTCAGCGTCTTCGAGGGGCCAACCAAAGCCGTGCGCTGCGCACAGACGATTCGCGCTGAGGCATCGCGACTCGACCTGGCCGTTCGTGCAGGTGTTCACACGGGCGAGATCGACGCATCAGGGACGAAGATCAGCGGGCTGACCGTGCATGTCGGAGCGCGCGTTGGAGCCGCCGCTGGCCCCGGCGAGGTGCTTGTCTCGCGCACGGTGCGCGATCTCGTCGCCGGATCCGGGCTGACGTTCACGAGCCGTGGCGAGCACGTGCTCAAAGGCGTCTCGGGAGCCTGGGAGCTCTACGCCGTCGAGGACGACGACGACCGTGCCCACGTTCCGCATCAGCCCCTGCAGAGGACGGCGATCGACCGCGTGGCGATGGGCGCTGCTCGGCGCACCCCTCGACTCGTGCGCGCCGCGCTCGAGACCGCCAACGCCTTTCAGCGCCGCCGCGTCCGATAGACGAGCATGCAGGCGAAGGTGCGACATGGCGGCCCTGGGGGGTCTCGCTCCTGTTGCGACCCGCTACCGTTTCGCGCGCGTCGCGCATCGCGCTCTCTCTCAGGTCGGGGGGACCTCTCATCGCTCAGAACCCACGTACGCCGGCGGTTGCGCGGTCCGCGCCTGATCGGTCGCTCGATGGCCAGTCCCCGGCCCGCCTCAAGCGACATTCGCACCTCCCGATAACGATCCCCCGCCCTCGCGGTAGCAGTCGAGTTTCTGGCTACTGGGGAACCGCTCGGCGGTTCCGAGCACGGAGGTGTTCGTGCGCTCGATGCTAAGTCGACGACCGCGACAAACCCGCCTTCTTCTTCGGCGTCTTTGTCATTCGGAGCCGTCAGTTCTAGGCTGCTCGAAATGGCGAGCCGGTCGCAGAACGCGCAGCCGTGGTCATGGCAGCGAGCGGTACCGCGAATGCTTGCGACGCTCGTGGTGGGAGCGCTTGTCTTCCGGCTAGGGTTCGGCTTGAGCTGGTCTGCGACGGCCGCGCTTCTGGTCGTGGTCGTCGTCGGAGCCGCGCTCTACTGGCGAACCTTCAGATACAAGCTGCCACCCAACAGCCGGCGCGCGCGCTTTCTCATGCGTATTGGGCGGGCGAAGTTGCGTGCGGCGTGCGCAGAGTGCGGTTGGCGGGGCGACATCTCGGCTCTAACGCGTCGCACCGAAGGGCAAGGGTTTGTGTACCTCTGTCCCTCTTGTGGCCATGAGGTCGGGCATTCCGTATAGGAGCCCGCGCCGCCGCCTGACCTTGATCGGTATGTCGCGCCCCGGGACGTTGACGCGTCGCCTCGGGCTCGCTATTGCGGTCAACGAGGCGACGGTAGCAGAGTCTCCCATTGGCACAAATTCACCCTCTAGCCACTCGCTCGGTTACTGCCCTGAAAACACGAAAGCCCCGATTACCGGGGCTTTCTCGAAGCGGATGAAGGGACTCGAACCCTCGACCTTCTGCATGGCAAGCAGACGCTCTAGCCAACTGAGCTACATCCGCGAGACGGCGGATTATAGCCGCGGGTCTTGGAGCCCAGCACCCGCTTGCTGGTAGCTTCGCGCGGTGGCCGTCGCCAGCAGCCTCGTCGCCGAGAAGCTCGAGCAAGCGGTCGAGATCCTCCGCGAGCAGGACGTCGACCTCTGGCTGACCCTCGTGCGCGAGACCTCCCAGACGAACGACCCGAGCCTCGACCTCGTCGCTGGGACGTACTGCGCCTGGCAGGGAGCGTTCCTGATCTCGGCGACGGGCGAGCGCGTGGCAATCGTCGGACGTTTCGATGCTCCGTCGGTCGGCGAGCTCGGCGTGTACGACGAGGTCGTGGCCTACGACGAGAGCATCCGCCCCGAGCTCCGCCGCGTGCTGGAACGGGTCGACCCGCGGACGATCGCGCTCAACTACTCCGAGAACGACGCGGCCGCGGACGGTCTCACGCACGGCCTCTGGCTGATCCTCCGAGAGACGCTCGCCGACACGCCGTACGCGGAGCGGCTCGTCTCGTCCGAGCGGATCGTCGGCGCGCTCCGGG
>CAWKEV010000034.1:0-14848 GCA_963848725.1 uncultured Actinomycetes bacterium | reverse complement strand
ACGCAAGGTGATCGTCGTCCCCGGGTACGGGATGGCCGTCGCGCAGGCCCAGCACGACGTGCGCCAGCTCGCGGACGTCCTCGAGGAGAGGGGCGTCGACGTCAAGTACGCGATCCACCCGGTCGCGGGGCGCATGCCGGGCCACATGAATGTCCTCCTCGCCGAGGCGAACGTGCCGTATACCCAGCTCTTCGAGATGGACGACATCAACCCGGAGTTCGCGCAGACGGACGTCGCGCTCGTCATCGGCGCAAACGACGTGACGAACCCGGCCGCGCGGAGCGACCCTTCGAGCCCGATCTACGGGATGCCGATCCTCGATGTCGACAAGGCGGCGAGCATCGTCGTCCTCAAGCGGTCGATGAACCCGGGCTTCGCGGGGATCGACAACGACCTCTACCTCGACCCGAAGACGACGATGCTCTTCGGAGACGCGAAGGAGTCGGTGCTCAAACTCATCTCGGCCGTCAAGGCGACCTGAGCGCTACGGGGTCCGGCGCCGGAGCGTCGCCGCGCCGAGCGCCAGGGACAGCAGCGTCACGCCGACGACGACCGCGACGTCCGCCCAGAACCGCGCGCCGAGCGTCGGATCCGTCGCCGCCCGCATCAGGGCGTCGTACGCATAGGTGAACGGCATCACCGCGGATACCCACTGGAGCCACTCGGCCATCTGATCACGCGGAACGAGCAGGCCGCAGAGCAGGATCTGCGGGAGGATGAACGCCGGCATGAACTGCACGGCCTGGAACTCCGTGCGCGCGAATGCGCTCACGAAGAGTCCCAGCGCCATGCCGAGGATCGCGTTCGCGACCGCGAGCGCGACGATGAGGAGCGTCGAATGGACGGCGGCGAGGTCGAGGAGGCCGAACGCGACCACCGAGACAAGCGCCGCCTGCACGGTCGCAACGAGCGCGAAGGCGACCCCGTAGCCGAGGAGGAGGTCGAGCTTGGCGAGCGGGAGCGTCAGCAGCCGCTCGAGCGTCCCGGAGGTTCGCTCGCGGAGCATCGTGATCGAGGTGACGAGGAACATGATCACGAGCGGGAAGAGGCCGAGAAGCGGGACTCCGACCTCCTGGAACACCTGCGGCCGGTCGTCGAACAGCTGGTCGACGAGGAAGAGGAGGACGACGGGCACCACGAGGATGAGCGCAATCGTGCGCGGGTCGCGACGGAGCTGCGAGAGCACACGGGCGGCGGTCGCCCCGCTGATGCGCAGGCTCATGCCGAGGCCTCGTCGTCGATCAAACGCAGGAACGCGTCGTCGAGCAGGGTCGTCCCGGTTCGCTCGAGCAGCTCGTCCGGCGTCGCGACGACCAGGATCGACCCGTCCCGCATGAGAGCCAGACGGTCGCAACGCGCCGCCTCGTCCATGACGTGGCTCGAGACGAGCAGCGTCGTGCCGCCTGCGGCGAGCTCGTGGAAGAAGTTCCACAGATCGCGCCGCAGCAGCGGATCGAGGCCAACGGTGGGCTCGTCGAGGACGAGCGCGTCGGGTTCGTTCAAGAGAGCGGTAGCGAGGGAGACCCTCGCCCTCTCACCGCCCGAGAGCGTAGACACGACCCGATCCCTCTCCGGCGCCAGACCGACCCGCTCGACGACCTCCTGCACGCGATCACGGCCGACGTCGACGATCCGCGCGAAGTACAAGAGGTTCTCGAGGACCGTGAGGTCGCCGTAGACCGACGGCGCCTGAGTCATGTATCCGACGCGCGACCGAAGCTCCTTCGCGCCGGCCGAAAGACCGAGCACGGTGACCTCGCCACCGGCGACGATCTGCACACCGACGACCGAGCGAATGAGCGTCGTCTTCCCGCTCCCACTCGGACCGAGAAGTCCGGTCACCGATCCCGTCTCGATGTCGAGGTCGATCCCGTCGAGCACGTCGCGGGCGCCGCGGCGTACACGGAGCTCGCGAATCGAGATCGCCAGGCCCACCAGAGGCACTCAACCAGAGCGATAAGGTCGCCGCGTGATCCCTGTCTTTCGGGCGGCCGACGTCGAGCGCGCTGTCTCGCCACACGAGGCCTACGACGCCGTGCGCGACGCGTTCGTCGCGTACGCGAAGGGCGAGTGGTCGATGTCGCCGAAGGTCTACGTCGCGAACTACCCCGCCGGCGACTTCCGCGCGATGCCCGCGATCGGGGGCGGCTTCGCCCTCCTCAAGTGGGTCACGTCGTTCCCGGGCAACGGACCGCGAGGGCTGCCTACCGTCACCGGGCTCGTCGTCCTCTCGGATGCGGAGGAAGGACGCATGCTCGCCGTCCTCGACGCGGCGGCGGTGACGGCGCTCCGCACAGCGGCTGCAGCTGTGCTGGCGGCGGACACGCTCTGCCGTCCCGACGCGTCATCCTGGGCCGTGGCCGGCTGCGGCGTCAACGGCGCGGAAAGCGCGCGCATGCTCGTCGCCCGCGGCGCCCGCCCGCTCGTCTGGGACGTCGACGAGGAGCGCCGCCGTGTGGTCGCAGAGCTTCTCGACGTCTCCGTGGCGGAGGGCGCGGAGGAGGCGCTCGCCTGCGACGTCGTCGTCACCGTCACGCCCGGCGCGGAGCCGCTCTACCGCGAGGGCTCTCTCCGGCCCGGACAGCACGTGTCCCTGATGGGCGCGGACGGGCCGGGCAAGGCGGAGGTCGCGATCGACGAGCTGCGCCGCGCGCACCTCTTCTGCGACGACTGGGAGCAGGCAAGCTCACGAATAACATCGGGACCACGCGTCCGCCTCTTCGTCGATGACTGGGAGCAAGCTTCGCACGGGGGCGAGACGGCGGCCGCGGTCGAGGCGGGGATCCTGTGCCGGCAGGACGTGACCGAGCTGGGAGCCGTGCTCACCGGCGACGCGCCCGGGCGCCAGCACGCCGACGACGTGACTCTGTTCGACTCCACTGGCCTGGCAATCCAGGACCTCGCGATCGCGAAGCTCGCGTATTCGAAGGTCGGCGATCTTGAAGGGTTGCAGCAGATCGAGCTTTAGTCGCGGCGCGGATCCAGATCTTGAGGCCGCAGCTCTTTCTGCCAAGTGTGCGGGACTGTCGCTTGAGCCGGTGACGTCCAGCGGATAGGCGGCGATTACCCAGAGACGACGGTGAACTTCTCGAGCGGCTCGGCGATCGTCCACACAGAGCGGGTTCCTTTTGGGAACGACGCGACGTCACCCTGATGCAGGTCGATGGTCTCGCCGTCGTCGGTGAGTTCGATTCGTACCGCTCCGGACACGATGAGGAAGCTCTCATCACCGGGAAAGTCGTAGTCGAAGGTCATGGGGTCGCATCGCCAAAGCATCGCGGTGTGTGACCAGCCATCGTCCGTTCGGCGGCGGAGCCACTCCGCCTCACCGATCGTGCGCCCATCGGAGGTAATGCAAGGCTCCCAAGCCTCGGATCCGATCGTTGTCCGGCGAACGCGCTCGATCGTGCTCATCTGTTCCTCCTTTGCTTAGCAGCGCTGCTCATCAAGATCCGGCCGACCCCATTATCCCCCGGGACGAAGTGACCGGCGAGGACGCCGTCGCGTGTGCGAGTGTGCGGGAATGTCGCCCGACGGGAATCGAGTAGCCGACCAGAACTCAGGCGCCGGCCGGTAGGCGCGTATTCCAGATCGCCTCTGCCACCCGCCAGGCACCATCGGGCTCTCTTCGCCAGACCTCGAGGAAGTCGCCCTCGTCGGAAATCGGGCCGGGAGCGCCTGCGGGCCGCAACGTGATCGCATAGCGGCCGCGGACGTACGCGATCCCGTCGGCCCCATCAAGGGCGTCTCGGGTCAGCTCGTAGGAGATCAGTTCGTCGATTCCACCTAGCCACGCCTCGATTTGATCTCGACCACGATGGGGCTCCTCGTGCGGCGGGATCCGTGCGGCGTCCTTGGCGAAGGACTGGGCCACGAGCTTCCAATCCCCAGCATTCATCGCCGCAACGTACGCGTCCGCGGCCCGCTCGATGGTGGCTATGTCGTCAGCGCTCAGACTCCCCACGAGCCGATCCTCGCACAGCACGGCTCGAAGGGGCGCACATGCGTGGAGAGCGCCGCGTGCCCAAGCGTGCTCTCGCTCGAAGTAGGCACCCGCCTGCGTGTTCGGCCTGGGAACAGGCATGTTCAAAAGGAACGGGAGACATCGGTCAGGGCGTCGCGGCCGGGCTGGTCACGCGAGATGACGTGACCGAGCTAGGCGCCGTGCTGATCGGCGAGGCGGACGGGCGCCGCAGCGCCGGAGACGTCACGCTGTTCGACTCCTCCGGGCTCGCCATCCAGGACCTCGCGATCGCCAAGCTTGCGTACTCCAAGCGCGAGGAGCTCGCTCTTCAGACGATCGAGCTGTAGCTGACAGCTTTAGAGTCGGGCCGTGCGCCGCTGGCTCCCCTTGGCGATCCTCGCATCGGCTCAGTTCGTGATGGTGCTCGACTCGAGCGTCATGAATGTCTCGATCTCGCAGATCGTGTCCGACCTGAACACAACGGTCACCGGTGTGCAGAGCGCGATCACGATGTACACGCTCGTGATGGCGGCGTTCATGCTGGTGGGGGCGAAGCTCGGCGACATCTGGGGCCGCGACCGGACCTTCGGCGTCGGGCTCGCCGTGTACGGGACCGGGTCGGCGATCACATCGATCAGTCCGAACCTCACTGTGCTCCTGTTCGGCTGGTCCCTGGTCGAAGGGCTCGGGGCCGTGCTAGTGATCCCAGCTATTGCCGCCCTCACGGCCGCCAACTACGAGGGCAAGGATCGCGCGTTCGCGTACGGGATGATCGGCGGCGCCGCGGGCGCAGCGATTGCGGCCGGCCCGCTGATCGGAGGCTGGGTGACGACGACGTTGAGCTGGCGGTACGTATTCGTGGGCGAAGTCGTGGTCGTGATCGCGATCCTCATCGTCCACCGGCGCATGAAGCGCGCTCCCAAGCCCGAGCACGC
This sequence comes from uncultured Actinomycetes bacterium, assembly GCA_963848725.1. GTDB lineage: Bacteria > Actinomycetota > Thermoleophilia > Gaiellales > Gaiellaceae > GMQP-bins7. The sequence goes on along the minus strand of CAWKEV010000034.1, from coordinate 9,949 downwards.
GCCGAAGCTGGACGTCGGCGGGGCCGCCTTCTCGGCTTTCGCGCTCGGGCTGATCGTGTTCGGGATCCTGAAGAGCAGCACCTGGGGCTGGATCAAGCCGATCGCCGCGCCCACGATCGCGGGGCACGAGATCACACCCTTCGGGTTTTCCGTGGTGCCGTTCCTGATCGTCGCTGGCTTCGTCGTTCTGGGCTGCTTCCTTTCCTGGGAGGAGCGCCGCGAGCGGCGGGGCGAGAGCACGCTCGTCGACAGGGCACTCTTGAAGATCGAGGCACTGCGAGGCGGGCTCTCCTCGCTCTGTGCGCAGCAGCTGATCCTGATGGGCACGTTCTTCGTCCTGCCCGTGTACCTCCAGGTTGTGCTCGGCTTCGACGCGTTCGAGACCGGCAAGCGGCTCTTCCCGATGTCCGTCTCGATGCTTGCAGCAGCGCTCACGGGGCCGAAGCTGGCGGTCAGGTTCGCGCCACGGGCCGTCGTTCAGATCGGGCTGGCCGCGATGGCGATCGCGGCGCTCGTGCTCGTGGGAACGATCGACGTGGCCCTGAACGGGACGGCTTTCGCGCTGTCGCTCATCTTCTTCGGAATAGGTGCCGGACTTCTCATCTCACAGCTCGGCAACGTGATCATGTCCTCGGCTCCGCCGGAGCAGACGAACGAGGCCGGAGGGCTGCAAGGGACGGCGCAGAACCTCGGCGCCTCTCTCGGCACGGCACTCATCGGCTCCGTGCTCCTGCTCGGGCTGCTGAACGGGTTCAACTCGCGGATCCAGGAGAACCCGGCGGTGTCGGCGGAGACGAAGACGCAGATCGGGGCCGCCACCGAGAAGGGGATCCCGATCATCACGACGGAACAGGCCCACCAGGCGTTGCTCGATGCGGGAGCGACACCCGCCGAGGCGGACGCGGTCACGGCCGACTACGGCAACGCCCAGCTCCAGGCATTGAAGACGTCGATGCTCGCGGTCGCCCTCCTGGCGGTGATCTCGTTCTGGTTCACCAGACGGTTACCCGGCAAGCCGAGGAGCGACTGATCCGAGCGCTTGCTCAGCCCGTCACGGACGAGGGGTAACAGCGAGCCACGGCAGGGAGCTGACCGGCGCCGCCGAGGCGGATGTCGTGCGGCGCGAGGACGTAGCCGAGCTCGGACAGGTGCTCTCGGGTGAGGCAGCTGGCCGCACGAGCGCGGCGACGTGACGCTCTTCGACTCCACCGGGCTCGCGATCCAAGACCCCGCGATCGCGAGGGTCGCGTACGCCAAGCGCGACGAGCCCGATCTCGAGACGCTCGACCTCTAGGAGGCGTTCGAGCGCGAGCCGCGCGGGCCGGAGTCCCGTCGCAGGAGGCCCGCCGCTCCGGCGACGATCGCAACGAGCGCGACGGCGAGCGCGGTCCAGCCCACGTGGTTCGCGTTCAACTCGTGACCCAGGAGCGTGACGTCCACGGAGTCGCCGCAGTCATGCGTGCAGTCACCGTTGTAGACGAGGGCGAAGAGGCCGTACAGCCCGATCAGGAGACCTCCGGCAAGGAGGAGAATCCCCAGGAAGAGCCCGAGCGACCGCGCCATGCGCTCTAGGTGGCGGGCGGCCCGAGCAAACGTGCGGGCTCGAAGAGGTCGAGGAGCGGGTCGCGATCCCCGAGGACTGCACGCGCGACCAGCCGGCCGCACGCGAAGCCGAGGACGTTCCCGTGTCCGGAGTAGCCGCCGGCGATCCAGAGACCGTCCACGCCGGGCACACGCCCGACAACGGGCAGGAAGTCGAAGACGAGCCCGAAGATTCCCGCCCACCTGAAGTCGACGCGCAGCGGTCGCCCGACGAGCGAGGCGACGAACGCGTCGAGCGCCTCCTGTACCAGCGGCGTCGTCTGCTCGTCGGCCGTGAACTCCGAATCGAGCGAGACGTCCCGGAACCCGCCGGCGACGATCCGGCCGTCGCGGCGCTGATGCCAGTAGTCGAACCCATGGCGACCGTAGTGCGGGATCTCGAAGAGGAGCTCGGAGATCGGCTCCGTCGCGATCACCTGCCCGCGGGTCGGGACGATCAGCCCCTCGAGCTCGCCCAGGAGCCCGCTCGGGTAGCCGTCGGTCGCGACGACGACGGTCTCCGCGCCGGTCTCCTCGAGCGCCGAGACACGCACGTGCTCTCGGACCTCGACTCCCGCACTCGCGGCTCGCGCCGCGAGTCGACGGACGAGGCGAGCGGGCTGGAGAGCACCGTCCGGCGGATGAAAGACGGCGGCCGGATACCGGAGATGCCCGGCCTCGAGCCCGTCCCGCCACTCGACCGCGAACCCGTCTGCGCGGAGCGCCTCGAACTCCTCCTCGAGCTCGGCGCTCTCCTCAGCGTCGATTGCGATGCGGAGGCTCCCGACCACGCGGAACGCGTCTCCGGCGAGGACTGCCAGCTCGCGTAGCTCATCCTCCGTCCAGCGCCAGAGCGCCGCAGTGCTCTCGCGACCGATCGAGTCGACGAGGACCGGATACGGGGCGGCCCCACCCCGCAATGCGAACCCGCCGTTCCGTCCGCTCGCGCCGCCCCCGATCTCACGCGCCTCGAAGAGCCGGACTCGGAGCCCCGCCTCGGCCAGCGCGAGCGCGCACGAGCACCCGGTGATGCCCCCGCCGACCACGGCGACGTCGGCAGACCCCTCGATCCGGGCCGACGCGAGCGGATCGTGCGGCTCCGAGAGCCAGTACGAGCTCGTGGGCATCGACCGGCGATCCTAGACGGCTGCGCGATACACGCCGTCCTCGAGCGCCACGCAGCGCAGGAGCTCGAGCTCGGTCAGCGCTCCGGCGACGACGCTCGGATGGAGCCCCGAAGCGCGGACGAGCTCGTCGACGGTGAGCGAGGCATCCTGCAGGCGAGCGAGCACCGCTTCTGCGTCGCGCCCGAGCGTCGGAGCCTTCCTGACCGCGGCGTCGAAGCCGTACAGCTCCAGCACGTCCTGCGCCCGCGTCACGGGCGCGGCGCCGAGCTTGAGCAGCGCGTTCGTCCCGGCCGACAGCGCGGACGTGATCTCTCCCGGGACCGCGAGCACGTCTCGGCCCTCCTCGAGCGCGAAGTCGGCGGTGATGAGCGCGCCGCTTCGCTCGCGCGCCTCGACGACGACGGTCGCCCCACAGAGTCCGGCGATGATCCGGTTCCGCGCGGGGAACCGCCACGGCGCGGGCTCGATGCCCGGCTCGTACTCGGAGAGGACGAGCCCCCGTTCGCAGATCCGCCGCGCCAGCTCGGAGTGCGTCGCCGGATAGTCGCGGTCGATGCCGCAGCCGAGGACGGCGACCGTGAAGCCGTCCGCCTCGAGCGCGCCGCGATGAGCCTCGCCGTCGATCCCACGCGCCATCCCGCTGACGACGACGAGCCCGGCCCCGGCCAGATCACGCGCCAGCGAACGTGTGACCGAGCGGCCGTACGACGAGCACGTCCGTGCTCCGACGATCGCGACGGCCGGTAAATCGAGCACCCCAGGCTCCCCACTTCCGCGTACGAAGAGCTCGGCCGGCGGATCGTGGATCGCTCCCAGGGGCGCGGGAAACGACGGGTCACGCCGGCCGATTCGAGAGATCGTGGCCGTCGAGCTCATGCGGTGGGCAGCTCGCCCGGCATCCGGTAGGAGAGCGCCTCGGCGACGTGCGCCGCTTCCACGGCATCCGATCCTGCGAGCGCGGCGATCGTCCGCGCAACGCGAGCGACCCGGACGCGGCCACGCCCGGAGAGCGGCAGACGGTCGACCGCGTGCGACAGGAGCTCTGAGGCGGCGTCCTGGCGCCTGGGGAGGGCGACGTCGAGGCGACTTCGGGCCGCGAGCACCCGGTCTCGGACCGGCGCGGAGCACTCGCCCGGCGGGGCGGCGAGCTCGACGGCGCGCGGCCGCGGCATCGCGACGGACAGGTCGAACCGGTCGAGGAGCGCGCGGGAGAGCTTCTCCCGGTATGCAGCGAGTCGTTGCGTGGTGCAACCGCACTCCACCGCCGGATCCCCGCGCGCGCCGCAGGGGCACAGGTTCATCGTCCCGACCAGCTGGAACCGCGCGGGAAAGATCGCGTGTCCGCCGACCCGCGAGACGGCGACGACACCGTCCTCGAGCGGCTGGCGGAGCGATTCGAGAACGGGCCGCGGGAACTCCGGCAGCTCGTCGAGCAGAAGCACGCCTCGATGCGCGAGGCTCGACCTCGCCCGGCCTCGGGCTCGGACCGCCTCCGATCACGGCCGGGACGGAGGCGCTGTGGTGCGGCGCCCGGAACGGCGGCACGGTGACGAGCGGCCGCTCGGGTGGGAGGAGGCCGCAGACGGAATGGATGCGCGTGACCTCGAGCGCCTCTCGCCGCGTGAGCGGCGGGAGGATGCCCGGGAGCCGACGCGCGAGCATCGTCTTCCCCGTGCCCGGCGGGCCGGCCAGCAACACGTTGTGCGCACCGGCCGCCGCGATCTCGAGAGCCCGGCGCGCTCGCTCCTGGCCGCGTACGTCCGCGAGGTCCGGCGTCTCCGAAGGGTCGAGCGCGTTCGCCGGAAGGGGCTCGAACGAGGGCGCGTCGATCTCCCCGCGAAAGTACGCGACCGCCTCGGCAAGCGTGCGCACCGGGACGGGCTCGACGCCTGCGAGAGCGGCTTCCGGTGCCGATTCGGCGGCGCACACCACGAACTGCAGGCCCGTGCGCCGCGCTCCCTCGGCGACTGCGAGCGTGCCGACCACGGGTCTGATCCGGCCGTCGAGCCCGAGCTCCCCCACCGCGGCATGGCCGCTCAGCCGCTCGGGTGGAATTTGGCGCGTGGCCGCGAGCACCGCGAGCGAGATCGGAAGGTCGAATCCCGACCCCTCCTTGCGGAGGGCCGCAGGTGCGAGGTTGACCGTGATCCGGCGTGTGAGCGGCCACTCGAGCTCCGCCGAGACGACGCCGCTCCGAACGCGATGCTTCGCTTCCTGGCAAGCACGGTCGACGAGTCCGACGATCGCGAAACCCGGGATGCCGGGCTGGAGATGGAGGTCTATGCGTGCTTGGTTAGACTACGTATTGCTTGGCTGAAGAGAACGAAAGCCTGCGTGTGCGGGCTTCTCTGGAGTGGAGCTAGCCGGACTCGAACCGGCGACCTCCTGGGTGCGATGCAGCGGCGAACGTTCGCGCCCGTTCGCGCCTGTTCCTAATCGGCTCTGCTGAGCGAAATCCCAGCAACGCGTACGGTGCGCTCCGAACGCGAGCAGAATTCCCCCCTCGGCGGTCATCCCCGTTACAACCGCGGAGTTCACGACCGGCCCGAGATTCACCGCCGTCGATCAATCCGTGTAGCTCGGCGCCGCACTCAGCGGTATCGCGCCGACTGCGAGCAGGCAGGCACCTGCAACAAGACCGAGCAACAGCTTCTTGGCCAGCAGGTTCCGCCGTCTGGGCCTCTTCATCAGTTACTCCTCTCCCGGCGAGTCGAACGGCACCCCGGGTACATGCCCGATCCGCAGACATGCGCGGCGACCACATAGGTCGAGGCTCGCTTGCTACACGGATCGCGGTCTACGCGGATCTCACCAAGTCGTGACGGTAGTTACAAGCGTCGGTCGGGTCGTGAGAGACGACGTGCGATAGATGGGGGCCTCCGGGCCTCTATGCGTGTGCGCGCCATCGAGACGAACGTACGCAGGATAGGATCGTTGCTCCGACCTCACAGGAGGTGCAACATGAAAGTCGGTTTCATCGTCGCGGCCGCCACGGCGGCGCTCGCGCTCGGCGGAACATCAAATTGGTCATCCTGTTCTTCATTTACTCGTTCAGTTACATACTTTGGCTCGGATGGTTGCCCGTCGCGAGGACACCGTCTAGCTCGACGCGTTTTTGGGTATTTCTCAGCTCCAGGCGCTGCCGCACAGCCGCGGTGGCACCTGGAGTTGAGCCTTGCCCCGCCTCACGCAGATTCCCGAGGCGGGCGCGCTCTGCAATCTCCGGGCCGCAACGTGCTCGAGGACCACGTCCGGTCGTTTCGTGACCGCGCCGACGCGAGCGCCCCTGCCGGTGCAGGAGCCATAGGACCCCGAGCCGGGTCCGTAGCGTCTTCGGCTTCGCGGGCCGCACCCAGGCGTACTGACCTGCGCCCCATGGATCTGCTCCCGGACGATCGCCGTCGCGGTACCCGGACTGGAGGATTCCCCGGGTGATTGGGGACGGCGCAGATAACTCCACGTCGTGCCCGACCAACCATCGCCGCGACGAATGGCTACTATCCTGAACCGTGCGGCCGTCACCTCCGGGAAGAAGTGCTGGCTGAGGATCAGGATCCGCATCCATGTCTCCCTCGCCATTCGACCGCTTGTACCTCGGAGGCGCTGTAACGGTCGCCGGAGATCAACGGAGATGGCCTTAGGATCGTTCTATCCCGAGAGTTGAGGAATCGGGTCGGACCGCCGATAGGACCATCTGCAATGCGACAGGCAGCTCAACGATGAACTTCCAGCCGATCAGACGGGCGTCCAGCGAGGCCGCCGCCGAACGCCGCGGTCAGCCCCAGTTCCTCTCTGGGCGGCGCGAGCGGCGCGCTCAGGACACCCTCGCGCCGATCTTCGACGCTCGCAGCTTCACGATCGACTTCGCGATGCTGATCCTCGCCTCGATCGCATCGGTGGCGAGCGCTCCCGCCGCCAGTCTCCGTACCGACATCTTCTCGCTGGCGGTCTTCTGCGTTGCAGTCCTGGCCGTGCTCGTCTACTTCGGTCTCTACCGGCCGTCGTTCGCGACCCACTTCCTCGAGGACGCCCGGGCGATCGTCGCCGCCACGGCGATCGTCGCGATGTGCATGACCTTCGGTCGGGTGCTGATCTTCGACAACCCCGACGCCGCCGCGCAGGCGGTCCGAGCCTGGATCTTCGCATCGACGTACGTGATCGCCGCAAGGGCCGGCAGCCATCTCGTCGACGATGCGGCGCCGGCGAGCTGGGATCATCGGTCAACGGACGCTGATCATCGGCGCCGGCGCGGTCGGCCGACAGTTCGCGGAGCGGCTCGTCCAGCGACCCGAGTTCGGCCTCAAGCCGGTGGCGTTCCTCGACGACGACCCGCTCGAGGCCACCGGGGTCAATGCGATGACGATCCCGGTCCTGAACTCACAGCCGACGTCAACCGGCCAGAGGGCCCTGTTCGGCCCCGGCTTGGAGTCGGCGATCGAGGAACTGCGGATCGCCCACGTGATCGTCAGCTTCTCGACCAGCTCCCACCAGGCGGAGCTCGACCTGCTTCGCCGCTGCCAGAACTGGGGCATCACGGTGTCGGTCCTGCCGCGGTTGTTCGAAGGGGTGACCGATCACCTCGAGCTCGAGCGTATCGGCGGCATCCCGATCGTCTCGGTTCAGCCGACGGACCCGCAGGGCTGGCAATACGCGGTCAAGTATCGCCTCCGACCGGGTGCTGGCCGGGCTCGGAATCCTGCTCACCTCTCCGATCCTGATCACGGCGGCGCTGGCAACCTGGATGACGCTCGGGCGACCGGTGCTGTTCCGGCAGTCGCGGGTCGGCCTTGACGGCAAGGAGTTCGACCTGTTGAAGTTCCGGACGATGCGCGAGCCGACCGAGGCCGAGATGTTGGCGGCGCAGCTGACCGACCCTGAGGAGGTCGACACCGCCCCCGGCGGGGTCGAAGGGGTTGATCGACGCACCGGGGTCGGCAAGTTCCTGCGCCGCAGCTCGTTCGACGAGCTGCCCCAGCTCTTCAACGTCCTGCGCGGCGACATGTCGCTGGTCGGGCCGCGTCCGGAGCGGCCGAGCTACGTCAGCCTCTTCGACGAGTCGGTCTATCGCTACGCCGATCGTCACCGCGTCAAGTCGGGGATCACCGGCTGGTCGCAGGTTCAGGGATTGCGCGGCAATACGTCGATCGCCGACCGCGTGGAGTGGGACAATTACTAACATTGAGAACCGCTCGCCCTGGCTCCGACTTCAAAAAGATCATTATGATGACTCTCCCGGCGCTGCTGCGGGACTTCGGAAAGCCGCATTCCTGACGGCTGGTCGCACTCAGGTTTGGGTAGCCGATCGGTATCGCCGGCGGCGATCTCGAGCATGCTGTCGCCTGGAGCAACCTCAGGCGTAGCCCTGAACGTCTGCCGGTGGCGCCTCGTGGAGCGCCGCACAGTCTCGGCTTCCTCGGCGGTCAGGATCGAGCGCCAGCGTTCGTCGAGGATGATCTCGCTCGAGCTCGACAGCCGCATCCTGTTGCCGATGATGTGGTGGTCGCCGGCGAGGAACTCGTACGGGCCGGAAGCTTCGAGCCCGAGCATCTCGCAGATCCGCCCGAACTCGCGCTCGGGATCGGTGCAGAGGGTCGTAGCGCACCCGAAGTCGCCGCTCGGGGGGCAGCGTTGCAAATAGCCGTTCGGCTCGGGCAGCGCGCCGGTTCCAGTGCCCCGCGGCGTTGGCGATCCTCGCCCCGCGGGCAGCGCGGCGATCTTCTCTGCCCGGAGCTTCTTCGAGGCGACGAAGCCGAGCGAGTCGCGGACGAGGTGGATAACGCAGGGGGCGAGGTCGGTGGTGCGGTCGAGAAGCCGCGCTCGGCTCACGTCCTTGGAGGCGTCGGCGAACACCGGCTTGCCGGCGACCGCGCGGGCGCTGGCGACGAGTGCCTCGTTGCGACGCGCGATCGTGCGATTTCTCCGCCCGAGCACCGGCACGCGTGTCGCAAGATCCCCGCGGAGGGCATCGGCAGCTTCATTAGCGAGCAGGCGACGGCGGATGCGGTTCTTGGGGCGGGTGCTGAGCGCCAAATCGGGCCGCGACCGGTAGTAGCGGAGTGCGCGCTCGACCCGTCGGTCGCGCTCCGGCCCCGTGAGTCCCGGTACGGCAAAAATGTCATAGAGCTGACGGTGGAGCATGTGCGCCCACTCGAACACCTCGACGACCTCGGGAACGAGATTGCTGTATCGAGGGCCGATCGCGTGCTCGACCCGGGCGCGGGAGGATGCCGGAGCAGGGTACCGGTGACGAAGTCGAACTCGTCGTGCTCGAGACGGGTCGATGATCCCGAGTCGCCCTGCAACAGTCGCTCGTAAACGATGGCGTGGCCGTAATCGAACGCGTTGAACAGTCGGTCGACCGCCGGATACCGGGCGCGGAACTCCCAATTCTCTCGCGCCGGCCCGTAGGTCTGGTCGTAGCCGCTCCGAATGAGCGGCGCACACACGACGCCGCGAGCACGACAATGGCCGCGACACCGGCAGCAGCGGCCTTCGCGGCGCGCCTGTTCGACGCGCTCACTGTCGAACGCCGACGCGCATGGGCGCCGCCAGCGTGTACGTCGCGCCGAGGCTCATCGAGGTGAACTGCGCGGCGCCATGCAGCCGCCGTCCGGCGCCGAGATCGAGCAGAAGCCGCGGTGTCATTTGCCGCCGCGCACCGACTTCCGCCGTGAGGTCGGCGGTGGGATAGAGGCCGAAAAAGCGCTCGCGCGTGACGCACGCGACGACGAGCGTGGACGCGAACGGAAACGTCCGGTCGAATCCCAGCGTGATGACGCTGCGCCCGCCCCGGGAGCGCGACACGACCGTCGAATCGATCTGGGCGCGGCGACCGCGCTGTGACAACGGCTCGACGATGCGTCGACGCCCGGGCGCGCTGGTCCAGGTTGCACGGCAAATCGGGAATGACCGGGGTGCTTTGCCCGGAATCACCGCAGTAAACGACCCCCGGCGGCGGAGTCGTGTAACGAAATTTGGGCGGTGGCACGCACCCCGCGCCGGAGCCCGTTGTTGCTGGCTGGCACCGTGACGTCCCACCGCCCGCGTTCAGGTGGACACGTCCGAAGGCAAACGTCTTCGTCACGAGCGCTTTCACCGCGAACGACGAGTGCGGCGGCGCGAGCGTTCCGTACGGAGCAAGCCACTCCGCCGACAGTGCCAGCGCGGGCATGGTTGGACCTTCGATTGTCACGGCGTGCGTTGCGCCGATACCAACACTCGCTACGCCGCTGACCGATTTG
>CAWKEV010000033.1:0-15543 GCA_963848725.1 uncultured Actinomycetes bacterium | reverse complement strand
TCGACCTTCGCGCCGAAGGCTTCCATCGAGCGGAGCTTCTCGTGCGCGAACGCGTCCGAGGAGACGATCCGCAGTGGATAGCCCTTGAGCGCGCAGACGTACGCGAGCGAGGTGCCCGTGCTGCCGCCGGTGTACTCGACGACGGTCTGTCCCGGACGGAGCCGCCCGTCGCGCTCCGCGCTCTCGATCATCGCGAGCGCCATCCGGTCCTTGTACGAGCCCGTCGGATTCGTGGACTCGACCTTCACCCACACCTCCGCCGTGCCGGGCTCGACGAGCCGCTCGAGACGGACGAGCGGAGTCCCGCCGATGGCGCCGAGCATCCCGGTGTGCACCGCAGGCGCCCTCAGAGCCCGAACGGGTTGATCGGACGCGAGCCGGTGGAGACGATCACGCTCTTCGTCTCGAGGTAGAGCTCGAGCGTCTCGAGCCCGAGCTCCCGCCCGAAGCCGGACTGCTTGTAGCCGCCGAACGGGACGCCGGGGAAGGCCGTGTACGGCATGTTGATCCCGACCGTGCCGGCCTTGAGCCTCGCGGCGATCCGATGCCCCCGGGCGGGGTCGCCGGTCCACACCGTCGCCATGAGCCCGTAGCGGACGTCGTTCGCGATCCGGATCGCATCCGCCTCGTCCTCGAACGGGATCACCGTCACGACCGGGCCGAAGACCTCCTCCTGCGCGATCTCCGCGGCGTTCTCGGCTGCGACCACGGTCGGAGGGTAGAAGGCGCCGGCTCCGTCGGGGACCGCGCCTCCGGTGACCACTTCTGCGCCCGCGCCCGCTCCGCGCTCGACGAAGCCGTGCACCTTGTCGCGGTGCGCCATCGAGATGAGCGAACCCATCTGCGTCTCCGGGTCGAGCGGATCGCCGACGGCGATCGCGCTCGCGAAGTCACCCAGCTTCGAGACGACCTCGTCGTACAGCGGCTTCTCGACGAGCAGCCGCGACCGCGCCTCGCAGCTCTGGCCGGCCGCGTAGAAGATGGCCCACGCTGAGCTCGGTATCGCGCTCGCGAGATCCGCGTCGGCGAACACGAGGTTCGGGCTCTTCCCGCCGAGCTCGAGCGTCACCCGTTTCAGCGGCTCCGAGGCGAGTCGCATGATCTCGCCGCCCGTCCTCGTCGAGCCGGTGAACGCGACCTTGTCGACGCCCGGATGCCGGACGAGGTACGCCCCGGTCGTCGGCCCGTCGCCGGGGACGACGTTGATCGTCCCGGCCGGGAAGCCGACCTCGGCCGCGAGCTCCGCGAGCCGGATCGCGGTCAGCGGCGTCTGGGGATCGGGCTTCAACACGACCGAGCAGCCCGCGGCGAGCGCCGGCGCGAGCTTCCAGGTCGACATCATCAGCGGGTAGTTCCAGGGGACGATCTGCGCGGCGACGCCGACCGGCTCCTTCAGGGAGTAGAAGAGGAGCGAGCCCCCGATCGGATTCGAGCGACCGCCGATGGTCGCGATCGCAGAGCCGTAGAAGCGGAAGTTCTCGACCGCCTGGAAGAGCTCGGCCTTGACGGACGAGATCGCCTTGCCGACGTTGCGGGTCTCGAGCTCGGCGAGCTCGGCGCGGTTCGCCGCGATCGCGTCGGCGAGCGCGTGCAGGAGCCGCGAGCGCTCGGTCGCCGGGGTCTTGCCCCACGCACCGTCGAGCGCTTCGCGAGCCGCGGCGACCGCGCGGTCGACGTCGGACTCGCCCGCCATCGCCGCGCGGACGAGCGGCTCTCCGGTCGCCGGCTCGACGAGCTCGCGGAGCTCGCCGGAGGCCGCCTCGACCTGCTCCCCGCCGATGAAGAGCCCGTACTCCCGCTCGGTCGCGACGGCCACAGCGTGAATCTACCCGCCGCCTCCTGCGTTCTGCGCCGTTCCCGCGAGAAGCGAGGGGTCGAGCCACGGACCGCCCGCGCGTGAGGCCAGGTCGGCGAACGTGACGCCTCCGAGAAGCGTGATCGTCGCGTCCCGAACCTCCTCCCAGACCCCCCTCAGCGAGCAGCCGATCGTCATCGGGCACGGCTCGGGGTTGTGTCGGGTCGCGCAGCTGATCGGCGCGAGCGGCCCTTGGAAGACACGCACGATCCGCTCGAGCGTGATCTCGTCGGGCTTCTTGTTGAGGCGGTAGCCGCCCGAGGGCCCGCGTTCCGAGCGCACGATCCCCGCGGTCCGCATCGTGGGCATCACCTGCTCGAGCACCGATTGCGGCACCGCCGTCCGCCGAGCGAGCTCCTCCAGCTTCAGAGGACCCCCGTCCTCGAGCGTGAGCGCGAGCACCGCCCTCGTCGCGTAGTCCGTTCGCCGCGAAACCCACATCTGCCTCAGACCTCCTCACTCGCTTGCGCTTGACATGAGAGCGCATGCATCCCTACCCTGTCGAATTCTCCAACTATGTTTACTAGTCTTGTCAGCAATGGAGAGTAACCAGAGCCCCCGATCGAAGGGAGTAGCCCGAGCCATGCGCAGTCGTCACTTCGCTCTCGCGCTCGGCGCGATCGCCGTCGCAGCCGTCCTCACCCCGCTCGCCGCCGCGCGCGGCGCGGGGACGCAGCTCAGCCTCGTCGCCTACTCGACGCCGCGCGACGCGTACGCCGCGCTCATCCCGCTGTTTCAGAAGACGCCCGTCGGCGACGGCGTCTCGTTCACGCAGTCGTACGGCGCGTCGGGGGATCAGGCGCGCGCGCTCATCGCCGGCCTGAACGCGGACGTCGTCGAGCTCTCCCTCGCTCCCGACATGGACCAGCTCGTGCGCGCGGGGATCGTCAACCCGAACTGGAAGAAGCAGTCGTACAAGGGAATCGTCACGGACTCGGTCGTCGTCTTCGCCGTCCGACCCGGGAATCCGAAGCACATCAAGACCTGGAACGACCTCCTCCGCCCCGGCGTCCAGGTGGTGACGCCGAACCCGTTCACCTCCGGCGGCGCGCGCTGGAACGTGATGGCCGCATACGGCTCCTGGCGCAAGCAGGGGAAGACGGACCAGCAGGCGCAGCGGAATCTGCTCCGGCTCTTCCAGAACGTCGTCGTCCAGGACAAGAGCGCGCGCGACTCGGTGAACACCTTCCTCTCGGGCAAGGGCGACGTCCTCCTCTCGTACGAGAACGAGGCGATCGGCGCCACGAAGAAGGGCCAGAGCCTCCCGTACGTGATCCCGAAGACGACGATCCTGATCGAGAACCCGATCGCGGTGACGAAGACCGCCCGCGATGCCGCGACGGCGAACCAGTTCCTTCGCTTCCTGCGGACTCCCGCCGCCCAGCAGGTCTTCGCGGACTGGGGCTACCGGCCGGTCGTCCCGAAGGTGCTCGCGAAGAACCGGAAACGCTTCCCGGTCCGGCCCGGCCAGTTCACGATCGACCAGCTCGGGCTCGGCGGCTGGGACAAGGTGCAAACGCGCTTCTTCGATCCGAAGACCGGGATCGTCGCTCGGATCGAGCGCCAGGTCGGCGGTGTCACCGGCTAGCGCAGCGACCGTCGCGGTCGTCTCGCCGCGGCGCGCTCGGCTCGCGAGGGACCGCTCGACGACCGCCCTGTCCCTGGGCTTCGTCACGACCTTTCTCCTCGTCCTCGTCGGGCTGCCGATCGCGGCGCTCCTGTGGGAGGCGCGAAGCGAGGGGACGCAGTCCTTCCGGGACGCGATCTCGAGTCCAGAGGCGGTCGCTGCGCTGAAGCTCACGCTCGGCGCGTCGATCGCGGTCGCTCTCCTCAACGCCGTGCTCGGGACGATCACCGCCTGGGTGCTCGTGCGGGACGAGTTCCGCGGGAAGACGTTCGTCAACGCGATCATCGACCTCCCGTTCGCGCTGCCCACGATCGTCGCCGGGCTGACCCTCCTCGCGCTCTACGGCCCGAAGTCGCCGGTCGGGATCGACGTCGCGTACACCCGCGCCGCGGTCGTCCTCGCGATGATGTTCGTGACGCTCCCGTTCGTCGTCCGCACCGTCCAGCCGGTGCTGCAGGAGCTCGACCCGGAGGTGGAGGAGGCGGCGCGCTCGCTCGGAGCCTCCGAAGCGACCGTCTTCCGCCGCATCGTCTTCCCGAACATCCTTCCGGGCCTCCTCTCGGGCATGGCGCTCGCGCTCGCCAAGGCGATCGGGGAGTTCGGCGCGCTCGTGATCATCACCGGCAACCTCCCGTTCAAGACGGAGGTGTCGTCGGTGTACGTGTTCGGCCGCATCGAGAGCGGGGACACGGCGGCGGCGGCAGGCGTCGCCGTCGTGCTCCTCGCGCTCTCGTTCGTGCTCCTGCTCTCGATCGGCGCCATCCGCCACCTCGCGACGAGGCACGAGCGTGCGTAGGCCGCGCTTCGCCGGGTTGGGCCTCCGCTCGGTCGCGCTCGCGTACCTCGCGCTGATCCTCCTCGGGCCGCTCGCGGTCGTCTTCTGGCGCACCTTCGAGCACGGCTTCGCGCCCGCGTGGGACGCGCTGACCGAGCCCGACACGATCCACGCGTTCGAGCTCACGCTCCTGATCACGGCGATCGCCGTGCCGGTCAACGCCGTCTTCGGAATCGTCTGCGCGCTCGTGATCGTCCGGCGGCGGTTCCCGGGCAAGGGGCTCCTGAACGCGTTCGTCGACCTGCCGCTCGCGCTCTCGCCAGTCGTCGTCGGCCTGTCGATGTTCCTCCTCTACGGACGCAACGGCTGGTTCGGAGGCTGGTTCCAAGACCACGACATCCAGTTCCTGTTCGCGCTCCCGGCGATGGTCGTCGCGACCATCTTCGTCTCGCTTCCGTTCGTCGCCCGCGAGGTCGTCCCCACGCTTCGCGAGATCGGCGACGAGCAGGAGCAGGCGGCACGAACGCTCGGCGCCGGGAGCCTTCAGACCTTCCGGCGCATCACGCTCCCCTCCATCCGCTGGGCCGTGATCTACGGCGTGATCCTCACGACCGCGCGCTGCCTCGGCGAGTACGGCGCAGTTGCCGTCGTCTCCGGGCGCATCCAGGGGCAGACCGAGACGGCGACGCTTCGCGTCGAGGAGCAGTACGAGCAGTTCAACCTGGCCGGCGCGTACGCGATCTCGATCGTCCTCGCCCTCTTGGCGATCCTCGTCCTCGTCGCGATGACCGCGATCAGACCGAAGGAGGAAGCAGCCTGATGTCCATCCTCGTCCGCAACGTCTCCAAGCGCTTCGGCGACTTCGCGGCGCTCGACGACGTCTCGCTCGACGTCGAGAGCGGCTCGCTCACGGCGCTCCTCGGGCCGAGTGGATCGGGAAAGTCGACGCTGCTCAGGATCGTCGCCGGGCTCGAGTGGCCCGACGCCGGCGAGATCATGCTCTCCGGACGGGATGCGACCGCTCTCGCCCCGCAGAAGCGCGGGGTCGGCTTCGTGTTCCAGCACTACGCCGCGTTCAAGCACATGACGGTGCGGGAGAACGTCGCGTTCGGCCTTCGGGTCAGGCGCCGTCCGAGGGCGGAGATCCGCGAGCGCGTGGACGAGCTCCTCGGCCTGGTGCAGCTCCAAGGGTTCGGCGACCGCTACCCGGCGCAGCTCTCGGGCGGCCAGCGCCAGCGAATGGCGCTCGCCCGCGCACTCGCCCCCGAGCCGCGGGTGCTCCTCCTCGACGAGCCCTTCGGCGCCCTCGACGCGCGCGTCCGTGCGGAGCTTCGCGAGTGGCTTCGGCGCCTGCACGACGCCGTTCACGTGACGACGGTCTTCGTCACCCACGACCAGGAGGAGGCGATGGAGATCTCCGACCAGATCGCAGTCCTCAACCACGGCCGGCTCGAGCAGGTCGGCCCGCCGCGCCAGCTCTACGACGAGCCGGCGAGCGAGTTCGTCATGACCTTCGTCGGCGACGCGAACCTCGTCGGCGGCAAGCTCGTGCGGCCGCACGACCTCGAGCTCCTGGCGGAGCCCGCAGGAGACGCGGTCGAGGCGATGATCGTGCGCGCCTCGGTCCTCGGGCGCGACACGAAGGTGGAGCTCCACGACTCGGCCGGCTCCGAGATCGTCGCACTGCTCACGCGCGACCGCTACGAGGAGCTCGAGCTCTGGCGGGGTCAGACGGTCTGGATTCGCCCGCGGCGCGAGCGTGTCTTCACCTAGGAGCGCTCGAAGAGCGCCGCGACGCCCTGGCCCACGCCGACGCAGAGCGTCGCGAGCCCGTACCGCCCGCCGCGACGCCGCAGCTCGTGGAGCAACGAGACGACGAGGCGCGCGCCGCTCATCCCGAGAGGGTGCCCGAGCGCGATCGCTCCGCCGTTCACGTTCACGCGCTCCTCGTCCAGCCCAAGCTCGCGGACGACCACGAGGCTCTGCGAGGCGAACGCCTCGTTTAGCTCGACGAGGTCCACATCCGCGACCGACACGCCCGTCCGCTCGAGGAGCTTCCGGACCGCCGGGATCGGCCCGATGCCCATGACGCGCGGGTCGACTCCCGCCGACGCGCTTCCGACGAAGGCGCCGAGCGGCTCGATCCCGAGCTCGCGCGCCTTCTCCTCACTCGCCACGACGAGAGCGGCCGCGCCGTCGTTGATGCCGCTCGAGTTCCCCGCTGTGACGGTGCCGTTCGCGCGGAACGCAGGCTTAAGCCCCGCGAGAGCCTCCGCCGAGGTCGTGGGTCGCGGATGCTCATCCTCCTCGACTTCGCCCACGGGCACGAGCTCGTCCGCGAAGCGCCCCGCCGCCTGCGCGTCGGCCCAGCGCCGCTGCGAGCGGAGGGCGAACGCGTCCTGGTCCTCACGCGAGACGCCCAAGCGCTCAGCCACGTTCTCGCCCGTCTCGCCCATCGACTCGAGCGGGAACAACTCCTCGAGCCGCGGGTTCGGGAAGCGCCAGCCGAGCGTCGAGTCCCACGCGGTCTGGTTCCCGCGCGGGAAGGCGGCGTCCGGCTTCCCGATGACGAGCGGAGCGCGGCTCATCGACTCGACACCGCCCGCGACCGCGATCTCGACGTCCCCCGCGACGATCGCCTGCGACGCGGAGACGACCGCGGAGAGGCCGGAGGCGCAGAGGCGGTTCAGGGTGACGCCGGGCACGGACTCCGGCAGCCCGGCGAGCAGGACGGCCATGCGCGCCACGTTGCGGTTGTCCTCGCCGGCCTGGTTCGCGCAACCGAGGTAGACGTCGTCGATCGCCTCCGGGTCGATCCCCGCCCGCTCGACCGCGGCGCTCACGGCGATCGCCGCGAGGTCGTCCGGGCGCACCTTCGAGAGAGCGCCGCCGTAGCGGCCGATGGGCGTCCGGACCGCGGACAGGATGACGGCGCGAGGCACCGCGCGATCTTAGTTCCCGGCTAGCCGATGAAGTCGATCCGGACCGGCGCCGGGAATGCAGCGGCGGCCTCGCCGCGACGGAGCAGCTCGGTGACCGCCTTGCGGCCCTCGTCGCCGTAGTCCTGCGTCAGCTCGTTGACGTACATCGAGACGAAGCGGTCCGCGACGGCGGCGTCGATCCCGCGACCGAACTGGAGTGCGTACTCGAGCGCCTCCGCGCGATGGTCGAGGCCCTGCTGGATCGACTCGCCGAGGACCTCCGACACGACACCGAGCGTCCGCTCGCCGAGATCGCGACGCGCTACGTTCACGCCGAGCGGAAGCGGCAGACCCGTCTCGAGCAGCCACCACTCGCCGAGGTCGAGCACCTTGACGAGCCCGTAGCTCTCGAACGTGAGCTGTCCCTCATGGATCAGGAGCCCGACATCCGCACGGCCCGAGGCGATCTCCTCCGGGATCTCGTCGAACGGGAGCTCGCGATGCCGGAACGACCCGAGCACGAAGCCGAGCGTCAGGAACGACGTCGTCATCGTCCCCGGCACGACGATCTCGTATTCGGTGAGGTCGGACACCGACAGCGGCTCGCGCGCGACGACGATCGGGCCGTATCCAGAGCCGATGCTGGCGCCGTGCGGGAGCAGCGCGTAGTCCTCCTGCACGAACGGGTACGCGGCCAGCGAGATCGCCGTCACCTCGAGACGCGCCGCCCGCGCCCACTGGTTCAGCGTCTGGATGTCTCCGAGGACGTGCTCGAACTCGAGTCCGCGCGTCTCCACGAGGTCGGTTGTCAGCGCCCAGAACATGAACGCGTCGTCCGGGTCCGGGCTGTGTCCGAGGCGGATCTTCACGAGGGCGCTGACGCTAGCAACGAGTGCATCGAGTCGAGCCCGACAACCGCCGAGACCGCTCGGCGCCGAGCGACCTCAGCGATTGAAGAACCAGCGCTCGAGCAGGGGCAGGATCTCCTTCCTCGTGAACGGCTTCGCGTCCGCCGGAAGACCGTCCGCCTCGAGGACGCTCACATCGTCCTCGAGCGCGTCGTTCGCGCGGTCGAGCGCGTCCCCGAGCTCGAAGCCCTCGAAGACGACGTCCTCGGGCCGGGTCTCGTCCGACTCGCGAAGGTGCGGGTTGACCGCGCGTCCGACGACCCAGACCGCGCCGGGCCGGCGCTCGATCCAGATGAGGATCCGCTCCTCCTCCCCGACGTCGTCGACGCCCGCGAGCGCGCGCTCCGCGTACCGCCCTTCACGTGAGCTCCGTCTCATCTGCCGGGGATACAATCGCGCCGGGTGGCGGTGTTCAAGAACCTCTTCTCGTTCCTCTTCCAGAAGAGCTCCTCCGAGGAACGGGTGGAGATGTACGTCATCCGCGAGCACGGCCGTGGGCGCGCGCTCGACGAGATCCTCCAGGATCGGTACGTCCAGAATCGCCTCTCGACCGAGCAGCAGAGGCGCCTGCTCGACAGCCCGGAGATCATCAGGGCGATCTCGGGCGACGCCCGGGAGTCCGCACGTACGGCGCTCGACACCGGCTCACCGAGCTAGACGTTCGTCCCCACCCCCCGCTCCCGAGCGCGCGCCAGCGCCTCGGCGCCGACGGCGAGGTCCCAGGCGGCGATCCCGTTCGACTTGAAGACGACGATGTCGTCCTGCGACTGTCGGCCCGCGAGCTCGCCCGAGACCACCTCGTGCAGCTCGTGCACCTCGAGCCAGTCGAGGACGCCCGCCGCTACCGGCTCGACGAGGTCGCCCGACTCGAGCCGAGCGTCCTCGAGCAGGTCGCAGCACACGAAGCTCGCGCGCTCGAGCACGGCGTTGTCGAGCTCGCGGCGGCTCACGACGTTTGCGCCCGCCGCGACGACGAGCGCGCCGGGCTGGAGCCATTCTCCACGGAGAACAGGGTCGCGGGAGGTCGTGATCGTTACGACGATGTCCTGGCCTCCGGCATCGTTGTGGCTCTCGCCCGGCTCGGCGCCGACCTTCCGACAGAAGTCCTCGAGCCGCTCGGACGTCCGGCAGTACGCGACCACCCGTTCGATGGACGGGACGGCCGCGCGGATGCACTCGACCTGCGTCTCGGCCTGCGTGCCGCAGCCGATGACGCCGAGCGAACGAGCGTCCGCCTTGGCCAGGTGGCGTGCCGCGACGCCGCTCGCTGCGCCGGTTCGTAGGCGCCCCAGATGGTCAGCCTCGATCACGGCCACGAGCTCCGTGCTCACCGCGTCGAACAGGCAGACGACGAAGGTCGCGCCCTCGGCCGAGGCCGCGTAGAGCTTCCCCCCGGCGAGGCCGAGGCCGAGATCGGACGCGGCCATGTCCGCGAGCGCTCCGGCGGGGAGCCGAAGCCGTCGGCGCGGCGCGATCTCGACCTCGCCGCCCGCCATCCGCCGGAAGCACGCCTCGACCGCCTCGACTGCATCCTCGGGCCCGAGCAGCGCCGCGACGTCGTCCTCGGTCAGGTACAGCGGCATGGCACCCAGTCTAGGAGCCGCGTTCGAAGCGCCAAAGGCAGTGACCACCGAGGGCAGCGCCGTAGACTCGTCCTGCGTTGAGTACGGAGAACTATCTCGAGCTGCGGATCGAGCAGTTCCTCGCCCGCCTCGCCGACGGCGACGCGCCGGGTGGCGGATCCGCGGCCGCGCTGACGGTGGCCGTCTCCGCAGGTCTCGTCGCGATGGTCGCCCGCGCGTCGAGCGACTCGTGGGAGGAGGCAGGTGGCGTCGCGGCACAGGCGCTCGCGATCCTCGAGCACGTCGCACCGCTCGCACGCAGCGATGCCGAGGCGTGGCAGGACGCCGTCTCCGCTCTCCGAGGAGCGGACGGTAGCGACGCCGAGCGGCGGAACTTCGCGCTCGCGCAGAAGCTCGAGCGCGCGGCGGCCGTCCCGCTCGAGATCGCTGAGCTCGCGGCGGACGCGGCAGCGCTCGCCGCACTCACGGCCGAGCGAGGCGACGGTGCGCACCGGGCGGACGCCGCCTCGGCGGCGGCGCTCTCCGCCGGAGCCGCGCGAGCCGCGTCACATCTCGTGGAGATCAACCTCGGAGTCCCCGAGGACGACCCTCGCCTCCGGCGGGCGCGTGACTGCGAGCGGGCCGCGGCCGAGTCGGCGAGCAGAGTCCTCGGGGTCGGTGCGCTGAGGACGTGGCCGTGAGCCACCTGGAGTCGCTCACCGACGCCGAGCTCGTCCGTCGCTGCAAGGCGGGGGACGAAACGGCGTGGAACGCCCTCGTCGACCGCTTCTCACGCTATGTCACCACGATCTGCCTGCGCGGGTTCCGCCTTCGCGCCGAGGACGCCGAGGACGTCTTCCAGGACGTCTTCACGCGCATCTACACGAACCTCCACACACTGCGGGACGAGAGCGCGGTGCGCCCGTGGATCGCGCAGCTCACGCGACGCCTGTGCATCGACACACTCGCCTCCCGGGCGCGCGAGCAGCCCGAGGCCGAGCCGATCGCCGCCGATCGCGAGGCGCGGCTCGAAGAGATCGACGAGGCATTCGCGGTTCGCGAGGCTCTCCTTCACCTCTCCGACACGTGCCAGGACATGCTCGACCGCTTCTTCGCACAGGACCAGAGCTACCGCACGATCTCGGCCGAGCTCGACATACCCTCCGGCACGATCGCGAGCCGCATCGCCCGCTGTCTCGGAAAGTTGCGGGTCGAGCTCGAGGGAAGAAGCGAGCCCTCTGAACGGTCTGGGGAGTAGATGAGCCGCTACGACGAAGAACGCCTTGGGGAGCTCCTGCGCTTGTTGCGGCCCGCGCCTGCCGGTTGGGTGGGCGCGGCCCAGGAGCTTCCGGCCGCACGGCGCTCGTTCGACGAGATCGTCGCACGGGCCGAAGCGGATGCCGCCTTCCGCGAGGCGCTCGTCGCCGACCTCGACGCTGCGCTCGCGCGCGAGGGCTACGAACCCGACGGCCGCTTTCTCCCGGAGCTCGAGCAGCGTCTCGCCCAGAGCTGACGCCGCGCGCGAACTAGCATCACGCGCGTGACCACCGACGTCTCCGCGCACGCTGCCGGATACACCGGCGAGTCGCTTCCCGCCTGGAGCCTTCCGAAAGACGCGGTCGACCGGATCGCGCTCCCTCTCGAATGGCCGGAGCGCGTCACCCGCGAGTGGGCCTGGGGCGACGCGACGGGCGAGGGCGCTCGCGTGTGCATCCTCGACTCCGGGATCGAGCGGGGACATCCGCTCGTCGGCGAGCTCGAGTCCGCGGTAACCATCGCGCTCGACGAGGACGAGAACACGATCGTCGAGGAGGACACCGAAGGCGACCTCTGCGGGCACGGCACCGCCTGCGCAGGGGTGGTGCGCTCGCTCGCACCCGGGTGCGCGATCTCGAGCGTCCGTGTCCTCGGCGCCGGGTGGACCGGGTCGGGCGGCGTCCTCCTCGCCGGGCTGCGGTACGCGGTCGAGCAGGGCTTCGACGTCATCAACATGAGCCTCTCGACGACGAAGAAGCCGTTCGCCGGGGTCCTCCACGAGCTCGCCGACAGCGCCTACTTCCGCCGGACCGTGCTCGTCGCGTCGGCCCACAACATGCCGGTCGAGAGCTACCCGTGGAAGTTCTCGTCGGTGATCTCGGTCGGGAGCCACGAGGAGCCGGACGCGCTCACCTTCTTCTACAACCCCTCTCCGCCGGTCGAGTTCTTCGGGCGGGGTGTGAACGTCGAGGTCGCCTGGCTCGGCGGGCAGTCGATCACCGTCTCCGGGAACAGCTTCGCGACGCCGCACATGGCGGGGATCTGCGCCCTCGTCCTCTCCAAGCACCCCGAGCTGACGCCGTTCCAGCTCAAGAACGTCCTCTACCTGACGGCGAACAACGTGGGGGGTGGCACATGACCGACAAGGGAGAGCTGCAGGCGGCGGTCGCGGCCGGGGTCGTCGGCGCCGAGGATCAGTTTCGTGCTCTGCTGGCGGCGATCGTCGAGGTCGCCCGCTCCATCTTCGGCGCCCGCGCGTCCTCGATCCTGCTGCTCGACGAGGAGACGGAGGAGCTCGTCTTCGCGGCCGTCGTCGGCGAGGGCGAGGAGAACCTTCTCGGCATGCGCTTCCCGGCCGGCAAGGGCATCGCCGGCTGGGTGCTGCAGACGCGAACCCCGCTCGTCCTCGAGGACGTCCGCAAGGATCCGCGCTTTGCCGGCGACGTCGCCGAGGACACGGGCTACGTCCCGAGCGGGCTCATGGCGGCGCCGCTCCTCCACGACGAGGCGGCGCTCGGCGTGCTAGAGGTGCTCGACCGGCCGGAGAAGTCTCACTTCAGCCTGCAGGAGATGGAGCTCCTAGGCCTCTTCGCGAACCAGGCCGCGATCGCGGTGGACCTCCTGCTCAAGGCACGTCATGCAGAGCGCCTGCTCGCGGACGGCGAGGGCGAGCTCGGCGTCGTCTCCGCGCTCGCGGCGTCCGTCGACGCGCTCGAGGGCCGCCGCCGCGACGCGGGGCTCCGGCTCCTGCGAGACCTGACGGACACGCTCGGCCGCCCGGCAAGTCCATAGAAAAGAGCCCGGTCCATAGAAAAGGCCCGGGCGGCTGTACATCCCGCCCGGGCCTCGAGATCGTCCGACGCTACTCCGTGTTGGGGCCGGGGCCTTCGGTGTTGGGGCCGGGGCCCTCGGTGTTGGGACCGGGGCCATGAGCCTCGACGTCCGGGCCTTCGGTGTTCGGGCCGGGGCCTTCGGTGTTCGGGCCTGGGCCGTGAGCCTCGACGTCTGGCTCCTCGGTGCGGGTCTCCTGGTCGGACACTGTCTTCCTCCTTGTAGGGAACACTCGTCAACAAGACGCTCGATCCGCCTGAATTCTTCCCTCAGCGACTTCAATTTGGCAAGGGGGCATGAAATGCTGTCGCGGTGCCAAGCCCCATGCAGCACATCTCGGAGTCCGCGAGCGCGTTTCGCTCGGTCTTTGCGAACCCCGGTCTGAAGTATCTCGAGCTTGCGTGGGCCATGGCTGTCGTGGGCCAGTCTGCGTTCGTCGTCTCTATCTCGATCTACGCCTTCGGAGCGGGCGGCGCCCAAGCGGTCGGGCTGATCATCCTCCTCCGCTTCGTGTTGGCCGGAGCCATCGCGCCGTTTGCCGGCCTCCTCGCGGACAGGTATCGGCGCGAGGCCGTCCTACTCGGGTCGGTACTCGTGCGCGTCGTAGTCATCGGAGCCGCTGCGCTTGCGATCCTGCTCGACGTCAGCTCGGTGATCGTCTACATCCTCGCGATTGCAGGAACCATCTCGGCCATTCCATTCCGCTCGGCGCAGGCAGCACTGACCCCGGGACTCGCGCGGACGCCGGCTGAGTTGACCGCCGCGAACGCCGTCGCGAGTACGTTCGAGAGCATTGCCCTCTTCGGCGGGCCTGCCCTCGCAGGTGTGCTACTGGCAGTCACTCAGACCGGCGTCGTCGTTGCGATCACGGTGGCCATGCTCGTGGTTTCGGCGCTCTTCCTGCGGCAAATCGCCGGTCCGGAGACGGCGCCCCGCGCTGAGATGGAGGCCTCGACACTCCTCTCGGAAGCCCTCGCAGGATTCCGCACGATCGGGCGGGTCTCGTCATTGCGAGTGCTGATGAGCCTCTTGGCTGCCCAGACCTTCCTCTTCGGGGCTCTCTCGGTCTGCACCGTCGTTCTCGCCATCGATGTTCTCGACCTCGGAAACGCAGGGGTCGGCTACCTGAACTCCGCACTTGGGGTAGGAGCGGTGATCGGCGCGCTTGTCGCGCTTGGGCTCACAGGCGCCGGAAGGCTCAGCCTCGCCTTCATCGCCGGCGTCGTCCTCGTCGGCGCCCCGCTGGTGATCCTGGGCCTGTGGTCTCACACACTCGCCGCGCTCCTTCTGCTCGGAGTCGTGGGTGCCGGAAGCTCCCTCGTAGACGTCGCAGGGCTCACGATCTTGCAACGCGCAGTTCCCGAAGATGTCCTGGCGCGCGTGTTCGGGGTGGTTCAAATGGTCTTCTACGGAGCGATCGCGATCGGTGCGATCGTCGCCCCGCCTCTGATCGACTGGCTCGGAACAGACGGTGCGCTCATCGCCATCGGGGGCTTCCTGGTCGTCGTCACCCTCGTCCTTGCACCCCGCCTCGCTGGAATCGACGCCGCGGCCGCACCTCCCAAGCCGGACGAACTGAGGCTCCTCGGCCGGACCGCCATTTTCGCTCCACTCTCGGGTACGACGCTCGAGCATCTCGCGAGTCGGCTGACCCCACTTCGCTTCGAACCCGGGACGGTCATCGTGGCAGAGGGCGACACCGGCGATCGCTTTTATCTCGTGGCCGAGGGCACACTCGAGGTGAGCTCAGAAGGCAGCTCGGTCTCGAGCCTCGCCCCCGGCGACTACTTCGGAGAGATCGCCCTCCTCCGAGATCTTCCTCGGACCGCAACGGTGAGAGCGAGCACCTCCGTCGTCCTCTATGCGCTCGACCGAGAGGACTTCCTCGCTGCCGTCACGGGTCACCCGTCGAGCGCAGAGGCAGCGGAGCAGGTCGTCAGCGCGCGCCTCTCCGCGTTCTCGCCGACAGGCGTGCGGGCAACAGGCTCGTAGGACCGGGCCGGATCCCTTGCAAGCACAGCCACTCGAGATGGCCCAGCTGGAAGCCGTCTTGGACGATTTCCACGCAGCAGCTGCCGCTGCAGACGAGGAGCGCTATCTCGCATGTCTAGCGCCGGATGCCGTCTTCCTGGGCACGGATCCCGACGAGCGCTGGAGTGGTGACGAGTTCCGCGCGTTCGTGCATCGCAATTTCTCCCGCGGGGAAGGCTGGACGTATAGGGCCGAGAGCCGTACGTTCGACGTCTCGCTCGACGGCCGGATCGCGTGGTTCGACGAGCGGCTTCACAACGTGTGGTACGGGGAGTGTCGTGGGACGGGTGTCCTGCAGCTTCGAGACGGCAGCTGGCGGATCGAGCAATACAGCTTGAGCATCGTGATACCGAACGCGCTCGCCGCCGAGCTCGTCTCCAGGATCAAGGAGGTCTCATAGTGCAAACGGTTGAAACCGTTCATGCTCCGGACGCTTTCGAGTCCCAACTGCGCTCCTACTACTACGAGAGCGGAGAAGAAACGCGGGCTGTGCGGGCAGGCACCAAGGAGGTCTCCGAGCAAGCAGGCATCGCTGCAAGCTACGCCCACCTCTTCACAGACCAGCAGCTGGACGCGCTACGCCGTAGCGAAGAGGCCGAACCGGGTGGACTCGGACGGGAGCGCCTCCATCGGCTTCGCAAAGCGTGCGAGTCGAGCGTCGTGTTCTCGAAAGTCGCACCGCTCGTGGACGCCCTACAGAATGCCGAGCTCGACGCGCGGGTCGAGTTTCGCGGCGAGAGCCTGCCGATGCGCTCGGCGAAGGCACGGGTCAGCACA
>CAWKEV010000032.1:0-50864 GCA_963848725.1 uncultured Actinomycetes bacterium | reverse complement strand
CAGAGCGTCGATGGCATACATCACCATCGGCCGGTCGTAGACGGGCAGCAGGTGCTTGTCGTGATCCGCGTCAGTGGATCGCAGACGCGAACCGGTCCCCCGCCGGCTAGCACGACTCCCTTCATGGCGGACGCGATGCTAGTGGCCTGCGGGCTCGAACGCGGCCCGGGCGGGCGTGCCACGTCTGGATCCCGCTCTGCCGGGGTACTCTGAGGCCATGGAGAAGCGACGACGCGACATGGGGCTCGCTGCCGAGGAGATCGAGCAGCTCTTCGCCGATCTCTGGGAGGTTTTTCCCTTCTCGCGGGGAATGCGCCGAGGTTATCGGCCGGAGGTGGACGTCTACCGGACCGAGGATCCGCCCGTCGCTCACCATCGTCGTCGAGCTTCCAGGAGTCGACCCGGGCGAGGTCAAGCTGATCGCCTCGCCGCAGGCACTCCTGATCGCCGGTGAGCGGCAGCGACCCAAGGATCACGGGCAGTACCAACAGCTCGAGATCGAGTACGGCCCGTTTCAACGTCAAGTGACACTGGCTGTCGACGTCGATCCGGAGCAAGCGACCGCGACCTACGAGCGCGGGTTTCTCACCATCAAGCTGCCGATCGCGCCGAAGCCGGCGCCGGCGGAGCGCATCTCGATCGTGGTGACATCCTCATGAGCGAAGCGCTGAACGACGCGCTCGTCGAGGAGCCGACCGAGGAGCTGACATTCCCGGCAACCCTGCCTGTCCTGCCGCTGAAGGACACAGTCGTCTTTCCCGAGTCCGTGACGCCGCTGGCCATCGGCCAGGAGCGGTCGATCAAGCTGGTCGAAGACGTCGTCTCGGGCGACCGGACGCTCGCTCTCGTCACGGTCAAGAACCCGGAGGCCGAGCAGCCCGGCTGGGACGATCTCTACGAGGTTGGCACTGCCGCAGTGATCCACAAGATGATCAAGGTTCCCGACGGGACGCTGCGGATCCTCGTTCAGGGCGTGAAGCGAATCAAGCTCGAGCACAAGGTGCAGGACGATCCGTACCTCATGGGCGAGTTCGTCGAGTTGCCCGACGAGCTCACCGAGACGCCCGAAGTCGAGGCACTGACGAGGAACGTCCAGAACCTGTTCGGCCGTGTGATCGGGCTCGTTCCCTACCTGCCGGAGGAGCTGCAGATCGCCGCAGCGAATGTCGACGACCCGAGCGCTCTCTGCAACCTCGTCGCCTCCACGCTGCGCCTCAAGACCGAGGAGAAGCAGCGGCTACTCGAGCTCACCGACATCGAGGCGCGTCTGCGGGACATCTCTGCGATCTTGAATCGCGAGCTCGAGGTCTTCGAGCTCGGGTCGAAGATCCAGTCGCAGGTTCAGGAAGAGATGGAAAAGGGCCAGCGCGAGTTCTTCCTACGCCAGCAGCTCAAGGCGATCCAGGACGAGCTCGGTGAGAGCGACCCTGAGGCAGCGGAGATCGCCGAGCTGCGTTCGACGTTCGATGCGATGGATCTGCCAGAGGACGTCCGCAAGGTGGTCGACCGAGAGCTCGGCCGACTCGAGAAGCTGCCCACCGCTGCCGCCGAGTACGGCGTGATCCGCACGTATCTCGACTGGATCGCATCCCTTCCGTGGCACAAGACGACCGAGGACAACCTCGACCTGGACAACGCGAAGCAGGTGCTAGACGAGGATCACTTCGATCTCGAGAAGGTGAAGGAGCGGATCCTCGAGCACCTCGCGGTCTCGAAGCTCAAGAACGACACCTCGGGGCCGATCCTCTGCTTCGTCGGGCCACCGGGCGTCGGCAAGACGTCGCTCGGCCAGTCGATCTCGAGAGCACTCGGCCGCAAGTTCGCCCGCCTTTCTGTAGGCGGCGTCCGCGACGAGTCAGAGATCCGCGGGCACCGGCGACGTACATCGGCGCGATGCCGGGGACGATCATCCGGCACCTGCGGGATGTCGAGTCGATGAACCCTGTGATGTTGATCGACGAGATCGACAAGATGGGTGCCGACTTCCGGGGGGATCCTGCGAGCGCGATGCTCGAGGTCCTGGATCCCGAGCAGAACAAGAACTTCCGCGACGACTACCTCGACCTGCCGTTCGATCTCTCGAAGACGCTGTTCATCTGCACGGCAAACACACTCGACACCATTCCTGCGCCGCTACTCGACCGCATGGACGTGATCCAGCTGTCGGGTTACACCGAGGACGAGAAGTTCGGCATCGCCAAGCGGTATCTGGTTCCGAAGCAGATCGAGGCCCACGGGCTCGGCGGCACGTTGTCACGATCACCGACAAGGCGGTGCGGCTGATCATCCGCGAGTACACGCGCGAGGCAGGCGTGCGCAACCTCGAGCGCCGGCTCGCCGACGTGCTGCGAAAGGCCGCCCGGCAGGTCGCCGAGGGCAGCGGCGCGCGAAGAAGCTGCGCATCGACGAGAAGCGTGTACGGGCCGCGCTCGGGCCGCGCCGCTACGAGGGCGAAGTGCGCAAGCGCACGTCCGAGCCGGGCGTTGCGACGGGCCTCGCTTTCACTGCGGTCGGCGGCGACATCCTCTTTTTCGAAGCGACCGCGTACCCGGGCAAGGGCCGGCTGACGATCACCGGACAGCTCGGCGACGTGATGCAGGAGTCGGCGCAAGCCGCACTCTCGTGGGTTCGCGCGCACACTGAAAAACTCGGTCTCGAATCGGACTGGTTCCGCGAGCACGACATCCACCTCCACGTTCCGGCCGGAGCCGTGCCGAAGGACGGACCGTCGGCCGGGATCACGATGGCCACGGCAATCGCCTCGCTGGTTCGCAACCAGCCGGTCTCCGAAGATGTCGGCATGACCGGTGAGATCACACTGACCGGTCAGGTACTCCCGATCGGAGGCATCCGCGAAAAGACGCTGGCGGCGCAGCGCGCGGGCCTGAAGCGCATCATCATGCCGCGCGACAACGAGACCGAACAGCTGGATGCCCGTGCCGCCGCCGGTCCACGTGTCGAAGCGCTTGAGCAGCGAGGGCGTGGCGACGGCGACGGCGAAGGTCGCGAGCGCGAGGTAGAGGCCGGAGAGCCGCAGCGCAGGGAGCCCGAAGGCGAGCCCGACGAGCCCCGTCACGAGAGCTGCGACCGGGATCGTCCACACGTCCCGGACGCCGCCGCCGATCGGTCCGCCGAACTGCGTGTTGCCGACCATCAGAACCGCGCTCGTGTAGCCGCCGATGGCCATGAACGCCCCGTGCCCGAGCGAGATCTGCCCTGTGTAGCCGGTGAGGATGTTGAGGCCGAGGAGCGCGATCAGGTAGATGCCGACGTACGCGTACTGCTGCGTCTTGAAGTCGCTCAGGAACGCGGGCAGAACCGCGACGCCGACGACGAGCGCGGCGAAGCCGACGAACCCCGCGATGCGCGTCGCGCGCGGGCTCACACGCGCTTCACCTCCGGCCTGCCGAAGAGACCGACGGGCCGCACGAGCAAGACGACGAGGATGATCAGGAGAGCCATCGGCAGGCGGAGCTCCTCCGTGAACCAGTCGAATACCCCGTACTGGCTCACGTAGCCGAGCATGTTCAGGAGGACACCGAGGACGAGCCCTCCGACGACGGCTCCGACCGGCGAGTCGATCCCGCCGAGCACTGCCGCGGCGAACGCGTAGATGAGGATCGGCTGCATCATCTGGGGGTCGAGGCCGATGCTCGGCGCGGTCAACATCCCCGCCACCCCGCCGAGCATCGCCGCGAGTCCCCACCCGAGCGCGAGCATCCACGAGACACGCACACCCACGAGACGCGCCTCCTCGGGGTTGACCGCCGATGCGCGCAGCGCCAGCCCGACCTTCGTGTACTGGAAGAGCGCCCAGAGCACCACGCACGATCCCGAGCGCGACGGCGATCGTCCCGACGTCGCTCGCCGCGACCGACACGCCACCGACGTCGAAGACGCTCGTCCCGAAGGGGTTCTTCAGCTGCTTTGGCTCGCCGCCCCATTCCCAGACGACGAAACCGTTGATCGCGACGAAGAGGCCGATGGTGACGATCACGACCCGCAGCACGCTCCCGCGCTCGACCGGCCGGATGACGATGCGATGCGTCGCGACCCCGCCGGCGAACGAGATCGCGAGCGTGGCCACGAACGCGGGCCAGTAGCTCCAGCCGTGGTTCATGGTGAGCGTCCAGGCGATGTACGTCGAGAAGGTCGCCATCTCCCCCTGCGCGAAGTTGATGACGCCCGTCGAGCGATGGATGATCACGAGCGCGAGCGCCAGGAGCGCGTAGATCCCGCCCGAGGCGAGGCCGGAGACGACCTGCTGCATGAAGTCCGCGAAGGTGGCGATGACCATCGGCTCGGTCGAGTCTCAGTACCCCAGGTAGCTCCGCCGGATGGACTCGTCGTCGCGCAGCACCGCGCTCGCCCCGGTGAGCGCGACGCGGCCGACCTCGAGCACGTAGGCACGCGCGGAGAGCGAGAGAGCGATGCGGGCGTCCTGCTCGACGACGAGGACGGTCAGCCCATCCTTCTCGTTCAGCTCACGGACGACACGGAAGAACTCGCGCACGACCATCGGCGCCAGTCCGAGCGAGGGCTCGTCGAGGAGCAGGAGCCGTGGCCTCGACATGAGCGCGCGCCCGAGCGCGAGCATCTGCTGTTCCCCGCCCGAGAGCGTCCCCGCGCGCTGTCCGCCGCGCTCGGCCATCCACGGGAAGTAGCCCGTGACACGCTGGACGTCGCCCTTCACGCCGCGATCGCGGCGCGTGTAGGCGCCGAGGCGGAGGTTCTCGGTCACGGTCAGGTCGACGAACGTCCCCCGGCCCTCGGGGACGTGAGCGATGCCGGCGCGAGCCGAGGCCTCGGGGCCTCCCTTGAGGACCTTCCCGTCGAGCTCGATCACCCCGCTCCGCGCCACCGTTCCCGAGATCGCGCGCAGCGTCGTCGTCTTGCCCGCGCCGTTCGCGCCGAGAACGGCGACGATCTCGCCCTCGCCGACCGTGAGCGAGACGTCGTGCAACGCCTGCACCGGCCCGTACCGGGCCGCGACGTCGTCCAGCTCGAGCAGCGTCCTCATTCGTCGTCCTCGTCACTTCCGAGATAGGCCTCGATGACCGCGGGATCCGCCTGCACCTCGGCAGGGGTGCCGCCGGCGATCTTGCGCCCGAAGCTCAGGACGTTCACGTGGTCGGACACGGTCATCACGAGGTGCATGTGGTGCTCGACGAGGAGGATCGTGAGCTCTAGGTCGTCGCGGATCCTCCGCACGAACTCGCCGAGCTCCCCGACCTCCTCGTGGCTCAGGCCGCCGGCCGGCTCGTCGAGGAGGAGCAGGCGGGGCTTCGCGACGAGGGCGCGGGCGAGCTCGACCCGCTTCTGGATCCCGTACGGGAGGGCGGCAGCGGGGAAGTCGGCACGGTCGCGGAGGCCGACGACGTCGAGCGCGGCCGCCGCCTCCGCCTCCGTCCCCTCGCGTCCGCGGGAGTGGGCACCGACGAGGACGTTCTCGAGCACGGACATCGTCCGGAAGAGCTGGATGTTCTGGAACGTGCGCGCGATGCCTTTGCGGACGATGCGCGAGGCCGGCTGGCGCAGAAGGGAGTCGCCCTCGAACGTCACCTTCCCGGAGTCCGGCGTGTAGAGGCGCGTGATGACGTTGAACGCCGTCGTCTTGCCAGCGCCGTTCGGCCCGATGAGCCCGGAGATCTGGCCCCTCTCGACGTCGAACGAGACTCCGTCCAAAGCGACGATGCCCCCGAAGCGAAGGGTGACGTCCTCGACCGCGAGCAGAGGCACCGCGACAACCCTAAACGCGTCCTGCTCGCAGCCGCAATCGCGGCCGCGTCGCGGCCGTCGCGGTGCGCGCGGTGACAGTCACCGACAAGCCTCAGCCGGTGCGGCGGCTTCGCACGGGGCGACGTGGACGAGATCGTGGGATCCTGTGGCCGTCTGCGCTGTGGAGCGATTGTGATCACTTCGTCGCAGGGGTGGTCCCTTGACAGAGAACGCTGTCTGACACCGCGTGCACCGAGGACGTCTAGCATCGCGCCGTGGACCTGCGGGACACACCGGAGGAAGCCGCGTTCCGCGCGGGTCTTCGGGCCTGGCTCGAGGAGCACCTGCCCGACGAGCTCCGCGGTCACCGAGGTGGCGCGGCCCGCTTCGACGAGCCCGAGATGCGAGCCTGGAGCCGCGCCCAGTACGACGCCGGCTACGCGGGCCTGACCTGGCCGAAGGAGTACGGCGGCGGCGGAGCGCCGTACACGCACCAGGCGATCTTCCTCGAGGAGATGGCGCGCGCCGAGGCGCCACCGCACATCGGCGTCATCGGCCTCGGCATGGCCGGGCCGACGATCATCGCCCACGGAACCGAGCAGCAGAGGTCCCGCTATCTCGCGCCGATCCTCTCGGCGGAGGAGATCTGGTGCCAGGGCTTCTCGGAGCCGGGCGCCGGCTCCGACCTGGCCGGTGTGCGGACGAGCGCACGACTCGACGGCCACCGCTTCGTGGTCGACGGGCAGAAGGTGTGGTCGTCGTTCGCCCACATCGCAGACCGGTGCATCCTCCTCACCCGGAGCGACCCGGAGTCGACGCGCCACGCGGGCCTCACCTATCTGATCGTCGACATGCACGCGCCGGGCGTCGAGGTCCGTCCTCTGCGCCAGATCACCGGCGAGGCGGAGTTCAACGAGATTTTCTTCTCGGGCGTCGAGGTGCCGGTGGAGAACGTCCTCGGCGAGGTCGGCGGAGGCTGGCAGGTGGCGATGACGACGCTCCTGCACGAGCGCGGCACACTCGGGTTCGCGCTGCAGGCGGCGCTCGAGGTGCAGATCCGCAAGCTCGCGGCGCTCGCGCGGGATCGCGGCGCCGACCCGCTCCAGCGCGACCGGATCGCGCGCGAGTGGATCGAGATGCAGGCGCTCCGCTTCACCAACTACCGCGCGCTCTCGCAGCTCGTGAAGTCGGGGATGCCCGGGCCCGAAGGCTCGATCTCCAAGCTCGTGTGGTCGGAGGCGAACCAGCGCGTGACGAAGCTCGCGCTGGAGCTTCTCGGTCCGGACGCCTCGCTCGGCGACGACAACGCTCCGTACGCGGGGTACTGGCAGTACCAGCAGCTCCGCAGCCGCGGGAACACGATCGAGGCCGGGACCTCGGAGATCCTTCGCAACATCGTCGCCGAGCGCGTGCTCGGGCTCCCGAGGTCGAGGTAGCCGGGACCGTGGACTTCACCTTCACCGACGAGCAGGAGGAGCTCCGCGAGCAGGCGCGCGCGTACCTCTCGCGAGCATCCGCAGCCGTCGTGGCACGAGCTCGCCGAGCTCGGCTGGACCGGCGTCTCGATCGCCGAGGAGGACGGCGGCGCGGGGCTCACGTTCCTCGAGGAGGCAGTGCTCTTCGAGGAGCTCGGCCGCTCGCTCTACCATGGGCCCTTCTTCTCGACGATCGCACAGGCGCTTCCCGCACTCCCCTCCGACCTGCGCTCGGAGGTGGCAGCGGGAACGGCGAGCTGGACACTCGCACTCGGCCCGCTCGTCCCCGATCTCGACAGCGCCGAGCGGATCGCGATCGTGGGCGGCGACGGGATCTACGAGCTCGAGGGGGCGGAGCGCGAAGTCCTCGCGACGACCGACGCATCGCGTCCCCTCGGCGTCGTCCGTGGCGGCGAGCCCGGGCGGAGGCTCGCAGGCTCGGACGTGCTCGAGCAGATCCGCGCCCGCTCGCTCACCGCCCTCGCGCTCGAGGCTTGCGGAGCCGCCCGTCTCGCGCTCGAGCTCGCGCTCGAGCACGTGACGACGCGCGAGCAGTTCGGGAAGCCGATCGGCATCTACCAGGCGGTCTCGCACCCGCTCGCGGACGCGTACACGAAGGTCGAGCTCTCACGCTCGCTCGCGCTCTGGGCCGCGTGGTGCGTCGCGTCGGGCGACGAGCAGGCAGCGATCGCCGCCGCCTCGGCCAAGTCCTTCGCAGGCGAGGCCGCGGTCACCGTGTGCGAGACGGCCATCCAGGCGCACGGCGGCATCGGCTTCACCTGGGAGCACGTGCTCCATCGCCTGTACAAGCGCGCACTCTGGATCGAGAGCTTCGCCCCGTCCGGGACCCGGCTACGGGCCGAGGTCGCGGGGGCGCTCCTCGACCGCGGCTCGGATCTCGCTCCCGCCACCCGCCCGCCCGCAGTACCGGTCGAGCAAGGAGGCTGAGATGGACGGCCTGATGATGGACTACCAGCTCAACGTCGCCGCACTGCTCCGACGCGCGGACGAGCTCTACGGCGCTAGCGAGATCGCGAGCAGGCAGCCGGACAAGAGCTGGCACCGCTACTCGTACGCAGAGTTCGTCTCCCGGACGAAGCGGCTCGTCGTCGCCCTCCGCAAGCTCGGCCTCGAGGACGGCGACCGCGTCGGAACGTTCATGTGGAACCACTCGCAGCACCTCGAGGCGTACATGGGCGCGCCGGTCGGCGGCTTCGTCACCCACACCCTGAACCTGCGCCTGCACCCCGACGACAACGCGTACATCGCGACGCACGGCGGCGACCGCGCGCTGATCGTCGACAAGGTGCTGTGGCCGCTCGCGGAGCAGTTCGTGGGCCGCTGCGACTTCGAGCACGTGATCGCGGTCGGCGACGGGCCGGCTCCGGACGGCGCGATCGACTACGAGGAGCTGCTCGCGGACGCCGACGAGTCCGCGTTCTCCTACCGCGACCTCCCGGAAAGATCCGCGGCGGCCATGTGCTACACGAGCGGCACGACCGGTCGTCCGAAGGGAGTCCTCTACTCGCACCGGGCGATCGCGATCCACGCGCTGACGGTGATCGGCTGCCTCGGGATGCACGCCGACGACGTCTGCCTCCCCGTCGTCCCGATGTTCCACGCGAACGCCTGGTGCTTCCCGTACGCGTGCACGATGAGCGGCGTGAAGCAGGTGCTGCCCGGCCCGCACCTCGACCCCGTCAGCCTGCTCGAGGACTTCGTGGACGAGCGGGTCACGGTCAGCGCGGGAGTGCCGACGATCTGGATGGGGATCCTCCAGACGCTCGACGCGAACCCTGGCGTCTACGACCTCTCGAGGATCCGCTACATGACCGTCGGGGGGTCCGCGCCCCCGCGCTCGATGATCGAGGCCTTCGCCGAGCGGCACGGTCTGCATCTCGTGCACGGCTGGGGAATGACGGAGATGAGCCCCGTCGGGACGGTCTCCGGCGCGCCCGGGATGGAGGCGGGCCTCGAGCCACAGGAGGCGTACTCGCGCCGCGCGCTGCAGGGGGTTCCGGTCCCATTCGTCGAGATCCGCGCGCGGGGAGCGGAGGGCCTGATCGCGTGGGACGGCGAGACGATGGGCGAGCTCGAGGTGCGCGGGCCTTCGATCGCCTCGGCGTACTACGAGTCCGACGAGGGCGCCGACCGCTGGACGGACGACGGCTGGTTCAAGACGGGCGACGTCGTCTCCATCCATCCTGACGGCTTCGTCGAAGTGCAGGACCGCGCGAAGGATCTCGTGAAGTCGGGCGGCGAGTGGATCTCGACCGTCGCGCTCGAGAACGCGCTCATGGGACATCCGGCCGTGTCCGAGGCCGCGGTCATCGCCGTCCCGGACGAGAAGTGGACGGAGCGTCCGCTCGCGGTCGTCGTGTTCCGCGAGGGCGAGCAGGCATCCGGTGACGAGCTGCGGGAGTTCCTGGCGCCGCAGTTCGCGAAGTGGTGGCTGCCGGACCGCTTCGAGGTCGTGGACGAGATCCCGAAGACCGCGGTCGGCAAGTTCCGCAAGACCGCGCTCCGCGAGCAGTTCGCGGCGCAACCCGCGGAGACGACCTAGTAGGCAGCGGAGCATGAAGTCGACACGACAAGGGCGCGAGGCAACCGTCTTCAGGGGTCTTCGCGCGACCGGAATCCGCGCAGCAGCGGCCGGTCTTGGGCAATGACACAGTTCGTCTCCACCGAGAAGGACGGGGCGGTCGCCGTGGTCACGATCGACCACGCTCCGGTGAACGCACTCTCCGCGCC
Source organism: uncultured Actinomycetes bacterium (assembly GCA_963848725.1). GTDB lineage: Bacteria > Actinomycetota > Thermoleophilia > Gaiellales > Gaiellaceae > GMQP-bins7. The sequence goes on along the minus strand of CAWKEV010000032.1, from coordinate 40,920 downwards.
GCTGCTCGAGGAGCTCGAGGCGGAGCTCGAGCGGCTCGACCAGGACGAGGACGTGCGGGCGATCGTGCTCACGGGAGCGGGCGAGCGCGCGTTCGTCGCCGGAGCGGACATCTCCGAGTTCCCGTCGCTCCGCGAGTCGTCGGCCGACGGCGGATCCGCCCGCGGGATCCAGAAGCTGGGGGCGCGGATGGATGTGGCGAGGACGCCGTTCGTCGCTGCGATTCACGGCTTCTGTCTCGGCGGAGGGCTCGAGCTCGCGCTCTGCTGTGACATCCGCGTCGCGTCCGAGGACGCGCTCCTGGGCCAGCCCGAGATCAAGCTCGGCCTCATCCCGGGAGGCGGGGGCACGCAACGGCTCCCACGGCTCGTCGGCCTCGGCCGCGCCATGCTCCTCAACCTCACCGGTGACTGGATCGACGCCAGGACGGCGGAGCAGTGGGGGCTCGTCGAGAAGGTCGTCCCGAAGGAGGGGCTCCGCGAGGCGGCACTCGAGATCGCCCGCTCGATCGCCGCGCGGTCCCCCGTCGCCGTCTCGGTGCTGCGCGAGCTCGCGCGCACGACGCGCGACCTGCCGCTCGAGGAAGGGCTTCGTCGGGAGGCCGACGGCTTCAGGCGCTGTCTCGCGAGCGAGGACGGCGCCGAGGGTGTCGCTGCCTTCCTGGAGAAGCGCGAGCCGAACTTCGTCGGCCGATAGGTGCGCGCGGCTGTCCTGAAGGCGACCGGCGGGCCGGAGCAGCTCGTCGTCGAGGACGTGCCAGAGCCCGAGGCGGCCCCTGGCCAGGGACTCGTGGACGTCCGCGCCGTCGGCGTCAACTTCGCGGACGTCCTCGTTCGGCTCGGCCGCTACCCACAGATGCCCGAGCTCCCGACGGTGCTCGGCTCCGAGATCGCGGGCGAGATCGACGGGGCCAGGGTGATGGGCTTCGGATCCGGCGGCTACGCCGAAAGAGCGGTCGTCGACGAGACCTGGGTGCTCCCGCTCCCCGCGGGCGCGAGCTTCGCAGAGGGCGCCGCCTTCCAGACCGCCTTCCTCACGGCGTGGATCCCGCTGACGGAGCTCGTCCGCGTCGGGTTCGGCTCGCGCATCCTCGTAACCGCCGCCGCGGGAGCGACGGGAACGGCTGCGCTCCAGGTCGTGCGCACCCTCAACGGGCACGCGATCGCCGCCGCCGGGAGCGAGGAGAAGCTGGAGCTCGCGCGCTCGCTCGGCGCGGCCGAGGCGGTCACCTACGACGAGCTCGACGAGCTCGAGCCCGTCGACGCGGTATTCGATCTCGTCGGTGGAGAGATCTTCGCGCGGACGCTCTCGCTCCTTCGCCCGCTCGGAACGGCCGTGGCGGTCGGGTACGCCGGCGGGCTCTGGGAGGACGTCAGTCCGACGTGGCTCGTGGGCCGAAACATCGGCGTCCACGGCTTCTTCCTCGGACGGCTGATGCGGATCCGCCCGGATCTCGTCCAGCAAGCTGCGGGCGACGTCCTGCGGCTCTGGGAAGGTGGGGCCGTGCGACCGGTCGTCGGTCACGAGTTCCCGCTCGAGCAGGCCGGCGAGGCGCACCGGATGATCGAGGGCAGACAGACGACGGGAAAGGTGGTTCTCGTTCCGTGACAGCGCTGGTCACCGGCTCGGCCGGGGGGATCGGAGGCGCGATCGTGCGGAAGCTCTCCTCCGAGGGCCTCGAGGTGAAGCAGCTCGACCTCGTCGACGGATTCGACGTGAGCGACTCCGAGGCCTGGGAGCACGTCGGCTCCGTCGACCTCGCCTGCCTGAACGCAGGCGTCCTCACGGGCGACGAGGACATCGCCTCGGTCACGGACGACCAATACCGTCGTGCGGTCGGCGTCAACGTCGACGGCGTCGTCTTCGGCGTCCGCCGGCTCGCACGCGTGATGCCGAAGGGGAGCACCATCGTCGCGACCGCCTCGCTCGCCGGGCTCACGCCAGTCCCGGACGATCCGATCTACGGCCTCACGAAGCACGCGGTCGTCGGGTTCGTGCGCTCGGTCGCGCCGAAGCTCGCGGAGCGCGAGATCCGCATCCAGGCCGTGTGCCCCGGCTGGGCGGACACCGGTCTCATGACGACGGAGTTCAAGGAAGAGCTCGGCTCGCGCGGGCATCGGCTGCTGCGACCCGAGGACGTCGCCGACGGCGTCTGGGCCGCATACAAGAGCGAGGGCACCGGCGAGGCGTGGGTCGTCCAACCCGGCCGGGAGCCGCTCTCCTACGAGTTCAAGGGCGTCCCCGGCCCGCGCTAGTCGTCAGCGATCGGGCGCCCAAGTACGAGGACCTCGCGGACCGACGCATCCAGCTCCGCGTAGCTCGCATCCGGCCGCACGCCGAGCCCGTCGAGCGTCTTCGAGAAGAAACAGCGGGCCGCAGCGGCCATGACGACATCCATGATCTCGGACTCCGTCAGCCCCAGCTCGCGCAGCGGCCTCAGATCCTCGTCGTCGATGGTCGTCGCATCGTCGACCACCTTCTCCGCAAGATCCATCACTGCGATATCGACTTCGTCGAGCCCCGCCGAGTGGCGGTCGAGAGCGATCTGGCGCACTGGCTCGTCGAACTGGTCGAGGAGTACTCGCCCGTGCTGCAGCGCGCAGTAACTCGAGCGCAGGCGCCGCGCCGCAACGAGGGTCACAAGCTCGTAGCGGCGCAGGTCCATGTTCGCCTTGATCGCGGTGTTCAGCTGTACCCACCCCGCGAGCACTTCTGGGCGCGCAGCGAACGCGCGCGCGGCGTTCTCGGGCACGCTCATTCGAAGCGCCACGGCTCGCCGTCGGCGAACGACTTCAGGATGCGCCGCGCGACGACCATGCGGTGCACCTCGTCCGGCCCGTCGTAGATCCGGGCACCGCGGGCCATCGAGAGCATGGCCGCGAGCGGCGTCTCGTCCGTCAGCCCTCGTGCGCCGTGCACCTGAACCGCGCGGTCGATGACGTCGTTCAGCACGCGCGCGGCGTAGAACTTGATGAGCGAAACCTCGACGCGCGCCTCGTCGCCCTGATCGATCTTGTGCGCGGCGTCGAGCGTCAGCAGCCGGCAGGCGTGGATCTCGGCGGCCGAGTCGGCGATCCAGTTCTGCACGGTCTGCTTCTCCGCGAGCGGCCCGCCGAACGCCTCGCGCTCGAGCGCGTACGAGCACATGAGCTCGAACGCGCGCTCCATCTGCCCGAGCCAGCGCATGACGTGGTGGATCCGGCCCGGGCCGAGCCGCTTCTGCGCGATGCGGAACCCCTCGCCGACGTCGCCGAGCGTGTTCTCGACCGGGACGCGGACCCCCGAGTACGTCACCTCGCAGTGCGTCGTCCAGCCGCGGCCGCGGTGGCCCATGGTCGGGATCGCGCGCACGATCTCGACGCCCGGCGTGTCGGCGGGGACGACGATCTGGGTCGCGCGGCGGTGTGGCTCCTCGTCCGGGTTGGTCACGGCCATGACGATCCCGAACGCGGCTCCCTCGGCCCCGGAGGAGAACCACTTGTGGCCGTCGATCACCCAGTCGTCGCCCTCGCGGACCGCGCGCGTCCGCAGGCCGGTCGGGTCTGATCCGGACACCTCGGGCTCCGTCATCGAGAAGAACGAGCGCACCTCGCCCGCGACGAGCGGCCCGAGCCACCGCTCCTTCTGCCCGTCCGTCCCGAACTGCCACAGGATCTCGGCGTTCCCCGCGTCGGGCGCCTGGCAGCCGAGGACGAGCTGTCCCCAGAGCGAGCGCCCGATCTCCTCGTTCAGCTGGGCGTAGACCAGGAAGCTCCCGTTGGAGCCGCCCGCCTCGGGCGGAAGGTGAGGCGCCCACAGACCTCGCTCCTTCGCGGTCGCGCGCAGCCGTTCGACGAGAGCGTCCGCCTCGTCGTCCTCGCGCCCGAGCACGGCCTCGTTCGGATAGACGTGCTCTTCCATGAACGTGCGCACGCGGGCGCGGAGCTCGAGGACGTCCTCGCTCGGACGGAGATCCGCGATCGCCACGCGGTTAGCATCGCAGGCATGTCGTCCGGCAGCCAAGCGAGCTAGGCGTGCGCCTCGGCTTCGCCATGGGCTACGCGCCCCCGGGGACGAGCCCGCTCGAGCCGATCGCGCTCGCCCAGGAGGCGGAGCGGCTCGGCTACTACTCGGCGTGGGCGGCCGAGGCGTGGGGCACGGACTGCGTCACCGTCCTCTCATGGCTCGGAGCGACGACCTCGACGATCAAGCTCGGGTCGGCGATCATGCAGATCCCCGGTCGTTCGCCGGCGAACACGGCGATGACGGCGGCGACGCTCGACCTCCTCTCCGGAGGACGGTTCCTGCTCGGGCTCGGGACGTCCGGTCCGCAGGTCGTCGAGGGCTGGCACGGCCAGGCGTGGGGAAAGCCGCTCGCGAAGACGCGCGAGTACGTCGAGATCGTGCGCGCCGTATTGCGGCGGGAGCGGCTCGAACACCACGGCGAGCACTACGACATCCCGTTGCGAGACGGCACCGGCCTCGGCAAGCCGCTGAAGCTCATGGCGAGGCCGCTCCGCGCGGAGATCCCCATCTACCTCGCCGCGATCTCGCCGAAGGCCGTCGAGCAGGCATGCGAGATCGCGGACGGCTGGCTCCCGATCTTCTGGTCGCCCGAGAAGGCACCCGACGTGTTCGCCTCGGCGCTCGCGACGACGAAGCCGGGATTCGACGTCGCACCGAACGCGCCCGTGATCCTGATCGACGACGTCGAGGCGGGGCGCGAGTTCCTCAAGCCGTACTACGCGCTCTACGTCGGCGGCATGGGCGCGCGCGGCAAGAACTTCTACAACGACCTCATGTGCCGCTACGGCTACGAGCGAGACGCTGCGCGGATCCAGGAGCTCTACCTCGGGGGCTCGAAGCGCGACGCCGCGGCCGCGGTCCCCGACGCATTCGTCGACGAGGTCGCGCTCGTCGGGCCGAAGGAGCGGCTCGCGGAGCGGCTCGATGCCTGGCGCGAGTCCGGAGCGACGTCGCTCCTCGTGTCGTCGCAGCAGCCCGAGGCACTCCGCGCACTCGCCGAGATCGCGCTCTAGGCAGGGCTCGAGCGAGTCAGAGTCGGGCGAGCGCCGAGGAGGCCGCTTCCGCGAGCTCCGGCACGCCCTGCTCGAAGCGCGCCGCCCGCTCGTCCTCCTCGCCGAGCTCGCCGCGCAGGAACCGGCCGTAGATCGCCTCGCAGAACACGGCAGCCTTCCAGAGCGCGAGCGCCTCGAACCAGGCGAGCGGCTCGACCTCCCGCCCGCTCGCAGCGGCGTAGCGCTCTACGAGCTCGGCCTTCGTCGGGAAGCCGGAAAGCGAGGTCACGGGCGAGGACCCGAGCGGATTCGGCGGGCCGCCGGGCTCGCTGTACGTAGCGAGGAGGTAGCCGACGTCGGCCCGGGGATCGCCGATCGCCCCCATCTCCCAGTCGAGCACGGCCGCGACGCGCAACGGATCCGAGGTCGCCACCATCGTGTTCCCGAGCCGGAAGTCGCCGTGGACGACCGTCTCCGGAAGCGGCGCCGGGACGGTCCCGGCCAGGCGAGCGCCCACCTCGTCGACCGTCTGGATGTCTCGCGTCTTGTTCACCCCCCAGAGCTGCGCGAACCTCCGGACCTGGCGCTCGTTGTAGCTCCCCGGCCGTGCGAAGCCGGCGAGGCCCGGTAAGCTCGGGTCGGCAGCGTGGATCTCGACGAGGCAGTCGACGAGGTCGCCCACGAGCGCCTGACGCGCCGGCGCGCTTTCGAGACCCCGGGGCAGTACGTCCGTCGGGACCTCGCCGTCGATGTAGCCCATGACGTAGAACGGGACGCCGAGGACGCTCTCGTCTTCGCAGACCGCGAGGATCGTCGGCAACCGCGCGAACCCTGCCTCTCGCAGCGCGAGCTGGAGCCGGGCCTCGCGCACGACGTCGTGGGCTGACGGCGGCAGCGGCGGGCGCGGCGGGCGGCGGAGGACGAACCGATCCTCGTCCCGCTCGAGCAGGAACGTGAAGTTCGAGCCGCCGCCCTCGCCGATCCGGCGCGCACGCACCCCGCCCGACCCGAGGCCGTGCTCGTCGAGGAACGCGCGCACGCGGTCGAGCACGAGGAGGGGAGGCCGCCCCCCGGCCGGAGCCTGGGACGCCGTCTCCACGATGTCGCGCGACTGCCCACAGGCCGGCAAGCCGAAGACCGACATCTACCGATCCTATGGGCACCTCTCATCCTGCATGCTTGGTGGCGCTGGACGCGCCACCCAGGCTCGATCTGGAGAGGATCACAGGATGGAGAGACGAGCCTACACAGGCCCTGCAGAACAAGTCCTGGCAAATGCGGACGCGATCGCCGAGCGCCGAGGCCATCAGATCGTCGGCACCGAGCACCTACTTCTGGCGTTGGCGACCACAGACGGCGGCAGCTTCGCCCGACGGCTTCTCGATGAACTGGAAGTGACGGACGTGATTCGACATCGAGTCCACGACCTCATCGGCTCCGACGAAGCTGATCGATAATCGACGATACAAGCGCAGTAGCGCTCGCACTCGTGTTGGCGTCACGCGTGCGTCACTTCGAGCAGGTACGCGACCATCACGTCCTCGTCGGCGAACTCGAGGTGATACGCGTCCGAGAGCTGCTCGACGCGCTCGATCTGCTCCCGGTTCTCGGCGAAGAGCGGGCCGAACGGGAAGAAGCTGAAGTCGACCACTCGCGCGGTGAGGCCGCCCTCTTCGAGCAGCCGCTCGGTCTGCGCCTGGCCGATGATCGAGAGCTGCATGACATAGGCCCTCCCGCCGGGAGCGAGTAGCCTCGGGAGGAGGCGCAGGAAGTGGTCGAGCAGGCTCCGGCCCCAGTAGTCGAGCGGCCGGTGGCCGGTCGGCTCCGCGTACGGGTCGACAGGCATCTGGTACAGGCTCGCGACGACGAGCTCGAAGGTCTCGTCCGGCTCCCACTGGAAGAGATCGACGTCCTCGCCCGTCATCCGCTCGGCGACGCCGTTCCGGAAGCCGTTCGCGAGCGTGTTCGCGACGGCATTGCGGTCGATGTCGATCGCGTGAACGCGGGAGGCGCTGTTCAGGCCGAGCTGGACGGCGAGGATCCCGCAGCCGCAGCCGACGTCGAGACAGGTCCGCCCCTCTCCCGCTCCGGTGTCGAAGAGCGTCTTCCACACGAGGTAGCTGCCGGTCGTGGGCACGAACACCCCCGGGTCGACGGTGAGCTCGGGGAACGGAAGCGGATGGACGACGCGTCCCTCGGTGTCGCGCCAGGGCTCCGTCGGGGCGACCTCCGCCTCGTCGCGGAGGAGTCGCTCGTCGAGCGCGGGCCGCCGCCTCCCTCGCTTCGTGTCCGCGAGGGCACGGACGGCGGCCTCGATGTGCTCCGGGCTCACGCCGCAACAGCCGCCGACGATCTGCGCACCCTCGTCGCGCCAGCCGAGCGCCAGCTCCGCGTACGCGGCCGGGCCGATCGCGTCGTCGAACCGCCACTGCGCGCCGACCAGGTGGCCGAGGTTCGGGTAGACGCCGAGGGGCAGCGAGGTGAAGTCGCGGAGCCACCCGATCATCCCGGGGACGTGGTCGACGGGCAGGCAGTTGATGAGGATCGCGCCGACGCCCATCTCCTCGAAGCGGCGTGCGGACCGCCCGAAGAGGTCGCCTTCGGGAGGTCCCCAGTGCTGGCCGAAGACGCCGCACACCCCGTGCCGGCAGCGGCGGAACGAGAGCCAGACGGGAAGGCCGGTCTCGAGCAGGAGCTCGATGGTCTCGAAGGTCGACGGATCGCGGATCAAGGTCAGCGTCTCGAGCAGGATCAGATCGGGCGGCTCCTCCTCGAAGACGCGCGAGAGGAGCTCGATCGTGCCTCGCCGCTCGTCCGTGTTCACCTCTTCGGAGATCGCGAACGCGACCGCGCACTCGCCTGCCCGCCCGGCTTCTTCGGCGCCGCGTCTCGCAAGCCCGATGCCGAGCCGCGCGACGTCCATCCAGTGCTCCGTCTCGGGCGTCCCGGGTCCCGATCGCAGCCCGAGCTCGGGCGCGGACAGGATCGCCCAGGTGTTCGTCGAGAGGACGTGGCATCCGGTCTCCGCGTAGCGCCGGTGCACGTCGAGCACGGCTTGAGGAGCGCGGTACAGCGCCCACGTCCCCCACAGCTCGAGATCGGGGCTCCCGCCGGCGCCGGGGCGCTGGAGCTCGGTCGCGACGCCGCCGTCGAGGACCACGCACTCGTCGGCGGCGATCATCGCCGCGAGCCGGGCGTAGGCGTCCGAGGTGAGGGAGGTGGTGCTCACGGGCTCACCGGAACCTACTCTGGCAGCATCCCGTCCTCATGCGCAGGCGCATTTATCTCATGCGGCACGGCGCGGTCTCCTACGTGGCGCCCGACGGACGGCCCGTCGCGCCGGACGACGTGGTGCTCACCGACGAAGGGCGGACCGAGGCGCGAGCTGCGCACGAGCTGTTCGGGGACGTCCGTTTCGACCGCGTGCTCACGAGCGGCCTGCCGCGCACGGTCGAGACCGCACGGATCGTGGCGCCCGGGGCGACGATCGAGGAGTGGCCCGAGCTCCACGAGCTCCGGGGCGATCGCCTGTCCGCGATCCCCGAGGACGAGCTCGAGGACGAGTTCGTGCACGCATTCCGGGGAGTTGTCCCGAACGACAAGCGCTTCCTCGGCGGCGAGACGATCGGCGAGCTCTTCGACCGCGTGCTGCCTGCCCTCGATCGCCTCCTCGCAGATCCGGGCTGGGACACCGCCCTCGCCGTGCTCCACGGGGCGGTCAACCGAGCGATTCTCTCGTACGCGCTGACGGGCGAGCGAATGTTCCTCGGCCACTTCGAGCAGGCGGCAGGGTGCGTCAACGTGCTCGACGTGGGCGACGAATGGATCGTGCGTGCCGTCGGCGTGTCGCCGCTCGACCTGCTCCACCGCTCGACGCGCCGGACGACGATGGAGACGTACTGGGAGGAGCTCAAGCCCTACCTGGGCCGGATGCAGTAGGGGCCGGACGAGCCGGCCCCTACTTCGATCGAGCGAGCCTCTGCGCCTAGCGCGGGCGGCCGTCGACGAGCTTGCCAATCGGTGACCAGACGCCGTTGTTGAAGCGCTGGAGCTGCATCTGGCTGATGATGTAGTGATCCTTCGGAGACGTCTTCTCGACGACCCCCGGAAGGTCGAACCTGTTCTTGAAGTTCAGGTGCAGGAGCGCGTTCATCAGGCTCGCCCGCGTCGGGTTCTTGCCCGCGGCGTACATCGCCTGGACGAACGTGGCGGCCTTCCCGAACCCGTACATCGCGAGCTGGTCCGTCGGATCCGCAGACGGGTTGTACTTGGCCATCAGCGTCTTGTACGCCTTGACCGCCGGGTCGTTCGCCTGCGCGGGGCTCGACGGGTCCTCGGAGTACGCGATCGAGACCGAGCCGTTGACGTAGGGGGCTCCCGCGGCACCGACCGCGAGCTTCAGGTACGCCGACGTCGCGCCGACCGAGTTGACGTAGATCTGCTGCGGCGTGTAGCCGAACGCCTTCCCGAACGCGTACGCCTGGATCGTGAACTTCGGCGTCGCCAGGATCACGAAGACCGGAGCGCCCGAGGCCTTGATCTTCGCCATCTGCGAGCGGTCGTCCGGAGCGGTGACCTCATAGGGCTCCTCGGCGACGATGTTCGCCTTCGCGTACTGCGTGCCGAGCGCGATCTTGAGCCCGTACAGGTAGTCCTTCCCGTACGCGTCGTTCTGGTACAGGACGGCGATCTTCTTGCCCGAGAAGTTCTTCTTGATGTCGAGGCCGTACAGCCGCCCCTCGGCGATGTAATCCGGCTGCCAGCCGATCGTCCACGGGAACTCCTTGTACTGCGAGTCGAACTCCGTGGCGCCGGTCGAGACGAGGACCTGCGGCACCTTCCGCTGGTTCAGGTAATCCCGAACCGCGAGGGAGGGCTCCGTCCCGAGCTGACCGACGACCGCGAAGACCTTGTCCTGCTCGACGAGCTTCCTCGTCAGCTGGACGGTGTTCGCGGGGTTGTAGCCGTCGTCGTAGTACTTGAAGACGATCTGCCGGCCGTACACGCCGCGCTTCCCGTCCGGCCCCTTCCGCGCGTTGATGTACGCGAAATACGCCTTCATCGCCGGCGCGATCGGCGCGTACGCCGACGCAGGCCCGGTGAGCGGAAACGTCCCGCCGATGACGATCGTCTTCGCTGTGATGCCCGTTTCGCTCGCGCCGCCAAGCGCCCCGGGCACGGTGAGTACGAATGCCGCGAGACCGGCTACCGCGGCGACGATGAGCTTACGCACCGACTCCTCCTTGTTTGCGCCCTCCGACTCCTGCCTGTACGCGCGAGGGTACCGCCACGGATTGCGCGACGCCAGAGCCGGAGGGAGGTCGTCGTGATATGCCGAGCGCAGGCCGCAACGCGTCCGAGACGTCCGAGGAAACGGTCGTCCTGCGTTTCTCCATCCGCGGTGGACAATCATGACAGACCGACCGGGTGTTTCAAAACATCTCTATCGACGTGTTCCGAATGCCGGATATGCTCGCGAGGTCGTGAGCGCCGCTCCCGTGTCCCCGTCTCGCCGCGGACGACCCGCCGCAGCGACGCGCGACGACGTCCTCGACGCCGCCCTCCAGCGCTATCTGCGAGGGCGCCGGATCGACGTGCGCGCGATCGCCGGCGAGCTCGGGCTCGGCCGCACGACTGTGTATCGCTGGTTCGGCTCGCGCGAGGGCCTGATCGGCGAGCTCCTCATCCGGGCCGTCGAGCCGCTCTTCGACGAAGCGCACGCGGCCGCTCGCGGCCGCGGCGCAGCCCGACTGCTCGACGCCTTCGAGCGTGTGAACCGTGGTTTGGCGGAGGCGCCTGCACTCCGCCAGTTCCTCGAACAGGAGCGTGACACCGCCCTCAGGATCATCACCTCGAGCGCGGGCGTCGTGCAGCAGAACGCCGTTCGCCGGGTGACGGAGTGGATCGAGGAGGAGACGCGCATGGGGGCGTACTCGGCGCCGGTCGACCCCGCGACCCTCGCCTACGCGATCGTCCGCCTCGCCGAGGCGTTCATCTACAACGACGCCGTCGCGGGCATCCGCGGCGACATCGGACGGTTGCGGGAGGTCGAAGCGGCGATCCTCGGCGTCTCGCCCTCCGATTTTTCGACTCCACCGTCGCGTTGAGCGGGTCGGGGACTCGCGCCCCGGCACGAACACCAAGGTCCCGAAACACGAGTCCCCGACCCGCTCCCGTGTCCCTTGCGAGCGAGCAAGAGCGGATGCCGCGACGCCTCGTCAGGGTTGGGAGGCAGGCGTGGGCACGCCGCCGCGGCCGGTGATGCCGGGTCTCTCATCGAGGGACCGTTCCGCCCCAAGGCGCAGAGCAAGGCCAGTCTTCCCGTCCTTCCGCGAGCGAACCGGATCGGTTCGTCTACCTCGCGGCGGAGAGGGTCAGGATTCGTGTCTCGGGGACCTTGCAGTTCGTGCCCGGGGCACGAATCCTGACCCTCTCCAATACCTACCCCAGCCCGATCTGGTTAGCGAGCTTCTCTGCTTCGTCGAGCTCCGCGTCGAGCGCGTCGATCCCGCTCTCCCAGATGCCCGGATCGGTCAGGTCGAGGCCGACGATCTGCGCGAGCTCCTGCGGCGGCTTCGAGCCGCCGAGGCGCAGGAGCTCGAGATACGGCTCGACCATGGAATCGCCCTCGGTCTCGTAGCGCCGGAAGATCGCGAGCGCGAACAGGAACCCGTACGCGTACGCGTACACGTACCCGGGAGAGCCGATGAAGTGCGGGATGTAGCTCCACCAGGTGCCGTACCCGTCGGTGTTTACCGAGTCGCCGAAGAGCTGCCGCTGCGTGCCGAGCCAGCACTCCTCGAACCGCTCGGGCGAGAGCTCGCCCTCGTCGCGGCGCTCGTTGTGGACGAGGTCCTCGAACCGGTTCATCGAGATCTGGCGGAACACGGTCGCGATCGAGTCCTCGATCCGTCCGGCGAGCAGATCCAGCCGCCGGCGCGGGTCCTCCTCGAGCGAGAGCAGCCGCTTGAAGGTCAGCGCCTCGCCGAAGACCGACGCCGTCTCGGCGGTCGTCAGCGGCGTGTCGGCGTTGAAGAGGCCGAGCGGGATCGAAAGGTAGCCGTGCAGGCCGTGGCCGAGCTCGTGCGCGAGTGTGAGGATCGAGCGGCGGTCGCCGGTGTAGTTCATGAAGACGTACGGATGCACGCCGGGGACCGTGGTCGCGCAGAAGGCGCCGGTCCGCTTGTTATCGCGCACGGGTGCGTCGATCCAGCTCTCGTCGAAGAAGCGCTCGACGATGTCGCCCGTCTCCATGGAGAAGTCGGAGTACGCGCCGAGGACGATCTCGCGCGCCTCGTCCCACGAGACCTTGCTCGGGTCGTCCGCGAGCGGCGCCATGCGGTCGTAGTACGCAAGCTGGTCGAGCCCGAGCAGCCGGGCCTTCAGCCGGTAGTAGCGCTGAACGACGCCGTAGCGGGACACGGCCGCATCGATCAGCGCCTGGACGGCGTCGTCGGTCGTGTCGTTCCGCAGGTTCCGTGACGAGATCCACGCCTCGTAGCCGCGGAGGCGATCGTCGATGGACTTGTCGACGAGGATCGTGTTGAAGATGAACGATCGCGTCCGCATGCCCGGCGCCAGACCGTCGGTCACGGCCTCGGCGGCGGTGCGCCGCACATCGCGGTTGCCGGAGTAGAGCTTCGCCATCGCCTCCTCGAAGCTCACCTCCTCGCCGTCGAGCGGGATCTTGACCGCGCCGAGAAGCTCCTCGTACAGCCGTCCCCAGGCGCTCACGCCCGAGACGGACTTCTCGGTGAAGATCTTCTCCTCCGGCTCGGTGAGCAGGTAGGGACGGAACTTGCGGAGCGAGCGAAGCCAGTGGTGCCAGCGCTCGAGCTCGGGGGCCGCGAGCAACGCGTCGGCCGCGTCGTCGTCGAGGTCAGCGATCTCGAGCCCGAAGAAGAGGAGCTGGGTCTCGAGCGCTGCGCCCTTCTCGGTCAGCCGCGCGACGAGCGCGCCGCGCTCCGAGTCGGCCATGTTCGTCGAGAACCAGAGATGCGCGTAGTAGATCGCGCGGGTGAGGATCGACTCGATCCGCTCCTGCTCGTCGATCGCCTCGCTGAGCGCTGCGGCGTCGAGCGTCGCGACCTTCTCGTAGTACCGTTCACGGAACGCTTCGGCTGCGTCCTCGGCCTCCTCGACGTCCGCCTCGAGTCGTGGGCTGTCACCGCTCTCGTAGAGGTCGGAGAGGTCCCAGGCGACGTCCTCCGCCCCCGTCAGCTCTGTAGTCGTCATGGGCGAAGACTCTACGTGACGCGCTCGAGCAGTCGTTCGCCGACGAGGTCGACCATCGAGTCGTCGGAATGGTTCAGGTGCTGCAGGAAGATGCGCGTCACACCGAGCGCGCGGAGCTCCTCGATCCGCTCCGCGACCTCGTCGACCGTCCCGACGAGCCAGCGGTCGCGCCGGGCAGCGATCAGCTCCGCGGGGTCCGTATCTCTGGCACCGAGCGCGAGGAAAGCCCGCACGCGATCGACGACCTCGGCGTCGTCGGCGCCGAGGAAGCAGGCGGTCATCACCGAGAAGCCGAGCGTGGCCGGGTCGCGTCCGGCCTCCTCGCAGGCGCGGACGAGACGCTCGCGCCGCTCGCGGAGCTCGAGGTTCGGAGCGCCGAGCGTGTTCACCTCGGTCGCGTAGCGGGCAGCCAGAGCAGCGAAGCGGGGACGCACGGTCCCGCCGAGGACGAGCGGTGGATGCGGCGCCTGGACCGGCCGCGGGAGCGCCGTCTGATCCGCGAGCCGGTACGCGGAGCCCGTGTGGTCGAACCCGGATTCGCTCCAGGAGCGCACGACGACCTCGACCTGCTCCTCGAAGAGGTCGAACCGCCCGCGCGCGTCGAGGAACGGGAAGCCGTTCGCGAGGTGCTCGCGCTCGAACCAGCCGGCGCCCATGCCGACGTCGAGTCGACCGCCCGAGATGTGGTCGACGGTCACCGCCATCCGCGCGAGGACGCTCGGGTGGCGGAAGGTCGAGGGCGAGACGAGCGTCCCGAGCCGGATCCGCTCGGTGCGCGCGGCGAGCCCGGCGAGTGTCGTCCACGCGTCGAGCGAACCGGAGTCCGCCTGGATCGTCCCCAGGTAGTGGTCGGAGCGGAAGAGCCCCTCGAGCCCGTGACGCTCAGCGAGGCCGGCGATCCGCACCCAGTCCTCCCAGGTGACCCCTTCCTGGCCCTCGATCATGAGGCAAACGCGCACGCTCGTCCCCTCAGGCTCCGGTCGGAGTGATGACCGCGGTCACCGCCGCGGTCGCCGGCTCGCGTCCTGGCGATCCTCGGCGCTCCATCGCGCCTCATTCTCCGTCACGAGAAGACCTCGGGATCGGTGACCGGCGCCCGACAGACGAAGCGCTCGCAGACGTACACGGCCGGCTTCCCCTCGACGAGGTCCTTGCCCGCGAGGAGCGGGACGTCGTCCGCCGGGCCGACCGCGACGACCGTATTCGGCTGGAACGATGCGAGCGCAGTGCGAGCGACCGGTGTGTCGACGTGACCGAGGATCGCGATCTCGCGTGGCGGGCTCAGCATGAGGTCGAGCCCGCAGAGCGCCCAGGCGAAGGCGCCGGGTGCACGGCGAAGGCCCGGCTCCACGAGTCGCAGCACCGAGACCGCTCTCCGCTCGAGATCGTCTTCGCCCCAGATCCGCGCGAGCCGCAGCAGCACCCAGCACAGCATCGAGCTCCCCGAGGGAGCCGGCGTGTCCTGCTGGTCCTTCGTCCGCGGCACGCGCTCGTCGCCGTCCGCAGCCGAGAGGAAGAAACCGCCGTGCTCCTCGTCGGCGAAGAGCTCGACCGCGAGCAACGCGAGCCTGCGCGCTTCCAGGAGCCAGCGAAGCTCGCCGGTCGCCACATGGAGCTCGAGCAGCCCGAAGGCCGTGTTCGCATAGTCGTCGAGGAAGCCGGCTCCGCTCGAGCACCCGTCCCGGATCGAGCGCAGGAGCCGGCCGTCGTCGTCGGACAGCGGCCCGAGCAGGAGCTTGCCGATCCCGCGCGCGGCCTCGAGCCAGTCCTCGCGCTCGAGCCGATAGCCCGCTTCGGCAAGCGCGGCGAGCGCGAGGCCGTTCCACGACGCGAGCGCCTTGTCGTCGCGGAACGGCTGCTCGCGCTCGTCCCGCACCGCGAGCACGAGCGCACGTAGCGCCGGGTCCAGCTTGCCGCGAACGATGAAGCGGTCGTCTTCGAACGGCTCCAGGAGCTCGCGCGGGAGCCCCATCTCGTCGGCCTCCTCCGGGGTCCACGTGTACGTGAGGCCCTCGACCCCGGCGGTGTCCGCGTCCTGCGCGGAGGCGAGCCCGCCGTTCGGCGAGGAGCAGCTCGCGGAGCAGGTAGTCGAGGGTGTCCTCGACGACCTCGCGGTAGCGCTCGCGCCCCGTGACGACCCAGGCGTGGAGGTAGGTCGACGCGAGGAGCGCGTTGTCGTAGAGCATCTTCTCGAAGTGCGGGACGAGCCAGCGGTCGTCGACCGAGTAGCGGTGGAAGCCCCCTCCCACGACGTCGTACATCCCGCCCGCAGCCATCCCGTCGAGCGTCGCCGTGGTCATCGCGAGCGCCTCCTCGTCCCCCCGCCGCAGGAGGAGCTCGATTGTCGAGGCTGCGGGGAACTTCGGCGCTCGCCCGAAGCCGCCGAAGGTCGGCTCGAAGCTCTGCCCGATCCCGTGCGCCGCGTCCGTGAGGATCGAATCCGTGAGCGGCTCCGTGGAGGGCCGGGTGGACGCGCTCCGCCGCAGCGTCTCGTCGATCCGCTCCGCCTGCTGCTCGATGTCCGCTCTCCGCTCGCGCCACGCGTCGGCGACCGCGCGGAGCACGTCGCGGAACGACGGCAGCCCATGCCGGGGCTCGGGCGGGAAGTAGGTGCCCGCGTAGAACGGCCTGCCCGTTGGCGTGAGGAAGACCGTCGTCGGCCAACCGCCGGACCCGGTCATCCGACGGTCGCCTCCATCGTCACCGCGTCGACGTCCGGACGCTCCTCCCGGTCGACCTTCACGTTCACGAAGAGCTCGTTCATGAGCTTCGCAGTCGCCGGGTCCTCGAAGGACTCGTGCGCCATCACGTGGCACCAGTGACACGAGCTGTAGCCGACCGAGACCAGCAACGGCCTGTCCTCGCCGGCCGCGCGTCCGAACGCCTCGTCGCCCCACTCGTACCACTCGACCGGGTTCTCCGCGTGCTGGAGGAGGTACGGGCTCGTCGCACCCGCGAGACGGTTCACGATGCCGCCCGCGCAGCCGCCGACGTCGAGAACACCTCACGCGCACCGCGCACGCGCGTCGCCAGGAGAGCGTGTGCGCGAGTCGAGTCCAGGGAGCAGTCGAGCGGTCGCCCAGGAGGCGCAGGGGCTCGCCCGACCGGCATACGGCGGACGAGCTCCGCCAGCTCGGCCCTCGAGAGCCGGTCGGGCCCGGCGACGTGGAGCACGCCCGACACGTCGAGCCGCGCCAATTCGAGGATCGCCGACGCCAGGTCGCCGACCTGCGTCGGGCAGCGGATCTCGTCCTCGTAGAAGGTGCGCTCGGGGTCGACGGCCGCGAGCTCGTGCTTCGAGGGATCGTGGCCCGGCCCGCCCACGAGGAGAGACGTCCGCACCAGGAGCACATCCGGGCACGCTTTGCGCACACGCCGCTCCGACTCGGCCTTCGCGCGCCCGTACTGCGACACGGGATCGACGCCGTCCTCCTCACTGTACGGGGAGCCCTTGCGTCCGCTGAAGACGACGTCCGTCGAGAGGTGGACGAGACGGGCTCCCACGTCGTGCGCCGCTCGGGCGACGTTCTCGGCGCCGTCGACGGTGATCTCCCACGCGCCGGGCCCTTCCTGGCGGTATGCCGTGTGGATCACAGCGTGAGGTTGCACGCGCTCGAAGAGAGCGCGCACGGCCTTCGGGTCGCGGATCTCGACTCGCTCGCCGCTCGCGTCCGGGGCGAGACGGAGCAGCTCCGATCCGAGGAACCCGGATGCGCCCGTGACGTGCAGCCTCATGGCGGGCGCCGCGTCACTTGGTGGCGCCACGCCGTTTCCGGAGGTGCCGGATCGCCTCGACGAGGAGGGCGATGCCCGTCGCGACCACGAACGCGACGAGGAATCCTTTCCACGGGTGGGCCTCGAACGCCTTGCCGCCGAAGTAGCCGAGAAGGGCGGCATACGTCGCCCAGATGAATCCGGCCGCGATGTCGTAGACGATGAACCTGCGCCACGGGAACGCGTGGATGTAGCCCGCCGAGAACGTGGTCACCGTCCTCCCGCCGGGGATGAAGCGCGCGACGATGATGATGTACGCCCCGCGCGTGAGCAGCTGGTGCTCCGCCCATTCCAGCCGCGCGTGCGCCTTCTCGCCGCGGAACCAGCGCTTCACGGTCCGCTCTCCGGCCCAGGTCCCGAGACCGAAGCAGACGTTGTCGCCGGCGATCGCGCCCGTGGCGCCCGCCAGGATCACGAGCCCGAGCTCGAGGTCGCCCGTGCTCGCGAGCACACCGCCCGTGATGAGCACGGTCTCGCTCGGGACGAGCGGGAAGAACGCGTCCACCATCGCGACGCCGAAGATGACGAAGTACGACCACCACTCCCCGGAGACGGCGTTGACGAGCGACTGGAACACGTCGCCATCCTCGCACCTGGCCGAGCGGCGATGATCCGCCGGTGCCTCTCCGCCCGCTCGCCGGCATGCGCGTCGTCGACGTCACGACGTCGGTCGCGGGCCCGTACTGCGCGGAGATCCTGGCCGCGCTCGGGGCCGACGTCGTCAAGGTCGAGCGGCCCGGGACGGGAGACGACGCGCGCGCCTGGGGGCCGCCGTTCTGGAGCGGCGAGAGCGCGATGTTCCTGTCCGTGAACGCCGGCAAGCGCTCGCTCGCCGTCTCGCTCCGGGACGCGCAGGGCCGGGAGGTGGTCGAACGGCTCGCGGAGAGGGCGGACGTCTTCCTGCAGGGGCTGCGGCCCGGCCGGGCCGAGGAGCTCGGGCTCGGCCCGGACGCCCTTCGGGCCCGGAACCAGAGGCTCGTCTACTGCTCGATCGGCGCGTACGGGCGCGCCGGCCCCTTGCGCGACGAGCCCGGCTACGACGCGCTCATGCAGGCGGCGGGAGGTCTCATCAGCGTCACCGGCGAGCCGGGCCGCCCGGGAGCTCGCGTCGGCTCCTCGCTCGTCGATTTCGGCACCGGACTGTGGGCGGTGCTCGGCATCCTCGCCGCGATCCTCGAGCGCGAGCGAACGGGCGAAGGCACGGTGGTCGACACGTCCTTGTACGAGACGGCGGTCGGCTACCTCGGCTACCACCTGGTCGGCTACCTCGCGGACGGCACGATCCCCACGCGTGACGGCACGGCCTTCCCGATGGTGGCGCCGTACCAGGTCCTCCCCACCCGGGACGGCGAGCTCATGGTCGCGGGCGGGAACGACCGGCTCTTCGCGGCCCTGTGCGGAGCGATCGACCTGCCCGAGCTCGCCACCGACGAGCGATTCCGGACGAACCCCGACCGCGTCCGGAACCGCGACGCGCTCGTCGCGGCACTGTCGAGGCGGCTGCGCGAGCGAGACAGCGCCGAGTGGCAGGAGCTTCTGCGCGGTGCGGGCGTCCCCGCCGCCCCGGTGGCAGACGTTGCGGGCGTGGCGACCTCGGAGCAGACGGCAGCCCTCGACCTCCTCACCCCGGTCGCTCATCCGCGTATCCCCGGGCTCCGCCTGCCCGCGCTCCCGCTCTCCTTCGACGGCGAGCGGCCGCCGCTCGAGTCGCCGCCTCCACTCCTCGGCGAGCACTCCGCCGAGGTGCTCCGCGAGCTCGGTTACGAGGACGCCCAGATCGCGGCACTGGCGACCGACGGGGCCGTCCAGCTCGCTCGCTAGTCGTTACTCGTACGCGATCGCCTGCAGCGGATCGAGCTTCGCGGCGCGACGGGCCGGCAGGATCGCTGCGACGATGCCGACCACGACTGCCGCGATCGTGAAGACGACGATCTGCACCCAAGGCACGGCGAAGACGATCTCCTTCACGCGGAACGCCAGCAGACCGCCGAGCACCAGGCCGAGGACGATGCCGAGCGCGGCTCCGATGAGCGCGGTCATCACGCTCTCGTGTCGGATCATCCGCTTCACCTGGCGTCGCGTCATGCCGATCGCCCGGAGCATCCCGAGCTCACGCGTCCGCTCGTAGATCGTGAGGACGAGGGTGTTGACGATCCCGAAGAAGCTCACGACGACGGAGAGCGCGAGCAGCACGTAGATGACGTTCAGGACCGTCGTGAACCCGGCGATCTGGTTGTCCTTGAACTGCTGCCGCGTCTGGGCCTTCGCGTTCGGGAAGCCCGCGAGCGCCTTGGTCAGGGCCCTCGTGTTGGCGTCGGTGACGCCGCCTCGCATCTTGAGGAAGGTGAACAGGTTGAGCGGTTCCTGCCAGTTCTTGTCGAACGTCGCGCTCGAGATCGTCACGTTGCCGAAGGGCGAGCCACCGGTCGGCGGCGCAAAGATGCCCTTGATCGTGAGCGGGAGAATCGCCCCGTTCGTACTCACGACCACGAGCGGCGAGCCGACGACGAGATGGTGATCCTTCGCGTAGACGTTGCTCACCGCCGCGCCGTTCGCGCCGAGGTGGTCGATGGTCGTCGGTGAGCCCGACTGCCAGTCGAGCGCAATGACCTTACTCGTCTCGGGCTCCGCACCGGTGACCGTGATGAGCGTGTGGTGCCCGTTCTGCACGAGGGCGCCGTCGTCTCCTCGCACGCTCGCGATCGCCTCGACGCCGGGCACCTTCGCCACCGCCTTCGCCGCGCTCGGCGGGATCGGGTCGAAGTTGTTCTGAGCGGTGATGGCGTAGTCCGCGACGAAGAGCTGGTCGACGGCGTCCTCGAACGGCTTGATGACCCCTCGGGCGAGGGTGGCTACGAGTGTCACGAGCGCGAGGCCGATCATGAGCGCCGACGCGGTCGACGCCGTGCGCTGCGGGTTCCGGCGCGCGTTCTCGCGACCGACGCCGGCGGTCGAGCTGTCCGGGATGACGCCGGGGAACTCGGCGGGCCATTCCGGCTCCCAGCTAGTGACCAGCTTGCGGAGGGCCATCACGAGGACAATCGCGAGCAGGAGCAGCTGCCACGCGCCGAGGATGAAGGCGAGGACCCTCCTCCACCACTCTCCAGGGCCCCAGAGCCCGTAGCGCAGGCACCAGTAGGGGAACGTCCAGAAGGGCCAGACGAGGACGTTCAGCGCGAACGCCGACCAACGTGCGATCGGCGACATGAAGGTCGACAGGCCCGGGACGAGCGGCGTCGCTACGCGAGCAAAGGCGAAGAAGAGGAGCAGCACCCCCATCGCGATCCAGAGGAGCACGCGAGTCGTTCCGAGGCCCGAGCCGAAGAGGCCGTAGAGGAGAAAGGCGAGCCCGACCCCGCCGCCGGCGATCGCCCCGACGGCCCGCGACGGAAAGAGAGAGAGCCCGAAGAGCGTGAGCACGACGCAGACCACCGCCACGAGCACCGTCACGAGCGTGTTCGCGGGCCTCGCCGTGATCGAGGCTGCGAGCCCGACGAGCCCCACTACCGTCACGACGATCGCGCTGCGGACGCTCCTGATCGCATCGAGCGGCTCGCTCGGGAGCGTCGCCCCCTCGCGCACGGCGGCGATGGGCGGGACCATGGTGGCGCGAAGCGCGGGGTACACGCTCGCGAGCACCGTGATCCCGATCCCGAGAGCGAGCGAGACGACGATCGTCCGCGTCTCCGTCGTGAGCCCGTTGTTCGGGAGCGTGAGCCCCGCAGCGTCGAAGAGCCTGAACAGGCCCCTGGCCAGGCCGAGACCGCAGAAGAGCCCGACGACCGAGGCGAGGACTCCGACCACCAGCGCCTCGACGATCACCGAGACCAGCACCTGGCTGCGTGAGGCGCCGATCGTCCGCAGGGTGGCGAACTCCCTCGTGCGCTGGGCGATCGTGATCGACAGCGAGTTCGCGATCACGAAGGCGCCCACCAGGAGAGCGATGAGGCCGAATGCGAGGAGGACCTTCTGCAGGAACGAGAGGAAGTCCGTGGTGTCGCTCGCGTCGCTCGCCGCCTGCTGGTCGCCCGTCTTGACCTGGGCGTCCTTGGGCAGGATCCGCGCGACCTCGGCGACGAGCTGCTTCTGGCTCACGCCGCTCTTCGCGGCGATCCGGATCTGATCGAGCTGGCCCTTCTTGTCGAACAGGGACTGCGCCATCCGGAGGTCGAAGCCGGCGAGCGTCGCGCCGCCGATCGACGACACCGCGCCGTACTTGGCGATTCCCGAGATCTCGAACTTCACGACAGGCCCTCTCGACTGCACGCCGATCGTCTGCCCGACCTGGAGATCCTTCTTCCCGGCCGTCGACTCGTCGACGACGAGCTCGCCGTCGCCCGGCCAGGACCCCTTGACGAGCGTCAGCGAGTTGAACTGCGGCTGCGAGGGATCGACGCTGAAGCCTATGTTCGGGGCGCCGCCGAAGACGATCGCCTTCCCATTCTGGCCGATGAGGTGCGCATCGCCCTGGACGCCGCCGAGGGCCGCGCCCACGTCCGGAAGCGCCTTCACCTTCGGGAGCAGCGACTCGTCGAAGGAGGGGTTCGCCCCGTTCCCGCTGTTGCTGCCCGTGAAGGCGCGCTTTCCAGTCACGACTGCGTCGGTGTTGCGATACGTCGTCGCGAAGATCGAGTCGAACGCCTGCGTGATCGAGTCGGTCAGGACGTACGTGCCGCACACCATCGCGACGCCGAGGACGATCGCGATCGCGGTCAGCGCCGTCCGCAGCTTGCGGGCGAGAAGCCCACGGAGCGCGAAGCGCGTCATGCGCCGATCTGCTCCATCGCCTCCACGACGTCGTGCGAGCTCGCGCCGTGCATCTCGCGGACGATGAGGCCGTCGTCGAGGAACAGGATCCGGTCGGCGATCGATGCGGCGCGCGGGTCGTGCGTGACCATGACGATCGTCTGTCCGCGCTCGTTCGCGGCGTCACGGAGGAGCTGGAGGATCTCCTGACCGGTCGTGGAGTCGAGGTTCCCGGTCGGCTCGTCCGCGAAGAGAACCGTCGGCTTGGAGATGAGCGCGCGGGCGATCGCAACGCGCTGCTGCTGTCCTCCCGAGAGCTCCGCCGGCTTGTGGCCGAGCCTGTCCGAGAGACCCACGTCGTGGACGACCTGGTCGACCCACGCGTCCTCCGGCTTCTCGCCCGAGATGGTGAGCGGGAGCAGGATGTTCTCCTTCGCTGAGAGCATCGGGAGGAGGTTGAAGAACTGGAAGACGAAGCCGATGTGCTCGCGGCGGAGCTTCGTGAGGTCGTTGTCTCCGAGCTTGGTGATGTCCTTCCCGGCGACCTCCACGGAGCCTGAGGTGGGCTTGTCCAGGCCGGCGAAGATGTGCATGAGGGTGGACTTCCCGGAGCCCGACGGCCCCATCACGGCGGTGAGCCGCTCCTTGTCGATGTCCACCGACACCCCGCGAAGTGCGTCGACGCTCGTCTCTCCCTCTCCGTAGCGCCGCGTCACGTCGCGTGCGACGACGACCGCCCCGTCACCGTTCGAGCTCACTACCGAGGTACCCCCTAGTCGATTTGAACGGAGAGGGTACCGAGGGCGCACTTCCCCCGTTTGGCGGAGGCGACAGCCGCGGCGTCGGGCACAGTCTCGACATGGACGCGACTCAGGAGCTGCGCGAGCGGCTCGAACGGACGCGGGAGAAGACCGAGGCGTTGCTCGCGCCCGTGCCCGAGGCTCGGCTCGGCGCGCGCGGCTCGCCGTCCCACGCGTCGCTCATGTGGGACCTCGCAGCGGTCGCGTCGTTCGAGGAGCTCTGGCTTCTCCGCAACCTCGGCGGGAGCCCGCCGAAACCCGAGAAGCACTCCGCGGTCTACGACGCGTTCCGCTTCGAGCCGACCGTCACCAAGGTCCCGACGCTCGGCGCGTCGTCCGTCCGCGCATACGCCGACGACGTGCGCGAGCGCGTTTTCACGCTCCTCGCCGGGGTCGACCTGGACGCCCCCGACCCGCTCCTTCGTCACGGCCTCGTCTACGGGATCGCGCTGCAAAACGAGCTGGAACAGCAGGAGAAGATGCTCGAGGCGGTCCAGCTCCTCGGTGTGGAGTACCCGCTGCCGAAGCCTCTCGACCCGCCGGAGCAGGCGCCCGGCGGACGGACCGACATCTCGATCGGCAGGGGCTCGTTCGTTCTCGGCGCCATCGATGAGCCGTGGGCGTACGACAACGAGCTCGCCTCTCACGAGGTCGAGTTCAAGTCCTTCCGCATCGAGCGAATCCCGGTGACGAACGCGGCGTTCGCACGGTTCGTCGAGGACAAGGGCTACGGCTCGCGGAAGCTCTGGTCGGCCCATGGCTGGGCCTGGAAAGAGACGGAGTCCGTCGAGGCACCGCTCTACTGGGAGAAGGCCGACGGCGGCTGGGAGCGAACCCGCTTCGGACGCCGCGAGCCCCTTCCACTCGACGAGCCCGTCCAGCACGTCTCCGCCTACGAGGCGGAGGCGTACGCGAGCTGGGCCGGCAAGCGGCTCCCGACCGAGGTCGAATGGGAGCGGGCCGCCGGCTGGGACACGCAGAGCGGGAAGAAGCGCTTTCCATGGGGCCAGACGTGGATGGAGTACGAGGCGAACCTCGACCGCGCGCGCTTCTCCCCCACCCCCGTAGGATCATTCGGAGGCGGAGCAAGCTCGGCGGGATGCCTGCAGATGGCCGGCGACGTCTGGGAGTGGACCTCGTCGTCGTTCCAGTCGTACCCCGACTTCCTCGCATTCCCCGACTCCGAGGCATCCGAGGCGTACTTCGGGAGGGACTACCGCGTGCTCCGCGGCGGCTCGTGGGCGACGGACCCCTTCCTCGCGCGGACCACGTTCCGCCGCTTCGAGGTGCCGTCGAGCCGCGAGCTCTTCGCCGGCTTTCGCTGCGCACGCGACGCCTGAGCCGGGCGAGGCTCAGCGCATCAACGTGCCGGCCTCGGCGAGCACGTCGCCGAGGATCCCGGTGATCTCGTCGAACTCCGCCTGGCCCGCGACGAGCGGCGGCGAGATCTGCACGACCGGGTCGCCGCGGTCGTCCGCGCGGCAGATCATCCCGGCCTCGAAGAGCGCGTTCGAGAGGAATCCGCGCAGGAGCTTCTCGCACTCCTCGTCGGAGAAGGTCTCGCGCGTGTCCTTGTCCTTCACGAGCTCGAGCGCGTAGAAGTAGCCGGTCCCGCGCAGGTCGCCGACGATCGGCAGGTCGAGGAGCTGCGCGAGCGTCGAGCGGAAGGCATCCTCGCGCTCGAGCACGCCTTCGACGATCCGCTCGCGCTTCATGATCTCGATGTTCTTGAGCGCGATCGCGCACTGCACGGGGTGCCCTCCGAAGGTGATCCCGTGCGAGAACATCGACGTCCGCTCCAGGAACGGCTCCATCACGCGATTCGTCGCGATCACGCCTCCGATGGCGCCGTACGACGAGGAGAGCCCCTTCGCGATCGTCACGATGTCCGGGCGGATGTCGTAGCGCTCGGAGCCGAACCAGTGGCCGACCCGGCCGAAGGCGGTGATCACCTCATCGGCCGAGAGGAGGATGTCGTAGCGGTCGCAGAGCTCGCGGACACCCCGCCAGTAGCCGACGGGAGGCGTGAAGGAACCGCCGCCGTTCTGGACGGGCTCCATGTGGACGAGGCAGATCGTCTCCGGCCCCATCGCGAGAATCGTGTGCTCGAGCTCGTCGAGGAGGAAGCGCGTGAACTCGGCTTCCGACTCCTCGGGGGGCCGGTGGTAGCGGTTCGTGTTCGAGACGTGCCGGACCTCGGGCACGAGCGGCTCGAACGGCGTCCGGAGCGACGGGATCCCGTTGATCGAGAGCGCCCCCATCGTCGTCCCGTGGTAGGCGATGTGACGCGCGATGGCCTTGTACTTGCGAGTCTGACCGTGCACCGCGACGCGTTCGTCGCGACGCATCTCGGGCTCGGCGCCCGCCGTCGCCGGGACCGGGCGCTCGCCGCGCGCGAGGTAGTACTCGCGTGCGAGCTTCCAGGCAGCCTCGACGGCCTCGGATCCTCCGTTGACGAAGAACACGCGGTCGAGGTCGCCGGGTGCGAGCGAGGCGAGCTCGGAGGCGAGCTCGATCGCGCGCGGGTGGGCGTACGACCAGTTCGTGTAGAAGGGCAGCTCGCGCATCTGGTCGAGCGCCGCCTGGCCGATCTCCTCGCCGAACGAGTAGCCGATGTTGACCGAGAAGAGGCCTGCGAGCGCGTCGATATAGCGCTTCCCCTTGTCGTCCTCGAGATGGCAGCCGTCGCCGCGGACGATGATCGGGACGTCCGCCGTCTCATACCCGCCCATGCGGGTGAAGTGCATCCAGAGGTGCTGCTTCGCGAGCCTCTGATACGACAGCGCGTCCAACTGCTGCACGGCCATTGGGGAGAGCATACGGTGACGAAGCAGACGACAGCGGCGGGGTACGCGCGCGTCTCGCGGGTCGCCGGGTGAGGCGGCGATAGCTTCCTCTCGCCTGAGCTGCAGCGGGAGCAGATCGCAGTCGCGGCGCGGCGCGAGGACCTGGAGGTCGCGGACGTGCTGGAGGGGTTCGACGCCTCCGGCGGCAACAGGGACCGCGCCCTCTGGAACGAGGCGATCCGGCCCGTGAAGGACGCGAGGTCCGGGCCGTCATCGTCTGGAACCTGAGCCGCTTCTCCCGTCCATCCGGGACGCGCTCGACGCCCTTGGGCGGATCGAGGGCGCGAGCGGACTCGCGCGAGCGAGGCGCTGCCGGTCCGCAAGCGTTCCTGGGCGACGCCTGTGCCTGCCTGTCAGTCGTCTGTTTGGAGAGAGCCTCCGCGAACAGGCTCTGGACGGGGCCGATCGAGGGTCGCGCAGGGCTTCTTGGCGACGTCGCGTAGTGCTTCTTGGCGAAATCAGTAGGAACTAGCCCGCATCAAGCGTCGCGGGCGCGCGCTCTGAGGAGAAGAGCCGGACGAGTTCGGCGCGGGAGTGGATGTCGAGCTTGCGGTAGACGCGTGTCAGGTGGAACTCGACCGTCTTCGGGCTGAGGAAGAGCGCCGCGGCAACGTCGCGGTTCGTCCTTCCCTCGGCGACCTGAAGCGCGATCTGAAGCTCCTGTGGGGTCAGCTTCTCGGGCGCCGTGGGATCGCGTCTGGGGATCGACTCTCCGCTCGCTCGTAGCTCGCGGCGCGCCTGCTCCGACCAGGGCGCCGCGCCGAGCCCGTCGAAGAGCTCAACCGCGCTGCGCAGATGCTCACGCGCCTCGACGCGGCGCTTCGCGCGTCGGAGCCGCTCGCCGTAGAGGAGCTCCGTCCGCGCGCGCTCGAAGGCGGAGCCCGCCCCCTGCTCGTGCAACTCGAGCGCGGCGCCGAAGTGCTCGTCCAGATCGTCGTCTGGGCCGAGGAGGCCGCGCAGGCGGGCGACGGCGGCGAGTGCCCAGCGCCGATCGAGGGCGCCGGCGAGCTCGGCGAGCTTCTCCAGTTCCCTCGTCGCGGCTTCGCGCTCTCCGGCTCGCGCGTAGGCCTCGATGAGATCGGGCGCATACGGCAGTACGCTCGGCTCACGCACGCCGTGGCGCTCGGCCAGGTCCGCGACCGGCACGGAGCTTCTCGATCGCAGCCAGTGGGCGCGGCGAGACCCAGCTCGAGGAGACCGAGCGTCGCTTGAAGCCGTGCTTGCAGCAAGTGGAATCCAACCCCGCGCTGAGCCAGCTCGTCGGCGCGACCAGCGTGCTCGCGCGCCTCCGACTCGCGACCCTCGACCGCGGCCAGCCAGGCGAGGATGGCAAGGCTAAAGGCAATCGCACCCGGAGCCCCGATCGACTCCGCCATGGCCAGTGACCGAGCCGCGCCCGCGCGCGCGGCCGGGAATCGTCCCTGCAAGAGATCGACGAAGGCGAGACTCCTGGTCATGCCACATCTCGGCCCAGACGTCGCCCGTCGCCCGCGACGACCGGAGCACGCGCTCGATGCTGGATCGCGCCTCGTCGTAACGCTCCATGTACGTGGGGTAGTACGCCGAGAGATCTCCATGCGCCTTGACGCCGCGGACCGCCTCGTCCGCCTCGGTTGGCCGTCCGAGGAGCAACAGGATGAAGGCGAGATTCCAGCGGTTGCCGGCCGCGACGTCCGCCATCCATGGTTCCCAGGCAGCTCGGCCCGGCCAGGCGGCGTTGACCGGGATCATCTCGACACTCCTCCGCGCCAGTCGCAGCGCACGCTCGAGGTCGAGCCTCCGCCACGCTGCACTGCTGCTCACATAGAGCATGAGTGCCGCCCTTGCGGGGTGGAACGGAGCGAGGCGCTTCGGCCTCTCGTCTCGAGCTCGACCTCGTCTTCGGCCAGGCCGCGCCAGTCATTTGCTTGCCAGTCGAGGACCCTGGCAGCGGCACGTACGCCCGGGTCGCGGCCACGGTCAAGGCCCGCTCGGCAAGCACCGCCGCGCGCTCGAGATCGCCGGCGTGTTCCGCTGCTCGCCCGGCGGCGTGGAGCCGGCGGGCGCATCGCATCGTCGTCTTCGCTGAGCTCGGCTGCGCGCTCGAGTGCTCGCGAAGCCGACGCTTGGCCGCCGCGCTCGGCAAAGCGCGAGGCGGCAGCTTCGAGAGCCGCGGCGACTGACTCGTCCGGCCCTTCGGCGGCCGCTGCGAGCTGCCATGCGCGCCGGTCGGCATCCTCTTCGCCGGTGAGCGCGTCGGCGAGCATCGGTGGGCGGCTCGCCGCTCGTCCGCCGAAGCGGCGTGGTAGACGGCCGAGCGTACGAGCGGGTGCCGGAACGCGACCGAGCCTGCGTGGATACGGACGAGCCCGGCATCTTCCGCCGGCTCCAGTGCGGCGAGGTCGCCTCCCGTCGGCGAATCGGAGGCTGCGGCGGCGAGCAGCGCGCGACGCGTCTCTGGGGGAAGGTTGCGAAGCGCACGCCGCACGGTGCGCTCGACGCTCTCGGAAGCGGGCAGGTGATCCGCAAGGGGCTCGCGCCCGACGCGTTCTGCCTCGCTGAGTAGCGGAGCCACCTCGAGCAGGGCGAGCGGGTTCCCGCCCGTCGCCTCGGCGAGGTGGCGGGCGACCTGATCGGCGATCGTCGAGCCGAATCGCTCGTGAAGAAGCTCCATGGACGCCGCCACCTCGAGCGGCTCCAGCTCGATCGTGGGAAGCGCGACGCCGAAGTCGGCGCCCTCGCCTTCGCGGACGGCAAACAGGAGTGCGAGCGACTCGGCGGTGAGCCGCCTCGCGGTGAAGGTGAGCGCCTCGGCAGACGGGCGGTCGAGCCAGTGTGCGTCGTCGACGACGACGAGCAGCGGGGCGCCCTCGGCCGCCACGCCGAAAAGGCTGAGCGCGCCCGCGTAGACGGCGAGCCTGTTCGTCCTCGCGATCGACTTGATCGCGAGCGCGGCGCGGAGGGCGCGCGCCTGCGTCTCCGGAATCTCGGGGAGACGAACGAGCAGCGGCCCGAGCAGCGCATGCAAGCCCGCAAACGGGAGCTCGGCCTCGGATTCGACCGCCGTGTAGTGCAGCACCTGGAAGCCGCTCGCCTGCTGCACGGCGTAATCGAGAAGCACCGTCTTGCCGATCCCGGCGCTCCCGCGGAGCACGAGGGCGCGACTCCTTCCAAGGCGCGCATCGCCTAGCAGCGCATCCAGTTGCCCGCGCTCGCGCTCGCGCCCGATCAGCATGGCCGAACGCTAGTGCAACATCCTCGCCGAAGAGCAGGTCCAGGGAAATCCCTGAAGCGCCGAAGCCCGCCGACGCCGCACGATCATCGGCGATGCACGGGACGTCGCCACAGCCGATCGTCTACTCGCTGCAGTTTCGTGGACGGATCACATCGGTCTCGTCACGAGTGCTCGAGCAACGCGCAAGCGCGCCGAGCCAGGTATTGGTCACGACCCTCGACGCCAACGGCCTCGCTGGGCGTGTCCAGCCGGGCGAGGGCGAGGAAGCGCTGCTCGTCTCGCGCCTCGTGCTCGCGGATGACGGCTCCTTCGACCAGTCCGGGACAATCGAGTTCGCTCCAGGTCACGTACTCGCCTTCCGCAGCGTCGGCTCGGCTCGGCTCGGCCGCTCGCCCGACCCGCACCTCCGCCACGGCGCCGCCGTCTGGGAGGTCGAGGGCGGCGAGGGCCAGTTCCACGGCGCTCGTGGGCGCATCACGTCGAACTTCTTCGTGTCGGACACCAACGAGCTGACCGACAACCACCTCGGGCTGATCTTCGTCGCACGCGCCGCGGCGACCCACGCTCCCGAAGCAGGAACCCGAGCTCCGCTTCGACGCCCGGGCATCCGCGAGACGTGGGCCCAGTTCCGTCGCTCGAGCGCGTTCAAGGATCTCCTTGCGGAATGCGCCCTCTGGACGGCGCCATGGACCGGTGTTCCCGCCCTACCAGGACCCCGACTGCGCGGAGGAATTCGCCTTCTGCGCGGCGCTATGGAGAGACGTCCCGTTCTACGACGACCCCGACGGCACGCAGGCGTTGCCACGTGGCCGTTGACCGAATCGACAGGAGGACCGACATGCCCAAGCTGGCGCTCACGCTTGGCCTTCTCGCGGCCGTGATGACCGGTGTCGTCACAAGCAGCTCGCAGGCCACGATGCCCGGAAAGAACGGGCAGATTGCCTTTCGACGGTACTTCGACAGGAACCAGTCCCACGGCGCAATCTTCGTGATCAACCCCGACGGCTCGGGCCTTCGGCAGGTCACCCGCACGTCGAAGCGAGTGGTGGACGATCAGCCCGACTGGTCGAGCGACGGGGCGCTGCTCGTGTTCGCCAGCAACCGCGACAAGGTCGGCCGCTCGACGAAGTCGATCTACAGCGCGATCTTCACCGTCCGCGGAGACGGGTCCGAGCTGACGAGGCTGAGCCCGGAATGCGCATCTCCCGCACCCGACTCGGTGGGTTGCCCCTACGACGCGCTGCCGAGCTTCTCACCCGACGGCAAGCAGGTTGTGTTCACGAGGGCACCGGGCGTGGTCACGGTCATGGGAAGCGACGGTGAGCACAGCCGAGTGGTCGTGAACGCGACCGCTCCGGACAGCGAACACACGGGGTACACCGTGACCGATGCGCAGCTGTCCCCGGACGGCAAGCGTCTCTTGTTTGTCCGTGACAACCATGGCGCTCTGAAACCGAAAGACGGGAAGGCGATCTACGTCGCGACGAACCGGGGGAAGGCTCTTCGCCGCGTGACCCCATGGAACCTGGGTGGCGGCGACAATCCGGATTGGTCGCCCGACGGGAAGTGGATTCTCTTTCGCTCCAACGAAGAACTGGTAGCGCAACCGCAGATCTACGTCATCCACCCCGACGGGACGGGGCTCAGACAGCTCACGCAGTTCAAGCGGGGGACGATCGTCACGTCGTCATCCTTCTCTCCGGACGGCAAATGGATCGTCTACGGATCGACGGGTTCGGCCGGCCAGGCAGACATCTTCGTCATGCGAGCCGACGGGACCGGAGGCCGTGCCGTGACGCGGACGAAAGACTGGGAAAGCGCTCCTGACTGGGGGCCGCCACGTTGAGGAGCGCCGGGCACGCGATTCGGACAGAGAGGTTCAGATGAGGAGGACGTCTGCAGCAGACGTCATCAACACGCGCAACTCAAGCCGCTCGATCACACCCTGGATGCGTCATGACGCCCCGCAGAGCTCTGTGCTCTCGAATCCCAAGTGCTCCTTGGCAAGCTGCGGGTACCGGAACGCGTCGAGGACCGGAGTCGCCAGGCGCACCGTCGGCTACGTTCGAGCTCGGCGTGGCGGCCGCGAGCTGGTGGCGATCGCCAGCGTGGCGCGACGCGAGCGGGCGCCGCACCTCGCACAGGACGAATGCCTCTTCCTCGCCCGCCCGCGCCGCGGCTCGCTCAGCCCTCGCCCTGCGCTCGCCTTGCGCTCCGGTACTGCCAGAAGACGTTACCGAGGCCGAACGCGATCGCGACGAGGAAGACCGCGCTCGCGACGACGTTCACCTGCGGCGGAACGGAGACGCGCGCGATCCCCCAGACGAAGACGGGGAACGTCTGCGTCGGCCCCGCATTGAGGTAGGTGATCACGAAGTCGTCGATCGAGAGCGCGAAGCCGAGGAGCGCGGCCGCCAGCATCGCAGGCGCGAGCAGCGGCAAAGTGACCTTCCGAAACGTGGTCAGCTCGTTGGCCCCCAGGTCCATCGCGGCCTCCTCGAGGTGACGGTCGAAGCCGATCAGACGCGCTTTCACCGTGATCACGACGAAGCTGACGATGAACATGACGTGGGCGATGAAGATCGTCCAGAACCCGAGTTGGATCACGCTCGAGGTGTTCAGGAACAGCGTCAGCAGCGAGGCACCGAGGACGATCTCGGGCGTCGACAGCGGGAGGAAGACGATCAGGTTCGTCGCGCCGAGCCCGACGAAATGGTGGCGCACGATCGCAAGCGCGATGAGCGTCCCGAGCACGGTCGCGACGAGGGTCGCCAGCGTCGCGAGCTCGAGCGAGGTCTCGATCGCGCTCTGGATCCCGAGGACGGAGTTCCAGTGGATCCAGTTGTCGAAGGTGAACGTGTTCCAGACGTAGTTGAAGTTCCCCGTCGGGTGGTTGAACGAGAAGAGGATCACGACCGCGATCGGGAGCATCAGATACGCGACGACACCGATCGCGTACACGGTAAGCGCATGACGCTTCACGAAGCGCCATGCGCGGGACCCGATTCCCAGCCGGACGGGAGGAGCGAGAGTCTCGGCAGCCGTCGTCACCCGGTCAGCTTCTCCGTCCCGACGATCCGGGCGTACACGAAGAGCATGATCATGATCGTCCCCATGAGGATGAACGAGAGCGAGGCCGCGGTCGGGTAGTCGAGGGATTCCAGGAACTTCGCCTGGATGACGTTCCCGATCATCTGCTGGTTCGGCGTGCCGAGGAACTGGGCGTTGATGAAGTCGCCGGCCGCCGGGATGAACGTGAGCAGCGTCCCTGCGACGATGCCGGGCGCCGAGAGCGGAAGCGTCACGCGGAGGAACGACTGCGTCGAAGACGCGTACAGATCCTTGGCCGCTTCGAGCAGGCGCGGGTCCATCTGCTCGAGCGAGACGTAGATCGGCAGCGCCATGAAAGGGAGGAAGTTGTAGGTGATCCCGGAGAGCACCGCGAACGTCGTCGCCAGCAACCGGCCGTCGGGCGCGAGGATGTGGACGTCGCGCAGGATCCGGACGACCGGCCCCTGGTCGGCAAGGATGTTGAGCCACGCGAGCGTCCGAACGAGATAGGTGACGAAGAACGGCGCGACGATGACAAGGAGGAAGAGGTTCCTCCACGGCCCGGAGCGGAAGGCGATCCAGTAGACGAGCGGGTACGCGAGGACGAGACATGCCACCGTCGCGATCCCCGCGTACAGGAACGAGCGAACGAGTTGCTCTCGATACCCGCCGTGGGCGTTCGAGCGCAGCGCGTCCACGAAGTTCGAGAACTGCCAGCTGAAATGGAAGTCAGGAAAGATCCCGGACTGCAGCGACTGATAGCCGAGAAACCCCATCGGCAACAGAAAGAAGATCGCGAGCCAGAGCATCCCTGGCGCGAGCAGCAGGTAGGGCGTGAGGCCCCTATGGCGGTGGAAGAACGCTCCCATCGTCGGAACGTGGTGCTCTTCGGGGCTACTGCCCCTGCACTGCGAGCCACCTCTTGTTGTAGTCGGGGTTCTGGAACATCGTCGGATCGTTCTGGTGCATCTGGGAGAGCGTCTTGACGTCCGGGAAGATGAGCGGGTTCGCCGCCGACTTCGGGTCGAGCTTCACGGCGTCCTCTTTGACACCCTTGACCGAGGAGATGTAGCTCGCACCGATGGCCCACTGCGCGGAGATCATCGGCTCGTACATGAAGTTCATGTACGTGGACGCGGTGGGGACGCTACCGCCCAATGGGATGATCATGTTGTCCGTCCAGATGATGCCGCCGGTGGTGGGAACCACCCAGTGCAGATCGGGCTGCTGGAGGAGGGCGATGTCGCCGGACCACGCCATCGAGGCCGCGAGGTCGCCCTTGGCGAGGGGCGGCGCGTAGTCGTTGCCGTAGAACGCGCGGATCTGCCCGGAGTCGACCGCCGTCTGGATCCTCGCGAGCGCCCGGTTGAACGTGGCGTCCGTGACCTTCGCAGGGTCGTCCCCGTTCTCGAGCATCACGAGCCCGAGCGTGTCGCCCATCGAGTTCCAGACGCCGACCTTCCCCTTCAGCTTCGGGTCCTCGAGGAGCTGCTGCACCGAGGTGACGGGGTCGGTGACGGACGAGTTCGTTGCGATGCCGTCCATGCCGGAGGCCCAAGGCAGCGAGTAGTCGCGGTTCGGGTCGAACGGCGGATGCTGCTGGGCGGGGATGAGGGTGGAGATGTTCGGGATGAGGCTCTTGTCGAGCTTCAGCGCCCACTTGTTGTCGATGTACTCGGAGAGGAAGCGATCGTTGTCGGTCGAGACGAGGATGTCGCGGCCGATGCCCTGACCCTTCGAGAGCCGCCCCTGCACCTTCGCGAAGTAGCCCGCGTTGTCGTTGATCTCCTGGTAGTAGTTGACCTTGATCCCGGTTTTCTTCGTGAACTGCTCCAGGGTCGTCGGCTTGTTGATCCCAGCGGCCTTGAGCGTCTTCGACGTGTCGATGTAGTACGGCCAGTTCGCAAAGTTGAGGACGTCGTTGAGCTGGCCGCTGCTCGAACCGCCGCCTCCTCCGCCGCCACAGGCCGCGAGCAGCGCTGGGAGCGAGAGCATCGTCGCCCCCGCGGCGCCCCGGCGGAGCAGCTCAGTCCGTGTGATCCTCGAACCGGTCATTCCGTTCCCTCCTCCTCTCCCCGGTCGACGACGAACGTCGACTCCGGGCTCCAGCTGAGCATGATGTTCGACCCGGGAGGCGGGACGCGCCCGCCGGCGTCGATGTTCTGAGCGAAGACGTGCACGGTGCCCGCGGCGGTCCTCACGACGACCTGCGTCGCGACCCCGATGTAGGCCGTCTCTGCGATCGTCCCGGGCAGCTCGTTCGCGCCGCCGCCCGCCCCGATCGTGATCTTCTCCGGCCGCACGCCGGCCGCGACCTCCCCGGACTGGCCGTTCACCTGCGCGCGGACGACGGTCCCGTTTTCGAGCCGCACGGCGTCCGGGCCCTCGACCGTGCCAGCGAGCAGGTTCGAGATCCCCAGGAATCCCGCCACGTATGCCGTCGCGGGCCGCTCGTACAGGTGCTCCGGCTCGCCGAGCTGCTCGATCCGGCCGCTGTTCATGACCGCGATCGTGTCCGCCATCGTCATCGCCTCTTCCTGGTCGTGCGTGACGTGGATGAACGTGATCCCGATCTCAGCCTGGATCCGCTTCAGCTCGAGCTGCATCTGCTTGCGCAGTTTCAGATCGAGCGCGCCGAGCGGCTCGTCGAGGAGCAGGACACGAGGTTGATTGACGAGCGCGCGCCCGAGGGCGACCCGCTGCTGCTGGCCGCCGGACAGCTGCCGCGGCTTGCGTTGACCGAACCCCGAGAGCCCGACGAGCTCGAGCATCTCGTGCACGCGGGACTTCACGTCGTTCTTTTTCAGGCCCCTTCGCTCGAGGCCGAAGGCGACGTTGCCCTCGATCGTCATGTGCGGGAAGAGCGCGTAGCTCTGGAACACGGTGTTGACGTCCCGCTTGTAGGGCGGTAGCCCGACGACGTCGCGGTCCCCGAGGAAGATCCGTCCCGACGTCGGCTCCTCGAAGCCGCCGATCATGCGGAGCGTCGTCGTCTTGCCGCAGCCGGAGGGGCCGAGGAGCGCGAAGAACGAGCCACGCGGCACCTCGACCGAGATCCCGTCCACGGCGACGGTCCCGTCGAAGCGCTTGACGACGTCCTCGAGCCGAACGTCCGGCGCCGCAGCGTCCGCCATCACCCGGCCAGCTTCACCACGACATGCTTGAGGCGCGTGTATTCCTCCATCGAGTAGAGCGACATGTCCTTGCCGTAGCCCGACTCCTTGAAGCCGCCGTGCGGCATCTCCGACGTGAGCGGGAAGAGGTGCTCGTTCACCCAGACGGTGCCGAAGTCGAGCTTGGCGGCGACCTTCAGCGCCCGCCCCACGTTCTCCGAGAAGACCGAGGCGGCGAGCCCGTAGCGGACGTCGTTCGCCATCGCTATCGCGTCGTCGTCGGAGGCGAACGATTGCACCGTCACCACCGGTCCGAACACCTCGTTCTGCACGATCTCGGCGTCCTGAGCGACGTCGGTGACGATCGTGGGCTTGACGAAGAAGCCGCGGTCGCCGTGCGCCTCGCCGCCCGTGACGATCGTCGCCTTCGCGTCGGCGGCGCGCTCGAGGAACCCGAGGACGCGCTCCTGCTGCTCGGCCGAGATGACCGGGCCCATCTCGATCTCCTCGTCCGTCGCGGGATCTCCGACCGTCATCGCCTCGACGGCCTTGACCGACTCCGAGACGACGTCGTCGTAGATCCGCTTGCTGACCAGGATCCGCGAGGACGCAGTGCAGTCCTGCCCCGAGTTGAAGTAGCCGCCGATCTTGATCGCCTCGGCGACGGTTGCCGGGTCGGCGTCGTCGAGCACGACCATCGGCGCCTTCCCGCCGAGCTCGAGGTGGAGGCGCTTGACCGTGTCGGCCGCATTCTTGGCGATGATCTTCCCCGTCTGGGTGTCGCCCGTGAGCGAGACGAGCCGGACGTCGGGGCTCTTGACGAGCGCCTCTCCCGCCGGGACGCCGTCGCCGGTGACGACCTGCAGCACGCCCGCCGGGATCACGTCCTGCGCGAGCTCCGCGAAGCGAAGGAGCGTGAGCGGTGTCTGCTCCGCCGGCTTCACGATGTGGACGTTTCCGGCGGCGAGCGCCGGCCCGATCTTCCAGATCGCCATGTACAGCGGGTAGTTCCAGGGGCAGATCCCGGCCACGATCCCGAGCGGCTCGCGGCGGAGCATCGAGGTGTAGCCCTCGACGTACTCGCCGGCGGACTTCCCCTCGAGATTCCGGGCGGCGCCGGCGAAGAAGCGGAGGCAGTCGGACATCGCGGCCGGCTCGTCCTTCGCTACCCACCAAGGCTTGCCGACGTTCAGCGACTCGAGCCGGGCGAGCTCCTCGCCGTGCTCGTCGATGACGTCCGCGAGCGCGAGCAGGAGCTCCATGCGGTCCTTCGGGGTCTTCCCCTGCCACTCGGCCCAGGCACGCTTCGCTGCCTCGACGGCGCGCGCGACGTCCTCGGCGCTCGAGCTCGGCACCTCGGCGATCGCCTCGCCGGTGGATGGGTTCAGGACCTCGATGGTCTCGCCGGTGGACGACTCGACCCACTCGCCACCGATGAACTGCTTGTGCTGCGTCACCGACACGCTCACGAGCGACCTCCGATCCGGGAACGCCGTGAGCGTACTCCCGGCCGAGGGGGTGCGACAACTTGAAGCGTTCGGATTCGTGCCGACCGCGACGAGCGAGTCCCTCAGGTAGAACACACGCGCCGTGAGACTCCTCGTCGTCGGAACCGGAGGCGTCGGATCTGCGTTCGCCGCGATCGCGCGCCGCCGACCGTTCTTCGAGAGCTGCGCGCTCGCGGACTACGATCCTGCGCGGCCGGAAGCGATCGTCGCGGGGCTCGACGACGGCCGCTTCAGCGCCCACGCGATCGACGCGAGGAGCGAGGACGACGTCGTCCGTCTCATCGCCGAGACCCACGCGGACGCGGTCCTGAACGCCGTCGACCCCGTCTTCAACGTCCCCATCTTCGACGCCTGCTTCGAGGCCGGCGTCACCTACCTCGACATGGCCATGACACTCTCCGAGCCCCACCCGACGAACGCGTACGAGGAGACGGGCGTCAAGCTCGGCGACTACCAGTTCGAGCGAGCCGTGGCCTGGGAGGAGAAGGGTCTTTTGGCACTCGTCGGGATCGGAATCGAGCCGGGCGCCGCCGACGTGTTCGCCCGCCATGCCGCGGACGAGCTCTTCTCCGAGATCGACGAGGTCGGCGTCCGTGACGGCGCGAACCTCGTGGTCGAGGGCTACGACTTCGCGCCGACGTTCTCGATCTGGACGACGATCGAGGAGTGCCTCAACCCGCCCGTGATCTGGGAGCGCGACCGCGGCTGGTTCACGACCGCGCCGTTCTCGGAACCCGAGGTGTTCGAGTTCCCGGAGGGCATCGGCCCGGTCGAGTGCGTGAACGTCGAGCACGAGGAGGTGCTCCTCGTTCCCCGCTGGGTCGACTGCCGGCGCGTCACCTTCAAGTACGGGCTCGGAGACGAGTTCATCGCCGTGCTGAAGACGCTGCACGCGCTCGGGCTCGACTCGAGGGAGCCGCTCCGCGTGAAGGGCGTCGAGGTCGCACCCAGGGACGTCGTGGCCGCAGCGCTTCCCGACCCGGCGACACTCGGCGAGCGGATGTCGGGAAAGACGTGCGCGGGAACGCTCGTCACGGGGCTCGGCAAGGACGGCTCGGCAAGGAAGACCTACCTCTACCACGTCGTCGACAACGAGTGGTCGATGCGCGAGTACGGGTCGCAGGCCGTCGTCTGGCAGACCGCGCTCAACCCGGTCGTCGCGCTCGAGCTGCTCGAATCGGGCGACTGGAAGGGCGCCGGCGTCCTCGGCCCCGAGGCCTTTCCCGCGCGGCCGTTCCTCGACAAGCTCGCCGAGCTCGACTCGCCGCACGGCGTCGTCGAGCTCGCCCCGTAGAGCTGAGAGACACGGCTCCCGCGGCCATCTGGCGGCCAGGCGGATACGAAGCGATCATGCTTGGGTGCGGCGAAGATCCAAGCGGGCGACCCTCGACGACGTCGTCGAGCTGCTCCGCGGGATTGGCACTATCCTGATGGAGATCGACGCCAAGCTCGAGGACATCGCCTGGCGGAACGGAGACGACGAGGATGAAGAAGAGAGACCCTAAGGAGCTCGAAGAGCTCCTGGAACGCGGCAGAAGAGCGCGGCAAGAGATGCAGGACATCATCGACCGCGTCGACGCTCGCATGCGCGAGCGCGCTGCTCGTAACGAGCGGAGCTTCTTCCGCCGCCTGTTCGCGCGCTAGCGCTCCGAACGACCTCCGAGTGTCGATGAGTTCGACGCCCGTTCGTCGTCCTATACCTATGCGAACTAGGATCGAGCCATGGCAGTCGTGAGGCTTCGCGCGCCGCTGTCGGAGCTGGCGGGCGGAAAGCGCGAGCTCCGGCTCGACGGCGCGACGGTGAGCGAGGTGCTCCGCGCCCTCGAGGGAGAGCACCCGGAGATCACCGGCTGGATCCTCGACGAGCAGGGGAAGATCAGGCCGCACGTCAACGTATTCGTGAACCGCGAGACCGGGAGCGAGAAGACGTCGCTCTCCCCCGAGGACACGGTTCACGTCCTTCCGGCGATCTCAGGAGGCGAGTGATCTCATGACAGAGCTACTGGTTGGCACGAAGAAGGGACTGTTCGTCCTGCGCGGGGAGCCCGGCGACGCGTTCGAGATCGCAGCGCGCGGGTTCGCCGGGGAGCCCGTCGACTTCGCGACCCGCGACCCGCGGAGCGGCCGCTACTTCGCCGCCATGACGTCCCCGTTCTACGGCCCAAAGCTGTTCGTCACGGACGATCCGGCGGGCGAATGGGAGCAGGCCGAGGGACTCGAGCTGCCGGAGGGCGAGACGACCCTCGAGCGCATCTGGACGGTCGTGCCGGGCGAGGAGGACGGGCTCCTGTACCTGGGGGGCGCGCCCGGCGTGCTCTTCGAGAGTCGCGACGGCGGCATGAACTGGGAGCTGAACCAGGGCATGTGGACACAGCCGACGAGGCCGGAGTGGACCCCGGGAGCCGGCGGGATGTGCGTCAACTCGATCGCCACCTGGCCCGGCGACCCGGATCGTCTCGCGATCGGGATCTCGGCCGTCGGGATGTGGCTCTCGGACGACGCGGGCACGACGTGGCGTCACGGCAACACAGGCCTCGTGCCCCGCTACGTGCCGGAGGAGTCGCGCGAGGACACGCTCTCGCTCTGCGTCCACAACGTGCATCGCGCGCCGAAGCGGCCCGATCGGCTCTTCATGCAGTTCCACGGCGGCGTCTACCGCTCCGAGGACGCCGGCGAGAGCTGGATCGACATCGGCACCGACAGCGGCCTCCCGTCCGACTTCGGGTTCCCGCTCGTCGTCGACCCGGAGGATCCCGACAGCGCCTACGTGATCCCGCTGACCGCGGATCTGGACCGCGTGACGCCCGAGGGCCGCGTGCGGGTCTACGAGACGCGCGACGCGGGAGAGACGTGGGCTCCGCGCGGCGACGGGCTCCCGGCCTCGGATGCGTACCTCACGATCCTGCGCCAGGCGTTCGGTCGGGACGGCGGCGGTTCGAGCATGGGCCTCTACTTCGGGGCCACGTCCGGCGAGGTGTTCGGCTCGGGTGACGCGGGCGCCACGTGGTTCACGGTGGCGGAGCACCTCCCGCCCGTGCACTCCGTGCGTGCCGCGTAGGCCCGAACGCTCAGTCGAGACCGCGGCTCAGGACGCGCGTCGGCGTGATGCGCACGCTGACGCGCGCCTCGCCGGGCTGCCGCGAGGCGTAGACGTCGCGGCCCGTGTACTTCTTCGAGAGCCGGTCGATCTGTGCGTCGGCGCCCTCGTCGACGAGCGTCCCCGTGCCGGAGACCTTCACCCAGCGATAGGCGTCCCCGGGGTCCACGACGACGAGCGACAGCCGTGGGTCGCGAGCGAGGTTGCGCGGCTTGACCCGCCCATATGCCGTGTTGAAGGAGACGCCTTCGTCGTCGACGTCCACCCAGACGACCGTGGACTGCGGCGAGCCGTCCGCCGCGACGGTCGTCACCACGCCGACGAACGGGTTCTCGAGGAACGCCCGTTCGGCCTGCGAGACGTCGACCATAGGCGGAACCTAGCGATTCGCACCAGGGCTGCGGCACCTTTGTGCTCACGGACGGGCTCCCGACCGGGACCGTCACCCCCTCTTCACCGACATCGAGGATCGACGGCGCTGCGCAACGGGACCTCGCGGAGGAAGCATGGCCGGAAGAGGGAGTGTCTCCTTCCGCACCGCGCGAACGAAAGACGGCGAGAACATAGGCCGACCGAATCGCCGGTGAGATCCGCGCGGTGCGCGATCGCCCCGTTACCGAGATCGCGGGATCGGCTGCCAGGCAATCGAGGCGCCGAGTCCGAGCTCACTCGAGCTCGTCGCGCCCTGCAGGCTCTTGTAGCTCCCATCCCGGCTCACGACGTAGATGCCGTAGCCCCCCATGAACTGCCTCTCTCGTGTGGAGATGGCGATCCGCCTGCCGTCGGGCGACCAGACGGGCACACCGCGGATCCCGAGGCTTTGGCAGCCCGAGCGCCTTCCGGGCGTCACATCACGACCGCTCGGGCTTGTCAACTTGACGCCGCAGGCCGATTCGTAGGCGATCACGCCGCCGTCGGGAGACCACGCGGGCGCGGAGGCGTGCCTTGCAAGAAGGTGCCGGTGAGAGCCGTCGGCGTCGATGATCGAGATCGTCGACCCTCCGT
Organism: uncultured Actinomycetes bacterium; assembly: GCA_963848725.1. Classification (GTDB taxonomy): domain Bacteria; phylum Actinomycetota; class Thermoleophilia; order Gaiellales; family Gaiellaceae; genus GMQP-bins7. The sequence continues at coordinate 536 of CAWKEV010000032.1, read as the reverse complement.
CCTGGCGGGTGGCGAACACGAGCTGCTTCCCATCGGGTGACCAGGAGGGCGACGAGTCGTATCCACCCGTCCCCGTGTCGAGCGGCTCGTCCGCGATGTGTGAACCGGCGAGTTGTCTGATGACGATCCAGCCCACAGGCACCGGAAAGCGGGCCGGGACGACGAGTGCGATCCGCCCGTCCCGCGACCATGCAGGTGAGAATCCTTCTCTGCCGGCACGCCGCATCTTCCTGGTGGCGAGATCGAGGACGTGCATCCCCTGGTAGGGGCTCTCGATCGAGATCGTCGTCGCGCCGAAGAGAAGCTTGTCTCCCGTCGGTGACCAGGCGACGCTTTCGATGATGGTGCAGAAGCGGGGACCCTGGGCCTCCCCGCAGCGAAAGAGGCCGTGCCTTTTTCCGTGGCTGCTGACAGAGAAGATTCCGTTTCCGTCGATCACGGTCAGCGGGCCGTTTCGGACACGAAGCGGGGGACGATGAGCTGGCGCTCCAGCCGGTGCTCCCGGTGCGCTGGCGGGCGAGGAGATTGCGGCGGGA
>CAWKEV010000031.1:0-12370 GCA_963848725.1 uncultured Actinomycetes bacterium | reverse complement strand
ATCACCGACGGGCGGTCGGTGTTCTCGTCATGACCTCGGGGTACCTGCTGCTCGAGGACGGAACCGTCTATCGCGGACGGTCGGTGGGAGCGGCCGGCTCCGCGTTCGGCGAGGCCGTCTTCACGACGGGGATGACGGGCTACCAGGAGACGATGACCGACCCGAGCTACGCGGAACAGCTCGTCTGCTTCACGGCGCCGATGATCGGGAACTACGGCGTCGCCGACGGGCGGGGCGAGTCGGCGAAGCCGCACGGCCGCGCCGCCCTCATGCGGCGTCTGGGAGGCGGGGAGTGGGCGCAGTGGCTGAGCTTCCACGGGATCGTCGGGCTCGAGGAGATCGACACTCGTGCGCTCGTCCTGCGGCTCCGCGAGGGCGGAGCGGCACGCGCGGTCGCCGTCGCCGACGAGGAGGCGCTCCCGATCGAAGACGCGCTCGAGCAGGTGCGTACGCAGCCGTCGATGGAGGGCCAGGCGCTCGTCGCGGGGGTCTCCATACCCGAGCCGTACGTCTTCGCAGAGGGCGCCGGCCCGCGCGTCGCCGTCGTCGACTACGGGACGAAGCGATCGATCCTGAGCAGGCTCGCGCGTGCCGGCGCCGCCGTCACGGTCCTTCCGCATACGGCCGACGCCGACGCCCTCGCCGGCTTCGATGGCGTCGTCCTCTCGAACGGCCCGGGCGATCCGGAGCCGCTCGAGGCCGAGGTCGCGACCGTTCGCGACGTGCTCGGGAGGACTCCCGTGCTCGGCATCTGCCTCGGCCACCAACTGCTCGGCCTGGCCACCGACCACCGGACGTTCAAGCTCCCGTTCGGCCATCGCGGCGCGAACCATCCGGTCCTCGAGCGGGCAACCGGGCGCGTCCTCGTTACGAGCCAGAACCACGGGTTCGCCGTCGAGCCGTCCGCTGCCACCGAGGCGACCTACGTCTCGCTCTACGACGGGACGGTCGAGGGCCTCGACTTCCCCGACCTCCGGGCGCGCTCGGTGCAGTTCCACCCGGAAGCCGGGCCTGGGCCGCACGACGCGTGGCCGATCATCGACGGCTGGGTCGAGGAGCTCAGGCGCGGCTGATGCCTCCCCGCCGCGACATCGAGAGCGTGTGCGTGATCGGCTCCGGGCCGATCGTGATCGGCCAGGCGTGCGAGTTCGACTACGCGGGCTGCCAGGCGCTCAAGGTCCTGCGAGAGGACGGGTACCGGACGATCGTCGTCAACTCGAACCCGGCCACGATCATGACCGACCCTGGGTTCGCCGACCGGACGTACATCGAGCCGCTCGACCTGGAGAGCGTCGCGTCCGTCCTCGAGCGCGAGCGGCCCGACGCGCTCCTGCCGACGCTCGGAGGACAGACGGCGCTGAACCTGGCCGTCGGACTCGCCGAGGGAGGCGTGCTCGACGAGCTCGCTGTCGAGCTCATCGGAGCCCCCGTCGACGTCATCCGCCGCGCCGAGGATCGCGAGGAGTTCCGCGACGCGGTCCGGAGCTGCGGCCTCGAGGTTCCCGCCTCGCACATCGTCACGGACCCGGGGGAGCTCGGGGACGTGCAGCTTCCCGCCGTCGTCCGGCCCGCGTTCACCCTCGGCGGCCACGGCGGCGGGTTCGCCGACACGCTCGAGGAGCTCGAGGCTCAGGTGGAGCGCGGGCTCGCCGAATCCCCGATCGGCCAGGTGCTCGTCGAGGAGTCGGTCCGCGGCTGGGACGAGTTCGAGCTCGAGGTGATCCGCGATCGCGTGGACAACGTGGTCGTCGTCTGCTCGATCGAGAACCTCGACCCGATGGGCGTCCACACCGGCGACTCCGTCACGGTCGCACCACAGATGACGCTGTCGGACGAGGCCTACCAGGAGCTCCGCGACGCGGCCGCGGCGGTCATCCGCGCGGTGGGGGTCGAGACGGGCGGTTCGAACATCCAGTTCGCACGCGATCGAGACAGCGGCGAGCTGCGCTTGATCGAGATGAATCCGCGCGTGTCCCGCTCGTCCGCGCTCGCCTCCAAGGCGACTGGCTATCCGATCGCGAAGGTCGCGGCCAAGCTCGCCGTCGGCTACACGCTCGACGAGATCCCGAACGACCTCACGCAGACGACGCCCGCGAGCTTCGAGCCGACCCTGGACTACGTCGTCGTCAAGTTCCCGCGGTTCGCGTTCGAAAAGTTCCCCGGCGCCGATCGCACACTCGGCACCCAGATGAAGTCGGTCGGGGAGTCGATGGGGATCGGGAGGACGTTCACCGAGGCGTTCCTCAAGGCGTACGGCTCGCGCGAGCTCGACCCGGGCGCGGCGACACCGTGGGCGAGCCTCGAGGAGGACGCCCTCCCGGAGGGGCTGCATCCGTGGTTCCGATCGGAGATCGCGTACGCGAAGGACGAGCTCGAGTCCGGAGACCTGCTGCGCGCGAAGCGCGCGGGTTGGGGAGACGACACGATCGGCGCCGCGCTCGGCGTGACCGGGGCCGAGGTCCGCCGCCGACGCCACGAGGAGGGTGTGCGGCCGTCGTTTCGCCGGGTCGACTCCTGCGCCGGCGAGGTGGCCGCCGCCTCGAACTACTTCTACTCGACCTGGGGCGAGGAGGGCGAGGCGACGTCCCACTCGGGCAAGCCGCGCGTCGTCATCCTCGGCTCCGGGCCGAACCGGATCGGGCAGGGGATCGAGTTCGACTACTGCTGCGTCCATGCCGCGCAGACGTTTCGCTCGCTCGGCTACGAGGCGGTGATGGTGAACTGCAACCCGGAGACGGTCTCGACGGACTACGACACGTCCGATCGCCTCTACTTCGAGCCGCTCTCGGTCGAGGAGGTGCTCGCCGTCTGCGACCAGGAGCGGCCGGTCGGCGTCGTCACCCAGTTCGGTGGCCAGACGCCGCTTCGCCTCGCTCGGGCGATCGAGGAGGCGGGGTACCGGCTCTTGGGGACACCGCACGACGCGATCGACCTCGCCGAGGATCGCGAGAGATTCGGCTCGCTCGCGCGCGAGCTCGGGATCCGCTGTCCGCCGTGGGCGACCGTCTCGACGTACGCGGAGGCGCGGGAGGCGGCGGTGGAGATCGGCTATCCGGTCCTCGTCCGTCCGTCCTATGTCCTCGGTGGGCGTGCGATGCGCGTCTGCTACGACGACGCGCAGCTCGAGGCGGCCATGGAGGCGGTGCACGGTCCCGTTCTCCTCGACCGCTTCGTCGAGAACGCGATCGAGCTCGACGTCGACGCGCTCTGTGACGGCGAGGAGGTCTACATCGGCGCAGTCATGCAGCATGTCGAGGAGGCGGGCGTCCACTCGGGCGACTCGACCTGCGTGCTCCCGGCTCCGTCGCTCACGCTCGCGGCCGCGCTCGAGGTCGAACACGTCGTCAAGCGCCTCGGTCCGGCGCTCGGCGTCGTCGGGATCCTGAACGTGCAGCTCGCGATCGCGGACGGGACGGTGTACGTCCTCGAGGCGAACCCCCGGGCCTCCCGGACGGTGCCGTTCGCGAGCAAGGCGATCGGCGTCAACCTCGTCGACGCGGCCTGCCGACTCGCCGCCGGGCAGACGCTCGGCGAGCTCTCCCTGCCGACGCCGCGACCGACGCAGGTGAGCGTCAAGGCCGCGGTCCTTCCGTTCTCTCGCTTCCCCGGTGCGGATCCCGTCCTCGGCCCGGAGATGCACTCGACGGGCGAGGTCATGGCGAGTGCCGCCGACCTGCCGACGGCCCTCGCGAAGGCGGAGCGGGCGGCCGGCAGGCCGCTTCCCGCCTCCGGGGTCGCGTTCCTGTCCGTGCGCGACGAGGACAAGCTCGCCGCCGTCCCCGTCGCGGCCGCGCTCGCCGGGCTGGGATTCGAGCTGATCGCGACGGTCGGGACTGCGCGGACGCTCTCCGCAGCCGGGCTCGAGGTCGAGGTGGTCGCGAAGGTGGCCGACGCCGACACGGACGAGACGACGGTCGTCGACCTCGTTCGCCGAGGCCGTTGCGATCTGATCGTGAACACCCCGCAGGGCGGGGGAGCACGGGCGGACGGCTATCTGATCCGCGAGGCCGCGCTCGTCGCTCGTGTCCCCTGCGTGACGACGATCTCCGGCGCCGCCGCCGCCGTCCACGCGATCGCGAGCGCGCGAGCGGAATCCGCGCTCTCGCTGCAGGAGCGCATCGGAGTCGGGGCGTAGTGGAGGCGCGCCGGCAACTCCTGTGCGTCGCTGGCGTGGAGCAGATCGGCCCGTACGTCCTCCTCCGGCTCGAACGAGGAGGGGTCGAGCCGGGCATCCCCGGCCAATTCTTCATGCTCGAGGCACCGGGGCGCCTGCTCCCGCGGCCGATGAGCCTCTGCCGAGCGCCGGCGGGCGAGCTCGCGTTCCTGATCGACCCGATCGGGCCGGGGACGAAGGCTCTGTGCGCGCTTGGCGCCGGAGACGCGATCCACGTGCTCGGGCCGCTCGGGAACGGCTTCGACCTCGACGTCGAGCGGCCGCTCCTCGTCGCGGGCGGGATCGGGATAGCGCCCATGCCGTACCTGTCCGAAGCGCTCGGCTCTCCGCCGGCGATTCTCGGATTCCGGAGCGACCTCCACGCCCGGGCGGCGGCGTTGCTTCCGGGTGCAGAGGTCGTCGTCGAGCCTCGTCTCGTCACGGAGCTCCTGCCCGACGACCCCGGGGACGTGCTCGCGTGCGGCCCCGGGCCGATGCTCGAGGCGGTCCGCGAGCTCGCGCCTTCGGCGCAGCTCGCCTGGGAAGCGCCGATGGCGTGTGGCTACGGCGCCTGCTACGGCTGCGTCGTGGAGCGCAACGGCCGCTACGAGCGCCTGTGCATCGCCGGGCCGGTGCTCCGGGACGCCGCGTGAGCGTCCCGCTTCTCAACGCGAGCGGCTGCCTCGACGCCCTCACGGCCCCCGGAGTCGCGCGCACGCTCGACACCTACGTCACGAAGACCGTGACGCCGCTCCCACGCGAGGGAAACCTGCCACCCCGGTTCGCGGAGACGGAGCATGGGATGCTCAACTCGATCGGGCTCCAGAACGCCGGGATCGACGCGTTCGTGCGCGATCAGCTCCCGAGGCTCGAGGGGCTGGGGGTCCCCGTATGGGTGTCGGTCGGCGGATTCAGCGCCCGGGACTACGCTCGGGTCTCGGGGACCCTCGATGGGTGCGACGCGGTCGCGACGATCGAGTTGAACCTCTCGTGCCCGAACGTCGAGGAGGCGCCCGAGACGGCCGCGGAGCTCGTCGCTGCGGCGAGGTCGGCGACGACGAAGCCGCTGTACGCGAAGCTCTCGCCCGCCACCTGGGACATCGCGGAGTCGGCCAGGGCGGTGGCCGCCTCGGGAGCGGACGGCCTCTCGCTCGTCAACACCATCCGCGGCCTCGCGATCGATGCGGCGAAGGGCGATCCCGTGCTCGCACGGGGCGCCGGCGGTTACTCCGGCCCTGCGCTCCGCCCGATCGCCCTCGCGTGCGTCCACGCGTGCGCCCGAGCGGTCGACCTCCCGATCGTGGGCATGGGCGGAGTGACGCGCGGCCGCGACGTCCTCGATCTCGTCGCCGCGGGTGCGAGCGCCGTTGCCCTCGGCACGATCCTGTTCGCCGACCCGGACGCCCCGGTGCGGATCCGAGCGGAGCTGGAGGGCGAGTCGTCCGCCGAAGCCGCGTCCGGCGTCGCGACGGGGCGGCTCGTGCCGACTTCGACCCTGGACGCGAGAGCGTCAGCAAGACTGACAACACCAAAATCCCTGCAAAACCGGTAAAACAGTCCTGCTTGACCCGGGGGCGTGTCTTGGTAGACTCGTCCGGCTCATGGTCACGTCGAAGATGCACGCCCAGGCACCTGCCCGGTCGCTCGACCAGAGGATGGAGGCTCTACAGCGTGCGAACGACGTGCGTGTCCGCCGTGCGCAGCTGAAGCGCGACCTGAAGGCGGGTCGCGTGCACATCGAGTCGATCCTCCTCGCTCCCCCCGAGTTCGTCTCGACGGCGAAGGTCTTCGACATGCTGATGGCGGTCCCGAAGTTCGGTCGTGTCAAGGCGGCGCGCCTCCTCAACCACTGCCGGATCAGCCAGTCCAAGACGGTCGGAGGCCTCTCCGAGCGGCAGCGCACGGAGCTGGTCGACCTCTTCAACCACAGGTCGTGAGCCATGCGCGAGACCAGAGTCCGCTCGCGCGGATCCTGGTCGCGCGAAAACCCCTAAAGGCGTCCGCTTCGCGGCCGCAGGCTCGCGGCTAGCTCGATCGCGATGCAGTCGAGGCCGGTCTTCGTCGTCACCGGGCCGTCCGGTGCGGGGAAGGGCACGCTCATCAGGGGACTGCTCGAGGAGGTTCCCTCGCTCGAGGTGGCGGTCTCGGCGACCACGCGCCCACGGAGGCCGGGCGAGGAGGACGGGCGCGAGTACTGGTTCCTGACGGACGAGGAGTTCGAGCGCCGCGTGGCGGCGGGGGACTTCCTCGAATGGGTTCCGTATGTCTCCGGGCGCCGCTACGGGACGCTTCGCTCCGAGATCGACCGCATCTCGAGTGAGGGGCGGACGTGCGTCCTCGAGCTCGAGCTCGAGGGCGCGTCGACGGTGCAGGACGAGGTCTCGGGCAGTGTCACGATCTTCATCGCGGCCGACGTGGCGGAGCTCGAGCGGCGCCTGCGAGACCGCGCCACCGAGAGCACGGGTGAGATCGGGGAGCGCATCGAGCTCGCGCGCGATCAGCTCGAACAGGCGCACCGCTTCCGCTACATGGTGCGAAACGACGACGTCGAGCGGGCGACCGCGGCCCTGACGGCACTCGTCGAGTGCGAGCTCGCGCTCGCAGGTAGCATGGCCCGACCATGATCTACCCCCGCATCGACGACCTGCTCGAACGTGTCGAGTCGCGCTACGCCCTCGTGATCGTCGCCGCCAAGCGCGCGCGGCAGATCAACAACTACCACCACCAGCTCGGGGAGGGCATCGGCTTCGAGGAAGCCCCGCCGCCCCTGATCGAGTCCCGCTCGAAGAACTACCTGACGATGGCGATGGAAGAGATCGCCGGCGGGAAGATCAAGCACCAGCACCCACCCGTCTAGAGGAACGGGATGGCCCGCATCCTGCTCGGAGTCACCGGGGGGATCGCGGCCTACAAGGCGTGCACGCTCCTCCGGCTGCTGGTGAGGGCAAGACACGACGTGTATCCGATCGTCACGACCGGCGCCGAGCGCTTCGTCGCGGCGGACACGTTCTTCGCGCTGGCGCGGAAGTCGCGAAGCGACGATCCGTACCCCCACCTCGAGCGTGCGGAGCTCTTCGTCGTCGCGCCCGCGACCGCGAACACGCTTGCGCGGCTGGCCCACGGGCTCGCGGACGACCTCCTGACCGAGGCTGCGCTGGCACACGACGGACTGCTCCTCCTCGCACCGGCGATGAACGTCCGTATGTGGCGGCATCCCGCGACCCAGGCCAACGTCGCCTTGTTGCAGGACCGCGGGGCGGTGCTCGTGGGCCCCGCGGAGGGCGAGCTCGCCGAGGGCGAGGTCGGAATCGGCCGGATGGCCGAGCCCGAGGAGATCGCCGCGCTGGCCGAGGAGCTTCTCGGCGGTCCCGCCGAGCGTCTCGAGAGTCCGCTCAACGGGCGCAGCGTCCTCGTGTCGGCAGGCGGAACGCGCGAGCCCCTCGACAGCGTCCGCTTCCTCGGGAACCGTTCGTCGGGGCGTATGGGCGTCGCAGTCGCGCGCGAAGCCCGACGGCGTGGGGCGGAGGTCACGCTCCTCGCCTCGAATCTGGTCGTCCCGGCTCCCGCCGGTGTCATCGTCGTCGACGCCCCGACCGCGGCGGATCTCGAGCGCGAGGCGCTCGCACGGGCCGACGCGGACGTCGTGGTCATGGCCGCTGCGGTCGCCGACTACCGGCCGGCCGCGCCTCTCACGGAGAAGCGGCCGAAGGACGATGAGGCCTGGAACGTCGAGCTGGAGCCGACCGCCGACGTCCTCGCCGCGATCGGTCGGAGACGCCGTCAGGGCCAGGTGATCGTGGGCTTCGCGGCCGACGGCGCACGCACGGGTCTCGAGCGCGCGCGGGAGAAGCTCGCCGCGAAAGGGGCGGATCTCTTCGTCTTCAACGACGTGTCGCGGTCGGACATCGGCTTCGACGTCGACGAGAACGAGGTCGTCCTCCTCTCGAACGGCAGTGAGCGGACGGTGGGGAAGGCTCCGAAGAGCCGGGTCGCAGAGGCCGTCCTCGACGAGATCGAGCGGCTGCTCTCGGGCCGGTGACTCCGCGGCCGCCGGTCGTGGCCCCCACGTGACCGACACGTACGACCTCTTTCAGCTGGGCCGTAGCCACCTGCGCAACGGCATGCCCGCGCAGGCGACGGTGCCGCTCGAGAAGGCGAAGAAACGCGAGCCACGTTCGCGGTCGATCCGGGAGGCGCTCGGGATCGCCTACTTCCGGATCGGGCGCTGGAGCGAGGCCGAGGCCGAGTTCCGGGCGCTCGTCGACCTCTCTCCGGACGACGAGTTCGCGCACTACGCGCTGGCGAGGGCGCTGGTGAACCAGGGCCGCCGGAAGGAGGCGGCGCCGCACATCAAGCTGGCGCGCTGGCTTCGTCCACGGAAGCCGGACGCGCCGCTCGAGGAGCCGTGAGCACGGCCGGAAGCGGACGCGAGTGGACGACGACGAGCGTCTTCGTCGGACGCGTGAGCGCGACATAGAGCTCTCGCAGCCCCTGGTCTCCGACTCCCTCGTCGACGATCAGCGCGGGCTCGACGACGACGACGTGATCGAACTCCAGCCCTTTCGCCTGCCGTGGCGTCAGCACCGGGATCGTCGCGGCGTCGAAGACGGACGCGGGGCTGTTCTCCCCGACGAGCGACGCCGGCGCGATCAGCGCCAGAAGGCCCTCCTCCGCTGCGAGCTCGGCCGCCTGCTCGAGCGCGCGCTCGAGCACGGGCTCCCCCTGGACGAGGCGCGGCGGCTCCGCTCCCGTGCGATAGGAGACGGGCGGCTCCATCCCGGGCGCGATCGTCTCGAGCAGTGGAAGCGCGAGCTCCATGATCTCGCGCGGTACGCGGTACGCGTGACGGAGCTCTACGACCTGCGCGTCCACGCCGCCCGGGAGGTTGGGCAGGAGCTCGTCCCAGTGCCCGTACGAAACGGGCCCGGTCGCCTGCGCGACGTCTCCGAGGGCGGTGAACCCGTGGGCAGCGCGCCGACCGATCATGCGGAGCTGCATGGGGGTGAGATCCTGCGCCTCGTCCACGATCACATGCCCGAACCGCCGCGGAGAGCTGCCGATGAGCGCGTCCGCCTCGTCGATCAGGGCGACGTCGCCGTCGCTCCAGCCGCGGCCGCGTCGCAGGAGGATCGCCTGCTCCGACGGATCGAGGATTCCCGCTGCCGCCTCCTCGAGCCTCGCACGCGTGGAGAGGAGCCGGCTCACGAGCTGCTCGGGCTTCGCGGTGGGCCACACCTGGTCGAGGAAACGCTTGAGGTGCCCGTTCTTCCGCAGCGCGTGCTCGACGTCTTCGAACGGCCGCACGGCGAGGGCGCCGAGCCTCGTGCAGTAGTCCTCGTAGAAGCGGCGGAGCACCTCCATCCGAAATCGCTCCCGCGCCGCCAGCGCGAGGCCGAGCTCGGCACGTGTCGCAGCGAGCAGCTCGGCGACCTCGTCTGCCTCGACGCCTACGAAGGATCCCTCCATGCGGAGGACGAGCTCGCCGGAGCCCGGCCGCAGCCTGAGCTCGGCGGCGCGCCGGACCACGTCGGCCAATCGTGGATCGCCCTTGAGCGCGGCGGCTCCGGGCGTGTCGGTCCGGTCCACGACGATGCCGTCGACGAGCTCTCCGATCGCCCGCTGCTCGACGCTCTCCTCTCCGAGCGAGGGAAGGACGTGCGAGACGTAGTCCATGAAGGTCGGATTCGGCCCGACGACGAGGACGCGGCGAAGCTCGGTGCGATGGGCGAAGAGGAGGTAGGAGGCACGGTGGAGGCCGACGGCGGTCTTGCCGGTGCCGGGTCCTCCCTGGATGACGAGCGGTGGGACGGGCTCGCGGGCGATGAGGCGGTACTGATCGGCCTGGATCGTGGCGACGATGTCGCGCATCCGGCCTTCGCGCGCATGGTCGAGCTCTTCCAGAAGGAAGTCGTCGACGCTCGCGATCGCGTCCTCGAGCGAGCCGTCGAGCGCTTCGTCGCTCAGGTCGAGGAGTCGTCTGCCCTCCGTGCGGAAGCGGCGGCGGAGCGTGACGCCGTGCGGGTCGTCGGGCGTCGCCGTATAGAACGGCCTCGCGGCCGGGGCCTGCCAGTTGACGACGAGCGTCTCCGCATCGTCGTCGTCCACCCAGCGCCGCCCCACGTAGACGGGGGCGTCGTTACGGTCGACGTCGATGCGGCCGAAGCAGAGACCGCGTTCCGCGTCGGCCAGCGCTTGCAGTCGGCCGATGCTCCAGCGCTCGATCGCCTCCGCTGCGACCTCGGTCGCCGCGGCCGCCGCCGCGCGCTCGATCGTCTTCCGCGTGCGCTCGAGCGCGGCATAGGCGTTGTCGACGTAGGCCTGCTCGGCCGCGAGTTCGGGGTGCGCCACGGGTCCAGCGTACTGGCGGTGCGCGAGCGCGAGCCTCGTGCCTCTTGGTCCCTCAGAGCGTGGCGCTGCCGAGGATCCGCCGGATCTCAGTCGCGGTCGTGAGGCCCTCGAGGCAGAGCCGGGAGCCTTCCTCGGCGATCGTGCGCATGCCGTTCGCGACGGCGAGCTCCTCGATCTCCCGTGCCGTCGCGCGGCGTTCGACGAGCGCGCGGATCTCGTCGGTCAGCAGCAGCACCTCGAAGAGCCCGACGCGGCCGCGGTAGCCCGTCCCGCCGCACGCGTCGCAGCCGCGACCGCGCGCGAGGAGCCTGCGGGCAGCCTCCTCGGGAGGCCTGCCGAGGGCCGCGAGCTCGTCGGGATCGGGGTAGTAGGTCTCGCGACACTCGCCGCACGTCCGGCGGGCGAGGCGTTGCGAGACGACGCAGGTGACGGCAGCGCTCACGAGCCCGGGCTCGTCGCTCGAGCGCGCGAGGAGATCGAGCGCCCGAGCCGCGCTCCGGGACTCCATCGTGGCGAGGACGAGGCGGCCGGTCGCTGTGGCCAGGGCCAGTCGGGCGGTCTCGTCGTCGCCGAGCTCGCCGAGGGCGACGACGTCGTGGTCCGAACGGAGGACGGCGCGGAGTGCGCGTCCGTACATGAGCCCCGTGTCGGGCGAGACTTCGATCTGGTCGGCGCTCGGAAGACGGCGCTCGATCGGCTGCTCGATCGTGGCGACGGCGCGCTCGGGCGACTCGAGCTCCTGCAGCAGGGCGTAGAACGTCGTCGTCCGCCCGCTCCCAGCCGGACCGGAGAGGACGAGTGCGCCGAACGGCTCGGCGAGCGCGCCCCGCAGTGCTGCCTCGTCCTCGGGGCGAAGACCGAGATCCGCGAGCTCTCTTGGGACGGCCTCGAGGTCGGAGACGGTCACGGTGAGCTTCTCCCCGCCGGACGTTCGGAGGAGGACGAGTTGGAGATCGACGAGGCCGCCGCCGAACGGGACGGCAACGGTCGCGTCGCGGTGGAGGCGGCGTCCGCCGATCTCGAGATCGGCAACCTCTTTCAGCCAGGCGACCGTCGCGACGCCGTCGGCCGTGTCCGGGTCGACCTCACGCAATACGCCGTCGACACGCGCTCGCACCAGCACTCCATCCGTCGTCGGCGTGAAGTGGACGTGCGACGCGCCGAGGGCGAGCACGTGCTCGAGCAGCGCGGGCAGCGACTCGACCGCCGGAGGCTCTTCGATCGCAGCGACACCGGTCGCGACCGCGTCGGCGGCATCGGCGTCATCCGGCACGTCGTCGCCCGCAGCGTCCCACCGGCGTAGCGACGCAGTCGCCTCCAGCAGGTCGTCGGCGATGGCGTCGTCGGGTTCGGGATCAAGAACCTCGTCGCCGGAGAGCTCGACCTCGTGCAGCCGGACCGACGCATGGGCGATCGCGATCGCTTCGTCCACCGCGTCCGGCGATGCGCCGACGAAGCGCACAGGCTCCGTGATGGCGGCTCTCAGATCGTGGGCGTCGAGGACGCGGGTCGGATCGGCCAGAGCGACGACGACCTCGTCGTCGCGCGCGCTCACGGGTACGGCGGAGAGCTGTCGGGCGAGCTCTTCGGGCAGAAGCCGCGCGACCTCGACGTCGACCTCGGAAGCTACGAGGTCGACGAACGGGAGATCGTGTTGCTCGGCGACGAGACGAGCGACATCGTCTGCGGTCACGGATCCACGAGCGACGAGAATGTCGCCGAGCCGCTTGCTGCCCGAGACCCGCTGCTGTGCGAGTGCTGCGTCAAGCTCTTCCTCCGTGAGGATCCCGTCCCGGCCGTGGCCCGCGCTCGGCGCGCTCCTCATCCGGGACGAGCAATACGTACTCGTAACGCTTTCCCGCAGCGGCA
>CAWKEV010000030.1:0-77434 GCA_963848725.1 uncultured Actinomycetes bacterium | reverse complement strand
GCGAAGCCCGGGTTCATCGACCGCTTGAGGACGACGATGCTCGCCGCCTTGTCGACATCGAGGATCGGCATCCCGTAGATCGGGCTCGAAGGGTCGCTCCGCGCGGCCGGGTTCGTCACGTCGTTTGCGCCGATGACGAGCGCGACGTCCGTCTGCGCGAACTCCGGGTTGATGTCGTCCATCTCGAAGAGCTGGGTATACGGCACGTTCGCCTCGGCGAGGAGGACATTCATGTGGCCCGGCATGCGCCCCGCGACCGGGTGGATCGCGTACTTGACGTCGACGCCCCTCTCCTCGAGGACGTCCGCGAGCTGGCGCACGTCGTGCTGGGCCTGCGCGACGGCCATCCCGTACCCGGGGACGACGATCACCTTGCGTGCGAACGACAGCTGCACCGCGACGTCTTCGGGCGTCGTCGCGCGCACGGTGCGGCCGTCGTCGGCGCGCGCCTGTCCGGTGCCGGCCTGCACCTGGCCGAACGCCCCGAAGACGACGTTCGCAATCGAGCGGTTCATCGCCTTCGCCATGAGCAGCGTCAGGAGCGTTCCCGAGGCGCCCACGAGCATCCCAGCGACGATGAGGACGGTGTTGTCGAGTACGAAGCCCGTCGCGGAAGCGGCGACCCCCGTCAAGGCGTTCAAGAGCGAGATGACGACCGGCATGTCCGCGCCGCCGATCGGAAGGACGAACATGACGCCGAAGAGGAGCGCGCAGGCGATCAACGCGTACAGCACCCACTGGCCGTTGGCGCCGTCGATCGCGGCGATCCCGAACACGACCGCCGCGGCGAGCACGATCGCGTCGACCACGTTCTGCGCCGGGAACACGATCGGGCGCCCGCGCAGGAGCTCCTGCAGCTTCGCGAACGCGACGAGGGAGCCGGCGAACGAGATCGAGCCGATGAGGGCCGAGAGGACGATGGACACGCGCTCGTCGGTCGCCGGATCGACGATGTTGTGCCACTCGGAGAGCGCGACGAGCGCCGCCGCCCCGCCGCCGACCCCGTTGAACAGGGCCACCATCTGCGGCATCGCGGTCATCTTCACCTTTCGGGCTCCGACGAGGCCGACGGCCGAGCCGAGCAGCCCGCCGACGACGATCAGCACCCAGTTCCCGATGCCCTCGAGCGACAAGGTGGTCGCGATCGCGACGACCATCCCGGCGCCCCCGACCCAGTTCCCCTTCCGGGCGTGCTTCGGGGAGGAGAGGAAACGGAGCGCGAGGACGAAGCAGACGATCGTGACGAGGTAGAGAAGGTGGACCACGTCCGGGTCGGAGATCACTCGGGGTCCTTCTCCTTCTCGGATTTCGGCTCCGGGCGCCGCTTGAACATCTCGAGCATGCGGTCGGTCACGAACCAGCCGCCGACGACGTTCGCGGACGCGAGCACCATCGCCACGAACCCGACCGCCTTCGTGAAGTCGTCGTGCGCCCCGCCGAGGACGATGATCGCGCCCACGACCACGATCCCGTGGATGAAGTTCGTGCCCGACATCAACGGCGTGTGCAGCATCGTCGGCACCTTCGAGATCACCTCGAAGCCGAGGAACGCCGCGAGGACGAGGATCGTCAGCTCGATGACGAGGCTGACGTTCACGTGGCCACCGCCTCTTCCGGCTTGGTGACACAGGCGCCCTTGGTGATCTCGTCCTCCCAGTCGAGCGCCAGCACGCCCTCGGGCGCGAGATGCTGGAGCAGCGCGGCGACGTTCCGCGAGTAGAGCTGACTCGCATGGAAGGGCATCTGCGACGGCAGGTTGGTGGTGCCGACGATCGAGACGCCGTTTCGCTCGATGACCTCGCCCGGCGTCGTCAGCTCGCAGTTCCCGCCGGTCTCGGCGGCGAGGTCGACGATCACCGAGCCCGGCCGCATGGCCTCGACGGACGACGCCGGGATCAGCTTCGGCGCGGGCCGTCCCGGCACGGCGGCTGTCGTGATCACGACGTCGAAGTCCGGAATCCGCTCGGCGAGCGCCTGCTGCTGCTCGGCCTGCTGCTCGGGCGTGAGCTCCTTCGCGTAGCCCCCCTCGGTCTCCTCGCCGCGAACGCCGAGGTCGAGGAACGACGCGCCGAGGCTCTCGACCTGCTCCTGCACCGCAGGTCGCACGTCGAACGCCGAGACGACCGCTCCCAGCCGACGCGCGGTCGCGATCGCCTGCAGCCCGGCGACGCCTGCGCCGATCACGAGCGCGCGCACGGGGGCGATCGTCCCGGCGGCCGTCATCAGCATCGGGAAGAGCTTGGGAACCCGGTCGGCAGCGACCAGCACGGCCTTGTAGCCCGCGACGGTTGCCTGCGAGGAGAGGGCGTCCATCGACTGCGCACGCGTGATCCGCGGGATGGACTCCATCGCGAACGCGACGACGCCGCGATCGCGTAGCCGAGCGATGCCCTCGGTGTCCGTGAGCGGCTCGAGGAACCCGACGAGCACGGTGCCGGGCGCCATCGCGGCGACGTCGTCAGCGGACGGCTTCGCCACGCGGACCACGGCTTCCGCGCCGTCGAGCAGCGAGCCGGGCTCGGAGAGGCTCGCGCCCGCATCCGCGTACGCGGCGTCGACGAATCGGGCCGCCTCACCCGCGCCGCGCTCGACGCGCACCTCGAAGCCCGCGGCTCCGAGCTTCGAGATCGTCTCGGGGACGAGCGCCACGCGACGCTCGCCCGGAGCCGTCTCCTTCGGGACCGCGACTCGCATGCGCCTCGAAACTCTACGGACGGACCGGACGGGACGCGGCTCGAACGAGCACCAGACGCGACGTCAGAGCGCCGCCCAGACCTCGAGCTTCGTCCGGGTGCGGCGGATGACGTCGTCCGTGAACGCCGACGTGCCGTAGTCGCCTCCGAGATCGGCCGTCCGGACGCCCTCGGCGACCGCCTCCAGACAGGCCTCGCGGATCGCCCGCCCCGCGGCTTGCGACTCGTCCGCCTCGGCGTGGGAGAGGAGCGCGGCGCCGGCGAGGATCATCGCCATCGGGTTCGCAACGTCCTTTCCCTCGAGCGACGGGGCTGTGCCGTGCGCGGCCTCCGCCATGAGCGCGACGGGTACGTGGTCGTCTCCGAACGCGACGAGGAGCGACTCCGAGCCGGCGATCGAGCCGAAGAGCGGAAGCACGAGGTCGGAGAGGATGTCCCCGTCGCGATTGAGCGCGGGAATCACCATCGGCGCTCCGCTCGACGAGATGAGGAGCGCGAACGTCGCGTCGATCAGCTGCGGCTCATAGGGGATGTCGGGGTGCCGCTCCGCGGCGGCGTCCATCTCCTCCTTGAGCATTCCCTCGTAGACGGGGCTGACCGTGTACTTCGGCCCGCCGAAGACCTTCGCACCCATTCGCTCGGCCTGCCGGAAGGAGAACTCGGCGACGGCGTGGCAGATGCGTCGCTCGATGCGCTCGGTCCGGAAGGCGACCTCGTCCTCGCCGTCGCCCTCGCGCCACTCGGTCGCGCCGTATGCGTCTCCGACGGCCATGCGCACGACGGAGATGGGGGAGTGGACCCCTCCTAGCGGGACGACGCCGGGGATACGACGTCCGGTCCGGACGATCACCTTGCCGCCGATCTCCTCTCGGAGAATCCGGTTCGGGGATCCGACGTCGCCCGCGCCCTCGGGCGTGATCGTCGCCGCCTTGAGCCCGAAGCCGTGCTCGCGGACAGCCTCGGCCGCTTCGTGGACGACGGCGTTCTCGGTCCCGCGGCGGCTCGCGAGGGAGAGGTCGAAGCGCGGAAACTCGACGTCGAGCCCGGTGACGTCGCCGGAGAGGACGCGCAGCGCCTCCTCGAGCAACTCCTGCCCCGTCTGGTCTCCTTCGAGCACGACGATCGTGGTCACTCGGCGATCTTACTCGAGTCCGTATAGCGCCCTGAATGGAGTCAGGAGTTTCAACTGGCATTTCCTCCATCTTTTCGTTTACTCTGTAGCAGTCAGCCACCGAACAGAAGGAGAATATCGTGGCCCGAAAGACCATCCTCGTGTGCGACAACTGTGGAAAGGAAGTCGCCGAGGCGCGAGGCGCTCTCATGCGGATCAACTACACGGACGCGCGGCGTGGATCGAAGCAGGCGGACTTGTGCGACGACTGCGCGGGAAACATGCCCGGAAACGCGGTTGCGCGGCGCGGACGTCGCCCGAAGTCGGCGGTCGCCTAGCACTTCCGCGACGAGATCGAGGGGCCGGTGGGCGGCCTCGTGCCGCGACACGCCGCTCGGATATGTGTCCGAACACGGGGCGCACCGGCCAGCCCATTCGGTCGACCCACGCCGTTTGACGCTCTTTGCGGACGCCCCGTTTCTGCGTACGAAAGTCCGCCTGAAGGCGGGACTACGATGGACGAATGGGCCTCTCTCTGGTGGTCGGGCCGGCGCATGCCGGAAAGGTCGCGCTGCTCCTCGAGCGCTACCTCGGCGTGCTCGAGCGGGACCCTTGGCTCGTCGTCCCGAACCGCGCGGACGTCGAGCGCGTCGAGCTCGACCTCCTGCGGCGCAGGCCGGCGCTCCTCGCGGGGCGCATCGGCACCTTCGACGACCTCTTCGAGCACCTCGCGCTCTCGGGCTCCGACGTCCGGCCGATTGCGACCTCACCCCAGCGCGCGCTCGCCGTTCGCCGTGCGATCTCGCTGACGCCGCTCGACAGGCTCGCTCGCTCTGCGGGCTCTCGCGGGTTCGCAGATGCGCTCGGCGCCGCCGTCGGTGAGGTCGAGGCGGCGCTCCTCGAGCCGGGTGCGCTCGACGGCGATCTAGGCCGACTGGCTGCGTCCTATCGCGCGGAGCTCGACCGGCTGGGGATCTGGGACCGCGACCGCCTTCGCAGGTGCGCCGTTGAGCGGCTTTCCGCGGATCTCGACGCGTGGCACTGGGAGCCCGTGTTCGCGTACGGCTTCGAGGATCTGACGGGTGCCGAGTGGGCACTGCTCGAAGCGCTCTCCGGACGCGCCGACGTCACCGTCTCGATCCCGTACGAGCCGGGGCGGGCGGCCTTCTCGGCTCTCGAGCGCACGGTCACGGATCTCGCCGGGCTCGCAGGCGGCGCGGTGGAGGAGCTCCCCCCGCGACCCGGATCGACTCCCGCGACGTCGCTCGAGCGCATCGAGCGCTCGCTCTTCGTCGACGACCCGGGGCCTCTCTCGCCGCTCGACGGTTCGTTGCGGTTCCTCGAGGGGGCCGGCGCTCGGGGCACCGCGGAGTTCCTCGCCTCCGAGCTGCTCCAGCTTCTCCGCTCCGGGACGCCTGCCGAGCGGGTCGGGATCGTCTGTGACTCGGTCGAGCGGTGGCGGCCGGTGCTCGCTACCGCATTCGGCGCTCTCGAGCTTCCCTATGTTGTCGAAGGGCCGTCGCGGTTCGGTGACACCGCGCTCGGCGGCGCGCTGCTCTCGCTGCTCCGGTTCTCGTGGCTCGGTGGTGGGCGGCCCGAGCTGTACGGATACCTGCGCTCTCCGTTTTCCGGAATCGAGCGGCGAGCCGTCGACTTCGCAGAGGGCCGATTGCGTGGTCGCGCGATCGCCGATCCTGCCCGCGTCGAGGAGGAGACCGAGCGGCTTCGCGGCGCCTCCGTCCCCGCGCTCGTCGAGCTGCGCGCGGCATCCGATCCCGTCGCCGGCGCGCGGGCCGTGCTTGGCGCGATGGTCCGGCATGCCTGGGGCCTCGAGGCGCCGCCCACGAATGACGACGCGAGAGGAGACGCACGCGCCTTCCGCACCGCCGAGCGCGTGCTCGACGAGCTCGCGGAGTTCGCGGCTCTCGACGGAGGGCCCATCGACGCCGAGGAGGTCGTCGCCGCACTCGAGCAGAGCCCGGTTCGCCCGATCGCCGCGGGCGAGGTCGGACGCGTTGCGGTCCTCGACTATCGTCGCGCACGCACGCGTCTCTTCGACGTCGTGTTTCTCCTCGGCCTCGAGGAGGGAAGCCTTCCTCGGCGGGAGCGACCGTCTCCCTTCCTCGACGACGACGCTCGGCGGGAGCTCGGCGGTCGTCTCGAGCTTCCCGACCCGGTCGCGTACAGCCGCTACCTCTTCTACACGGCGTGCACGCGTGCGACGGAGCGGCTCGTGCTCGTCCGCGAGGCGGCGACGGACGACGGCGCCCCCAGGGAGCCGAGCCCGTTCTGGGGCGACGTCCGCGCGCTCTTCGACGCGGACGACGTTGCGCGCGCGACGCGCCGGCGCCCGCTCTCGAGTCTCACCTGGCCGCTCGAGGCGGCCCCCACCGAGCGCGAGCGACTGCGCGCGATTGCACGGCTGTCCGTCGACGACGCCCACGATGCAGACGCGCTCGCCGCGGCGAACGGATGGTCGCGCCGGCTCGAACGCGCTCGCTCTGCCTTCCACCGTCCGACCGAGCTTCGGAACCCGGCGGTGCTCGACTGGCTCTCGTCGAGGACGGTCTTCTCCGCGACCGAGCTCGAGCGCTTCGCCGACTGCTCGTCGGCCTGGCTCGTCGACCGCGTGATCGACCCGAAGAAGATCGACGCAGAGCCCGATCCGCTGCTTCGCGGGCAGGTGGTGCACTCGACGCTCAGCCGCTTCTACGCGCTCGTCCCGAAGGAGCTCGGCGCGGACCGTGTGACTCCGGAGAACCTCGACCGGGCGCTCGAGCTCGTACGGCGCTCGCTCGACGAGTCGCTCGAGTCGGGCGTGAGGCTTGATCTCACGGACCTACAGGCAGCCGAGCTTCGACAGACATTGCTCAGCGACCTCGAGGGATTCCTCCGCGACGAGGCTGCGTCGGAGGTCGGGTTCGTCCCGCGGCGCTTCGAGGTCGGGTTCGGGTCGGAGCGCGCTGCACCCGAGCTCCAGCGCGGGCTCCCGCTCGCCGACGGTCTCTGGCTCTCGGGGAAGATCGATCGGATCGACATCGACCCGTTCAGCGCGCGCGGGATCGTGCAGGACTACAAGTCGGGCGCAGGCGCGCACTCGGCACGCGACATCGATCGCGAGCTCCGGCTGCAGATACCGCTCTACGTTCTCGCGCTCCGCGACCTCGTGGGTGTGGAGCCGCTCGGCGGCGTCTACCGCGCGCTCTCCGGCAAGCGCGTGACGCGCGGGATGCTGCGGGAATCGGCGAGAGACGACCTCCCGGGGTTCTCGCGCGACGACTACCTCGGGGAGGAGGAGTTCTGGGCGAACGTGGAGTCCGCCCGCGACCGAGCCGGTGTTAACGCCCAGCGGATCCGCGCGGGCGACGTCCAGCACGATCCGAGGTGGGACGGGGCGTGTCCGTCGTGGTGCGATCTCTGGCCCGTGTGCCGCGTGAAGCGCGCATGAGCACGCTCGTAGACCGGGGGACGTCCCTCAACGAGGAGCAGCTCGCTGCGGTCGAGGCGGCCGGCGACGTCTTCGTCTCCGCCGGGGCGGGCACTGGGAAGACGTCCGTTCTGGTCGAGCGCTACGTGCGCGCGGTGTGCGACCGCGGCCTCGACGTCGACTCGATCCTCGTCATCACCTACACCCGGAAGGCCGCGGGCGAGCTGCGAACGCGGATCCGGGCTGCGCTCCTCGAGCGGGGGCGTCACCAGCTCGCGCGCGAGCTCGACGGCGCCTGGATCTCCACGATCCACGGGTTCTGCAACCGCCTCCTGAGGGCGCACCCCTTCGGCGTCGGGCTCGACCCGCGCTTCCGCGAGCTCGAGGAGTCGGGCGCCGCGGTGCTCCGCGGTGAGGCCTTCGAGCGGGCGCTCGAGCAGTTCTGCTCCGACGGCGATCCCGAGCGCGTCCGGCTCCTCGCCACGTACCGCGCGGCGGGGCTCCGCCGGATGCTGACGGGCGTCTACGAGACGCTCAGGTCGGCGGGGCGCGAGCTCGTGCTCGAGCTCGGAGAGCGTCCCAGCCTCGCGGACGCGGTCGTGTTGTTCCGCACGGAGGCACAGGCGCTCGCCTCGGACCCCTCCGCAACTCCGACCCAGGTCGACACCGCGTCCGAGGCTGCCAGGAGCGTGAGTGAAGGCGCGCCGCCAGCTCGGGTGGTCGACCTCGCCGCGCTCAAGTGCCGCGGAGCCCGCGCCGAGTCGTACGAGCTGGCGCGCAAGGCCGTCGAGCGTGCTGCGCTCGAGGAACTCGCCGCCCACGACCGCGACCTGCTCCAGGAGCTGCTCGAGCGCTTCGCGGACGAGTACGCGCGCTCGAAGCGGCGGGAGTCGGTCGTCGACTTCGAGGATCTCCAGCTCGCGGCGCGGGACCTCCTCCGCGACGACGACGACGTGCGCGAGGCGATACGGCTGCGCTTCCGCCTCGTCATGGTCGACGAGTTCCAGGACACCAACCGGCTGCAGTGCGAGCTCGTGGATCTCGTCTCCCACCCGGACGCGACCGAGGTCTTCACCGTCGGCGACGAGTTCCAGTCGATCTACGGGTTCCGGCATGCCGACGTCGACGTCTTCCGCGAGCGTCGCGCCGAAGCGTCGAACCTGCTGTCGCTGAAGAGCAACTACCGGTCACGACCGCAGGTTCTCGCGGCCGTCAACGAGCTCTTCGGCGGGGAGTTCGGAGAGGAGTACCAGGCGCTTACGGCATCCGCCGAGTTCCCCGACCCGGTCTTCGGCCATCCGATCGAGCTCCTGGTCACGGACAAGTCCGCATACCGCGAGTCCGGGGAGCACTGGCGGCAAGGGGAAGCCCGCGCGATCGCGACGCGAGTCTCCGAGCTCGTCGAGTCGGGGGCGGCGCTTCCTCGAGAGATCGTCGTCCTCTTCGCAGCAGGGACGGACGCCGAGCGCTACGAGGAGGCGCTCCGAAGAAACGGCCTCGCCACCTACCGCGCGACCGGGCGCGGCTACTTCGGCCAGCAGCAGGTCACCGACCTGCTCGCGTATCTCCGCCTGCTCCAGAACCGCTACGACGACGTCGCGCTCGCGTCGGTCCTCGCGTCGCCGTTGGTCGGTGTCTCGAACGACACGCTCGTGCTCATGCGCCGCGCCGCGCCCCGTCGCCCGCTCTTCACGTCGATCGAGCGCGGTGTGCCCGACGGGGTCGGCTCCCGCGACGAGCGACTTCTCCGCGCCTTCCGGCAGCGGTACGAGCGTCTCGCGCGGGCCTCCACCCGTCTGCGCCTGGAGCAGCTCTGCGAGCAGATCGTGGCCGGGCACGACTACGACCTGGCAGTGCTCGCGTCCTGGGACGGCTCCCGCCGTTTCGCGAACCTGCGCAAGCTCGGTCGTCTTGCTCGCGAGTACGAGGCCGTGCGGGGCACCGATCTCGCCGGGTTCGTTCGCTTCGTGCGCGACCAGGGCGCGCTCGGCGCGAGGGAGCTCGAGGCTCTCGCGGAGGAGGAGGGATCCGATGCAGTGCGGCTCCTTACCATCCATGCCGCGAAGGGCCTCGAGTTCAAGGTCGTGATCGTCGCCGACGCCGGTCGCGAGGGAGGCGCCCGCGGCGGCGACGAGATCGTCGCGCTTTCGGACGGACGATTCGGGTTCCGGATGGTGCATCCGACTCGCGGTGAGCGACGGCCCGTGTTCGGGTTCGAGGAGGTCCGCTCCGCCGAACGCGACCAGGAGCGTGCCGAGAGGCTCCGCCTCTACTACGTCGCGATGACGCGCGCGATCGACCGTCTCGTCGTGTCGGGGGCGATCGATCCCGGGCGCGCTGCGGACCGCGAGACGCCCATCGGCTGGGTCCTCGATCGCCTCGACGCGCACGAGGCGGTCGCGTCGGCGGGCGACGGCCCGATCGAGCTCGAGCGTGGCGATGCAAGGTTCCTGCTCCGGGTCGACCGAGCTGTCCCGACGGCGAGCCCCACCGAGCCGGAGTCGGAGACCGGCGCAACGATCGAGGCAGGCGCCCAGCTCAGCCTCTTTCGCGACCTGCCGACCGGCTCGACGCCGGTCGCGCTCGAGCTGGCCGCTCTCGCGAGCATCCCGCCGCCGCCGGTGCACGACGTTCGCCGGCTCTCGTACTCGGCGCTCGCGCTGTTCGAGCGCTGTTCGTATCGCTACTTCGCGGAGCGCGTGCTGGGCCTGGCGCCGGTCTCGGCCGAGGGGCCGCCGCGCGCAGCCGAAGGGGAGAGCGCAGGCCTTGCGGCGACGGAGCTCGGCGACGCGGTGCACCGACTCCTCGAGGCGATCCCCCTCGGCGACCCGACGCCGCCCGCCCGTTCCGAGCTCGAAGCCAACGTCCGAGCCATGTATCCGATCGCGAGCGAGAGAGAGCTCGACCGGATCGCCGGGCTGGTGGAGGCGTATTGCGCTTCGGATCTCGCGCGACGGCTCTCGACGCTCCCCGGGGCTCGTCCCGAGCGTCCGTTCGCGTTCGAGCACGACGGCGTCCTGCTCCACGGACGGCTCGACGTGCTCTGGCGGGATGGAGCGAGCGCGGTCGTCGTCGACTACAAGTCCAATGCCCTCGACGGGCTCGACCCCGCGGCCGTCGTCGACGCCGAGTATCGGCTCCAGCGGCTCGTGTACGCGCTCGCGTGCCTGCGCGACGGCGCGGAGAGCGTCGAGGTCGTCTACCAGTTCCTCGAGCGCCCGGACGACGTCGTCGGAGCGTCCTTCGCTGCCGGCGACGTCGAAGCGCTCGAGTCGGAGCTCTCGGAGGCGATCGGCCGGATTCGCTCGGGGTCGTTCCACCCGACTCCGAGCGAGTTCGCCTGCTCGGACTGCCCGGCTCTCGGCCTCGTCTGCGCGGGGCCGGCGCTGACGAGCGGGATGTAGCCTCGCTGCGTGCGGGTCGCTGCGATCTCCGACATCCACGGGAATCTCCCCGCGCTCGAAGCGGTTCTGGCGGAGGTTGAAGGCGAGGACGTGGGCGAGATCGTGGTCGTCGTCGACACGATCTCGCGGCTGTGGCCCGTCGAGGTCTTCGATGTCGTCGACGCGCGCGGGGCGAAGGTGGCGCACGGGAACGCCGATCGCGAGGTCCTCGAGCGCAGCGATCGATACAGGCCTGTTTCGGAGAAGGTCATCTTGGATCCAATCGATCCGCCTGCGGCTGCCGACACGGCGGCGTACTTCGAGTCGCTGCGTGGCGCGTAGCTACGTCCGCGAGGCGCGCCGTCTCGGCCTCGGGCGCCGTCGAGAGCGGATCGGGCCGATCGTCGAGCGGCTCGCCGCCGAGCATGCGGACGCCCGGATCGCGCTCCGCTTCCGCTCGAACCTCGAGCTGCTCGTGTCCGTGATGCTCTCGGCCCAGACGACCGACACGAACGTGAACCGCGTCACGGAGAGCCTCTTCTGGAAATACCGGAAGCCGGAGGACTACCTGGCCGTTCCGCAGGAGGAGCTCGAGCGCGACATCTACGCGACCGGCTTCTTCCGTCAGAAGGCGAAGGCGATCCGCGGAACGATGCGCAGGCTCCTCGAGGAGTACGACGGCGAGGTGCCGAGCCGCCTCGAGGATCTCGTCACCCTGCCCGGTGTCGCGCGCAAGACGGCGAACGTGGTCGCGGCCGAGCTCGGGCACGCACAGGGCATCGTCGTCGACACGCACGTTCGCCGCCTCTCGCAGCGACTCGGGCTGACCCGGAACGACGACCCGGTGAAGATCGAGCGCGACCTGCAGAAGGTCGTCCCGCTTGCCGATTGGGCTCGCTTCCCGCATCTCCTCATCTGGCACGGCCGCAGGATCTGCGACGCACGCAGGCCTCTGTGCGAGGAGTGCGTGGTCGAGGATCTGTGCCCGTCGTCACGCCTTCCTCCGGCTCCCGGCGCGCGCGGGATGGTCCGCGATCGGTAACCTCCCACGTTCTTCGGCGTTGGCTCGGTTCAAGCCGTGGACCGATGAGTTGCGCCGCCGAAACGAGTCGAAGTACCGAGATCCGGAGAGCCGCGAGGGGGATTGACCATGAGCGACGACGTCAGCGAGCTGGAGACCGACACGACCGGAACGACGGGCACGGGAACGGCGCCCGCGGTCGGGCGCAGTGCCGCCCATGAGCGGCGCTCGACCGGCTCCCTCGCCAGCTGGGCGCACGCGTGCGCACATCACCCGTGGCGCGTCGTCGCGAGCTGGGTGGGGATCATCGCGCTCCTGATCGTCCTCGTCGGGACGATCGGAGGCAACCTCCGCGACAAGTTCGAGATCCCGGGTTCCGACACGCAGCGCGCGACCGACCTGATCAAGGCCGAGTTCGCCTCCGAGCAAGGTGCAGTGCTGAACGTCGTCTTCGCCGCGCCGGACGGGCAGCGGCTCGACACGCCCGCGCGCAAGGCCGCCATCGAGCGCGCGATCGCCAAGCTTCGTTCGTCGGAGTTCAAGCCCAAGGACGGCAAGGCGGGCCTCGACAGCGTCGGCGACCCCTTCAGCAAGGCGACGTTCTCGAAACAGGGTCGGATCGCGTACTCCGAGGCCCAGTTCGACCAGACGATCGAGGACGCCGACCGGCCGCAGGTCGTCGCGGTCGAGGACGCTGTCCGCAACATCGTCGAGCCGGCAGGGGTGACGGTCGAGTACAACGGCGAAGCGGAGTTCCCGCCCATCCAGCAGGGGACCTCCGAGCTCCTCGGCCTGCTCGCCGCGATCATCGTCCTCCTGATCGTCTTCCGCACGTTCGTGGCGATGCTGATCCCGATCGCGCTCGCGATCACCGCGCTCGCGACGGCGTTCCTCCTGCTCTTCATCCTCGCGGGTCTGACCGACATCAACACGATCACGCCGATCCTCGTCTCGATGATCGGGCTCGGCGTCGGGATCGACTACTCGCTCTTCATCGTCACCCGCTTCCGGCAATTGCTGCACGAAGGGCTTCCGCCCCGCGAGGCCGCGGCCGAGGCGGGAGCCTCGGCGGGGAGGGCCGTCCTCTTCGCCGGCCTCACGGTCGCGATCTCCGTGACCGGCCTCGCGTTTTTCGGGCTCGACTTCGTCACGAAGCTCGGGATCGGCAGCGCTCTCGGCGTCCTCACCACCGTCCTGATCGCGAACTCGTTGCTGCTCTCGGTCCTCGGGCTCCTCGGACACAAGATCGACCGGCTCAAGGTGCCTTTCCTGAAGCCGATCGACGATTCCGAGGCCGCTCGCGAGAACAGGCTCGTCGCGCGCTGGGGCCGCTTCGTGGCCGGCCATGCAGGCGCCGTGTTCACGATCCTCCTGCTCGTCGGCCTCGCGCTCGCCTCGACCTCGGCGTTCGTCCGCCTCGGCGCCGCGGACCAGGGCACGGAGTCGACGAAGCAGACCAGCAGGCGCGCGTACGACCTGCTCGCCGAGGGCTTCGGGCCCGGCTTCAACGGGCCGATCCCGATCGTCGTCGACACGCGGGGCGACACCCGGGCACCGCAGCGGATCTACGACGACGTCCAGAGCGTGAAGGACGTCGCGTCCACCCGCGAGCCGCAGTTCAACAAGCGGAAGACCGTCGCGATCGTGTTCGTGACGCCCGGCTCGGCGCCGCAGGACCAGGCGACGGACGACCTCGTGAGCCGCCTCCGCGCCGACGTCGTGCCGAGGGCGATCGGGGACGGCAACGCGGTTGCCTACGTGTCCGGGCAGACGGCTGCCTTCAAGGACATCGCGGATCGCATCGTGCAGCGCCTCCCGCTCTTCCTGCTCTACATCGTCGGCGTCACGCTCATCCTGCTCGCGATGGCGTTCCGGTCGCTCGTGGTGTCGGCGACGGCCGCGGTGACGACCATCCTGTCTGCCTTCATCGGCTTCGGCGTCCTCGGCCTCGTCGTGCAGCAGGGTCATCTGCTCGGTCTCACGGGCCTCGACAGGACCGGCCCGATCGAGACGTTCGTCCCGCCGATCGCATTCGCGATCCTGTTCGGGCTGTCGATGGACTACATGGTCTTCATCATGAGCCGGATCCGCGAGGAGCACGTCCACGGGCTCGACACGAGAGCTGCGGTGGAGCACGGGATCGCCGCCATCGGGCGCGTCGTGGTCGCTGCGGCGCTGATCATGAGCACCGTGTTCGCGGCGTTCATCCTGAGTGCCGACCGCGTGCCCAAGGAGTTCGGGATCCTGCTGGCCGTGGCGATCCTCACGGATGCGCTCGTCGTGCGCATGACGCTCGTGCCCGCGTTCTTCACCCTTCTCGGCGAGCGGACCTGGTACATCCCGCGCTGGCTCGACCGCCTGCTGCCGAACCTGACGATCGAGCCACCGCACGACAGCGGGGAGGAGCGCGGACGGACGACCGAGCGGCCTGCGGAGGCGACGAGCTCCTAGCTTCTAGATCCAGCGGCGCCAGCGGAAGATCGCGAGCTGGAGGAGCGTCGAGCCGAGGATGAGGCCGAGCGAGATGCCGAACGTCCAGAACGGGCGGTCGAACTCTCCCATGAAGTTCTGGCCGTAGAAGCCGACGATCAAGGACGGCACGAGGACGAGCGACGCGATCACGGTCAGCGTCTTGACGATGTCGTTCTGGCGCTCGGCGATCACCGACTGGTGGTAGTCGCGTGCGCTCGAGAGAAGGTCGCGCGCGACGTCGAGGTCCTCGCCTGCTCGGAAGAGCGTCTCGTACGTGTCCGCGAACATTCGCTCCACCGGCTCGGGAAAGAGTCTCTCGCTGCCGATGTCGAGCCTCTTGTCCACGATCTTGCGGACGGCCGAGCGCGTCGCACCGACTGTCCGCCGCGCGTGCAGGAGGTCGTGGCGAAGGGCGCCGAGGCGCTTCCGGACCTGCTCGCTCGGCCAGTCCTCGATGTGGTCCTCGAGCGTGTCGATGCCCGCATCCGCGCTGTCCACGACGTCGAGGAAGGACTCTGCGACGTCGTCCACCAGGCGAAAGAGGAGCTCGCCGGTGCCTGCGCCCGCGGCCGCCGCGGCGTCGAGCGGCCCGGCGTGCCACGGCTCGCACTCGGCTGGGGACGTGCGGACGGTCACGAGCAGCTCGGGCGTGGCAACGACGGCTACCTCGCGGTACGAGATCCGTCCCTCCTCACCGTTCGGAAGC
Source organism: uncultured Actinomycetes bacterium (assembly GCA_963848725.1). Lineage (GTDB taxonomy): Bacteria > Actinomycetota > Thermoleophilia > Gaiellales > Gaiellaceae > GMQP-bins7. The sequence continues at coordinate 62,621 of CAWKEV010000030.1, read as the reverse complement.
GCGTCGAAGAACGCGCCCACGACGTAGCTCCCGTGGCCCTCGAGGAAGGGCCGGGGCTCGCGAGTGTCTCCAGCCCGCGCTGCGAGGACGTCGACGACGTCCGGGTCGACTCCCTCGGGGAGCGCCCCGAGCATCTCCCCGCGCGTCGGGTCGAGGAGGTCGATCCAGCGCCCGCTCACGTGCCGCGAGGGTAGCGCCCGCTCCGGCTGGAGAGCCTTGCGTCCCGCGGAGTCGGGGCCGGGGCGCCGCTAACTGCGCCCGGCGGGCGTCAGGGCGTCGGCTCCGCTCGAGGAGAGGGAGGGGTGGTGGCTTTCCTCTTCGAGGAATCGCTGGGCGTCGAGCGCGGCCATCGTCCCGGAGCCCGCGGCGGTGACCGCCTGCCGATAGACATGGTCCTGGACGTCGCCGGCGGCGAAGACGCCCTGGATGTTCGTCCTCGTCGAGCCGGGCTCCGGTGAGAGGTAGCCCTGTTCGTCGTGATCGAGCCAGTCCAGGAAGAGCGCCGTGTTCGGGTCGTGTCCGATTGCGACGAAGACCCCGTCGGCGGCGAGCTCGCTCGTCTCACCCGAGACGGTGTCCCGGAGCCGGACGCCCGTCACGCGTCCGTCCGTCCCGAGCACCTCGTCGACCACGGCGTTCAGGACGAACTCGATCTTCTCGTTCTCGCGGGCTCGGTCGACCATGATCGGCGAGGCGCGGAACTCGTCGCGACGGTGGACGAGATAGATCTTGCTCGCGAAGCGTGCGAGGAAGGTGGCCTCCTCCATCGCCGAGTCGCCTCCGCCGACGACGACCACCGCCTTGTCGCGGAAGAAGGCGCCATCACAGGTCGCGCAGTACGAGACGCCCCGACCCTGGAGAGCCTGCTCCGACGGGATTCCGATCTGACGAGCGCTCGCGCCGGTGGCGACGATGACGGTCTTCGCGAGGTATTCGTCTTCGCCGACGTAGACCTGGAAGGGCCGCTGGGAGAAGTCGACGCGCGTTACATCGTCGGTCAGGAACTCCGCGCCGAAGCGCTCTGCCTGGCGGCGGAAGTCGGCCATCATCGCCGGCCCGAGGACGCCGTCCGCATATCCCGGGTAGTTCTCGACATGGCTCGTGATCATCAGCTGGCCGCCCCAGCTGAACCCCTCGATGACGAGGGGGTGGAGGTTGGCGCGGGCCGTGTACAGCGCGGCCGTGAAGCCCGCAGGGCCGCCGCCGATGATGATCACGTCGCGAACGTCGCTCACGCCAGGTCCTCCAGAGAGATCATGCCCCAGGTGTCCAGGGCGACAGTTGGTTCAACGGCCGCTCGGGAGCGAGTGTTCCCGATCGAAGCAGCGTTCCCGGGAAGCGGCCGCACGAATCAGGCAGCGTCGGCGTCCGCTTCGGCATCCGCGAGCGCGACCATGAGCCGCTCGTCGGGAGCGAGCTCGGGTGCCTGAAGCGGAACCGTCTGTGTCGACCGTGGCTCCAGGAGCGGGAGATCGCGGTCGGAGAGTGTCGTCTGACCCAACTTCCGCGCGGTGGGTAGAACGCGCCGCTCGAGCGAGCCCACGGTGTCGTTGTACGCACCGACGGCCTTGTCGAGCGTCGCGCCGAGCTTCGCGAAGTGCGAACCGACAGTGACCGTCATCCGTTCGTACAGCTCTCTCCCGAGGGAATGGACGACGCGTGCATCCTCGGCGACCTTCTCTTGCTGCCACCCGTGCGCGATCGCTTGCAGGAGCACGATCAACGTCGTCGGCGACGCGATGTGCACTCGGGAACGGACGCCTACCTCGACCAGGCTCGGGTCCTGCTCCCATGCGGCGCGGAAGAAGCCCTCGTCGGGGAGGAACATGACTACCCACTCGGGGCTGTCGTCGAACTGCTGCCAGTACGACTTCGCCGCGAGCTTCTGGAGGTGTTCGCGAACCTGCCGAGCGTGATCGTCCAGCTTCTGCTGCCGTACCTCGTCGTCGGATGTCTCCTGCGCGTCGAGATATGCGGCGAGGGGGACCTTTGCATCGACGACGACCTGTTTCCCACCCGGCAGGCGCACGATCAGGTCCGGCCGGAGCCGGCCGTCCTCGGTCGAGGTCGTGACCTGCTCGACGAAGTCGCAGTGAGGAAGCATCCCGGCGATCTCGACGACTCGCTTGAGCTGAATCTCGCCCCAGCGCCCCCGCGTGTGGGGCGTACGCAGCGCATTCGTGAGGGAGGCCGTTTGCTCACCGAGCGCGGTCAAGTGCCGGCTGAGCTCGCCGAATCCCTTCGCCCGAGCCTGGTCCAGCTGCTGAACTCGTTCGCCGACTGCTCGTAGCGATTCCTCGAGTGGCTTTACCGTTCCTTCGAGCTTCGCCGCCGCGAGTTCAACGAGAGCCGAGTTCGTCTGTGCGTATGCCTCGATCGACGCGGACTTCACGGCCGCCTGCAGGCGGCCGTCCGCTCCGGCTTCCGCGGCTTCGAGCCGCGCCGAGGTCTCTGCAAGCCTCCGTTCGAGGTCGATCACCTCGCTCGTCCGACGCCGTCGTTCGACGAGCGCGGGCCGGGCGACCAGGGCGAAGACGCCGAGCGCGCCGGCTGCGAGTCCGATGAGGAGGGCGACGATGAGCATCGGGTCGACGAACGGTAGTCGCCTCTGCGGACGGCGCCGCTTTCGCAATCCGGGCGCAACAGGGGGTGTTGCTACCCTCGCGCGGCATGGCCGACAAGCCCCGCGTCAAGGCTCCGAAGCAGGTGAAGGCCCCGCGCCAGCGCGCGGACCACTCGAGCGACTCGGACCGCAAGCGGCTCCTCCTCATCGTGCTCGGCGCCGTCGGAGCGCTTCTCGTCGCAGGAGCGGTCGCGGCCGTCGCTCTCGGCTTCAGCGGCGGCTCGTCTTCCGTGCAGAGCAAGCTCGAGGCGGCCGGCTGTACCTACAACGAGTACCCGGGCGTCTCGCGGCAGCACATCACGAATGCCAACGCGCGACCCAAGCAGTGGAACTCGTTCCCGCCGACCTCCGGGCCGCACTACTACATTCCGGCCGTGTACGGCTTCTACACGCAGCCGTTGCAGCTCGCCCGTGTCCTCCACAACCTCGAGCACGGCGGCGTCTACATGCTCTACGGCTCGAAGACGCCTGCGGACACCTCCGACCGGCTGCGCACGATCTACGACAAGGATCCGCGCGGCCTGGTCGTCGCCCCGCTGCCGGAGCTCGGGAACAAGATCGCGATCGGCGCCTGGACGTCCACGAACCCGGGTAGTGCCGAGATCGGCACGGGTCATCTCGCGAAATGCACCCAGGTGAACGACGGTGCGATCGAGGCGTTCATCAAGGCGTATCGCGGCCGCGGGCCGGAGGGCGAGCCTCTGAGCGCGCTCCAGCCCGGCGGCATTTAGGGCCTCGTCGAGGTCGTACACTCCGCTCGCCGGGGTGGCGGAACGGGTGAGACGCGCCCGCCTTAAAAGCGGGTGTCCCCACTGGGGGCGTGCGGGTTCGAGTCCCGCCCCCGGCACCTCGGCCGGGTAGCGCGGGTTCGCGGGGCGGGAGGCGTTCTCGCACCTCGGTACACTCCGCCGGCCGTGGCGAGCCAGCCGGAAGCGCTTGGCGGAGCCCATCTCGAGTGGGACACGCCTCTCTATCGGACGGCCGTCGCGCAGTTCGACCAGGCGACGGAGGCCTCCGACATCGAGGACGACGTCGCGGAGCGGCTTCGGTTCCCGGAGCGGGCAATCATCGTCAGCATCCCCGTTCGCATGGACGACGGCAGGCGCGTCGTCTTCCCGGGCTACCGCGTCCAGCACTCGAGCATCCTCGGGCCGACGAAGGGCGGGATCCGCTACGACGAGGAGGTCACGCTCGGGGAGTGCGCCGCCCTCGCGATGTGGATGACCTGGAAGTGCGCGCTGCTCCGGCTCCCCTACGGCGGCGCGAAGGGCGGCGTGCGCTGCGACCCGCGTGCGCTGTCGAGCGGCGAGATCGAGCGGCTCACGCGGCGTTTCACCTCCGAGCTCCTGCCGGTAATAGGGCCGCAGGCAGACATCGCAGCGCCGGACATGGCCACGAACGAGCAGACGATGGCCTGGATGATGGACACCTACTCGATGCAGCGCGGCTATGCGGTGCCCGAGATCGTGACCGGCAAGCCGATCGCGATCGGAGGTTCCGTGTTCCGCCACGAGGCGACCGGCGCCGGCGTCGTCATGGTGATCACGCGCGCGTGCGAGCGTCTCGGATGGCCCGTGGAAGGGCTGCGCTGCGTGGTCCAGGGATTCGGGAACGTGGGCGGGATCGCGGCCCACGAGCTCCACGAGCGTGGCGCGTCCGTTGTGGCCGTGTCCGACGTCTCCGGCGGCCTCCACGACGACGGCGGCCTGGACGTCCCTGCGCTGCAGGCGTACGTGGTCGCGCAGGGGTCGCTCGAAGGCTCGACGGCGGGCCGTCGCGTGTCGAACGACGAGCTGCTCGAGCTCGACTGCGACGTCCTCGTCCTCGCGGCACGCGAGGATCAGGTCACCGCCGACAACGCGCCGAGGCTGCGAGCGCGGATGATCGCGGAGGGCGCGAACGGGCCGACCTCGATCGTCGCCGACGCCGTCCTCCGGGAGCGTGGGATCCCCGTTCTCCCGGACATCCTCACGAACGCGGGCGGCGTGACCGTTTCCTACTTCGAGTGGGTGCAGGATCTCGGCAGGCTCTTCTGGACGCGCGACGAGATCCGAGCGAAGCTCGCCGAGAAGCTCAGCGATGCATTCGACCGCGTCTGGGACCTCGCCGAGGAGCGCGGGAGCTCGTTGCGGACGGCCGCCCTCGTCGCCGGGATCCACGAGGTGTCCGAGGCTCTCGAGGCGCGCGGGATCTTCCCATGAGCACCGTTCGCGAGGCGATGGTCGTCGATCCGCGGAGCCTTCCCGCGGATGCATCTGCGCAGGAGGCAGGTGACCTGCTCCAGCGCGCCGAGGTGCGCGCGGTGTACGTGACCGATGGCGACAAGCTCGTGGGCGTCGTCACCCGGAAGACGCTCGTGCGCGAGGTCGTCGCCGCCGGGCGCGATCCGCGCGAGACGGCGCTCGGCGGGATTGCCGAGCCCCCGCACTACACGATCGGCCCCGACGTGCCCGTGGAGGATGCGTTTCGCTTCCTCGAGGAGGAGGACGCCGAACGCGTTCCGGTCGTCGATGCGGACGAGCGCCTCGTCGGAGTGCTCTCGCGCAGCGTTCTCCAGCGCCGTTTGGCAGAAGACGAGGAGCCGGAACCCGCAGAGCATGCGGAGCCCGGGGACGAGGACGACGCCGAGGGTTCCGACGACGGTGAGGAGCCGCTTCCGCCCGCTGCCTAGCGCTCGCTCGCCGCGGAGCCGGCTGGTACGTTCAGCGACGGACGGGATGGCGGAGCTCGACATCAGGCTCAAGCGGGTATACGACCCGGCAGCAGAGGACGACGGCTACCGCGTCCTCATCGACAGGCTCTGGCCCCGCGGGATGAGCCGAGATGGAGCCCACATCGACGAGTGGGCGCGGGAGCTCGCGCCGAGCACGGAGCTGCGTCGCTGGTTCGGACACGACCCTGCGCGCTTCGCGGAGTTCCGGCGCCGGTACGAGGCGGAGCTCGAGCCGTCCGAAGCGAAGCTGCGGGAGCTCCGTGACCGCGCTCGCCGTGGTCGCGTGTCGATCGTCTTCGGCGCGCGGGACGTCGAGCACAGCAACGCGTCGGTGCTCGTCGAGGTACTCCGGGCAGCGCCGTAGTGCCCGACCGACGTTCGCCGGGCGGCGGCGCGGTCGGCCGCGAGCCGACCGTCTCGGTCGGACGCGACGGGGAAGTCATGCACGCGGGTCGGCTCGAGCTCGGCGTTCGCACCCTGTACCCGGGCTACTTCGCGCTCGTCATGGCGACGGGCATCGTCTCGAACGCACTCGATCTGCTCGGGCACCGGACGCTCTCGGGCGCGCTGCTCGGCGTCAACCTGGTGGCCTATCCCGCCCTCGTGGGCTTGACGCTCCTACGGGCGGCCCGCTGGCCCCGGGACCTGTGGCGCGATCTCGTCGATCCGCGGCTCGTGTTCTCGTTCTTCGCATTCGTCGCCGCGTCAGACGTCCTCGGATTGCAGCTCCAACTCCGCGGCTACGAGCGGATCGCGACCGCACTCTGGCTCGTCGCGCTCTGCGCCTGGATCCTGCTCGGCTACTTCAGCTTCGCCGTCCTCACGTTCGACCGGCGGCAGACGGGAGTGGACGTCGTGCACGGCGGTTGGCTCATCGCGATCGTCGGGACAGAGTCGCTCGTCCTGCTCGGTGCGCCCCTCGCGTCGAGCTTCGGCGGCGCCGAGCGCCTGACCTTCGTGACCGTGTACATGCTCTGGGGCGTCGGGATCGTGTTCTACGGCATCTTCGTCACGCTCTTCGCCCACCGGATCTTCTTCCTGCCCGTCGACGCGGCCGACGTGACGCCCCTCTTCTGGGTCGTGATGGGCGCGGCGGCGATCTCCACGAACGCCGGCTCGACGCTCATCCTGAGCGAGCCCGACCTCGGGTTCCTGCAGGACATGAAGCCCTTCCTCAACGGCACGACGCTCGTCCTCTGGGCATGGGCGACGTGGTGGATCCCACTCCTCGTCGTGCTCGGCGTCTGGCGCCACCTCGTGCAGAAACATCCGCTCCGCTACCACCCGACGTACTGGAGCCTCGTGTTCCCGCTCGGAATGTACGCCGTCGCGACCTACAAGCTCGCCCTGGCTGCCGACTTCTCGCCCATCGAGGTCTTCTCACGGGGCATGGCGTGGGTGGCGCTCGCAGCCTGGGCCGTCACCTCAGTCGGCCTGGTGCGCGCCGTCGTCCGTCCCGACCGGGGGCCGGACGAGTGGCGGCACCTTCGGAGCGACCCTCAGCAGCAGGTGTAAGCGCCGGGGGGCGCATCTCCCTCCTCGCGCTCTCGGAGCTCCGAGGCGGCGAGGGCGGCGCCGTCCAGGATGTCGTGCTCGCTGACCTCGATCGTCTCCAGGTCGTACTCGTGCATGACCTCTCGGAGCACGACGATCCCAGCGACGATCACGGGCGCTCGGCCCGGCTCGAGGCCTGCCACGCGTAGCCGCTCGTCGAGGGTCATCGCGCTCAGCCGTGCGAGCTCGCGGTCGACTGCGCTCCGGGGGAGCAGGTGCCCGTGCGTCCGTGTGGCGTCGTGCTCGGTGAGGCCGAGGTCGAGCGTGGCGAGCGTGGTCACGGTGCCCGCGACTCCGATCGCGTGCCTCGGCTCGAGAGGGGGGAGGAGGACGCGGACGGAGGCGCCCGCGGCGGCGAGCTCGGGCGCGGTCGGGGGATCCGAGCCGAGAAAGCGCTCTGTCAGCCGGACGCAGCCCACGTCGATGCTCGCCGACCTCGGAGGAGCGCCGTCCTCGCCGACGACGAGCTCGGTCGAGCCGCCCCCGATGTCGACGATCAGCGTGCCGGCGGCCGTCTCGCGGCCGGCCGTGACGCCGCGGTAGGTGAGCGCCGCCTCCTCGGGGCCGCTCAGCAATCGGGTATCGAACCCGTAGCTCCACTCGATCTCGCCGAGGAAGGCCTCGCCGTTCTCGGCGTCGCGGACCGCGCTCGTGGCGATGGCGAGCGTCCGCGTCGCGCCCGACGCCTCGAGCTCACGCCGGTAGTCGGACAGGCAGTTCCGGACGCGGGCGATCGGCACGGGAAGGAGGCGACGGCGCTCGTCGACGCCCTCTCCCAGCCTGGTGATCGTCAGCCGGCGGACGACGTCCTCGAGACGACCGTCCTCGACGTCGGCGACGAGGAGCCTGGTCGAGTTCGTCCCGAGGTCGACCGCGGCGACGCGGGGCACGAGGAGGCGCTACCTCGGGACGAAGACCCGGATCCAGCGCACGCGGTCCTGGGCACGCTCGATCGTGCCGATGAGGACACGGAGCCGTGTCTGGGAGACTCGAAGGCGCTCGAGCGCGTGCTCGAGGTCCTTGCTCGAACGCTCGAACTCGGACATGTGCCTCTCCGCTTGCGCGGCCTTCTCCTCGAAGGACGCGACCTCTCCGCTGATCACGCTCCCCGCGCGCTTGGCCTGTCGCCACAGCCCGATCGCGCGTATCGCCGCGAGGGCGAGTGCGGCGAGGACGACGACGAGCGCCGAGAGGAAGGCCAGTAGCACCATGGAGACGATCGTACCAACGTCGTTTCGCACGGCCGTCGGTCGGTTGTGGCGCGACAGCGGCGCCATCTTGGATCCAAGACAAGCCGACATCAGAGAAAAAGTGGATCATGTACGGATTCTGGACTATGTTTAGGATCCGAAAGCGATCGGCAGTCACGGTTCGACGCAATGCCGATCCGACAGAGGGAGGCGCGCTGATGAGGGGGAACGCCACGAATGGGCACGACCGGTGGGCGGGAATCGAGCGCCCGTATACCGAGGCCGATGTCGAGCGGCTGCGAGGTCGCTTCCACGTCGAGCACACACTCGCGAGACTGGGCTCCGAGCGTCTCTGGCAGCTGCTGCACACCGAGCCGTACGTCGCCGCGCTCGGCGCCCTGACCGGGGCCCAAGCGGTACAGATGGTGAAGGCGGGACTCCAGGCCATCTATGTCTCCGGCTGGCAGGTCGCGGCCGACGGGAACCTCGCCGGGCACACCTACCCGGACCAGAGCCTGTACCCGGTGTCGAGCGCCCCGGCGCTGGTGCAGCGGATCTCGAACGCTCTGCTGCGAGCCGATCAGATCGACTCGTCCGAGGGGCGGAACGGCACCTACTGGATGGCACCGATCGTCGCCGACGCAGAGGCCGGCTTCGGCGGCCCGCTCAACGCGTTCGAGCTGATGAAGGCGATGATCGAGGCGGGCGCGGCCGGCGTGCACTTCGAGGACCAGCTCTCGTCGGAGAAGAAGTGCGGTCACCTCGGGGGCAAGGTGCTCGTCCCGACGTCTCACTTCGTCCGGACGCTCGTCTCGGCCCGCCTGGCGGCTGACGTGCTCGGCGTGCCGACGATCCTCGTCGCCCGCACCGATGCGCTCTCCGCCACCCTCCTGACGAGCGACGTCGATGAGCGCGACCGCGAATTCCTGACCGGCGAGCGAACCCCGGAGGGATTCTTCCGCGTGGAGCCGGGGATCGCCGCGCCGATCGCGCGCTCTCTCGCGTACGCGCCCCACGCGGACCTCCTCTGGTTCGAGACGTCCACGCCCGACCTCGACGAGGCGGCCGCCTTCGCGGAAGCGATCCATGCCCGCTACCCCGGCAAGCTGCTCGCGTACAACTGCTCGCCCTCGTTCAACTGGAAGCGGCACCTCGACGACCGCACGATCGCGTCGTTCCAGCGGGAGCTCGCCGGGATGGGTTACGGATTCCAGTTCGTGACGCTCGCAGGCTTCCACGCCGTCTGCTCCTCGATGTTCGAGCTTGCGCACGGGTACGCGCAGGAGGGGATGAGCGCCTATGTCGAGCTCCAGGAGCGGGAGTTCGCTCTCGAGGAGCACGGCTACAGCGCGACGCGGCATCAGCGCGAGGCGGGCGCGAGCTACTTCGACGCCGTGCTCGGGACGATCACGGGCGGCGAAAGCTCCACGCTCGCCCTCACGGGCTCGACCGAGGAGGCGCAGTTCGAGCAGGCGCTACGGGCGTGAGCGCAGGCATCGCCACGGGCGTCGAGGTTCGAGCCGGGGACGACGCCGGCGTCCTCACGCCGAGCGCGCTCGAGCTCGTGGCCACGCTCGAGCGCGAACTCGGCGAGAGGAGGCACGAGCTGCTTCGCGCTCGCGCCGAGCGCCAGGAGCGGATCTCGGCCGGCGAGCTGCCGGACTTCCTCACGGCGACGGCATCCCTGCGGCAGGGCGACTGGCGCGTGGCGCCGGTCCCGGCCGATCTCCAGGACCGACGGGTCGAGATCACCGGCCCGGCCGGAGACCGGAAGATGGTGATCAACGCCCTCAACTCGGGCGCGCTGACGTACATGGCCGACTTCGAGGACGCAAACTCGCCGACCTGGTCGAACGTCGTCGGCGGCCAGCTCAACCTCACGGACGCGATCGAGCGGACGATCTCGCTCGAGGCCGGAGACAAGCGCTACACGTTGAACGACGACGTCGCCGTGCTGCTGGTCCGCCCACGCGGCTGGCATCTGGAGGAGCGGCACGTCGAGATCGACGGTCGTCCCGTGTCCGCGAGCCTGTTCGACTTCGGCGTGTACCTCGAGCGGAACGCCGGGCGACTCCTCGAGCGCGGGACCGGCCCGTACTTCTACCTTCCGAAGCTCGAGAGCCACCTCGAGGCGCGACTCTGGAACGACGCCTTCGTGTTCGCCCAGGAGCGCCTCGGGCTCGAACGGGGCACGATCAAGGCGACGGTCCTGATCGAGACCGTGCTCGCCGCATTCGAGATGGACGAGATCCTGTACGAGCTCCGAGAGCACTCGGCCGGGCTCAACGCCGGCCGCTGGGACTACATCTTCTCGGTGATCAAGAAATTCCACGATCGGGACGATTTCGTCCTTCCCGATCGCGCGCAGGTGACGATGACCGTCCCGTTCATGCGTGCGTACACCGAGCTCCTCGTCCGTACGTGCCACGGCCGCGGGGCGCACGCGTTGGGCGGCATGGCGGCGTTCATCCCGAGCCGGCGCGACCCAGAGGTGAACGAGATCGCACTCGCGAGGGTCCGAGAGGACAAGCTCCGCGAGTCCGGTGACGGCTTCGACGGCACCTGGGTCGCGCACCCGGACCTCGTTCCCGTCGCGGGGGAGGTGTTCGACGCGGTGCTCGGTGATCGCCCCGATCAGCTCGATCGCATGCGCGAGGAGGTCGAGGTCGAGGCCGCTGATCTCCTCGACGTCGCCGCCACTCACGGCGAGATCACGGAGGGCGGGGTGCGTGGGAACGTGTCGGTCGGAGTCCGCTATCTCGCGTCCTGGCTCTCGGGCGTCGGCGCCGCCGCGATCGACAACCTGATGGAGGACGCTGCGACCGCGGAGATCTCGCGCTCTCAGATCTGGCAGTGGGTTCGTCATGGCCGTGTCGACCGGGACGACGTGGTGCGGGTCATCGACGAGGTCGTGGCGGAGCTGCCCGACGACCCGGTCGTCGCCGACGCGCGGGCGCTCTTCGAGCGGGTCGCGCTCGGGGAGGAGTTCACGGAGTTCCTCACCCTGCCCGCCTACGAGCGGCTCCTCGGGTTGACGCCGTGACCGATGCGAGCACCAAGGCCGACGACATCGCGCTCGCGCTCGAGGAGGCGATCGTCACCGGCGAGATCCCGCCCGGGAGCGTGCTCCGCCAGGAGCACCTGTCCGAGCAGTTCCAGGTGTCGAGGACGCCGGTCCGCGAGGCACTGCGGCGCCTCGCGGCTCTCGGCCTCGTCTCGTTCGAGCCGAACCGAGGCGTTCGGGTGCGGATGCTCGCGCGCGACGAGCTCCGTGAGGCGTTCCTCGTCCGCGCAGAGCTCGAGAGCCTGGCGACCGAGATCGCGGCGCCGAAGATGTCGCTCGACGATCTGGCCGCCCTCGAAGAGGCTGAGCGTGCGTTCAGCGAGGCGACGCGCGAGCTCGTCGAGATGAGCCACGCGGGACGCCAGGATCTCCAGCTCGCGCGGAAATGGCTGCACGCGAACCACGCGTTCCACGACGTGATCTACTCGGCCGCGGGGGTGCCGCTGATCGAGCGGATGGCGAAGGCGGCACGGCGCACGTTTCTCGTCAAGCCGGTGTGGGCGACCGGCGCCGATCTCGACGAGCTGTACCAGAAGAACGACCGGCAGCACCGCGCGATCCGCGAGGCGATCACCGCCCGCAGCCCCCAGGGTGCACGCGTTCTCGCGCGCGAGCACGTCCTCTCGTCGGGCCGGCTCCTCGAGGCGATCCTGGACAAGGTCGCGAGCCAGGCCCGCGAGCCGACGAGCTCGCTCAGCTACACGCAGTAGGCGGGTCGCTGAGCAGGCCGGCCGCTCAGCGGGCGAGCGTGACCTTCGAGAGACCCCGTGGCTCGTCGGGATCGAGGCCCTTCGTGCGCGCGAGCGCCCAGGCGAAGAGCTGCCCCGGCACCACCGACAACAACGGCGCGAGCAACGGCGACGCCGGCGCGGGGACCGAGAGGACGTAGTCTGCGCCCGCGACCGAGCCCGCCGCGTTCCCGCTCGCGATCAGGGTCGCGCCCGCCTCCTTCGCACGCGCGGCTCCCTCGAGCACTGCCGGGAGCATCTCGTCGCCAGAGGCGATCGTCCAGACGGGGAAGAGCGCATCGAGCGCGGCCACCGGCCCGTGGGCGAGGTCTGTCGCCGTCAGTGGCTCGGCCGCGACGCGGCAGGTCTCGAGCAGCTTGAGCGCGATCTCGCGTGCCGTCGCGAATTCGACGCCGCGGCCGATGACGAACATCCGGCCGGCGAAGGCGAAAAGACGGCGACGCGCGTGATGGTCGCCTCGAGCTGCGGCACGAACTCCTCCAGCTGGTCCGAGACGCGGCGTACGTCTCGCGCGAAGCTCGAGCCTTCGTCCGCGGCGTGTGCCGCGAGCAGTCCGAGCGCAGCGACCTGGTTCAGATAGGTCTTCGTCGCGGCGACCGCGAGCTCGGGGCCGGCGGAGAGCGGAAGAACGGCTTCCGCTGTGCGGGCGAGATCCGAGGCGGGGTCGTTCGTGATCGCCACCGTGAAGGCGCCGCGTTCGCGCGCGCATTCGAGGTAGCGGACGACGTCGGGCGTCTGCCCCGATTGCGAGAGGGCGAGTGCCGTCGAGCCCGAGAGGTCGAGGTCGGCGCCGTAGTAGACGAGGAGTGAGATCGAGTCGCGTACGGCGGTCCATCGAGGGCGGAGCCCGAAGGCGTAGACGCCGTACGACGCTGCATTGTCCGAGGAGCCATGCCCGACCATGCGGATCGTCGTCGCCCCGCGCTCGCGAATCGTCTCGGCGACGCGGCGGAACTCGTCCTCGTGCTCGAGCAGACGGCGGAGCGCAGCCGGTTGCTCGCGGATCTCGGCGAGGAACTGCGCGCCGGCGGTTCGAGCCGGGCGCCGCTCAGCTGAAGACGCGCTCACGTCCGTCGACGAGCACTCGCTCGACCTCGAGGTCGTCGGTCAGAACGACGATGTCTGCCGGGAGACCGACGGCGATCCGGCCCGACGGTCGGGATCCTGAGGACGCGCGCCGGTACCTCCGTCGCGGCCTCGATCGCATCCTCGAGCGGGGCGCCGAGGAGGTGCAGACGCCGCACCGCTTCGATCATCGTGGTCGTGCTCCCGCCGAGCTCTCCGTCCGGACCGCGGGCGACGCCGTCGCGGACGTCCACGTCTGCGCCTCCGAGGCGATAGGTGCCGTTCGCCATCCCGGTGCCGGCCATGGCGTCGGTGACGAGAGCGACCCGGCCCGCCGCTGCGCGCCGAACGAGGCCGACGGTCTCCGGCGCGAGGTGCACGCCGTCGATGATCAGCTGGACGATGACGTCGTCCCGCGCGAGCGCAGCACCCGCGACCCCCGGGTCGCGGTGGTGGAACGGGCGCATGGCGTTGAAGAGGTGCGTGACCGAGCGTACGCCGAGGTCGAAGGCGCGGTTTGCCTCCTCCGCGGTCGCGTCGGTGTGTCCGCAGGAGACGGCGACCTCGAGCTCGAGTAGCCGACGGACGAGCGTGTCGCTCCCGTCGAGCTCGGGCGCGAGGGTGACGAGGCGCACAGGCCCTGCGCTGACGAGGCGGTCGAGGAGTCCCTCGTCCGGATCGCGACGCCAGGTCCGGGAGTGGATTCCGAGACGCCGCGGCGAGAGAAACGGGCCTTCGAGGTGCACGCCGAGGACGCGGGGGCCGTTCCCGTTCGCGCCGTGCGGCACCTCCTCGAGCGCGGCGACGAGCTCGGCTTCCGGGGCGGTGACGAAGGTCGGGAGGTAGGCCGTGACGCCGGTCTCGAGGATCGCCTCGCCAGCGCGGCGGTATCCGTCGCGGTCGCTCGAGAGGAAGTCGACACCCGCGAAGCCGTTCACCTGGAGATCGACGAACCCGGGCACAGCGATCCCGCGACCGTTCGCGCTCGAGAGGCCGAAGCCCGCGACGCGGCCGTTCTCGACGACGACGTCGCCGGGGACCAGGCGGCCGTCGACGAGAGCCGAGCCGACGCCGAGCTTCATCGCGACAACGCCTCTCGCACGTTGTCTCCGGACGCGTCGAGCAGCGATCGCGCCTCGGCGGGTGCGACACCCCTGAGCAGGGAGACGATCGCGACCTTGGTCTGGCCGTCCGCCGCGTCAAGCGCCTCCACGGCCTCCTCCTCGGACGCGCCGGTCGCCGTCCTGACGATGCGCACGATCCGGGCGCGGAGCTTGTCGTTCGTCGCCTGGACGTCGACCATGAGATTCCCGTAGGTCTTGCCGAGGCGGATCATCGAGATGGTCGAGAGCATGTTGAGGACGAGCTTCTGGGCCGTTCCGGCCTTGAGCCGCGTCGAGCCGGCCAGGAACTCGGGCCCGACGAGCACCACGATCTCGTGCTCGACGATCCGCCCCAGCTCGGAGCCTTCGACGGAGACGACGCAGCCGGTCAACGCCCGCGCGCGGGTGGCGGCGCCGAGTGCGGCCACGACGTACGGCGTTCGACCGCTCGCGCTGACGCCGACGACCGCATCCTGCGACCCCACGGCGAGCTCCTCGATCGCCTGCTCGCCTGCAGCGTGGTCGTCCTCCGCGGCTTCCTGGACGGGCGCCGGGCTCGAGATCCCGCCCGCGACGAGCGCGACGACCTCGCCGGGCCGCGTCGAGAAGGTCGATTCGCACTCCGAAGCGTCGAGCGCAGCGATCCTGCCCGAGGAGCCCGCGCCGACATAGATGAGCCGTCCGCCGCCGGCGAGGCGCGCCGAGACGGCGTCGATCGTCGCCGCGATCTCTCCGGCGACGCCCCTGACGGCGTCGGGGACGATCGTGTCCTCGATGTTCATGAGCTCCACGAGCTCGATCGTCGAGCGCAGGTCGTAGTCGGCGCCGGCCTGGCTTCCCGCTTCGGTCGTGAGGCCTCCCAGGTTCATCGCTCCCACCCGAGGCGAGTCGCCGACGCCGCTGGTGGGTGGGGACATCTCCGCCGAGTCTATGCGTGAATGGCCTCACTGGTCAATACCACTTGTCGTATGATGCGGCGCGTCGGTATTGCCTGCGACCGTGTGCGGACTATGCTCTCCCGCGGCGGGAAGCCCCGAGGAGGATCGAGACGATGGCGGAGATCGAGCTCCGGAACGTGACGAAGGTGTTCTCCGGAGAGGTTGCGGCGGTCGACGACGTGTCGCTCCGGATCGCCGACGGGGAGTTCCTGGCGCTCGTGGGGCCGTCGGGCTGCGGAAAGTCCACGCTCCTCCGGACGATCGCGGGGCTCGAGGACGTCACGAGCGGCGAGATCTCGATCGGCGGCGTGGACGTCACCGACCTCGCCCCGCGGCACCGCGACGTCGCGATGGTGTTCCAGAGCTACGCGCTCTATCCGCACATGACTGTTCGGCAGAACCTCGGCTACGGGCTCAAGGTCCGGCGTACGCCGAAGGCGGAGATCGCGCGCCGCGTCTCGGAAGTCGCGGCGCTGCTCGGCCTCGCCGGTCTCCTCGACCGCCGTCCGGCGCAGCTCTCGGGTGGCCAGCGCCAGCGCGTCGCGATGGGCCGCGCGATCGTTCGCGAGCCGAAGGCGTTTCTCATGGACGAGCCGCTCTCGAACCTCGACGCCAAGCTCCGGGTCGGGATGCGGGCGTCTCTCGCCCAACTCCACCAGAAGCTGGGGTCACCACCGTCTACGTGACGCACGACCAGATCGAAGCGATGACGCTCGGTCATCGAGTCGCAGTCATGCGGGACGGGCGGATCCTGCAGGTCGACTCGCCGCAGCGCCTCTACGAGGAGCCGGGCGACCTGTTCGTCGCGGGGTTCATCGGCTCCCCGGCCATGAACCTCGTCGAGGCGCGGATCTCCGACGACGAGGTCGTCTTCGGCCGCTACCGCCTTCCACTCGATCCCCGCCGCCGCCCCGGCTCCGGCCCGTCGAGCAAGCCCGTGGTGCTCGGTATCCGTCCGGAGAGCTTCGAGGACGCTGCGTTCGGAGCGGCCGAGCTGCCGACGATCGAGGTCGACGTGGCCGTGCTCGAGGAGCTCGGCTCCGACGCGCACGTGTTCTTCGACGTCGATGCGCCGCGCATCAGTGCAGAGTCGGTGGAGGCGACGGACGACGACGCGACTCTCGTCGCCGAGCAGTCGGCGCTCGTCACCGCGCGAGTCGATCCGCGCACCGGTGCACGGGTCGGGAGCTCGCTGCGGCTCGCCGTCGACCCGTCGCGGTTCCACTTCTTCGACGCCGACACGGGCGCGTCGCTCCTCGACTCACGGTCGCTCGTGCGACCGGAGCCCGCGCCCGTCGGCTGACGCCGAGGGTTTCGAATCTCCCCGGCGAGCCTCATCTGGTATTGACCAGCGGTCGCTGTCCGTTAGGATTGGTTCGCCCAGTGACGAAGCAGAGCGAGACGCGAGACCTCGTGCTCGACCTCATCGAGAAGATGGAGGTCGGGGAGGCGATCCCGTCCGAGCGGCAGCTGAGCACGGAGCTCGGCGTCTCGCGGCTCACCGTCCGCGCGGCCCTGGACGATCTCGCGCGCGAGGGCTATCTCGTCAGGCGACGAGGAGCCGGCACGTTCGTCGAGCGAGCCGAAGATCGCGCAGGAGCTCACGATGACGTCGTTCAGTGACGACATGCAGCGGAGGGGGATGCGACCCGAGAGCCGCACGCTCGAGCTGAGGATCGCGCCCGCCGGTGCGAGGCTCGGCAGACTGCTCCACCTCTCGCCTTCGGAGTCGCGTCGTGATCGCTCGGCGCCTGAGATTGGCAGACGGAGAGACGATGGCGATCGAGACCTTGCACGTCCCGGAACGGCACGTCCCGAGCCTCACGTCGAAGGATCTGGACGAGCATTCGTTCTACGAGCTTCTCCGAGACCGCTACGGGATCGTGATCGCCGGCGGCACCCAGACGATCGAGCCGACCGTCACGGACGAGGAGGAGTCCGCCGCCCTCGGCGTGCCGCTCCACTCGCCGGCGTTCCGCTTCGAGCGCGTGACGGAGTCCCAGTCCGGCGAGACGGTCGAGTTCACGGACTCGGTCTATCGCGGCGACCGCTACCGCCTGGTGACCTCGCTCGGTCGCCCACAACAGACGAGACGTCGTGCTCCTCGTGGTAACGGCGACCTGCATTTCACGACGTCGTGAGCGCTGGCTAGTACCACAGCAACCATCGCCCACTGGAACGGCGAAGCCCCAGCAATGGCTTGACCATGCCGTCTGGGACACACAAGCCAGGCAGTTCAGGTCTTGACAGATCCCGCGCGATATGGGACGCTGCCGACCGGTGGCAGATTGGTACAAACCACTGGTTCGGCCCGAGCGAGCCTGCCACGCGTCGTCGAGCGACGGATGCGGGTCGTCCAGATGCCCTGGGAGAGTCGCATGAGAGTTCGTTACCTCGCTGCCGCCGGGCTCGTGGCGGCGCTCGCCGTCACCGTGACCGCGGCGACAGCAGCGCCGAGCAGGACCTCGGCGAGCAGCATTACCGTCTGGCTGCAGACGGACGCGCAGAACGGCTGGCCCGATCTCGTAGCCGCGACCAACGCTCAGTTCAAGAAGGACCACCCCGGCGTGGACGTCAACGTCCAGTACCAGCAGTGGACGCAGCATCTGGCGAAGTTCGACGCCACGCTCGCCGGCGGCAACGCACCCGACGTCATCGAGATGGGGAACACCGAGATGACGAAGTACAGCGCGGCCGGGGCGTTCCAGGATCTGACCTCGATCAGAGGTTCGTTCGACAATTCGTCCAAGTGGCTCGCGGGCATGGTCAAGTGGGGGTCCTACAGCGGGAAGCTCTACGGCATCCCGTACTACGCGGGCTCACCGGTCGTCACCTACCGCACCGACCTGTTCAAAAAGGCCAAGATCAAGAACGTTCCGACGAGTCTCGCGCAGTTCACGCTCGACGCCAAGAAGCTCGCCGCGACGAACAAGCAGAAGGGCTTCTCGCCGGTCTACATCGCCGGGCCCGACTGGTACACCGCGATGAACTACGTGTACGACTACGGCGGAGCGATCGCGACGACCAGGAAGGGCAAGTGGGTCGGGACGCTCGACTCGCCGAGGTCGATCGCCGGCCTGACCGCGTGGAAGAACTTCTGGACGGTCGCCTCTCGCGCAAGCAAGACGCAGGACGAGGCGCACCCGTTCCCGTACACGGTCTACGCCCAGGGGCTCGTCGGCGCGATGCCGGGTGCCTCCTGGGTCACCTGCTGCATCGGGAAGTACGCGAAGGTCTCGAAGCAGTTCGTGATGCCGAGCCACACGCCGGGCAAGTCGATGCCCGTCTTCCTCGGCGGCTCCAGCCTGTCTGTCCCGGTCGGGGCCAACAAGGCGCTCGCGGTCGACTGGATCAAGGACTTCACGAGCACGGCGTCCGAGAAGACCCTCGAGGCGAAGGGGAACGTCCCGAACGCGACCAACCTGCTCGGGAACAGCATCACCGAGCGGGCTGCGGCGAACAGCTGGTTCGTCCCGACCGCGAAGAACTGGGTCAACATCGAGAACGGCAACGTCCTCCGCAGCATGCTGACGCAGATCCTCACGAACAAGCTCACCGTCAAGCAGGCGGCGACCTTCGCGAGCAACAACATCACGTCGACCCTCAACGGGTAGCCCTGCTGTCTGACCGGGACACGGATCTCCTCGTTGAGTAGCCGGGTCCCAGACGGAACGATCGCCGCCGGAGCCTCGCCTGGGCTCCGGCGGCGTCGCCGTCTCACACGGGATCGAGTGGTCGGGGCGATCGCCCCCTACGCGCTCCTCCTCCCCGCGGTCGTCGTCATAGCGGCGGTGCTCGTGTACCCGCTGTACAAGCTCGGCGCGCTGTCGCTGCAGCAGTACGGGCTGTTCGAGTTGATCCAGCACAAAGGCAAGTGGATCGGCTTCGGCAACTACCGCTCGGTCCTCGGGGACAGCGTCTTCTGGCACACGCTCGAGCGCACGGTCATCTTCACGATCGCGAACGTCACGCTCACGATCGTCCTCGGAACGTTGATCGCCCTCCTGCTCCTCCGCGTCTCGACCTGGGTGAGGATCCTCCTGACGTCCGCGCTCGTGCTCGTCTGGTCGATGCCGGTCGTGGTCGCGGTCCAGGTCTGGTTCTGGATGACGAACTACCAGAACGGCGTCCTCAACTACATCCTGAGCCAGTTCCACATCGGCGACTACTTCCAGCACGACTGGTACGCGACGACCTTCTCGAAGCTCGCGATGGTGACCGCGCTGATCGTCTGGGGGGCGATCCCCTTCGTCACGATCAGCGTGTACGCGGGACTCGCGCAGGTCTCGCGCGAGCTCGTGGAGGCTGCGGAGATCGACGGCGCCGGGCCGCTGCGGATCTTCCGGGACGTGACCTACCCGGTCCTGAAGCCGATCCTTCTCATCCTCACGAGCCTCTCGATCATCTGGGACTTCGGCGTCTTCGCCCAGCCGTGGCTCCTCATCACCGCATCCGGCTGGAATACCACGAACTACCTGATGGGCGTGTACGTGTACGTCGAGGGCTACGCGCACTCGGACTTCGGGCGCGGTGCGGCGATCTCGCTCTTGATGCTCGTCATCGTCGCTCTCCTCAGCGTCGTCTACGTGCGGAAGATGGTGCGCATGGGGGACACCGCGTGAGCGCGGTCGCTCCGGCGGAGTCGGCCCCGCTGACCACCGTCGCCGTCACTCCACGTGCTGCTGTGGTGCGTCGCCACCGTCGCCGCCGACTGCGCCGCGCGGCCTGGAACGTCGTCGGCCTCGCGGTGACCGTCGTCATGATCTTCCCGGTCTTCTGGATGATCTCGACTGCGTTCAAGCCGAACGACGAGATCTACACGTTCACGCCGACCTGGATTCCCACCCATCCGACGTTCGACCACTTCCGGGACGCGATCGACGCGAGCCAGCACCCCTATTTCTGGGACGGCGTGAAGAACAGCCTGATCGTCGTGAGCGCGACCGTCGCCGTGTCGATGGTGCTCGCGTTCCTCGCCGCCGTTTCTCTCGCGAAGTACCGCTTCAGCGGGCGCTCGCTCGTCATCGTCCTGATGATCGGGATCCTCATGCTCCCACAGGTCGGGCTGATCATCCCCCTGTACGTCGTGCTCGCCCGCTACCACCTGACGAACGCTCTCCTGGGCGTGATCGTCGTCTATCTGACGTTCCTGCTCCCGTTCGCGATCTGGACGCTCCGCGGGTTCATCATGGGGATCCCGAAGGACCTCGAGGAGGCTGCGCTGGTCGACGGCTCGAGCCGCGTGGGGGCGTTCGTCCGGATCCTGCTCCCGCTCGTCGCGCCCGGACTCGTCGCGACAGCCGTCTTCGCCTTCATCACGGCCTGGAACGAGTTCATCTTCGCCTCGGTGATCCTGCAGGACCAGAGCAAGCAGACGCTGACCGTCTGGCTCGCATCCTTCTACGGCACGAGCCGTGCGACCGACTGGGGCGCGCTCATGGCCGCGTCCACGCTGACCGCGGTCCCGGTCGTTTTCTTCTTCCTCGCGCTCCAGCGGAAGATCCGGTTCGGGCTCACCGCGGGCGCGGTCAAGTGAGCACGGTCGGATGAGCACTGCCGGGTGAGCACGATCGGGTGAGTACTGCCGGGTGAGTAGAGCCGAGCTCGACCGGCTGGTGCTGCGCTGTCTCTTTCCGGGGTTCCCGGGGCTCGAGCCGCCCGAGTGGGTGCGTCGTCGCCTCGCCGACGGGCTCGGCGGGGTCGTGCTCTACGCCTGGAACGTCGAGTCGGGCGGGCAGATCGCCAGCTTGACCGGCGCGCTTCGTGCCGAGCGGGCGGACGTCCTCGTCGCGATCGACGAGGAGGGGGGCGATGTGACGCGCCTGGAGGCGACGACCGGGAGCTCCTACCCGGGATCCGCCGCGCTCGGGGTCGTCGACGACGTCGACCTGACCGAGGCAGTGGCCAAAGCCATGGGGAGCGATCTCGCCGCCGCGGGCGTGAACCTCGATCTCGCCCCGGTCGCCGACGTGAGCTCGAACCCGTCGAACCCGATCATCGGGATCCGCTCGTTCGGCTCCGAGCCGGAGCTCGTCGCCCGCCACGTTGCCGCGTTCGTGCGCGGGCTTCAACAGTCGGGCGTCGCCGCTTGCGCGAAGCACTTCCCCGGACACGGCGACACGGAGGCCGACTCGCATCTCGAGCTCCCGACGATCCACGTCGACCGCGAGACCCTCGCCCTCCGCGAGCTCGTGCCGTTCCGGGCTGCGATCGACGCAGGGACGCGCTCGATCATGACGGCGCACATCGTCGCGACGGCCCTCGACGACAGCCCTGCGACCACGAGCCGGGCGATCCTCACCGGGCTCCTCCGCGAGGAGCTCGGCTTCGACGGCGTCGTGATGACCGACGCGCTCGAGATGCGGGCGATCAGCGCCACGGTCGGGGTCGAGGAGGGGGCCGTCCGGGCGCTCGCCGCCGGCGCCGATGCGCTCTGTCTGGGCCATGACCTCGCCGACGAGTCCGTCTCCTCGATCGTCGCCGCGGTGGTGGACGCCGTCCGCTCGGGCCGTCTAGAAGAGTCGCGTCTCGCCGAGGCGGCCGGACGGGTCGACGTGCTCGCGGGCTGGGCGTCTCCCGCAGGGCGGGAGCGTGCGCGTCGGCGCGCGTCCGAGGGGGTCGGCGCCGAGGCCGCCCGCCGCGCCCTCCGTGTCGATGGAGAGGCTCGGCTGTCCCGCCCGGTTCTCGTCGTCGAGCTCGGGCCGGAGCCCACGATCGCAGCGGGACACCTGCGGGAGACTCCGGGCGACTGGCTCGCCCACCGCCTCGGCGACGCCGAGCTGGTCCGCCTCCACGAGTGGTCCGGAGCACGTCTCGACCTCGACGGGCGACAGCTCGTCGTCCTCGCTCGTGACGCGCACCGCTACGCGTGGGAGCAGCACGCGATCGACGCGCTCGTCGCCGGCGAGTCGGACGCGATCGTGGTCGAGACCGGTCTGCCCGTCTGGCACCCGGACGGCGCTGCGGGCTACCTCGCGACGTACGGCGCCGGCCGCGTAAACATGGAGGTAGCCGCCGACCGGCTATACTCCGGGCCGCGACGCGGGGTGGAGCAGTCAGGTAGCTCGCCGGGCTCATAACCCGGAGGTCGCAGGTTCAAATCCTGCCCCCGCTACTCGAAAGGCCCGCGTGAGCGGGCCTTCGCGCTTCTCGGGAATGCGTTCGCCGCGCGTCGCGTTCGGCAGGTCGTGGGCTTCCACGTCGTCACGCCGGAGCAGCTCGACTGGGATGAGTACACGAACTTCCCCGGGCGCTTCCGGGCAGCGCTCACCGACGCCGCCGGGATGCGGCACACGCGCGCGAACCTCATCCGGCAGGTGCCCGGCGCGATCGGCCCGCGCCATGCCGAGCTTGCACAGGACGAAACCTTCGTCCCGCTGCGCGGCACGCTCACGATGTACATCGGAGACCCGCCGGAGCGGCACGAAGTTCCGGTCGGTGCGATCGCGCACGTCGAGGCGGGCACCGCCCAGCAGATGGCGAACGAGACCGGCGAGGACGTACTCGTCTTCGTCTGTGGCGCGCCGCCGGAGCGGGCGGGCGCCGACCTCCTCGACAGCGCTGTCTAGCGTCAGGCGGCGCGACGAGCGCGCGTGCCCGGGTCAGGCTTCGCCGCGAGCGGGTTCGAGCGGGCTCGGGCGCGTCCGCAGCAGGCGCGCCGTCCAGGTCGGGAGCCACCAGTTCCAGCGGCCGAGGAGCTGCATCGTCGAGGGCACGAGCAGAGCGCGGATCACGGTCGCGTCGAAGATGATCCCAGCCGCGAGCCCGATCGCGAACTGCTTGATGTCCGGGCCGGGGCTCGTCGAGAGCGAGAAGAACGCGAACATGAGCACGAGCGCCGCGCTCGTCACGAGCTTGCCCGTCCGCGCGAGGCCGAGCTCGATCGCCCTCGGCGTGTCGCCGGTCTCGTCGTAGGCCTCGCGCATGCGCGTGATCATGAACACCTCGTAGTCCATCGAGATCCCGTACAGGAACGCGAAGATCATCAGCGGGATCCAGGAGATGACGGCATCCGTCGCCTGGATGCCCCAGATCGCATTGCTCCCATGGCCGTCCTGGAAGATGAAGACGACGATCCCGTACGCCGCGGCGAGCGAGACGAGGTTCAGGATCACCGCCTTGAGCGGCAGGATCACCGACCTGAACGCGCGCATCAGCAGGACGAAGGTGAGAATGAGAACGAAGAGGAGTACGTACGGGAACTTCCCGTAGACCGCGCTGATGAAGTCTCGGCTCTCCGGGCCGACGCCGCCGAGCGTCAGCGTGGTTCGTGCGCCGATCTCGTCCTGGACCGCGGGCAGCACCTCGTGCTTGAGGTTGGACATCGTCTTGACCGCCTGGCGCGAGTTGGCGTCGTCCACCCCGAACGCCTCGACGAGGCCGACGTCACCGCGTCGCCACGATGTCGGCGCGGCCGCACCCGCGACTCCCTTCGCGACGGCGACCGCGGCGGCGGTCTTCTCGAGCACGGTCGGAGTCGCGCCGTGCTCGACGAGGACGACGTAGGGGAGGTAGAGGCCCTGCGGGAAGCCCGCGGCGGCGACGGTTGCCGCGCCCGCGGCGGCATCGCCCGCGGCCGGCTCGTCCTTGAGTTGCGCGTCGCTCGGGTTCATGTGCAGCGCCGGCGAGACGACGATCGCGACGATGGCGATACCGGCGAGGAAGATCGGTAGCGGTCGCCGCGTCACGAGTCGTGCCCAGCGTCCCCAGAACCCGTGGTCGGGATCGGGCGGGGAGACGAAGCGCTTCGGCATCACGCGGACGCTGTTGATCCGCGGGCCGAGGAGCGAGAAGAGGGCGGGGAGGAGGGTGATCGAGGCGCAGACGGAGACCGCCGGGATCAGCATGCCGCCGATCCCGATCGAGCGGATGAACGGAAGCGGGAGGAGGATCATGCTCAGGAGCCCGATCGCCACGGTCGACCCGGAGACGATCACCGAGCGTCCCGCGTGGGTCATCGTCTCGACGAGCGCGTCCTCGGTCGAGTTCCCGCTCGCGAGCTCCTCCCGGAAGCGGAACGTCATGAGCAGCGCGTAGTCGACCGCGACTCCGAGCCCGACGAGCGCGACCAGGAACTGGACGATGATCGATACGTTGGTCACGTACGTGAGGCCGTAGACGCACAGGAAGGTCGTCAGGATCGAGGCGGCTGCCATCGCCAGAGGCATCGCGACCGCAGGCAGGGTCCCGAAGACGAAGAGGAGGATGACGAGCGCACCCAGGGCGCCGACCATCGTCTCGGTGAGGATCCCTGGCCCGCTCGACCCGCCTTGCGAGTCGAAGATCGCGTCGCGGCCCGTGAGGTGGCTCGTCACGCCGGGCGGCGCTGCCTTCTTCAGCGCTGCGCGAGCCGCCTCGATCGGGGGAAAGCTCGAGAAGGTCGCGTTTCCGGGCGGGTAGATCGTCGCCACCATCGTGTGGCCGTCCTTCGAGACGTACATGTTGCTGTGCGTGTCGAACCAGGAGCCGACGCGACCACCCTTGACCACGGCAGCCGCTGCATTAACCGCCCCCTCGACGCCGGGCACGCTCGTGATCTCCTTCCCCGGCGAGGTGAGGACGACGACGAGCGGCGCCTGCTCGCCCGAGCCGAACGTCTGGAGCGTGCGCTGGTTCGCCTCGTAGGCGGAGAAACCGGGGATCGAGAACGACTGGAACCAGCGGTCGGCGAGCCGCGACGTGGAGACGACTCCGAGGACGGTGAGGACGATCCAGACGCCGACGACGAGGAGCCGGTGGCGGATCACGAGTCGCGCCAGATGCGCCATCGCGCCAGGCTACCGCGCGCACGGAGGGCTGTGCGACGGCCACTGCGGCAGTCACAGCTCGCCCGGGCGGTGCGTGCTACTACGTCGCGGGGGGCGGCGTCGGGCTCTCGGCTGCTTCACGCCGCGGCGTGAAATAGTCACACGTCGCCGATCCGCGGATCACGCCGCGGACGTAGCGGCAGCCACCGACGGCGATCGGCGGGAACATGAACTTGCAGCGATCGCAGTGGACGTCGTCCGCGGGCGCCGGCCGGTAGTTCGCCACGTGCTTGGAGCTTCCCCAGACCTTCACTATCGACCTCCTGTCGGAGATCCTACTCTCGTATCGTTGCCGGCTTGCGCCCGTTGGTCGAGATACCGGAGGCGGGGAGGACCTTCGAGACGAGGCGCCGCGTCCGTCTCGGCGACATGGACGCGACCGGACGCGTGCGGCTCGACGCCCTGGCGCGGTACCTCCAGGACGCGGCGATCGACGACGTCGACGAGACGGGATGGGGCGCGCCGGATCACCTCTGGGTCCTGCGCAGCATCCGCGTCGACGTCGTCCGCCCGTTCCTCGAAGACCGCGCGGTCGAGCTCGAGACGTGGTGCAGCAGCGTGGCGGCGCTCGCTGCGGGCCGCCGCTGGTCGGTCGCGGGAGATCGCGGCGGAGCGATCGAGGTGGACAGTGTCTGGATCCACCTCGGCCCCGATGCCCGCCCCGCCCGGCTCGACGGGTTCGAGGTCTACGCGGAGTCGACCCGCGGACGCCGCTCATCGACGAAGCTCGAGCTACCGGGACCGCCGCCAGGCCTCGCGCACATCCCGTGGTCGCTCCGCTCGAGCGATCTTGACCTCGCTGGTCACGTCAACAACGCGGCGTACTGGCAGGCGGTCGAGATGCGCCAGGCGCTCGCCGGCCCAGACCTCCGGCAGTCGTACCGGGCGCTTCTCGATTACCGGCACCCGATCGACCTCGGCGAGCGCGTCGAGCTCGTCGCGGACGCGGACGACGGTCGGCTCGACGTCTCGTTCCTCGCGGGCGGGCTCGTGAAGGCCGTCGCCCGGGTCGAGCCGCTCGGCTAAGGCGGCACGTGAGCGGCCATCGGCTGCCGCTGACATCACCTCACGCCGACTGGCCGATCGCGCATCGCTAGGTTCTCCGCATGGATCTGGTCGAGATCGGCGACAGCGGCGTGCGGGTCTCACGGGTCGGCCTCGGCTGCAACAACTTCGGCGGGCGCGTGGATCTCGACGGCACGCGGGCCGTGGTCGAGGCGGCGCTCGACGCCGGTGTCACGTTCTTCGACACGGCCGACATCTACGGCGGCTCGGGCGGGAGCGAGCGGATGCTCGGGGAGATCCTCGAGGGGCGGCGGGAGCAGGTCGTCATCGCCACGAAGTTCGGCAAGGAGATGGGCGACGGTGCGACCTCGCGCGGGGCGCCCGAGTACGTCCGGCGTGCGCTCGAGGGATCGCTCGAGCGGCTGCGGACGGACTACGTCGACCTCTACTACCTGCACGAGCCCGACGCGACGACCCCGATCGAGGAGACGCTCGGCGCGCTCGACGAGGTCGCACGCGCCGGCAAGGTCCGAGCGATCGGCTGCTCCAACTTCTCCGCCCACGAGCTCGCCGAGGCCGACGAGGCGGCGCGGACCCACGGCCTGACTCCGTTCGCTGCCGTCCAGAACTACTACAACCTGCTCCGCCGCGACGACGACGAGGCCGTCCTGCCTCTCTGCCGCGAGCTCGGAATCGCGTACGTGCCGTACTTCCCGCTCGCGAGCGGGCTGCTCACCGGGAAGTACCGACGGGGCGAGCCCGCGCCCGAGGGGACGCGTCTCTCCGGACGGCCCATCGACGACGCGGCGTTCGCCCGGGTCGAGGCGCTCGAACGGTTCGCGGAGGGACACGGACGCTCGCTGCTCGAGCTCGCGATCGCCGCGCTCGCTTCGCTGCCGGGTGTTCCGTCGGTCATCGCCGGCGCGACCAAGCCGGAGCAGGTGCGGGCGAATGCGGCGGCGGCGGGCTGGCTCCTGAGCGACGACGAGCTCGCCGCGGTCGCCGCGCTCTGACTTTTGGACTAGCGGGGTCTGCTCCGTGCTCCTCGACGAGATCGCCCAGACCTCCGCTGAGGTCGCCGCGACGAGCGCGCGGCTCGGCAAGGTGTCGCGGCTCGCCGCCTGCCTCGAGCGCGCCGACCCGGGCGAGGTGCGCGTCGTCGTCGCCTATCTCTCCGGGGTACTCCCCCAGGGATCCGTCGGGATCGGGTGGGCGTCGCTCCGAGATCTGCCCTCGCCCGTCGGGCTTCCTGCGACGCTGAGCGTGCGCGATGCCGACGCGGCCGTATCGCGGATCGCGGCGATCGCCGGGCCGGGCTCCCAGGCGGCGCGCCGGTCCGAGCTCTCGGACCTCTTCACCCGGGCGACCGAGCCGGAGCAGCGCTTCCTCGCGGCGCTCTTCGTCGGCGAGCTGAGGCAGGGGGCCGTCGAAGGGGTTGTGACGGATGCGGTCGCGAAGGCCGCGCGCCTGCCGGCCACTGCCGTCCGGCGCGCGCTCATGGTCGCCGGCGACCTCGGCGTCGTCGCGGAGGCGGCGCTCGGCGGTGGCTCCGAGGAGCTCGCACGCTTCGGGCTGACCGTGCTCGCGCCCGTCAAGCCGATGCTCGCGCAAACCGCGGCGAGCGTGGAGGAGGCACTCGCGCGCGTCGGCCCCGCCCGGCTCGAGTGGAAGCTCGATGGCGCCCGCCTGCAGGTGCACCGCAGAGGAGACGGCGTGAGGGCGTTCACGAGGAACCTCGCCGACATCACCGACCGGATCCCAGAGATCGTCGAGGCCGTTCTCGCTCTCGCGGTCGAGTCCGTGATCCTCGACGGCGAGGCGATCGCCCTCCGCGCCGGACGGACGCCCGCACCCGTTCCAAGTGACGATGAGCCGCTTCGGAAGCAGGCGGGCGAGTCGGCGAGCCGCGGGCGGAGCTTCCGCTCTCGCCGTTCTTCTTCGACTGCCTCCACGTCGACGGCGACGATCTCCTCGATCGTCCGGCCCGCGAGCGGCTGGACGCGCTCGTGCGCCTCGCTCCCGGCGCGCTCCGGGTCCGCGGCTCGTGACCCCGGACGCCGAGAGGCCGCGCAGCGTTCCTCGCCGACGCGCTCGCGCACGGCCACGAGGGCGTCATGGTGAAGGCGCTCGACGCGCCCTACGAGGCCGGCCGCCGGGGGGCGGGCTGGCTCAAGGTCAAGCAGGCACACACCCTCGACCTGGTGGTCCTCGCCGCGGAGTGGGGGCACGGCCGGCGCACGCGGGCTGGCTCTCGAACCTCCACCTCGGCGCACGCGACCCGGAGGGTGGCTTCGTGATGCTGGGGAAGACGTTCAAGGGCATGACCGACGAGATGCTCGCGTGGCAGACCGAACGCCTCCTCGAGCTCGAGGCCCGCCGCGAGCGCCACGTCGTCTTCGTCCGGCCCGAGCTCGTCGTCGAGGTCGCCTTCGACGGCGTCCAGGCGAGCACGCGCTATCCGGGCGGCGTCGCCCTCCGGTTCGCGCGCGTGAAGGGCTACCGGCCGGACAAGTCGGCCGCGGAGGCGGACACGATCGAGACCGTGCGGGCGATCCATTCCGGCGCGCAGTAAGCTCGCGGCGACGCTACGAGCGAGGAGGCTCTGAGAGGATGACGCACTACGGAACGCTTCGGGTCTGGGCCGCGCTGCTGACGATCATCGGCATGCTGTCGGTCGTTTTCGCGGCTTTCGGGACGATCGTGTGGGCGATCGAGGTCGACGGCTTCTGGCAGACGCTGGGGGTGATCTTCATCGGCGGGCCGGTCACGATCTTCCTCGCGACGCTGCCGATCGCGCTCGCGCAGGCGCTTCGCGCGATCGCGGACGTCGGCGACACCATCGCCGCCCGCTAGCGATACGTCTTCCTTCCCGAGCGCTCGAGGAGACCGGGTCGTGAGCACCGGCCGGCAGAAGCCGCTCATCCTCGCCGTCGACGCGGACGGCGACTCGCGTGCCCGGATCACGAACGAGCTGCAGCGATACGCGCGCGATTACACGGTCGTCTGCGCCGCGGCGCCGCGTGGTGCCCTGGCGTCGCTCGAGTCTCTACGCGACGAAGGGGTGCCGGTCGCGCTCGTGCTCGCGGCCCAGGACCTCCCCGAGCTCACCGGGTCGGAGCTCCTGGCCCGGGTCCACGCGATCCACCCGCACGCGAAGCGGGCGCTCCTGATCGCATGGGGCGGCTGGGGCGACGAGGAGACCGCTGAGGCGATCCGGCACGCCATGGCGTTCGGTCACATCGACTACTACGTGCTGCGCCCGACGAAGCCGCCCGACGAGCTCTTCCACCGCATCGTCAGCGAGTTCCTGCACGAGTGGACACGTGCGAACCTCGCCGGCGGCCGCCGCGAGATCGCGCTCGTCGCCGACCCGTGGTCGAAGCGGGGCTACGAGCTCCGGAACCTGCTCGCCCGCAACGGCGTTCCGCACTCCTTCCATCCGAGCGACTCCGCGGAAGGCCACCGCGCGCTCGACCAGGCCGGGCTGGATGCGGCGCAGTGCCCGGTCGTGCTCCTCCCCGGAGGAGACGTCCTCGTCGACCCCACGAACGCGGAGCTCGCGCGCGGGTACGGCGTGACCACCGAGCTGGAGGCGTCTCGGGAGCCGTTCGACGTCGCGATCGTCGGCGCCGGGCCCGCGGGGCTCGCGGCCGCCGTCTACGCGTCGTCGGAGGGACTTCGCACGCTCGTGGTCGAGCGCGAGGCGATCGGAGGGCAGGCCGGCTCGAGCTCACGGATCCGGAACTACCTCGGCTTCGCGCGGGGGATCTCCGGCGCCGAGCTCGCCCAGCGGGCGTACCAGCAGGCGTGGGTCTTCGGCACGACGTTCCTGCTCATGCGCGAGGTACAGGCGCTCCGGACGGGCGACGGCCGGCACGTGCTCTCGATCTCGGGTGGGATGGACGCTGAGACGTCGAGCGTCGTCCTCGCAGGCGGAGTCACGTATCGGCGACTCGGGATCGAGGAGCTCGACGTGCTGACGGGGAGCGGCGTGTTCTACGGCGCGTCGCCGACGGACGGCCAGCAGTTCGCTGGCGGGCGCGTCTTCGTCGTCGGCGGCGGGAACTCGGCCGGGCAGGCCGCGGTCCATCTGAGCCGCTACGCGGCGGAGGTCACCCTCGTCGTGCGCGGGCCTACGCTCGGCGCGAGCATGTCGGAGTACCTCGAGCGCGAGGTCGCGTCACGACCGAACGTCGACGTGCGGCTCTCGACCTGCGTGGTCGGGGGAGACGGCGACGGGCGGCTGGAGCGGCTCGACCTCGACGAGGCGGGGAACGTCTCGACCGTCCCGGCCGACGCGCTCTTCGTCCTCATCGGAGCGGAGCCGCGTACGGGCTGGCTCCCGCCCGAGGTACGCCGCGACGAGCACGGGTTCGTCGTGACCGGGACGGACTTCGCGTCGAGCGTCCCGGGGGTCTTCGCCATCGGCGACGTGCGGTCGCAGTCGGTCAAGCGTGTCGCGTCCGCAGTCGGCGAGGGGTCGGTCGCGATCCAGCACGTCCACCGCTACCTGGACGACGTCAGGTGAGGGGTCAGCCGTTCGAGCTGCGCAGGCTGGAGCAGGAATCGGCCTGGTCGAACGCGGTCTTCATCTCGCCCTTGACGTCCGCGTTGTCCAAGGTCTGGAAGGTGTTCGAGAGCGCCGCGTACATCGCCGAGAGCGACGACGAGATCGTCGCCCCTGCGCTCAGCAGGCCGGACACGCCCGACGCGTTGTTCACGGCGTCGTCGATCTTCTGACCCTCCGTATTCACCGTGGTCGAGAGGTCGTCGACCGATTGCTTCACCTTCTGGCCCGACTCGGTGTCGGGCTTTCCCAGCTTGGAGAGGTCGTCCGAGAGCTTCTGGTTCGCGTCCTTGACGTCGTTCACCGCCTGCTCGAGCCCGTCCTTCGACGGAGACGAGACGACATCCTTGCCGATCGTCGTCAGCTGGTCCTTCCACGTCGTGACGGCCGAGCAGAAGCCGTTCGCCCACTCGACGACGGGCTCCGTTCCGGAGGTCGTCGTCGCTGAGCTCCCGCCTCCGCCGCCCCCACACCCGGCGGCCAGCACGGCGACGCAGGCGACGGCGACGAGCCAGGCGGCGGCGAGGCGTGGACGGCTCACGGCGGGCACGCTACCGACTGCGCGCCGCGAGCGCGGCGAAAATCGGCACGAGCGTCCAGGCGAGGAGCTCGCGAGCTCGTGTCCGGAGGCTCGCCCGGTCGCCCGTCGCTGCGGTGGTCACGTGTGCGTCGACGCCTCGGAGCGCGGCGCGCAGGAGCGAGGACGCACGCCGAAGGTGCCAGCCCGAGGTGACGAGCACCACTTCGCGCAGGCCGAGGTCGCGAAGCGCGTCCGCTGTCCCGCAGGCGTTCCCGAGCGTCGTGCGGGCACGGCTGTCGAGCACGAGACGTGTCGTCTCGCCGCTCCAGGAGCGGGCCATGAGCTCCGCTTCGGAGACCGGCTTCCGCCATCGGGCCCACCCCGAGAGAAGCACGACGTCGTCTGCCTGCGACTCGCGCATCGCTCGCTCGAGGCGGGCGGCGCAGATCGGATGCAGCGCGTCGGTGCTCCGGTCCGAGTAGCCGAAGACGGCGATCAGCCGACCGCCGCTCACCCGCTCGCTCCGCGTCTCCGCCGCCAGATGCCATATGCGAGGAGAGCTCCGGCGACCGTCAGGACGAGCTCGACCGCCCGCCGCCCGCGGAGCTTCGACGTCCCGCTCGCCCGCTCCCGCATGTGTACGGGAACCTCCTCGACCCGGAGGCCGGCGTCGCGCAGCCGGAGAAGCGCCTCGACCTCGGGAGCTCCGGTCTCGAACGGCTCGGCGAGGATCGGCATCGCCCGCGCGTTGACCGCGTACATGCCGCTCGTCGCGTCCCGGAAAGGTCGCCCGAGAGCTGCCCGCATCGCACGACGGAGGACCGCTGTCCCGAGCCGGCGGCTCGGCGAGGGCTCGTAGCGCAAGGCCTCGTAGCCGTCACCCACCGCGAAGCGCGAGCCGACGGCGACGTCGCATTCCCCCGAGCGGACGCGGTCGAGCAGGCGCCGGAGCTCGTCGACGGGGTGCTGCCCGTCCGCGTCGACCCGGCCCGCGTAGCCGTATCCCTGCTCGCGCGCGTGCCGGTAGCCGGCGGCGATCCCCTCCCGGAGCCCGCGGTTCTCGCCGAACGAGAGGACTTCGGCGCCCTCAGCTCTCGCGACCGCCGCGGTTGCATCCGTCGAGCCGTCGTCGACGACGAGCACATCGACTCCGGGGAGGCCGTCGCGCAGCTCTTCGAGCACCGCCGGCAGGCTCGACTCCTCGTTCCATGCGGGGATGAACACGACCGTGTCGGTCTGCACCCGCCGAGACTAGATGACGTTGTGCTCGGGTCGCACGTCGCCGCGGTCGAAGCGCTCCGCCGAGAGCGGCGAGACGTCGACGAAAGGCTCGTTCCCGAGGTAGAGGTCGCGCACGATCTCGCCGATCGCCGGCGCCTGCATGAACCCGTGGCCCGAGAACCCGGTCGCGTACAGGAACCGCTCGATACCCGGCGCCTCGCCGACGAGGCCGTTGTGGTCCGGCGTCACCTCGTAGTAGCCCTTCCAGCCGTGGGCGATCCCCATCTCGAGGAAGGTCGGCGCACGGCGTGCGGCGACCTCGGTGACGTGCTCGAGCCAGCTCGGGTCCGTCGGGGCGTCGAAGCCGGGGCGCTGCTTCCGGTCCGCCATCCCGATCAGGAGCCCC
Source organism: uncultured Actinomycetes bacterium (assembly GCA_963848725.1). GTDB lineage: Bacteria > Actinomycetota > Thermoleophilia > Gaiellales > Gaiellaceae > GMQP-bins7. The sequence goes on along the minus strand of CAWKEV010000030.1, from coordinate 30,097 downwards.
GGGCCTTCGCGGTGGAAGTAGAAGCCGGTCGAGAAGTCGACCGTGAGCGGGATGCTCTCGGGGAGACCTTCGACCGGACCGGTCGTGACGACCTCGCGGAAGACGGGCTCGACCGGCAGCTCGACGCCGGCCGTGCGTGCGAGCGCGGGTGACCACACCCCCGCGGCGCAGACGACCGTCTCGGTCTCGACGGCGCCCTCGGGCGTGACGACGCGTTCGATGCGCGCGGCGCCGAGCTCGATGCCGGTCGCAGCGCAGCCGGTGACCACGGTCGCCCCGTGGGCGCGTGCCCCCGCCGCGTAGCCCTGTGCGACGGCCTCCGGGCTCGCGTGACCGTCGAGCGGGCAGAAGGTCGCGGCGATGACGCCGTCGAGGCCGGCAAGCGGAGACAGGTTGCCCGCCTCGGACGGCTCGACGAGGCGGCTCGGGACCCCGAGCTCGTTCTGCACGGCGACGCCCTCGACGAAAGCCGCGACGTCCTCCTCGCGGTCGAGGAGGAAGAGGTAGCCGACCTGGCGGAAGTCGATGTCACCGCCGGGTCGCTCCCCGAAGTCCTTGAACGCCTCGACCGCACGTTTGCCGATCGCGATGTTGAGCGGATCGGAGAACTGCGTGCGGACGCCCCCCGCCGCCCGGCTCGTCGAGCCGGACGAGAGCGCGTCGCGCTCGAGCAGGCAGACGTCGACGCCCGCCTCGGCGAGGTGGAACGCGACGCTCGTCCCGACCGCGCCGCCGCCGACGACCACGACGTCCGCGTGCTCCGGCACCGGCACGGTCATCTCCTCACGAGGCTGCGGGCGAAGAAGAGGAGGTTCGCCGGACGCTCCGCGAGGCGGCGCATCAGGTACGGGTACCAGTCCGGCCCGAACGGCGTCGCGACGAGCACCTTGTATCCCTCGGCCGCGATGGAGCGCTGGAGCGCTGGACGAACGCCGTACAGCATCTGGAACTCGAACCGGTCGCGTGCGATCCCTTCGCGTGCGGCGAACGACTGCACGCCGCGGATGATCCGCTCGTCGTGTGTTGCCACCGCGATGTACGCGCCCTCGCGGAGTCCGCGCTCGACGAGCCGCACGTAGGCGAGGTCGACATCGCTCTTCTCGGGATATGCGATCGAGGCGGGCTCGAGGTAGGCGCCCTTGACGATGCGAAGGTTCGGTGACTGTCGGAGCAGCCGCTCGAGGTCGTCCGGAGCACGGTAGAGGTACGACTGGAGCGCGGTGCCCACGTTCTCGTGCCCGGCGTCGCGAAGGCGCTCGAAGATCTCGATCGTCGCTCCCGTGAAGGCCGACTGCTCCATGTCGATGCGTACGAAGTTGTCCACGGAAGCCGCATGTGCGACGAGCCGGTCGACGTTCGCGTATGCGATCTCGTGGTCGAAGGAGAGGCCGAGGTGGCTCAACTTGAGGGCGATGTTCGCGCGAAGCCCTTCGGCCGCGAGCCGGTCGAGGATGCGCTCGTACTCGACCACGACGGCCGCGGCGCCGTCCGGGGTCGGTATCGCCTCTCCGAGGAGCGTCGTGTTCGCGTGCAGCCCGGCGTCGTTCAGGCGCCGCAGCACCGCCACGCACTCGTCGAGCGACTCCCCGGCGACGAAGCGTGCGGCCCCGAATCGCATCCCGTGGTGCTGGACGACGCTCTGGAGCCGACCGCTCGAAGCTGCGCGGAGGATCGCCGTCCGTGGGAGAGCGGACAGCGCTGTCTCGACCCCGGCCACGCCGCGCGAGCCTACCCGCCGTCCGCTCAGTTGAGCGAGGGATCCGGCGGCATGAGCTGCGAGGACCCCGAACGGGCCGCCCTTACGGGCGAGCACGGCGCTCCAGAGCGCGTCCGGCTCGAGCGTGAAGACGTCGTCGGGCATGGCCGGCTCGACGATCCACGATCCCTCTTCGAGCTCGCCGTCGAGCTGGCCGGGGCCCCAGCCCGCATAGCCCGCGTAGACACGCGCCCGCCGGAGCTCTCCGAGCTCGAGCGGATCGACCTCGGAGGGCAGGAAACCGATCGAGCCGAGGACGAGCGCTCCACCGCGGTCGTGGTCTGAGAACTCGGCGAGCACGACGATGGACGACGGCTGCACCGGTCCGCCCACGTGGACGGCGTCGTCGCCGTCGACGAGGGTCGCGAGCTCGGGCACGGCGTCGGTCACGGTCGAGTCCGAGACCCGGTTCAGCACGACGCCGAGGGCGCCCTCCTCGGAGTGCTCGCCGACGAGCACGACCGTGCGCTGGAAGTTGGGGTCCGCGAGCGCCGGTCCCGCGACGAGGAGCTGGCCCTTCAGCGACTGCACGCGCATATCATCGCGCCGTGGCGGAGGTCTCCAGAGAGATCCGTCTCGGCGCCCGCCCTTCCGGCGTCCCGGACGAGAGTGTGTTCGAGCTCGCCGAGGTCGAGGTCCCGGAGCCGGCGGACGGTGAGATCGTCGTCCGGAACGCCTACTTCTCAGTCGACCCGTACATGCGCCCCCGGATGAACGACGTCCCCTCGTACGTGCCGCCGTTCGTGCTCGGTGAGCCGCTCACGGGCGGCGCGGTCGGGCGCGTCGTCGCATCGCGCAATCCCTCGTTCTCGGACGGCGACTGGGTGCTGCACGGGCTCGGCTGGCGTGAGTGGGCCGTTTCCGACGGTTCGGGCGTGCGTGCGATCGACCCGTCGCTCGCACCGGTCTCGACCGCGCTCGGGGTGCTCGGGATGCCCGGCTTCACGGCGTACCACGGCCTCTTCGAGATCGGGAAGCCCGAGGCGGGAGAGATCGTGTTCGTGTCGGGCGCGGCCGGAGCGGTGGGAAGCGCGGCAGGGCAGATGGCCAAGATCGCCGGCTGTCGCGTCGTCGGCAGCGCAGGCTCTCGCGAGAAGCTCGAGTGGCTCGACGAGCTCGGGTTCGACGCGTCGTTCGACTATCGGGAGATCTCCGCCCGCACGGCGCTCTCCGAGCTCGCGGTGGACGGCATCGACATCTACTTCGACAACGTCGGCGGCGACCAGCTCGAGGCCGCGATCGGCGCGCTTCGGGTCCGCGGTCGCGTGGTCGCGTGCGGCTCGGTCTCGCGCTACAACGACCGCGAGCCTGCCCCCGGCCCGCGAAACATGTTCCTGGTCGTGACGAAGAGGATTCGCATCCAGGGCTACATCATCAGCGACCACTACGCGGGCTTTCGCGAGTTCCACGAGCGAGCGAGCGAGTGGGTCCGTGAGGGAAAGCTCCGCTACCGCGAGACGGTGATCGAGGGCATCGAGCGCGCTCCCGCGACGTTCCTCGGGCTCCTCAGCGGCCAGAACGTCGGCAAGATGCTCGTCAAGGTCGGCCCGGACACGTGATCGGCGCATGACGTTGCGCTGTCGGCTCCTCGGCCACCGGCTTCCTCGGCGCAAGCGCCCGTTCTTCCTCACCGAGCGCTACCAGCGGTGCGAGTGGTGCGGAAAGCGCGTGCGCCTGCGTCGCCGCTGAGCGTCAGCATCGCCGGTGTGATAGGAAACCCCATCGCGGTAACTCCCGAGACCGACGGCGTGGGCCGGCGGCTGCGCACGGCCCGGCGTGGTGCAGGCTTGACCCGAGAAGCAGCTCGCGGACGAGCTCGGGGTCGAGTCCATCACCGTGTCGCGCTGGGAGCGCGAGGTGACCTCGCCCTCGCTACCGCGACTTCGTCGCATCGCCGAGCTGACGGGGACGACGGTCAGCGATCTCGTCCGCGCCCGGACACGGCGACCGCCCACGCGGTCGAGCTCGCGGCGCTCCGGGAAGAGCTCGCGGAGACGCGACAGCTCGTCGATGGGGTTGCCCGGACGCTGGATCAGTTGGTGCGGACTCAGTCCTCCGCAGGTGTGCTGCCGGCGTCCCGAGAGTCCTGACGGCGACCTCGCCGCGACGCTCGAAAACCGGTCACCGGCTGCGCAGGAAGTTCGCGAGCAGCGCGCGTCCGTCGGGTGTGAGCACGCTCTCCGGGTGGAACTGGACCCCCTCGATCGGGTACGTGCGGTGCCGGACGGCCATCACCTCCCGGTCCGGGGCACGCGCGGTCACCTCGAGCTCCTCCGGGACGCGGACCGCAGCGAGGGAGTGGTAACGGCCGACGGCGAGCTTCCCGGAGAGGCCGGCGAAGACCCCGCGTCCGTCGTGCTCGATCACGCTCGCCTTCCCGTGCAGGAGAGCCTGTGAGGGTCCGACCTCGCCCCCGAAGGCCTCGACGATCGCCTGATGTCCGAGGCACACGCTGAGCGTCGGCGTGCGCGGGCCGAGCGCGCGGATCAGCTCGACCGAGCTTCCCGCTCCGGCAGGGCGTCCCGGCCCCGGCGAGACGACGAGTCGGTCGGGCGCGAGAGCTTCGGCGCGCGCGGGATCGACGTCGTCGTTCTGCCGGACCTCGACCTCGGCCCCGAGCTCCTCGAGCAGATGGACGAGGTTGTAGGTGAACGAGTCGTAGTTGTCGACCATGAGGACGCGCACGAGGGCGAGTCTGCCAGGAGCCAGTCGCTAGGCTGATCGCGTGTCCCGCTCGGTGATCGTGGCAGCGGTTCGCACCCCGTTCGGACGCCTCGGGGGCGGCCTCGCGCATCTGCAGGCGACCGAGCTCGGGGCGATTGCGATCCGTGCCGCTCTCGAACGTGCGGGATCGCGCCGGACGAGCCCGAGTACGCCGTCATGGGCCAGGTCCTGCAGGCGGGAGCAGGTCAGGCGCCGGCGCGCCAGGCCGCGGTCGGCGCGGGAATCCCGAAGGAGACTCCGGCCGACACCATCAACAAGGTCTGCGCCTCGTCGATCCGGGCGATCGAGATCGCCGATCTCATGATCCGCTCGGGCGGTCACGAGCTCGTCGTCACCGGCGGCATGGAATCGATGTCGAATGCGCCCTATCTCCTTCCGAAGGCACGCTTCGGGTACCGGATCGGGAACGGCGAGCTCGTCGACCACATGGTCTTCGACGGCCTCACGTCGACCTTCGACGGGCTGCACATGGTCGAGCAGGCCTCGCAGGTCTCCCGCGAGCTCGGCATCACGCGGGAGGAGCAGGACGAGTGGGCGCTTCGCTCCCAAGAACGTGCGGCAGCCGCTCAGGACGAGGGCCGGTTCGCCGACGAGATCGTCGCGGTCGGCGAGCTGACCGCGGACGAGGGCATCCGCAGGGACACCACGCTCGAGAGGCTCGCGGCTCTGCCGCCCGTCTTCGATCCGGAGGGCACGACGACCGCCGGAAACGCGCCCGGCGTGAACGACGGAGCCTCGTGCGTGATCGTGTGCTCGGAGGAGTTCGCGAAGCGCCGCCGTCTCGAGCCGCTGGCGACGATCCTCGCCCAGGCGTACGTCGCAGACGACTTCGCGTACCTCGCTCGGACGCCGGCCCGCGCGGGGGAGCGCGCGCTCGCGACCGCGGGGAAGACGATCGGCGACGTCGACCGTGTCGAGATCAACGAGGCGTTCTCCTCCGTCGCGAAGAACTCGACCCGGATGCTCGGCGTGGACGAGGAGATCGTGAACGTCAACGGCGGCGCGGTGGCGCTCGGCCATCCGATCGGCGCCTCTGGCGGCCGGATCGTCGCGACGATGGTCCACGAGCTCCGCCGGCAGGGAGGCGGGCTCGGCCTCGCCGCCATCTGCTCGGGCGGTGGCCAGGGCGACGCCCTGCTGATCGAGGTCTGACCCGCTCCGTCCTGATCGGCGTCGCTCTCGCCTCCCTCGTCCTCGTGGGCGGAGCGAAGGCGGCCTGCCCGACCCCCGACGAGAGCACGCTGCCTCAGCGGCTCGCGGACGCGGACGCGGCGGTCGTCGGCCGCGTCGTCGCGGTGCGCCACGGAGCGCTTCGAGGGCTGCCGCAGCGCGTGCTGACGATCGACGTCGACCAGAACGTCAAGGGCGGCCCGCCGAAGAAGATCGTGGTCTGGACGCCGTCGGGGACGGGCTGCGACCTGACGGTTGCGGAGAACGAGGACATCGGCCTCTTTCTGACGAAGACGCCGGACGGGCGCTGGGTCGCGACCGGCGCCAGCCTGGCGAACCCGGGGAGGCTCGTCGTCATCGCCGGGGAGCCGAAGGGCTCGGGGATCAAGGTCGTGGTGGGGGTCGTCTTCCTCGGGATCGTCCTGCTCTGGGCGCTGAGCCGGCGTCGCAGGGGCGTGCGTCCGGAGCTTCCCGGCAGCCCCGAGCCGTAGGGGATACTCACCCCGTGGCAGGGGAAGCGAACGCGGGATTCGCCCACGTGCTGGTCGTCGGGGCCGGGCAGATGGGCGGTGGCATCGCGCAGGTCGTCGCCGCGTCGGGGCGGCGCGTCTCGCTCCACGACTCGGTGCCGGGAGCCGTCGAGCGCGCGCTCGAGGCGATCGAACGAAGTCTCGTGAAGCTCGCGGAGAAGGGAGGCTCTGCACCGGACGAGGTGCTGGGACGGATCACGCCCGTGACCGATCTGGTGGCCGCCGACCTGATGATCGAGGCCGTCGTCGAGGACGCGAGCGTGAAAGAGGAGCTCTTCCGGACCGCCGACGAGCTCCTCCCCGGCGAGGCGATCCTCGCCTCGAATACGTCCTCCATCCCGATCACCTCGCTCGCGGCGGCGACGTCGAGGCCCGCCCAGGTGATCGGGATGCACTTCTTCAACCCGGTGCCCGTGCTCGCTCTCGTCGAGGTGATCCGCGCCGAGCAGACCTCGGACGAGACGGCGCGGGCGATCGTCGAGCTGGCACGCGACCTGGGCAAGACGCCCGCCGAGGCGCGTGACTTCCCGGGCTTCGTCTCCAACCGCATCCTCATGCCGTTCGTGAACGAGGCGGCCTACGCCGTGCTGGAGGGCGTCGCCGAGCCGGAGGCGATCGACACCATCGCGAAGCTCGGGTTCGCGCATCCGCTCGGTCCGCTCGCGCTCGCGGACCTGATCGGCCTCGACACGTGCGTCGCGATCATGGACGTGCTCCACGAAGGGCTCGGGAACCCGAAGTACGCGCCGTGCCCGCTGCTCCGCCGGTACGTCGCCGCCGGTCGGCTCGGCCGCAAGACGGGCCGCGGCTTCTACGACTACAGCTGACGTGGACGAGCGGCTGGCCGCGGAGCTCGAGGCGCACGACGGCGAGGACGAGGCCTTCGTCGAGTCCGTGTTTCGCCTCGTCCTCCGGCGCCCTCCCGACCAGGAGGCGAGCGAGCGGGCGCTCGCGAAGCTCGCCGCCGGAACGCTGTCTCGGGCGACGCTGATCCACGAGCTCGCGTCGAGCGAGGAGCACGTCCGCGTCCGCGAGCTCGACGACGCGGTCGCGCTCGGGCTCGGCGCGCGCGCGGCCGGCGAGCGCATCCGCTGGCTGCAGGCCCGGCCGGGAACGGACGAGCGCGTGGTCGAGGTCCCCTGGGTCCTCTCGCGCCTGCGCCCCTCCGGGCGCGTGCTCGAGGTGGGCTACGCGTTCGCGGAGACGGCCTATCTCGGCGGCCTCCTGCGCTCCGGCGTGGAGCTCGTCGGCGTCGACCCGGCCGCGCGCGACGTCGAGGGCATGGAGCCCGTCGTGGCAGACGTCCGCGAGCTTCCGCTCGACGCCGGCTCCTTCGACCAGGTCCTGCTCGTCTCGACGCTCGAGCACGTCGGCGCCGACAACAGCGTGTACGGGCTCGACCGCGAGGGCGAGAGCGACGACGCCCATGCCGGAGAGCGCGGTGGAGAGGCACGCCTCGCAGCGCTCCGCGAGCTCGGGCGCGTCCTCCGCTCGGACGGGAGCCTGCTCGTCACGGTCCCGCTCGGCGAGCCGGGCGACCACGGCTGGTTCCGGCAGGACGACGAGAGCGGGTGGACGGGGCTCTATTCGCAGGCAGGGTTCTTCCTCGAGGAATCGGAGGCATACGAGCTCACGCCGGAGGGCTGGCGCGCCGCTCCGGCGTTCGCGGCCGAGGGCGTGCTCTACGGCGAGCGAGGCCCGGCTGCGTCGGCGGTGCTCTGCGCCGAGCTCCGGCCGGGGCGTCTGCGCCGCCTGCTCACGCCGAGCGGTCTGCGAACCGCCGGACGCCGCCGCGCGGCACGCACGTACCGGCGTGTGCGCCGCGACGACGGCTGACATAGTCCGGGCGATGGACTTCGAGCTGACCGCGGAGCAGCGGGAGATCCAGCGGCTCACGCGGGACCTCGCCGAGGCCGAGATCGCGCCGAACGCGGGCGCCTGGGATCGCGAGCACCGCTTCCCGGCGGATCTCTTCCCCAAGCTCGCGGAGCTCGGGCTGATGGGTGTGTGCGTGCCGGAGGAGCTCGGCGGAGCGGGCTTCGACTTCCTCTCGTACGTGCTCGTCCTCGAGGAGCTCTCGCGCGCGGACGCCGGGGTGGGGGTGACGGTCGCGGTGCACACGAGCGCGACGACCCTGCCGATCCTCACCTTCGGCACCGAGGAGCAGAAGGAGCGCTTCGTCCCTCCGCTCGCGGGCGGCGAGCGGATCGGCGCGTTCGCGCTCACGGAGTCGGGCTCGGGCTCGGATGCCGGCTCGCTCCGCACGACCGCCGTCCCGGACGGCGACGACGAATGGGTGATCACCGGCTCGAAGCAATGGATCACGAACGGCGCCTGCGGCGGCACCGTCGTTCTCTTCGCCCGCACCGACCCTGCGACCGCCGGCGCGCGCGGCATCTCGTGCTTCGTCCTCGACGGCGACCAGGTCCGCGTCACGCGCGAGGAGGAGAAGCTCGGGCTCAACTCGTCGACGACGTCCGACATCGCGATCGAGGGCGCTCGGGTCGGCCGGGACCGGCTGCTCCACGAGGAAGGCCGCGGCTTCCGCGTCGCCATGGCGACGCTCGACGGCGGACGGATCGGAATTGCCGCGCAGGCGCTCGGCATCGCCCAGGGCGCATTCGACGTCGCCCGCGCGTACGCGCTTCGCCGCGAGCAGTTCGGGCGGCGAATCTCGGACTTCCAGGCGATCCAGTGGAAGCTCGCGGACATGGCGACCGAGATCGACGCCGCCCGCCTCCTCACCTACCGCGCCGCGTGGCTGAAGCAGGAGGGGCGCCCGCACACGGCGGAGGGGGCGAAGGCGAAGCTCTTCGCCTCCGAGATGGCGCGCCGCCAGACGGCCGAGGCGATCCAGGTGCTCGGCGGAGTCGGGTACACGAAGGAGTACCCGGTGGAGCGCTTCTACCGCGACGCGAAGGTGACGGAGATCTACGAGGGCACGAGCGAGATCCAGCGCCTCGTCATCGCGCGCTCGATCCTCGGCCGTCAGCTACGCGAGGAGCCCGTCGCCCAGACGTCCTGACGCGGAAGAGGCGGCGCTCCGCGTGTCCTTCGGTCGTCCGCGTCGGAGCACGGCCGTATTGTCCTACGCATGAGGAAGCGAGACGAGCCGGTCCGGCTGACGAAGATCTACACACGCGGCGGCGACGCGGGGGAGACGTCCCTGGGGGACGGCTCGCGCGTGTCGAAGCTCGACCCGCGGATCGCGGCCTACGGGACGGTGGACGAGACGAACGCTGCGATCGGAGCGGTTCTCGCGGGTGAGTGCCCGGACGCGATCCGAGAGGTGCTCGCGCGCGTTCAGAACGAGCTCTTCGACCTCGGCGCCGACCTCTCCGTCCCGCTCGAGCGGGACGGGAGGCTTCGCGTCACGCAGGAGCAGGTGGATGCTCTCGAGCGCGACTGCGACCAGTTGAACGCCGACCTGCCCGACCTCACGAGCTTCGTGCTTCCCGGCGGGAGCGAGGCGGCCGCCCGCCTCCACGTCGCACGCACGATCTGCCGGCGCGCGGAGCGTAAGGCGCTCGAGGCGTCGCAGTCCGTGTCCGTAAGCCCGCTGACGCTCCGGTACTTGAACCGCCTGTCCGACCTCCTGTTCATCCTCGCGCGCGCGGCGAACGCACTCGCCGGCGGTCAGGAGCCGCTCTGGATGCCCGGCGGGGAGAGCGGCGAGCGCTAGGCGACTTGGGGCCAGCTCACGGAGAGCCACTCCGTGAGCTCAGTAGCCGGGCTCGGCCCGGCGACGTAGAAGCCCTGCGCGTAGTCGCAGCCCCACTGCCCGAGGGCCTTCCAGGCCTCGCGGCTCTCGACCCCCTCCGCGACGACCTGCAGGCCGAGAGCGTGGCCGATGTCGATCATGCCGCGGACGAGGGCCGCGTCCGTCGCGCTCCGTCCGATGCCGTGGACGAATGCCCCATCGATCTTGAGCTCGTCGAGCGGAAGAACTCGTAGTGCGGCGAACGACGCGGCTCGGCCTCCGTCGTCCAACGACAGGCGGACTCCGAGGCGCGCGAGGTTCTCGAGGACCTCTGAGTCGAGCTGTGCTCCAGCTCCCGGGCCGGCAGGGACGACTTCGAGCGTCAGATGCTCGGGGCGGACATCCGACGACTTGAGAAGACCGCCGAGACCCTCCGCGAACAGAGGGTCGTCGAGAAGCCGGTAGGGGACGTTCACCGAGACGGTCAGCTCGTGGCCCATGTCGGCCCACTTCTGCGCCCAGCCGAGGGCGTCCGACACCACGAGGAAGGTGAGCTCGCGAACGACCGGTGTGCGTTCGACGTGGGGGACGAACTCGGCGGGCGGGATGAGGGACCGGTCCGGAAGCAGACGCCGGACGAGCGCTTCCGCAGCATGCGGCTGGCCGGTCTTCAGGTCGAGGATCGGCTGGTAGACGACGACCAGCTCGTTGCGCTCGAGGGCGGTCTCGACGTCGCGAACGACGCCCGCGTCGATTCCCCGCCGCCAGAGCAGCATGTCGTCCGCGGTGTCGCGCTTGGTGGCGTACATCTGACCGTCGGCTCTGCCGAGGAGCTCGTCCGGGCTCGAACCATGCGTCGGGAAGACGGCCCAGCCGATGCTGGCATCGATCTCGATCGTCGTACCCTCGTGGCCGAAGGGACGACGCAGCTCCTGCCGGATCCGGCCGACGAGCGCGGCCGCCTGGGCATCGTCCTCGGTCCCCACCGAGAGGACGACGAACTCGTCGCCACCGACTCTGGCGACGGTGTCGCTCGCACGCATCACCGTCTCGAGCCTTCGAGCGAGGGCTCGCAGGACGGCGTCGCCGGCGCCGTGACCTCTGAGGTCGTTGATGTCCTTGAACCCGTCGAGATCGATGACGATGAGCGCGAAGGCCTCGCCCGACCGCCGCGACCTCCTGAGCGCCTGCTCGACCCGGTCCTCGAGGAGGACGCGATTCGGAAGACCCGTGAGGGCGTCGCGGAGTGCTCCCGCGTGTGCACGCCGGAGCCGCCAATGGACGCCGAGCCCGCAGGCTCCCGCGAGGACTCCGACGAGCAGGAGTGCCCCCACGATGCGGCCCGTGCCGGCGCCGACGGCGATCGCCGTCACCCCGCCACTGAATACGAGCGCCTCCAGGAGAAGCGCCGACATCACGGAGCTACCCGGATGCCACCTGCCTCGATTCGTCACTTCTTGGAGAGCCGCCTTCCGCCCCTCGCCGCAGTTCTCCGACCGTAATCGCCCCCGATCGGGTGGTCGCCCCCGCTTGGAGTGATGTTCGTCCCTCGTCCGAGTGAACGGGCCGCTCGGAAACACCGCATGGCTCCTGCGATCTCGATCATCCGACCCGCCCGAACGGGTGACGGGTCGTCGCCCGATCGGGTCAAGCAGGAGGACTCGCCTGCCGACGGAATCGAGGGTCCATGCACCTCGCTGCGGGTTCGATCGGCCTTGTCGCGGGCCTCGTCGCCGGGCCGATCGTCGACCGGATCGCGACGAATGCCCCGGTTAGACGCCCTCTGCTCGTGTCGACGCCTCGATCGCGCCCGTTTCCGGCCGTCGTCCTCGCGTCGGCGGCGCTCGGGGCGGTGTGCGGTCTCGTCTTCGGGTTCACGCTCGAGGCGGCTATCGGTGCGGTGTTCTGCTGGATGCTCGTCCTCATCACGCGGACCGACCTCGAGCATCGGCTCATACCGAACCGGGTGGTGGTCCCCACCGGCGTCGCCCTGCTCGTCGCGCGCACGATCGACGATCCGAGCGCTGCCTGGCTCCTGTCCGGACTCGCGGCCGGACTCTTCCTCTTCGTCTTCGTCTTGATCTACCCGCGTGGAATCGGGATGGGCGATGTCAAGCTGGCGGCGGCGATGGGGTGCGCGCTGGGAACGGCGGTGGCCGTCGCGCTCTTCGTCGGGTTCGCCGCCGCGTTCGTGCCCGCCGCGATCCTGGTCCTTCGGCGCGGCCGCTCCGCGCTCAAGGTCGGCATCCCTCTCGGACCGTTTCTCGCTCTCGGAGGGGTCATCGCCCTCTTCGCCGGAGCTGCGATCCTCGACTGGTACGGCAGCGCGGGCCACTGAGCCAAGACGCTCTCGCGTTCAAGGCGGGTGCGGTGCGGGCCGATTCATGACTCGTGAGTGCCACGCGCCTGTTCTCCGCGGACCGACCTCTCGACGACGCCCTGCTCGCCGTCGCCGCGCAACGCGCTGCTGCGGTCGCGACACGTCACGACGATCCGACGAAGGCGATCGACTCCGCGGTCCAGGCGCTTCAGGATGCGATCCCCGGCGCGTTGCCCTCCGTCTTCGTCCTCGAGCATGGCCGGCTCTGGCTGGTGGCGCAGCGCGGCTACTCGTTCGTCCCCGATGGGATCGAGATCGAGCGCGGGGTGATGGGCCGGGCGGTGCGCCTCGCCGCACCGCAGCTCAGCACCGACGTCTCGAGCGATCCCGACTACCTCGGCGCGCTTCCCGCGGTGACGAGCGAGGTGGCCGTTCCGCTCCGCGCCGGGCGTGCGATCGTCGGCGTGCTCAACCTCGAGTCCGAGCGCTCCTTGCCCCCGGCCGCGGTGCAGCTCCTCGCGCCGTTGGCCTCCGTGCTCGCGCCGGCTGCCGAGCGGCTGCGCGTGGGGAGGAGACTCGACCTCCCGGCGCTCGCTCGCTTGTTCGTCTACCTCGGGAGCCTGCGCGAGCCGTCGGAGATCGCGACGCTCGGCGCCGTGTCGCTCTCGAGGGTGCTCGACATCGAGCGAAGCGAGGTGTGGACATGGGACGAGGTGGGCACTCCGAGCGCGCTCGCCGCCTGGAGCGCCGACGAGTCCGATCGTCCTCCACTGGCGCAGGCGGAGCTCGAGGCGGCGCGCTCGCTCGTGGACTCGAGCGCGATCTGCCAGCTCGTCGACGTGGGCGGGCAGGTCGGCGCCTCGGAAGGCAGGCTGGTCTGGCTTCCGCTCCGTGCGAACGGTGAGGAGCTCGGAGTCCTGGTCGCCGTCACGTGCTCACGGAACAGTGTCGATGCCGACGTGCTCGACACGGCGGCGGTGCTCGCCGCCCACGTCGCGGCGTCGCTCGATGCGGCACTCGCGCTTCGTCGCGAGCGCCGGAGCGCTCTCACCGACCCCTTGACGGGCATTCTCAACCGTCGCGGGCTCGAGGCGCTCCTCGACGAGGAGCTTCCCCGGGCGCAGGCGCGACGGCTCCCGCTCAGCGTCCTCGTGTTCGACGGCGACGACTTCAAGGAGATCAACGACCGGGCCGGACACGAGTTCGGCGACACCCTCCTGTGCGAGGTCGCCGACGTGCTCTCCGCGTCCATCCCCGCGACCTCGGCTGTTGCGCGGCTGGGAGGCGACGAGTTCCTCGTGGTGCTCCCCGGGGCGGGCGCGGATGCCGCGGAGGGTCTAGCCACGGAGATTCGCGGGGTGCTCGCCGACGGACTCACCGAGGCGGGCTATCCGCTTCGAATGAGCGCGGGGATCGCCACCTACCCATTCGACGGTGCGGGCCCGACCGCGCTGCTCCGGGCTGCCGACCAGGCCCTGTACGCGGCCAAGGATCTCGGAAAGGACCGGATCGCGTCCTTCCGTGACGTCGCGCATCCGCGTGTGCGGACCGTCGGGACGTCGTCCGAGGGGGGTGAACGGCGTCAGGTCGCGCGTGGCGACGGCTCGGTCCTCGCCGAGGCGATCGCTGCCGGCGCGGCGATCGAGGCCGAGGAGACTTCGGACGGGGTGTGCGAGCGACTCGCCAAGGCGCTCGTCTTCACCATCGGCGCGACCGCGTGCACCATCTCTCGGGTCAAGGGCGACCTCCTCATCGACACATCGGGCCATGCGCTTCGCGAGGTGTCGCTCGGCGCCGAAGCGGCATACAGGATCGCCGACTTTCCCCTCACGGCGGAAACCCTCGGTAGCGGCGAGGTGCGAGCGGTGTCGTTCCTCGACGACGACGTTGACCCGGCGGAGGCATTCATCCTCCGCGAGCTCGGGATGAACGCGGTGCTGATGATCCCGCTACGGGTTGCGGGGCAGTCCTGGGGGCTCGTCGAGCTGTACGAGATGCGACTGCGGCGGTTCACGCACGACGACATCGGAGTCGCGCAGTTCCTGACCAACCGTGCGGAGAGGCGTCTGGAGCTCGTGTCGCCGACCGAGCCCCGACAGCGCCGTGTCTACGAGCTGCCGCCGGGCACGGGACGGACCGGGCCGCCGCGCACGAGGTAAGCACACCGCCGCCTGTCGCCGACGAGAGGCGACGGGCCGACCTTCGAGACGACGTAGTCCGAGTCGTCGACCTCGGCTGTGTCTCCCCGAGCGAGAGGGGCTCGGACGACCTCGACGAGCCGGTACGCCGGCTCCGGGACGAAGAGGAGCCACGGTGTCGCCTCGGCCGCGGCGCCGGGCGTCGGGTCCACTACGAGCCCGGCGTCGTCGGCGGGCCCCACCTCGCGTATCCCGAGCTCCTCTCTCGCGGGCGTCGAGAGCCCGCTCGCGCTGCTCGATCGCTGCGCGCTTGAGCTCGACCGCGCCGAGCTCGACCTTCCGACGCGCGAGCTCGGCCTCCTCGGCGTCGACTCGAGACTCTCGCTCGCCGAGCTCGCGTCCGAATTGGACGAGATCCGACTCACGGAGGTCGAGGTCGCGCTGACCCAGGCGAAGGAGCCGCTCGATCGAGGCTCTCGAGTCTCGCAGCCGCGCCTCGCGCGTCTCGAGATCCGCGAGCGTTTGCTCGACGATCGCCGCCTGCTCGGCAAGCTCGCGGCGGCGCTCGGCGAGGAGTTGCTCGAGTCGCTCCTCGGAGCTCGGGTGGTGCGACAGCACGCGGCGAACGATTCTGCCCAGTCCGTCGGTCGGCTGACTCGCGCCTTCGTCTTCGGGCTGTGAGGTTCCCTGGGGTCCAGTCATGGGTCGAGTTCCTGTCACCGGTGCGTCACGAAAGCCGGCGAACCGATCCTAAGCCGTCGAGTTCGGGTCAGTCCGCCGGCCGACGGCGACTTCGCCGGGCCGCTGACGACTCCTGCTAGTCGGGAGGGGGTAGAGAGGGTCAAGAATCCCGACGTGGAAACCGATAAGGAACGCATGGACCCTCATGGTGCAAAGCTCCTTGCGGCACGGATCAGGGCCGGAGTGTCGATCGGAACCCGGATCGAGCTCGTTGGTGACCTGGATGAACCATCCGGGCTCTGCGCCGGTGATCGTGGCGTCGTCCGCGACATCGACGACAGCGGTCTCGTCGTCGTCAACTGGGATCGCGGCTTCACGTTCGAGATCGATCCCGGCCGCGTGCAGTTCCGTCCGCTCGCCGCGTAGCCTGCTCTCCCGAGACAGGCGAGCCTAGGAAGAGCCCTTCTGCGAGTGACCCGAGCTCGATGTGGAGCTCGTCGTCCCCGCCTGCGCGCTCTTTCCGCTTTTCTGTAGCCCCTGACCGCCGTGGGCCGGCGAGGTCGCAGTCGTCGACTCCTTCTTCGCGTGTGCTCCGGCGGTGCCCGCGTTTCCGCGTGGGGCGTTCGGCTTGCCGGTGGGCCGATGTCTGGTTGTGGTGCTCGTTGGCGTCTTTTTCGCAACCGCGTGACCGGCCCGCGCTACCCGGTGCGCGGCCGAGGAGGCGCTCCCCGAAGCGTGCGCGTGCTTCACGTGCCCGGGGGCGGTCGTAGAGCGGAGGCGGCCGGGCGACTGGCCGATCCGGCCGAGCGCCTTGCCCTTCCCCTTGGCTCCCTGCCCGGCGCCGACGAGGCCGCTCGCGCCGTGGCTCCTCGACGACGACGTGGTGGCGACGTGGGCGCGATCCGGTGAGGAGTGCCGGTGCGAGACCACCTGCTCGGTGCCGATCGTGGCACCGCCCGCGACGCCGACGGCCGCCACCAGGGCGGCGACCTTGAGAGCGACGCCCCCGGCGAGGATCCCGCCGCCGGTCGTGCCCGCCGCTCCGACTCCGGCGGTCGCTCCCCCGAGCCCCGCGCCGAGGGCGGCGGCATTCGATCCCGCTCCGATCGTCGGCAGCGTCGCGGCTGCTGCTGTGCCGCCTCCCTCGAGGCTCTTGAAGAGGCTCAGCGAGAGCGGGATGGGGATCAGCGCGAGACCGCGCAGGGCGCGGCGGTGACGCTGCTGCAGGTGCGCGAACTGCGCACAGTCGGGACATTCCGCGAGATGTTCGCGGAGGCGCCGCCGCTCTTTGCGACCGAGCCGTCCATCTGCCGCGCGAGACACGGCGAGTTGGGCTTCGGTGCACGTGAGGTGGTGCTCGAGCTCCTCGGCCAGCGAGCGTCGCGCCCGGAAGAGAAGCGTCTCGAGCGCCGAGGTCGTCGTGCCCAGGATGTCCGCGATCTCGACGTACGAGCGTCCTTCGAACTCCCGCAGGACGATCGCCTGGCGCTGTTGAGGCGGGATCTTCGAGAGCGCCGTGAGCAGCTCGCCGATGCTCGGAGTCTCCGCGTCCGCAGTCGCTCCGGCCACCTCGCGATCGAGCTCGACCTGCTGCGGCCGCGACCGCTCCTGGCGGAACCGCTGCTTGATCGCGTTGCTCGCGATCGTGAGGAGCCAGTTGAGCGGCTTGCGCGGGCGTACGCCCTGCTCGAGGGAGCGATACGCGTTCAGGAACGTCGTCTGGGTCACGTCCTCCGCATCGGCATGGTTGCCGAGCACCGCGAGCGCGTAGCGGAAGACGGACGGCCCGTGTTGGCGATAGAGGTCGTCCAGCTCCCGTGCGGCAGCATGGCTTGCCGGGCTCACGGCCATCCCCGCACCGTGGCGCAGGCACGTTCTACCGTGCAACCCCCTCCGATGATCCTTAACAAATGGAAGACGCAAGATCGAAGCCGGGCGGACGTCTCCCCGGGTACAAGTCGCACCGTCGACCGACCCAGGAGCACACGCATGAAGCTACTTCTCGTCGCAGCCGTGTTTCTCGCCCTTGCCGTTCCGACGGCCCTTGCGGTCCCGCCGACCGGCAACGGGAACCACGGCTCGAGTCAGGCCGGCGAGCAGGGCAACACGAGCCAATGCCGCCAAGCTCTGCAAGGCGGAGCGTCTGTCGCTCGGCGTCGTCGCGTTCGACGCCAAGTACGGAACGAACGCGAACAAGAAGAACGCGTTCGGCAAGTGCGTCTCGCAGAAGGCTCGCCAGCTCGTCCAGCAGCAGCAGGCGGAGAAGAACGCCGCCAAGCTCTGCAAGGCAGAGCGTCTCTCGCTCGGCGTCGTCGCGTTCGACGCCAAGTACGGAACGAACGCGAACAAGAAGAACGCGTTCGGCAAGTGCGTCTCCCAGCACGCGAAGGCGAAGTCGGGCTCCAGCAGCTGACGCGAGCGCGCCCGAACGACCGGGCGTCAGGTTCCGCCAAGGCGGCGGCGGAAGGGGGGAAGTCGCGAAGGAGGCTCACAGGCCTCCTTCGCGGTTCGTGGGCCGTACTCGACGCGCGTCCGGTTTTGTGTCCTTGGCGGCTATCGGGTCTCGAGCTCCGGGACTAAAGGCAATGTCCCGGAGCTCGAGACCCGATAGCCGCTGCCCCATGGTCTCCGGGATCCACGAGGGTTAGAGGCACGGCTTCACCCCGCCATGCCCTCCGACGGAGCGGCCCGAGAGCTCCTTCGTCTGAAGAGGAGTGAGGCCGGCCGGCGGCGGCGTCCGCTACGTGAAGGGCTGCCAGTGCGGCAGGATCATGCGCAGCTTGGTCGGGCCGCCGGGAGCGCTCTCCATCTCGAACGTCCCGCCGAGCATGCGCACGCGCTCGGCGATGCCGACGAGGCCGAGGCGCCCTCGCTGTGCTGCCTTCGCGACCGCGCGTTCGACCTCGAACCCGATGCCGTCGTCGACGATCTGGACCTCGATCGCGCTGCGCCGCGCACGGACGCGGATGTCGACCGTCGAGGCGGATGCGTGCTCGCGGACGTTCGCGAGCGCCTCCTGGACGACACGGAAGACGGTGATTCGCTGCGCCGACGAGAGCGAGTCCGGATCGCCTCTGATCTCGAGCGTCGTTGCCACGCCGGTCCGCTCCGCGAAGCCGTCGATCTCGCGATGGAGGATCTCCCCGATCGGCCTGCTGATCACGCTCTTCGTCTCGAGTGAGTGCGCGATCTCGCGGAGGTCGCGATCGAGCTCGACGAGGCGGGCCGTGAGGTCGTCGAAACGCCCGTATGCCTGCTCGCGGTGCTCCGCCAGGACGAAGGGGTAGGTCTGCTCCTGGAGGAGGCGGATGTCCGCGGCGAGAGCGAGCACGTCCTGGATCGGCCCGTCGTGCAGGTCGAAGCCGAGCCGCATCAGCCGGCGCTCGCCCGCGGCGACCAGCGTCTGATCTCTCGCGCTCGACTGCTCGAGCAGGTGCTCGCGCTCGACGATCGGCCCGATCGCCGCCGCTGCCTCGGCGAGGTACGCGTCGATGACCGCGATCTCCGCCGATCCACCGCGTGCCACGAGCGCCGCGTACGGCTCGTCGAAGCGGACGACCGGCGCCCCGCGGAGCCTCGAGCCACCGAGAAGCGAGAGTCGCGACCGCCCGCGGAGCACCGCCTTCGCCTCGGTGCGCACACGCCTGCTCGGCCCGCTCACGCTGCCGAGCTCGACCAGGTGCTCGATGCCGCTCGTCGTCGTGCGCCAGAGAGAGATCTCCGAGACGACGTCCAGGCTGACGAGGAGCCGCATCTGGATCTCGAGCGCGAGGAGAGGCGGGAGCTCGAGGAGCTTCGTGCACGTCACCGCGTGCGAGAAGAGCGTGTAGCGCGCGGCCGAGAGAGGCAGGGCGCATGCTTCTGCGACCGCGGCTGCTGCTCCCCGCACGTCGTCGTCGTCGAGCTCGAGTGCGGATGCGAGCTCCACCACGGCGTCTGCGGCATAGGCGATGGTCGCGAGCTCGTCTCCGACAACGGTATCCGCGCACGCCTCGCTCACCCGACGCGCGTGGACGAGAGCTCGGTCGAGGGCGGCGTGTGCGTCCGGCGAGCACCCTTCGGTGAAGAAGGCGTGGAGCCGTCCCAGCCTGCCCCCGTCGGCGGACGACGGGATCGCGTCGGCACGGGACGGGCGGATGAGGGAGGGCGAGGCGCCCGTTTCGAAGGATTTGCCTGCCTCGAAGCTCATCTGCGCGTTCGTCCCTTCCCGGGGGCGGTTCGTGTTCCTTCCACTGCGCCTACTCGGACGCGATGCGCGCGACCGGCGTTTCGCGCTCCGCCAGGAGGCGCTCCACGTCGTGGAGCAGCTCCTCCGTCTCGTTCCAGCGATCGAAGACGCGAACGCCGGACGGGCTTCGTCCGCCGGTGTCGGCCGCGATCACGACCGGCACCTGAGGTCGTTTCGCCCGCGCCGCGTTGGCCGTTCGGAGCGCGTCGGCGACGGCTGTGCCGCCGTCCAGGACGGCGACGTCGAGATCCGCCTGGAGGATCGCCTCCGGGAGCCGTTCGGGCGTCGTGAGCTCGTCGATCTCGAGCTCGCGGCCCTCGAAGAGAAAGCGCGCGAGCTTGATGAAGCGGGCATCGCGACTCGCGACCAGCACACGCGCGCGCGCCTCGGGGACGTTCTCCCAGGGGGAGACATTGGGGTCGGAGCGGGCGTCGGAGGCGCTTCTGGGCGCCCATGCGACGCGCTCGCCGACCTCGAGCCCGCGGCGCGCGCATTCTCCTGCCGCGAGCTCCACGACCTCACGGGCACCGCGACACGACATCGTGCGCCAGGGGGGCATGGAGCGCTCGATCTTGATCACGACCTGGTCGGGATCGAGGAAGACCACGTCGATCGGAAAGCGCATGAAGCGCGGTGTGGATCGACCATGCGGGCCGGAGGACGACACCCTCGCCGCGGCGGAGATAGCGCCGCCCGAGAAGCCCGCGCATCCGGCGGTGGGCGCGGTCGGCCACGATGCACCGCTCGCAGACGACCCGCCCGTCCTCGCGACGGAGGGTCAGTGTCGCCATGGCTCTAGCCGCCGCCGCCGCTGAACGCGTCGACGATGCTGATCACGACCGGGACGAGCAGGATGATGAACATCGCGGGGAAGATGAGGAAGATCATCGGGAAGAGCATCTTGATCGGCATCTTCTGCGCGATCTCCTCCGCCATCGCCCGGCGGCGCTTGCGCATCTCGAGCGCGAGGCCGCGCATGGCGGTGCCGATCGAGACGCCGAGCCGCTCGCCCTGGACGAGAGAGCGGACGAAGAGCCGCATGTTCGGCGTGTCCGCCCGGCGCCCGAGGCTCAGCAGTGCCTCGCTCAGCGAGAGCCCCATGCGCTGCTCCTGGAGCGTGAGCCGGAGCTCCTGGCCGAGCGGATCCTTCATCTGCTCGCTCGGCGACGCGCATCGACGCGAGGATGCCGAGCCCGGCCTCGATCGTGACGACGAGCAGGTCGATCATGTCCGGCATCTGCTTGTCGATCTGCTCGTAGCGCCTCATCTTGCGGCCGAGAATGAATCGAAGAGGCGCGTACCAGCCGAGGGCAGCGGCGCCGATCGGCAGCCCGATGAGGAAGATGATCGACCACCCGGCGGCCGTCACGAACCAGAAGGTGAGGACGGCGAGCGCGGCCGCTGCGAGGAGAACCTGGTAGCCGAGGATCTTGCGCGGCGTCGTCTCGTACATGCCCGCCGCGACGAGCTTCTGGCGGAGCTCGTCCTCGCCGAACTCGAGGCGCTTCGCGGCGATGTCGCCCATGCGGCCCGCGAGGGAGTCGAGAGGACGCCGTGCGGGCGTGCTCCGCCTCCGAGCCGCCCGTCGTCTCGGCGACGTAGCCGTACGTCCCGATCTGGTCGACGAGCCCCGCGCCGCTCGACTTGCGGAGGTTCACGACGAGGATCGTGACGCCCGCCCCGAGGAGGAGCACGCCGGCGAGAGCTACGACGGTCAGATCCACGTCCTCACACCTCCAGTGTGGTGATCTTCTTGATCCAGAACGAGCCGAGCGCGAGCATGATCACCCAGGCGACGAGCGAGATGACGCCGACGGTCGTGTGGAAGAGCGGCTGAGAGTAGCTCGGCGTCGTCATCGTGATCATGATCAGCAGGGCGATCGGGCAGCCCGGTCAGGACCCAGCGCGCATAACGGTTCTGGGCCGTCAGGACCGTGACCAGCCGGCGGAGCTCCATCCGGCCCCGCATCGTCTCGACGCAGCGGTCGAGGACCTCGGCCGTGTTGCCGCCCGCCTCGCGCTGGAGCCGAGTGACGATGGCGACCTGTTCGACGTCCGGATTCTGCATCCGCTCTGCCGATGACCATCAGCGCCTCGTCGATCGGGACGCCGAGCTGCTCGTCCTGGAGTACGCGCCGGAACTCGGTCTTCGCCGGCTCCGCGGCGTCGTCCACCATGACGTTCATCGCGCCGATCAGGCTGTGGCCGGCGCGAAGCGACGCCGGCGATGACCTCGATGTTCTCGGGGAGCATCTCGGCGAACGCCTTCACGCTTCTTGCTCGACGCGCCGGGAGACGAGCGTTCGCATCACGAACGGCGCGATCAGGCCGACGAGGAGACCGAGGAGCGACTGCAGGGCGATCGCCGCCACGAGCGACATCAGGACGACCGCCGAGCAGCGTCCAGCCGCGAGGGTCACTGCCGACTGGTCCCAGTCGCCGAGCTCGACGTCGCGTTCGAATTCCTGCCACCAGCGGTGGTTCTGGACGCGCTTCTGCGCCCGGTCGGCGAGCATCGCCGCGACCTCGGCTCGCCTCGCCTGCGACTCGTCCTCCGAGGGGACCGAGATGTACTTCGACATCCGCCTGGGCAGCGAGCGCTCCGGCGCATCGAGCACTGCGAGACCGCGAACGCGAGGAGGCCCAGGACCGCGACGACGACGAAGACCATCAGCCACGGCGACATGATCACCTTGTCGATCCAGCTCTCGTCGAACGTCCCGCGCGGGGAGAAGTTGATCGTCGGCGTCGTGTAATGGGCGAGGGCGGGCGTGCCGAGGCCGGCGACGGTCGCCTTCACCGTCGCCTCGTCCTTCGGCGGCAGGAGCGATCGGTACGAGACGACGTACTGGCTCGCGAGCTCGGCGCCGATCTGCGAGAAGATCGGCGTCAGCTGGCCGGAGTTGGCCGCCTCGATGTAGGTGCCGCGCGTCGCGGTGGCGACGTTCTTGAGCGTCGTCGAGTTGTAGAAGCGGGAGTTCAGGCCGACCGAGATCACGCGCACGCCCTGCTCCTGGAGCGAGCTCAGGGCCTCGCCGTAGGTCGCCTTGCTCCCGAGCTCCTGGCCGTCCGAGAGGAGGACGACGGTCGAGCGCTTGAACCCCTTGTCCTTCGCCATGTCCGCGGCCTTCTGGAGCGCGTCGTAGATGTGCGTCCCGTAGCCGAGCGGCGGTGCCTTGCCGACCGCGACGGCGAGATTGTGCTTGTCGACGGAGAAGTCGGTCAGCACGTTGATGTTCGGGTTGAAGGCGACGACGGCGACCGGGAGGTCCGGGGTTCGCTCGGCCATGAACGCCCGCGCGGCGTTCATGGCGTCCGCGATCGGCTTGCCCTTCATGCTCTCCGAGGCGTCGATCAGCAGGATCGCCCCGCTCGACGCGCCGGGCGCGGCGACGGCCAGACCCTGGACGGGAGTGCCGTTCTCCGTCACCCCAACCTGTCGGACGGTCAGCGCCTTCTTCTGCGGGAGCTGGAGGACGAAGACCTTGTCCGGGAAGCCCGAGTCGGGAGCCTCCGAGAGGGTCGGTGCGGCGGTACTCGGAGACGCTGCCGCCTTCGGGCGGCGCCTGGGGAGCCCCGAGCGTCGCTGCGGGCACGGAGAGGGCGGCCAGCGCCGCCCCGACCGCCGCGAATGTCGTCAGACGCTTCATCCGGTCGCGCCGCGGACGTCTTCGAGGCGGGTGACGCGCTCGCCGAAGACGCTCTGCGGCAGCTCGATCCCGCGCTTGTGGAACTTCTCGAGGAAGACCGGCCGGAGCCCGGTGGAGCGCAGGCGCCCACGATCGTCCGGTCGGGAGCGACGGACTCGATCTCGAACTCGAAGATGTCCTGGAGCTGGATGACGTCGGACTCCATGCGGAGCACCTCGGTGATCGCCACCACGCGGCGCGATCCGTCCTCCATGCGGTCGATGTGCACGAGCATGTCGAGAGCTGCGGACACATGCTGCCGGATGGCCCGGAGGGGCAAGTCGTAGCCGGCCATCATCACCATCGTCTCGATCCGGTGCAGCGCGTCGCGCGGCGAGTTCGAGTGGACGGTCGAGAGCGAGCCGTCGTGACCCGTGTTCATCGCCTGCAGCATGTCGAGCGCCTCGGCGCCGCGAACCTCGCCGACGACGATGCGGTCGGGCCGCATGCGCAGGGAGTTGCGGACGAGGTCGCGGATCGGGATGTGGCCCTGGCCCTCGATGTTCGGAGGGCGCGCCTCGAGGCGGAGGACGTGCCGCTGGTGGAGCTGCAGCTCGGCAGCGTCCTCGATCGTCACGATCCGCTCGTTGTTCGGGATCGCGGCCGAGAGGGCATTCATGAGCGTCGTCTTGCCCGAGCCCGTACCGCCCGAGATGAGGATGTTCAGCTGCGCCTCGACGCACCGTGAGAGGAACATCACCGACTCCTCGGAGAGCGAGCCGATGTTGACCATGTCCTCCATCGAGAGGCGACGGCGGCTGAACTTCCGGATCGTGAGGAGCGGACCCGAGAGGGAGAGCGGGGGAATGATCGCGTTCACGCGGCTGCCGTCGGGCAGGCGCGCGTCGACCATCGGCGAGGACTCGTCGATGCGGCGACCGATCTGCGAGACGATCTTGTTGATGATGCGCCGGAGGTGCGACTCGTCAGTGAAGCGGACGGTCGTCTCGTAGAGCTTCCCTCCGCGCTCGATCCAGACGTCGTTGGCGCCGTTGCACATGATCTCCGTGATCGAGTCGTCGGCGATGAGCCGCTCGAGCGGTCCGTAGCCGAGGATGTCGTCGAGGATCTCCCCGGTGAGCCGCTCCCTGTCCTCGCGGGCGATCCCGGCCTCGTCGTTGAGGTGTCGACGGACGTCCGCGATGACCCGGTCGCGAAGCTCCGTGGGGTCGACCGAGACGTTGAAGAGCTGCGGGCCGAGCTCGCTGATGACCGACATGTGGATCCGGTTCTTGAGCTCGGCGAACGGCTCCTGTTCGGGTGCCGGCCGAACGCCCGTGCTGAGTCGCTCGTGCAGTTCCATGTTCTACGCCTTCCTTCCGAAGAGCAGTCGACGGCGAGAGGTGTGGTCCGTCGCAGCCGGGACCTCGTCTTCGCGCCCGTCGAGGGGCCGGCGAGGAGCTCTGCGAGGCGGGTGTATGCAGCTGCGGGCTCGGACTGCGGCCGCGCGACGACGATCGGGATGCCTTCGTTGACCGTCCGCGGGATCTCGCGGTCCGACGGGATGAAGATGTCCGGCGTGCGTCCGAGCACGGCCTCGACGTCGGACTGGCTGATGCCGACGCGGCTGTGCGCGCGGTTCAGGAGCAGGTAGATGCGATCCGGGTCGTACTTCATGAGCTCGAGCGTCTCGAGGCCGAGCTTCGTGTTCTTGAGCGAGAGCGAGTCGAGCATCCCGACCATGACCACCTCGGTCGCGCTGTCGATCGACGTGATGACCTCCGCCGTGAAGCCGGGGGGCGTGTCGACGACGACCCAGTCGAAGTGCGCTCGCAGGATCGAGTACACCTCGCGCAGGAGCTCCGCTCCGATCGCGCTCGCCTGGTCCGGCCGACGGGGCGCGATCAGGGTGTGCACGCCGGAGGAGTGCACCGCGAGGTACGACTGGAGCTTGTCGTAGTCGAGAGCACCGGGCGACTGGGCGAGGTCGTAGACCGTCCGCTCGGGGGGAAGCCCGAGGCAGAGCGCGACGTCGCCGAACTGCAGGTCGAGGTCGACGAGCGCAACCCGTTCGCCGCGCTGCGCGAGTGCCACGGAGAGGTTCGTCGACGTGAGCGTCTTGCCGGTGCCGCCCTTCGGGCCGAGGACGCAGACGAGCCGCGAGGTGTCGGGCACCGACTCGGTCTCCCCGCCTTGCTTTCGCGCGAGGAGCTTGTGAACCTCGAACCGGATCTGCTCCTGGGTCGCGGGGAGCATGACGATGTCGTCCGCGCCCGCCTCGAACGCACGCCGGAGGAAGCCGTTCGGCGAGCCGTTCCCGAGCACCATGACGAGGAGCTCCGGATCCTGGCGGGACACCGCGTCGAGCAGGAGCAGCGCGCGATCCGAGTAGCCGGCGCAGGCGACGAGAAGCACGTCCGCCGAGGTGCCCTCTCGAAGCCAGCCCAGGACCTCTTCGGGTCCGTTCGCGGTCCCCACGACGTTGAACTCGTCGTCGGAGGGCAGCGAGTCCTGGAGCGTCGTCGAGATCGACTCCAGGCTCGACTGCGAGAAGGGCTTTGACCGGGCGGCTCGGCATGAGTTTTCTCGTCTACCTCAGGAGGTTCGCTGCGGTCGCGCTGCTGTTCTTCGTCGGCTTGGCGCCGACGACCGGCCGAAGGACGAAGTAGAGCTGCGCGTTGTCTGCGGCGTACGCGAAGTCGGCGGCGTCCTTCGAGGCCATCCGGAGCACGAGGTTTCCTCCGCCGCTCGGGCCGGTCTGGGTCGGGATCGCGAGCACCTTCACATTCGGCCGGAAGAGCTTCTACTGCCGCTGGCCGCCTCGGCGCGCCGAGCCCGATGTAGATGTCGACCGAGTCGCCTGCCTGCGAGCTGTCCAGAGGCTGCCGTGGACGTTGTCGATCGACGACCGAGATCGCGCGCTGGTCGCCGATGAGTTGCGACGTCACCGACGCTCGACGCGCTCGCGGCGAAGTCCTGCGTCGTGAACTGCGACCCTGGGAACACGTCCGTCGACGCGGCCCGGCCGGCGAGGTACGACGGGTCGGAGATCGCCCCGACCTCTACTTCCTTGCGCGGGACGGTCGTCGGCGCGTACATGGACTGGCTCGCGATCAGCGTGCCCGGGCGTGCCCTTCGGGATCAGCTGCTTCGCGACGAGGACCGGCGTCGGCGCGTTCTCGCCGTTGGCGCGCGCGCGGTAGCGGTCGAGGTACACGACGAGCAGGATGGCCGCGAGGACGATCGCCCCGATGCCGAGCGCGATCGCCCAGCCGCGGGAGCTCATCTTGCCCGAGACCTTGGTGGTGAAAGTGTTCGACATCGGCTTCCTCTCCTAACGGTGGGTGCTCGTGAAGCTGCTCTTACTTCGGCACGACTGGCGTTCTACATGAGGGGTTGTTGACGCAGACCTCATACTAGTGAGTTTACCGCGACGCATGTCTGCAATGAGGTGCTCGTGAGATTGCAGACGTTCGGTCCAGGGAGTGGCACTCGCGGAGAAGACGACTACCTTCACGAAGTGTCCCCAGACGTCGCCGTTATCGGAACTCGTGATCTTTCCGGCGAGGCAGCCGAGGAGCGGATGCGCGTCGTTGTTCGCCGCACCGCACGTCCCAGCAGGTGCCCCGGGCTCGTTGTAGCAGCCCTTTGGCTTCCCATTCCCGTTGCCCGTGTCCCAGCCGGTCGCATAGAAGCCCGCGAAGTATTTGACCGGCTCGGCACCGTTCGGGCTCGAGAAAGCCGTGTTGTCGGTGATGATCAGCGTGACGTATCGCGGGTCCTTCGTGAAGTCGTGCCCGCCCTGCGACACGGGTAGGAAAAATTGGTCCGCCTGCGCTTGGGTCGTCGGCCAGTAGTTGGGCGTACAGCCTCCGTAGCCGTTGGCCGGGTCCTCGAAGCGGTTGTAGATGCCTGCCTGGAAGGCCTGCACCTGGCCGTTCTTCGCCGCGATGCAGATCGGCAGCGGGTTGTTGACGGTGCTCTTCGGTGGGAGGTCGCTCGGGCCGTAGGAGCTCCAGTCGATGTCCTTCCAGCACTGGACGCCGTTCGCCGAGCAGGTCGGCATGCCCCACACGTCGTAGTTAAGCCCGTAGAACGTCTGGCAGCCCGTCGAGAACGTTTCTGCCAGCGTCTTCCCGTGATCGCAGAGGAGCGACCCGTTGAGATTCGCGCCTCCGCTTCCGCCCTTCCGCGCGGACTTGCTCGCGAAGCGAAGGAGGATGTCGGAGCTGTTCCACGGCTTCAGCGCCAGAGGCTGCTGGAGGCCTCTGCGACGCCGTAGCAGTAGTTGCCGCGTCCGACCGAGTTCGCATCGGCGACGCTGCCGCCAGCGGGGCAAGTACGTGGCCCCGTTGGGGCGGGTCGCGGTGAGGTGGACGTACCCACCGGCCCTGCGGCGTCGTCTCGCCGAGTACGCGACGGCGGCTGGCGCAGGGAAGCCCCCACTCGCTTGGCTCGAGCAATTGTTCCCGGATGCCTGGTCCTTCCAATTCAGACTGACGGCCTGGGGGCCTCCCGCCGAGGGGATCGAAACCGAGCCTGGGCCCGTCCACGTCGTCAGGCCGGTCGCAGCGTTGGTGCTCTGCCACGTGAGACCGTCCACCTCGGCGCAGATTCCTCCCTGGTTGGGCTTCCTCGTCGGGTCGTTGGACGGGTTGCCCGCTTGGCCGTTTCCAGCTCGAGCCGAAGTCGACGACGGCGGTGACGTTGGCCGTGCAGTCGTTGTCGTCGTTTAAGTACCGGCGACGAGAGATCGCCGGGGGTCATGCCCCCAGTGCACGTAGTCCCGCTCAGATTGACGTCGCGGAGCAGCGGTGCTGCAAGGTTGCCGTTCGCAAGAGGACCGGTAGCTGTGGACGGGTCGCAGGTCGGCTTCCTGTCGATCCACCGCTGTAGTTGTTTCCCGTTCCCGCATAGCACTGGACATGCTGGCGCCCGGTTGCAGATCTGGTTCAACGTCCCGCCCATCGAGACGGTGGCGACCCGGCTTCTGGCAACCAGGATCACGACTCCGGTCCCGTCGCCCTGCTCGAGTTGTTCGGATGGATCGTCACAGCGCCCTGGGCTTGCGACGTGATCCAGCACGCGTACGGGAAGGTCAGGCGCCAACCCGGGCCGGAGAGCCAGGCATTGGAGGTCGAGACCTCGAACAGCTGTTGGGTGCGATCGGGACTTGCGTGCCGTCGCCTAGTCGGTGAAAATGGCGTAGACGAACGCCGGATCGATCTCGGGGACCTGAGAGGAAGGAATCCGTTCTTCTCGACCTCACCTCTCGGATATCGACTCGGGCGGTGCTCTTTGGGCTCGGGTGACCGAGGAACCAGGGGAAGAGGAGGGGCGCCCGATCGTCGGTTGCGTGTGCCTGGAGGTAGCTCACCGGAGCGTCGGCGCCCCGGCGCTGCTGTCGAGCCCGCCGTAGCTGTGCGTCGGATCCGAGCCGCCCGGATGTTCGGATCGGTTCCGTCGCTCTCCTGCCAGTAGCGTGAACCGCTGTTCGAAGATGACGTGCGTGTGGCTCGGAGTCTGGTACCTGCTGGTTGTACGACGTCGAGCTTCTGCGCCGCAGCGCGGGCGGTGTCGCCCGAGTACGGGACGGCGTCGGCGATGATCCCCGCGTTCGCCACCGCGGCATCAAAAAGCAGTTGCCGAACGTCGGCGCCGATGCGACACTGCGGCATCCACCTGCGTCTGAAGATGCCGCTTGTGGACGTACCAGTTGCCGATCGAGAGGACGATCGCGCCCAGCCCGAGGAAGATCGGGACCAGCAGAACGAACATCACCACCACCTGCCCACACTCCGAGGCCACGGAGGTCCGTCGCCGGCGTCGCGCTCGCACGCCCCGACCCCCGTCAAGAGCCCTCCGTCCGCCGCCGCCTGACTTTGCTCCAGTCGCATGGTCGCGCTCCCGCTGATTGTGACCGACCCTAACCCGCCGCCGAAGAACGGTATCCCCACGACGTTGAACGGTCGTGCAAGACGAACAGTGATCGCGTCGGCCCACGTTGCCGGTGGAGCCTGGCGGATAGCAGAGGGTGACTGTCGTGGACTTCTCCCCCTTGGTGAGGAGCTGGCAGGCGAGCGCGTTCTGGAGGGTTGCGTGCGTCGGTTGCGCGGGCCGGGGGCTGGTCGTCCCTTAGTCCGGTAGCCAGAGCCGGTTCCGCCATTCGTGCTGTTGGCGGTGCCGGCAGGGCAGTCCGGAGGCCAGTTGTTGACGGCGGCCCGGCGCGCGCCCTGGTTGGAGACCTCGGCGCCCAGGTTTCAGCCAGTTGGCGTCGAGGCCCGATGCCGAATTGAACGATGCCCGCGACCAGGATGATGAAGACCGGGAGGATGAGCGCGAACTCGACGATCACCTGGCCGTGCTCGCCGCGACGCGCAGCGTTCGCCCGCGGGGGCGTCTGTGAAGAACTCATGTGGGGCTTATCGGCGCGACGCCGCCGGAGCCTGAGCGCCATGTGAGATCCCTTTCCCCTACGAACCATGGACGAGCTGTCCATTCCGCATTGTGCCCCCCCGGCTCGGATAGCGAAAGGGTGAAACAGTTGCGCCGGCCCGGTCGAGGGGGTTACCGGGCCGGCGCAATCGCTGGGCCGCAACTCGGCGAAGCCGAGGCTCGCGGCGCCTCTAACCGCCTTACGAGCCGGCGGGTGCCTGCGAGATGCTGCTCGCTGCCTTCGAGAACAGCCCCTTGATCTGGTGTCGCAGGAAGAACAGCGCAACGATGATCGCGACAGCGAGGAAGCCGAGAAGGATGGCGTACTCCGACGTCGTCTGACCCTCTTCGCGATCGCGCAGGGAGTAGTAGGCGAGCTGCCCACGAACCCATGCGCCGAGCAGGATGTCACTCATTCCGAGAGACCCCTTTTGATCAGGGGACGCCGGAGCGCCCCGGTTGGCCATGTCCCGAACGTGCTTCTCGGGTGCCCCTCAGGGTCGGCGAGGCCGCTGTCTCGGGCAACTGGCCGCTCGGTCTGTTCGAACTAGACCATCGGCTCCTTCGGGCCATCGGGGGGAGAGCCGATCATCAAATCCAGTGAGGCCTCCGTCCCTCGCCGCCGAACTCTGGTCCGTGGATCGACTCGCGGAGAGGCGGCGTGCTCTCGGAACAGCCGCGCTGGCGCTCCTCGCGGTGGTGTGGACGATGGGCTTCGTCGCGCTCTCCGCTGTCGACGGGCTGCTCGGCTGGGACGTCCGCTTCGCGTATCTGCCCGCCGCACAC
>CAWKEV010000029.1:0-124362 GCA_963848725.1 uncultured Actinomycetes bacterium | reverse complement strand
TACCATTGTCTTAGCCTTCCTCGTGTTCGTGCTCGACCTCGCTCAGGCGCTTCTCGCCCAAAGCCGTGCCCTCCTCCGACACCGTGCGGTAGTACTCGGAGCCGAAACGCTCCTTCAGGTGCGACCGTCTCCGACGGATCTGGACGAATGCCACCGCGAACACGACGAGAAGCGCGGCGGCGACGGCAATGACGATCCAACCCCACGTCTGCATTTCTCACCTCCGTGATCGGATCCTCCATTCCCTTTCGCGGAGGGGCGGAAACACGGCGCCCGGATCCGTCAGATGCGCACGCGCACGAGCGGGACGCCTTCGATCTGCGAGGGGGCGGCGCTGAGCTCGCCCTTCTCGAGCCACGTCGCCTCCTCGCCCTGGCGGAGCGCGAGAATGATGAAGTCCGGCTTGTGCTCGGCGACGGCGTCCACGACGAGCTGGCTCGGATCGGCCTGCTTCACGGTCACGCTGGACGGCTCCGCCTGAGCCGCGCGACCGATCTCCTCGCCCACGCTTTCGGCGTCGGCGCGCGCGTCGTCCTCGTCGTTCGCGAGCCACTGGAGCCGTGACTGCTCGACAGCCGGGACGACGACGTGGAGCTCGTCGTCGGGGCCGACGAGCTCGTCGAGGAGCTCCTGCGGCACCTCCGAGCTCGCGACGACGACGACCCGCTTCACGACGCTCGCGCGGTTCGCATGCGATACGGATGCCCCGGCCGCGCATCCCGCAAACCCGACGAGACAGACGTCGTCGCCCGCCGGTGTTTCCCATCCCCGTGCGGCGGGCATCAAGGATGCCTTCGCAGCGAGAAGGGCTGTGTCCCGCCCTCCCGCTCGCTGCGGAGGCAGGCGCCTGGGGGGAGCACGGCGAGAGGGGGCTCGCGGTCTGGCCTCGGCCCCCCTCGCCGGCGCCCTAGTGGTGGTTGTGCCTGATGATCGGGCAGACGAGAACGTTGTTCGTCCAGATCTGGTATGGGTCGGATCCCGTCGGGTTGATCTCGAGGAACTCGCCAGCTGCCTCCGCGGCAGCGAGATCGTCGTCGCTCGTGACTGGGTGGAAGTCAGAGCGGGATGAGAAGGCGGGGTTGTACATCATCACGACGATTCTCCACGGCGCCTTGTAGTCGCTGCCCGAGGTTCCGTTCGTGCCCTCGCCCGGTGCTCCCGTGACGAGATGGTCGTGGTACGCGACCGGCTCCTGCGAACAGGGGTTGCACTGAGGCTGGTATCCCGAGGGAAGGGTGATCGGGCCATCCGTTCCAGGGGCAGTCGGAAACCCGAGGATGTAGATGGGCGGTGCCTTCAAGATGCCCGGACTCGCGTTCGTAACGAGCGTCGCGCCAACCATGGTGTAGGTCTGCCCGTCCGCGTAGACGAGCTCTGTTTTCGGGCCCGCCGCGGGCGCTCCGAGCGGGAACGCCACGAAGACCACCGTGGCGACAAGGACGAATAGAAGTCGTCTCACCGTGCCTCCCCTTTGTCTCGGCGGTTGTGCAGATGGCTCAGGTCTGCGAGTTCACCGGCACTGACCGACATATTGCGTAGGCTCTTACCCTATCAGATATGAGCCCAAACGAACACCACAAGCGACGGAGCTACCACGCACCACGTCGACAGGCCGCTGCCGTCCGGACCCGCGAGGCGATCCTCATGGCTGCGAAGAGCGCGTTCGAGGAGCGTGGCTGGGCCGGAACGCGCATCCGCGAAGTCAGCGAAGGCGCTCGTGTCTCCCAGAAGACGGTCGAGGCTCTCTTCGGTACGAAGGCGGCCCTCCTCAGGGCAGCCGTCGACTTTGCCATTCGCGGCGATATCGAGGACACGCCGATGCCGCAGCGCGACTCGGTTGCCCGCATGGAGAGCGCGGCGGATGCCGCGGCGATGCTCCGACTCCACGCACGCCACCTGCGCACGATCAATGAGCGCTCGGCTCGGATGGCGGCTGTCGTCGAACAAGCGGCGCCCGCAGATCCCGCTGTGGCAGACCTCTGGGAACAGATGAACCGAAATCGCACGTACGGTGTCGCCTGGGCGACGACGACGCTCCTGACAAAGCCCGGTCGGCGCCCTCGGCTGACTCGGCGGGACGTCGAGGCAACCTTCTGGGTCGCCCTCGACTGGAACACCTATCGGACGTTGACCACGTATGCAGGTCTCGTGCCCGACGCGTTCGAGGCGTGGCTCCGCCGCTACTACGCAGCATTACTTGTCGCCCCGCGCCCTGCGTAACGCTGCCCAGGCACGACGGCTACGAGGTCACCGCGTCCAAGGCGGTCCCAAATACTCTCTCGCAAGACCGAAAGCCCTGCCATGCGAGGAGTCGCGCGACGGGACCCGTGCTAGACCGAGCGCTGCTGCGCCGCCGCTGACCGCGTGTCAGGAGTTCGTGTCCGAGCGGGCGCGGTCGAGCTCGAGTCGGCGGAGCTCGATTCGGCGAATCTTTCCCGTGAGCGTCTTCGGGAGCTCGGATACGAACTCGACACGGCGCGGGTACGCGTACGCGGAGAGGCGTTCGCGGACGTGGCCCTTGATCTCGTCGGCCACCGCCTCCGACGGCTCGTATCCGTCGGCGAGGACGATGAATGCCTTCACGACGTTGCCCCGGAGCTCGTCGGGCGACGCGACGACCGCTGCTTCGCGAACCGCGGCATGCTCGAGGCACGCCGATTCGACCTCGAACGGGCCGATCCGGTAACCGGCTGCGATGATCACGTCGTCGGCGCGTCCGACGTACCAGATGTAGCCGCCCTCGTCCCGGACGGCGGCGTCCTTCGTGTGGAACCACTCACCGCCGAAGGTCTCCGCGCTCGCTTCGTCGTTGCGCCAATACCCGAGCGGGTAGTGCGGGTTCGAGCGAGCGCGGAGACAGATCTCGCCTCGTTCCCCCCACCCCACCGGCTGCTCGTCCTCGTCGAGGAGCTGGACGTCCCAGCCCGGCATCGGCCTGCCCATCGAGCCCTCGCGCACCTCGAGAAACGGGTAGTTCGCGACAAGTGGATACGACTCCGTCAGGCCGTAATAGTCGAGCACGGTCACGCCGTACTGCTCGCGAAACCAGCGGATCGCCTCCGGATTCAGCGGCTCGCCCGCCGAGCACACCCGGCGGAATACCTGCGGATAGCGTGTCCCCGCGTCCTCGACCGCCATCATCGAGCGCATCGCGGTCGGCGTGGTGAACACGTTCGTCACCGCGTGCCGGCTCAGGAAGTCGAGCTGCTTGTGCGGGTCGAAGCCGCCCTCGCGCCGGTAGACGCACTGCAGTGCGCCGAGCCGCCAAGGGCCGAGGAGCGGCGCGATCCCCGCCGCCCAGGCCCACTCTCCCATCCCGTGAAAGCGCTCGCCGTCCTGCACTTCGTGGCAGTAGCGGAACTCCTCGTGGCCGAGGATGTAGCGGTGCGCGTGCACGATCCCCTTCGCGAGGCCCGTCGTCCCCGACGTGTAGTAGAGCTGCGCAGGGTCGTCGGCCGCAGTGTCGGCGCAAACGAAATCCGTCGGGGCCGCTGCCAGGGTTTCGGGCTCGAGCACGAGCGTGTCCGGCGCCCACGGTCGGTCGAAGCGCGGCGCGTTGCCGGGGTCGGTGACAAGCAGCTTCGCGCCCGAGTCCGAGAGCCGATGCTCGATCCCATCGTCGCCGTACAGCACAGACATCGAGAGCAGGATCGCGCCGAGCTTCCAGACTCCGAAGAAGATCGCAGCCGCCTCGGGTGTCGGCGACAGAACGACCGCGACCCGGTCGCCCCGCGTGACGCCCCGTGCGGCGAGCGTGTGCGCCGCCTGGTTCGCCAGGTCCTGCAGTTCGCCCCACTCGAGCTCTCGCGTCGAGCCGTCGAAGCTCTCCCAGACCATCGCCGGCTTGCTACGTGGGTGCTTGTCGCAGACGTCGGCGGCGATGTTGTACCGCGCCGGCACCTCCCAGCGATGGCCTGCGCAGATCTCGTCGTAGCTCGTCGAGCTCATCGCGACCCATCCAGCCTAGCCATGTCTTGGCGGCTCGCTCGTGCGGACCGGGCCGACTCCCCGGTGTCGCCCGACTATCGGCTCGCCTCGTACAGGTCGAGAGGTGTCGACCTCGCAGGATCGACGCTTCGCCGAGGCGCTCGACGGGGCCGAAAGCATCATCGCCGCACGAGAGACGCTCGGCGTCGCCAGTCGGCGACCGTGTACCAGCTCGCGTGCACGCTGCCCGAGCACGCGGAATGGCTGATCGAGCAGGGGCGTGCCGACGAGGCCGACCCGCTTGCCGCCGAGCGGGCGAGATCCTCGGGCGGCAAGAGTCACGGCCTCGGCTCGAGCGGCCGGCACGCCTCGGGAAACGGGAGCGGCAGCTCGGGGTCCTGAGCCGGCGGCCGTGCACTCGGACTAGCATCTCCCTTGGTGCCGCGCTTCATCCACACGATGGTCCGCATCACGGATCCGGAGCGCAGCCGTGCGTTCTACGAGGCGCTCGGGTTCCGGTTCAGCCGTGACCTCGACATCGTCCGGAACGGAGAGCTCGAGGCGACGAACTACTTCTTCTCGCTCGGCGATGACGAAAACGTGCTCGAGCTCACGTACAACCACGATGGTCGAACATATGAGATGGGCACCGCGTACGGACATATCGCCATCGAAGTGGATGTTCTCGACACCACCCTCGCCCGCTTGAAGGAGCACGGGATCGAGCCTGAGCGCGAGCCTTACCGTGTCCGCGAAGGCGGCTCGAGACTCTGTTTCGTCAGAGATCCCGACGAGTACCGCATCGAGCTGATCGAGCGCTAGGCGGCGGCCGAGGAGCCGAGCGGACGTCCGCGCCTGCGCTGGCGTGCTGAGATGCCGGAGTGAGCCCAGAGTCCGAAACCCGACGCGAGCGCCTCCTCGAGCTCGCCGCCGCGGTGCTCCTGACCCTCGCCGCGGTCGCCACCGCCTGGTCGAGCTACCAGTCGGCGGTCTGGCACGGGAAGCAGGCCGAGGCGCAGAGCGCGTCCATCGCAGCGCGCGTGGAGTCGACCCGCGAGGCCGACGTCGCGAATCGACAGGTCCAGATCGACGTCGCCGTCTTCACGCAGTGGGTCGACGCATACGCGCGGGGAGAGAGCGAGCTCGCGAGCTTCTACCAGCATCGCTTCCGACCGGAGTTCAGGCCGGCGTTCGAGGCGTGGGTCGCGACGAAGCCGCGGACGAACCCGAGGGCGCCGCTCACGCCCTTCGCGATACCGCAGTACAAGCTCGCGGCGAGCGCCGAGGCGGACAGACTGGAAGCGAAGTCCGACGCCCAGTCGGAGCTCGTCAAGACGGACATCCAGCGCGCGGACAACTACCTGCTCGCCGTCGTCCTCTTCGCGATCGCGCTCTTCTTCGCGGGGATCAGCACGCGGCTCCGAGTGGTCGACTTGCGCATGCTCGTCCTCGGGGTGGGCGGGATCCTCTTCCTCGGCACACTCGTCTGGGTCGCGACGTTTCCGGCGAACGTCAGCATCTAGCCCGCTCCGGCGCTACACGGCGCTGAGCGCGATCGAGATCGTGACCCCGAACACGACGACGAGGCCCCGTCCAGACGCCCTCGGCGCGGTAGGCCTCGGCAGCAGGGTGTCCGCGACCATGGCGAGAAGCGCCCCGGCGGCGAACGCCTGCACGACTGCCCCCGGTGTGGCCGGTCGCGGGGTCGAGGAGGGTAGCGGCGGCGAGCGCGGGGTGAACTACGCCGACGCGGGCGGGAAGAGCGGTCCGGGCTCGGGCGGTGCACGGCCCTCGGCAGCGTCGCGCGCCGCCTCCTCCGCCCGCGCCTGGGCGAGCTCACGGCTGATGTGCAGCGCGGCCGAGGTGAGCGGGGCTGCGAGGATCAGCCCGATCATCCCGAAGATGGCGCCGAAGCCGATCGTCACGATCAGGACCACGAGCGGGTTGAGGTCGAGTGTCGCGCCGAAGGCGATCGGCTGCACGATGTTCTGGAGCAGCCCGTTCGCGAGGATGACGATCACGAGCATGATCAGCGCGTCCGTCGTCCCCTGAGCCGAGAGCGTGAGGATGACCGCGAACGCTCCCGACACGAAAGCGCCGATGAACGGCACGTACGCGGTGACGAATACGACGACGGCGATCGTCCCCGCGAGCGGTACGTCGAGGATCAGCGCGCCGAGGCCGACCACGATCGCGTTGAACGCCGCGACGATCGAGACGCCGAGGAAGTAGCGCCGGAGCGATCGGATCACGCTCCCGGTGATCGTCGTGGCGACCGGCACCGGCACGCCCAGGCTGCGGTCCACGAAGCGGCGGACGCTCGGCCCGTCCTTGAGCAGGAAGAACGTGCTGAAGACGGAGAAGGTGACGAAGAAGACGAGGGAGGTCAGCCCGGCGATGCCGTTGGCGACTCCGGTGAGGAGCGTCGTGCCGATGTTCGGCACCGCCTGCGCGACGTCGCCCTTCGTCTGCGTGGTCCCGTTGGCGCCCGTGTCGTTGAGCCAGCCCTCGATCGTGTTCAGGGCGTCGTTCGCGGCCGCCTTGATCTGGTCGGACTGCTCGACGAGGCCGCCGATCACGAGCGCCAAGATGAGGACGCCGAGCGCGACGAGCAGGAGGAGGACGATGGCGGCGCCCGCGGGTCGCGGGATCCTCCGCTGCTCGAACCAGGTGACGAGCGGGCCGGCGACGGTCGCCAGGATCGCCCCGACGACCACCGGGTCGACGATCGTCGACGTGATCCCGAGGAGCCAGATGAGGCCGACGAACACGATCGCGACCCCGACCAGGAACCATGCGAGCAGGCCCAGGTCGCGGAGCCAGATCGGCGCGGAGAACACGCGCGAGAGCGAGCTCGCGTCGATCTGGACGACAGTGGCGGGCTCGGTCCGCGCTGCGCCCGCGTCGGCGCCGCCGCCGCCCTTGCGCCGGTCGAGCCAGGGGATCTTCACGGCACGCGATCTCTCGTCGTGGACACGCTCGCGCTGCCTTCTACGGAAGCGGTCGAGGTCCTGCTTCCACCGCATACGGGACAGCTCGGCGCACGTCCCGCTCCGCGGTCGAACGCGAGCGCCTACGCTCCCGCTCACCCGTCTCCCCGACCGACTCCCGCGACCACCGTGCGCCTGGGCGCACAGGAGGTGCAGCAGTGACGCTCAAGCACCCGAAGACGGCCCCGAGACGCCCTGACGATCTCGCGCTCGATCCGCTCTTCACGACCGAGACCGGCCGCGTCCCGCGCCACGAGCTGCCGACGGGTGAGATGTCGCCCGACGCCGCATATCAGATCGTCCACGACGAGCTGATGCTGGACGGCAACGCGCGCCTGAACGTGGCCACCTTCGTCTCGACCTGGATGGAGCCGCAGGCCGAGAAGCTCATGGCCGAGTGCTTCGACAAGAACATGATCGACAAGGACGAGTACCCGCAGACCGCCGAGCTCGAGGCGCGCTGCGTCGCGATGCTCGCGCACCTCTGGCATGCACCCGATGTCCGACGAGGCGACGGGCTGCTCGACGACGGGCTCGAGCGAGGCCGCGATGCTCGGCGGGCTCGCGCTCAAGCGGCGCTGGCAGAAGCGACGGGCCGCCGAAGGCAAGCTCGCGGACAAGCCCAACCTCGTCATGGGCATCAACGTCCAGGTCTGCTGGGAGAAGTTCGCGAACTACTGGGACGTCGAGATGCGGCTCGTCCCGATGGAGGGCGACCGCTTCCACCTCTCCGGCGAGGAGGCCGTGAAGCTCTGCGACGAGAACACGATCGGCGTCGTCGCGATCCTCGGCTCGACGTTCGACGGCTCGTACGAGCCGGTGAAGGAGATCTGCGACGCGCTCGACGCTTTCCAGGACGAGACGGGCATCGACGTGCCCGTGCACGTCGACGGCGCCTCCGGCGCGTGATCGCGCCCTTCGTCGACCCCGAGCTCGAGTGGGACTTCCGGCTGCCGCGGGTGGCGTCGATCAACACCTCGGGTCACAAGTACGGCCTCGTCTATCCCGGCGTCGGCTGGATCGTCTGGCGCGATGCCGAGGCGCTCCCGGAGGACCTGATCTTCTGGGTCAACTACCTGGGCGACAACATGCCGACCTTCGCGCTCAACTTCTCCCGGCCGGAGCGCAGGTGGTCGCGCAGTACTACAACTTCCTCCGCCTCGGGTTCGAGGGCTACCGGAAGGTGCAGGCGTACGCACGCGAGGTCGCCACCCGGCTCTCGGCGCGCATCGCGGAGCTCGGGCCTTTCGAGCTCGTGACGCGAGGGGACGAGCTTCCGGTGTTCGCGTTCACCGTGAAGGACGACGTCGACAACTTCACCGTTTTCGACGTCTCGAACGCCCTGCGCGAGCGCGGCTGGCAGGTTCCGGCATACACGTTCCCGGAGAACCGCACCGACCTCGCAGCGCTCCGCGTCGTCGTCCGGCGCGGCTTCACCCACGACCTCGCGGATCTGCTCGTCGCCGACCTCGAGCGCCAGCTCCCGCGGCTCCAGAAACAGCCGACGCCGGTGCACGACGCCGGCAGCGTCGCCGGCTTCCACCACTGACGAAGGAGAACACCTGTGCAGATGGCTCGCGTACTCCGGCTCGCCCGTGCGGATCGAGGAGCTGATCCTCAAGCCGCAGCACTCGCTCATCGACCAGAGCCTCCACTCCACGATGGGCGCGGAGACGACGAACGGCGACGGCTTCGGGATCGGCTGGTACGGCGTCGGGGAGACGCCCGGCGTGTTCCACAGCGTCGAGCCCGCCTGGAACGACCGGAACCTGCGCGACCTCGGCGCACACGTCATGTCGCCGCTCGTGTTCGCCCACATCCGCGCCTCGTCGGGCACGCCGGTCCAGCAGACGAACTGCCATCCGTTCCGCCACGGCCGCTGGCTGTGGATGCACAACGGCGGGATCGGCGAGTTCCCGAAGGTGAAGCGCGATCTCGTCCTCGCGGTCGATCCCGACCTGTACCCGTTCATCGAGGGCTCGACCGACTCGGAGGTGTTCTTCTTCCTCGCGCTGACGCTCGGGCTCGAGGACGACCCGCCGGCTGCCGTCGCCCGCGCCGTCGGCCTGATCGAGGAGATCGGCGCGCGGCACGACGTCGAGCACCCGATCCAGATGACGGTCGCGACGAGCGACGGCGTGCGCCTGTGGGCGTTCCGCTACTCGAGCGAGCGGAAGTCGCGCTCGCTCTTCTACTCGACGAACGTCGCCACGCTCCGCGCCCAGCACCCCGACAACCCTGTGCTGCACGCGCTCTCCGACGAGTCGCGGCTCGTCGTCTCGGAGCCGCTCGGCGACCTCGCAGGCGCCTGGAACGAGGTGCCCGAGTCGAGCTACGGCGTGATCCAGGACGGGCAGGACGAGCTGCGCCCATTCTCCCCGAGTCCGGCCGGCTAGCGTTCGCGTCGCGCCCGACCATCAGCGCTCGGCGGCGCCGTGGCACCGCTTCCACTTCCGAGCAGGTGGAAGGCAGGCGGTGCTCGAACGGCCTGAGCCTCCATCGCCACGCTACGAGAACACGTTGACCGCTCTCGCGATCACGAGACCGACGACGGTCAACGAGATGAGCGATTGCAGCGCCATCGTCAACTTCGCCCAGGCGGCCATCGGGAGGACGTCGGTCGGGCTGAACGCCGTGCTCGTGGTGAGGCCGAGGATGAAGTAGTCGACGTACTGCGGAAGCCAGCCGGGCGGGGCCAGCTCGGGGCTCTGCTGCTGGGTGAAGGCGAAGTCGGGATGCGGGCGCTCTCCCATGTATCTGGCGTACGGCCCTCCGCTGTCGAGCAGCCAGTAGAGGAGGCCGAAGACCAGGCAGTTGCCGAGCCAGATGACCGCCCCCGACGCGAGCAGCGACGTTGCCGACTCCGTCACCTTCCCCCCGCGCACGAGGTCGACGATCAGCACGCTCGTCGCGACGAGCGCGGCGGCGGCGAGCAGCAGGACGAGCACGATCGAGACGGGGCGGAGCCAGCGCCGGCGCCCGCCCACGTGGGCGGGATCGGCTGCCAGCAAGACGAGCAACAACCCGATCTCGATGCCGGGGACGAGCCACGGCGGACCCAACGACTCGCGTTGCGGCTCGATGACGCGGAGCACGATCGAGATGACGATGAACGCGGACAGGGCGAGCGCGACGGGCCAGCGTGGCTCGATGACGATCGGCTCCCCGGCGCGCGCGGCCGACGTGACGGCGACGTCGCGTGTGCCGGGGTCGTCCTCCCCGATCGCTGCCTCCGTCGGCTCGTCGTCGGGCCGAACTGCGCGTGTCACGCCGCCCGACCCCCAACTCCGTCTCGGCTCGCGACCGCCGTCATCTTCCCGAGCAGGTCGAGCGCCGGCATCTCGGTGCCTTCCCCGTCATCCTCTCCGAAGATCGTCTCTCGGGGATTGCAGCCGGCCGGTCGCTCACTGGCGTGCCATCGCGACCCGGAGCCGCTTCGTCGACGTCGATCTGCACCCAGTTGACGGTGCCGGTGAACACGCTGCTCTCGCCGGCATAGTCGTCGCTCACCGGAGACGCGCTGTCCCGTGCACCTCCTGCAGTTGGCAGTGGACGGGAAGAGCTCAAGAGTCGGCTTGCAACGGCTCGAGAGCCGGTTCGCTCGCGACCGCGCCAATCGCGATCCCCGCGTCCTCGGCGTGGTACGAGGCGAGGAGCCTCCGCTCGTCGTCCCGCTTCGGGAAGAGGAAGAAGACGACCGCCGCACCCGCGAGCACGGCGACGATCCCCGCCGTGTACGCCCACTGGTCGCCCTGCAGGAACGACGTCTTCGCCGCGGCGACGATCGCGCTCGATTGTTGCGGATGCTGCGCTGCGATCGCCTCGGCGCCGTCGAAGGACTTCGTGAGCTGCGCCTGCGTCGAGTCGGTGACGTGCTTGCCGGAGGCGCCGATCGCCGAGGTCATCGCAGCGGCGTATCCCGCCGTGAGGAGCGCGCCGAAGATCGACTGCATGATCGCCCCGCCGAGGTCGCGCTGGAGGTCGGCAGTGCCCGAGGCCATCCCGACCCGCGTCACGGGCACGGACCCGGTGAGCGAATGCGACGCGGGCGTCCCCGCGAGCCCGACCCCGATCCCGACGAACGCATACGCGAGCCCGACCTTCCAGTACGAGATGTCCTCCTTCCAGAGGACGAGCATGGAGACGAACCCGAGCAGGACGAAGACGTATCCGAGGAGGAGCGTCACACGGGCGCCATATGCCTCCACGAGCTTCGCCGAACGGGGCGCGACGACCACCATGAAGAGCGCGGCCGGGATGATCGCGAGCCCGGCGTCGAGCGTCGAGTAGCCGAGCACGTTCTGCAGGAACTGCTGGCCGACGAACATCGCGCCCATGAGCGAGCCGAACACGATGAGCCCGGCGCACGCGGCCACCCAGAACGTCGGCCGCGAGGCGATCTCGAGGTCGTAGAGCGGGTTCTTCGCCCGACGCTGGCGGAGGAAGAAGAGAACGAGCGCGGCGACCGCGATCACACCGAGCACGATCGTGAGCGTGCCCGCGTTCGGAACGGGCGCGAAGTTGATGGAGAGGATAAGCGCCCCCACGAGGACGAGCGACAGAATCCCGCCGAGGTTGTCCACCGGCTCGGTCCCCTCGTTCACGTGCGAGGGCACGAAGTACCACGCCATCACGATCGCGACGACCGCCAGCGGCAGCGTGATGAGGAATACGGAGCCCCAGTAGAAGTGCTCGAGCAGGAGGCCCGAGAGGAGGGGGCCGAGCGCCGCGATCGCGCCCCCGATGCCCGACCAGAGCGCGATCGACTTCGTCCTCCCGGGCCCCGCCCAGAGCGCGGTGATGAGCGCGAGCGTGGTCGGGTAGGCCATGCCGGCGGCGAGCCCACCGCCCACTCGAGCCGCGAAGAGCACGGTGTCGCTCGGCGCGTACGCGGCGAGCAGGGACATGGGGATGGCGAGCACCGTCCCGGAAAGCAGCAGGAGCTTCCGCCCGTAGCGATCACCGAGCGCGCCGAGCCAGAGGACCGAGCACGCGAGGCCGAGCGAGTAGCCGACCGCGATCAGGTCGAGCGTCGTCTGGCCCGAGTCGAAGTGCTGGCCGATCGACGGCAACGCGACATTGGCCACGGAGAGGTTCAGGTTCGCGACCCCCGCGACGAGGATCAGCGAGATGAGGACCAGGCCGGACCGATCCGGAGCGGTCGACTCGCCTGCCGAGCTGCTCATTCCACGATCCTTCTCCCCCAGAGAGGTCGAGTTGAGGGCAGAACCGCCCGTTCACCCGGGTGAAGCACGGTCCCGCCGATCGCAACCCTAGTGGTTCTCAGGGTTTCTCACTGCCACGCAGCCGCGCGCTTCTTCGCCGAGCGCGCCGAGTAGGTCGCGATGTCGAGCGTGACGCCGAGCGCGATGAGCAGGTAGTCCCAGCCGCCGCCGACCCCTCCCGGCTGCCACGCGAGCACGTATGCAACGGTCGTCCACGGCAGGAAGAAGAGGCCGAGGAGCGGCCAGAGCCAGGACGAGAACGCCAGATCGACGCGGCTCCCGAAGATCCACATGAAGACCAGGACGAACCTCGGGCCGAGGAACGCGAGGCCGGCGACGAGGCAGCACACGCCGGAC
Source organism: uncultured Actinomycetes bacterium (assembly GCA_963848725.1). Classification (GTDB taxonomy): domain Bacteria; phylum Actinomycetota; class Thermoleophilia; order Gaiellales; family Gaiellaceae; genus GMQP-bins7. Next base: position 111,863 of record CAWKEV010000029.1, on the reverse strand, counting down.
ACTCTGAAAGCCGGGGGCTCGGATTGCAAGTGGCTTTCGGGCCGACCCGGGGCATAGAGTCCCGCCGATGTCGAGCGTCCTCGCTCTCGTCGCCGCCTTTCTCTTCGCCGTCGCGGCGACGCTCCAGCAGAAGGGCGCGCTCGACCTCGGAGTGTCGGCTGACAGCGCGCGCTCGCTCGCGCGGCTCGTCGGCAGCCGCTGGTGGCTCTTCGGCACGGGGGCGCTGCTCGTCGGCTACGCGGTGCAGGCGGTCGCGCTCGACCACGGACGTCTGGCGATCATCCAGCCGCTCCTCGTGACGACGGTCGTCTTCGCGCTGCCGCTCGGGTACTTCCTGACGCAACAAGAGGTGGGACGTCGAGAGATCGTCGGAGCCGCGGTCGTGGTGCTCGGGCTCGCGCTGTTCGCGCTCTTCGGCAACCCCGCGGGCGGGAAGGAGAACGCGCCGAACGACGAGTGGGCGATCGCGCTCGGCGTCATCGCGGCCCTCTGCGTCTTCCTCTTCGTGCTCGGCCGCAGGGCTCACGGCTCCCGCCAGGCCGCGCTCATCGGCGTCGTGTCCGGCGTCCTCTTCGGCACCTCCGCCTGCCTCGTCAAGCCGACGATCGACATGCTCCACGTCTCGGTCGGCGAGGTCCTCTCCCACTGGGAGTTCTACGCGATGGCCGCCGCCGGGATCATCGCGTTCGTCCTCCAGCAGATGTCGCTCTCGAGCGGCTACCTCGCAACGTCCGTGGCGACGGTGTCGGTCTCGAACCCGATCGTGTCCGTGCTCCTCGGGGCGCTGCTCTTCGACGAGCGGCTCGCCAGGCCCGCATGGCACGTCGTCGTCGCGTCGATCGGGCTCGGGCTGGCGATGCTCGGCGCGATCGCGATCTCGGTCGCGCGGGAGCGCCGGGACCACGCGGATCCGAGCGGCGCGACCAGGGCTGCTCCCGCTCCGGCCTAGGAGCGAGCGCCCGCGGCCACGAGCTCGACGACTTGGTCGACGAGGTCGAGTCCCTCGGGCCGGTGCGTGATCAGGAGGATCGAGCGGTCGCCGGCTGCGGCGAGGATGTCCCGGACGAGCGGCTCCGCGGTCTCGGGATCGACGTGCGCCGTCGGCTCGTCGAGGACGAGCACGGGCGCGTCGGAGAGCAGAGCGCGCGCGAGCGCGACCCGCTGGCGCTGGCCGCCCGAGAGCTGCATCCCCTCCTCTCCGACGAGCGTGTCAGCCCCGTCCGGGAGCGAGGACACCCAGTCCCACACACACGCGCGGCGAAGGGCGTCCTCGATCTCATCGTCGGACGCGCCGGTGCGGCCGATGCGGACGTTCTCGCGAATCGTCGTGGAGAAGAGGTAGGCGTCCTGGCCGGCGACGGCGATGGCTCGCCGCACGTCCTCCTGCCGGTACTCGCGCAGGTCCCGGCCGGCGAGTGTGATGCGGCCCGACACGGGGTCGAGGAACCGGAGGAGGAGATTGACCACCGTCGTCTTCCCCGCACCGCTCGCACCGACGAGCGCCACCGACCCGCCCGGCCGGAGCTCGAGGCCGACGTCGTCGAGGATCGGCGGCCCGTCCTCCGCGTAGCGCGCGCTGACGTGCTCGAGGGCGAGCGCCGGCCGGAGAGGAGGCGGCGAGACCGGTTCGAGCGGATCTCGCACCGCCGGCTCGCGATCCGCGAGCTCGAGCACCCGCCGGCCCGCTGCCAGCGTGCTCGTGAGCTCGCGGGCGGCGAGCGAGAGCGGCGTCACGGCTTCGAACGACGCGAGCGCGAGGAGAGCGAGAACGGCGACGAGCACGCGGTCGAGGCGCCCGTCCGCGTGCGCGGCGACGGCGAGAGCGAGGACCGCCGCGGTCGTCACTCCCGTCACGAGGACGCCGAGGCCGTCCGCGAGCCCCGCGGCGAGCGCGTCACGGCGCGCGAGCCTGGCGAGCGCGCGGTCTCCTGCCCGGACACGTGCGAGCGCATCGTCCGACCGCCCGTAGACGACGAGCTCGGGCGCCCCGCGGAGGATCTCGACGAGCTCGGCGGCGAGGTGTCCTTGCGCGGCCGCGCGGCCGCGCCCTGCCGCGCGGCCCGCGAGCCCCACGACGAGCGGGACGGCGACACCGCCGAGGAGCAACCCGATCGCGAGCGCGACTCCCGCCGCCGGCAGCAACGCCGAGGCGACCCCGACCGCCACCGCCCCGGCGGCGAGCGCGACGAACGGCGGCCCGAGGCCGCGGAGGTAGAGCCCCTGGAGCGCGTCGACGTCGCCGACCATCCGGCTCACGAGATCGCCGCGGCGATACGCTTCGAGCCCGGCGGGGGCGAGCGGCTCGATGCGCTCGTAGAAGCGGACACGGAAGCCCGCGAGCACGCGGAAGGCGAGGTCGTGCGAGCTGAGCCGCTCGAGGTAACGCGCGAGCGGCCGGGCGAGTCCGAAGAACCGCACCATGACGATCGCGACGGTGAGCGAGAGGATCTCCGGCCGCTCCGCCGCCCTCGCGATGAGGTAGCCGGCGGTCGCCATCAGCCCGATCCCGAAGATCACGGCGAGCGCGCCGAGGACGATCGAGAGCGCGACCCTCGCCTTCGGCGGCGGCGCGAGCCGCCAGAGACCGGCGAGCGTGCCGTTCACAGCGCTCCCACCGCAGCACCGGCGCTCACGATTCGGCCGTCCTCGAGCCGCACGATCCGATCCGCTCGCCGCGCGAGCTCCGGGCTATGCGCGATGACGAGGACCGTCCGGCCGTCCGCCAGCCGCTCCAGCGCCTCGCCGATGGCCGCGGCGTTCGCGGGATCGAGGTTGGCGGTGGGCTCGTCGAGGACCACGAGCTCGGCGTCGCGGAGGAACGCTCGCGCGAGCGCGAGGCGCTGGCCCTCCCCGGCGGAGACGGGGCGGCCGCCGTCCCCGACCACGGTCGCATACCCGTCGGGGAGCGCGACGACGAAGGCGTCGGCACCTGCGAGGCGCGCGGCCGCGCGGACCTGGTCGTCATTCGCGGCCGGGTCGCCGAGACGGATGTTGTCGGCGACGGTCCCGCGGAAGACGGTCGCCCGCTGCGGCACCCAGGCGAGGCGACGCCGCCAGCCGTCGCGATCGAGGCTCCGGAGGTCGTGCCCGCCGACGGTCACCCGGCCGGCGCTCGGCTCCACGAGCCCGAGGAGCAGCGCCGCGAGCGTGGTCTTCCCGCTCCCGCTCGGCCCGACCAGCGCGACCGTCTCGCCCGGACGGAGCTCGAGGTCGACATCGTCGAGGACCTCGCCTTCCCGGGACGGGTAACGGTAGGAGACACCCTCGAGACGAACCACGACGTCCGAACCGACGCCGGTGCCGGCACCGCTGGCCGGCCGTGCGCCGACTGGCTCCCCCGAGACCGGCTCCAGCAGGCGCTCGACGACTGCGAGCCCGTCGGCCGCCGCGTGATACTGCGCCCCGAGCATGCGCAGCGGGAGGTAGAGCTCGGGCGCGAGCAACAGGACGGTGAGCCCGTGCTGGAGACCGAGGTCGCCGTCGACGAGGCGGACGCCGACCGTCACCGCGACGAGCGCGATCCCGAGCGTGGCCGCGAGCTCGAGCACGGCGCCCGAGAGGAACGAGACGCGCAACGTCTTCATCGTCGTCTGCCGGTACGCCTCGCTCGCGTCGGCGATCGTGGCCGCCTGCGCCTCTCCGCGGTTGCAGGCCCGCAGCGTCGGGAGCCCGCGGACGACGTCCAGGAAGTGGCTCGCGAGGAGTGCGAGCGCACGCGCCCGGGCACGCGTCCGGCGCTCCGTGTGCCGACCCACGAGCACCATGAACACCGGCACGAGCGGAAGCGTCACGAGCATCACCGCGGCGGACGTCACGTCGATCGACGCCACGAGGACAAGCACGGCGAGCGGAACGAGCATGGCCAGGACCACCTGCGGCAGAAACCGGCCGAAATACGCCTCGAGCGGGGCGATCCCGTCGACTGCGGCCGTCGCCAGCACGGCGCTTTCCTCGCCGTCGAGCGCCCGCGGATCGTCCCGCAGACGCCGCTCGACCAGGTCGATGCGGAGCTGCGAGAGGACGCCGGTCGCCCCCACCCGACCGGCGAGCTCGAACGCCCACGCGAGCGCACCGCGACAGGCGAACACCGAGACGAGGAGGACGAGGTCGCGGGAGACGTCTCGGAGCGAAGCGCCCTCGAAGGAGTGCGCGACGACGCGGGCGAGGAGGCTCGCCTGGAAGAGCACGAGGATCGCCGCCATGAGCCCGATCGAAACATCCACCCCGAGCAGCACGCGCACGGCCCGGGCGCGGCGCAGGAGGCGCGGGTCGACGGGGCGCACGGGGCGAGTGTACGGACGCCCGGCCACGGGATCCGTCGCCCGCCGGTGTTAGATTCGCCCCGTCCTAGCGACAGCAGAAGGGAGCAGGCAGATGTCGTCCATGCAGAGCTACGCGAGCCGGACCGGTTGGATCATGCTCGCGGCGATCGTCATGTTCTCCGTCGGCTTCTTCCGGATCATCTCCGGAATCAGCTATCTCGCGAACAGCCACAAGATCAACAACTTCACGTTCGGGCTGTTCGGAGACAACATGTGGGCCTGGGGCCTCTGGGACCTCGGAATCGCGGCGCTCGCCATCTGGGCCGCGTACTCGCTCCTCGGGGGCGGAGAGTTCGGCCGCCTCGTCGCCTACATCTGGGGAATCCTCGTCATCGTCAACGGGTTCCTCGTGATCGGCTACGCGCCGTGGTACGCGGCCGCCATGATCACGCTGGCCGTGCTCGTGGTCTACGGCCTCGCCTCGACGCCGCTCGAGCGGACCACGGTGGATCGCGGAATGGGGACGTAGCGGGGCCGAGCTCCGCGGGTCGAGCGGCTCGCTCGAGCGAGGATCAGGCCGGCGGGCCGCTTCCGGCCGCAGGCGCCGGCGGCGTCCCGTCGACCGGGCTCTTCGTGCGCTCGCCTCCACCGAGGCGGCGACGGAACACGTGGTACGTCCAGCCCTGGTAGAGGAGGATGAGCGGGACGCAGATCAGCGCCACGATGCTCATCACCGCCAGCGCGTAGTGCGAAGAGGATGCGCCGTCCACGGTGAGGCTGTTCTGGAAGTCGGGATTCGAGACCATCACGCGTGGGTACAGGCTCGTGAACAACGTCGCCACGGCGCCGATCGTCCCGAGTGCCGTCATCGCAAACGCGCGTCCCGGCCGACCGACGAAGGCGAAGACGACGGCGAGCCAGAGTGCTGCGACCGCGATCGCCGCAGGGAGCACGGGCGGAAAGAGATCCTTGTCGTTGTGGCCGATGGCCACGTTGACGGTCCAGAGCACGAACGTGGACACCGCCGCTGCCGCCGGAATCGCGAGCAGACGTGACGCCGCCAGGACTCTGCCATGCAGGTCGCCGGCCACCTTCAGCGACAGGAACGTCGTGCCGTGGAACGCGAAGAGCACGACGACTGCGATCCCGGCGAAGACGGTGTAGGGGCTGAAGAGATCCCAAAAGGTTCCGGCGTAGTCACCGTTCGTGTCGATCGGGACGCCGTACACGAGATTCGCGAGCCCCACTCCCCAGATGAGCGACGCGCCGAGGCTCCCGATCGTGTTGGCCCAGGCCCAGACCGAGCGCCAGCGTGGGGTGTCGTGCTTCCCGCGCCACTCGAAGGAGACGACCCGGATCATGAGGAAGACGAGGACCAGGAGCAGGGCGACGTAGAACCCGGAGAACATCGTTGCGTACCAGGCGGGGAAGGCCGCGAAGGTCGCACCGCCCGCGACCACGAGCCACACCTCGTTCCCGTCCCAGACCGGTCCGATCGACTCGAGCATGGTCTTTCGCTCCTCCTCGTCGTGAGGAACGAACGGCAGCAACATCCCCACGCCGAAGTCGAAGCCCTCGAGGAGGAAGTAGCCGGCCCAGAGGACGGCGATCAGGACGAACCAGAACGTCTGGAGATCCACTAGTGCTCCGTCCCGGAAGTCCCTTGATGCTCCGGCGCGCGAAAAGCAAGCCAGACAAGGACGCAGGGAGCGCCCATATCAGTGGATATGGGCGCGACTGAGGACGCGGGCTGGCGCAGCTTTGCAGCCGCCCGGAGCGCGAGGTGACTTTCGGGACGGAGCACTAGCGCCTCATCTCAATAGCTCAAGGCCGGCAGCGCGCCGTCGTCGGTGCGGACGACATCGGGCGGGTCGATCCGGGCGAAGTGGCGCATGAGCACGAAGTCGACGATCGCCAGGACCACGTACAGAGTCACGAACACGACGAGGCTGAGCCAGATCGTCGTGGAGCCCACGCTCGGCGAGTTGGCACCCGTCGTCTTGAGCAGCCCTTGCACGATCCACGGCTGCCGACCAACCTCGGTGAGGACCCAGCCTGCGAGCGCGGCGAGGAACGGGAGCGGAATGGCGGCGACGCCGACCCACTGGAACCAGCGGGTCGTCTCGAGCTTGCGGCGGCGATAGAGGAACGCCCCGACCGCGGACACGAGGAAGACGAGCGTCCCCAGGTAGGCCATCGTGCGCATGGCCCAATAGGTCGCGAAGGCATTCGGGATGTAGTCGCCCTTTCCATACTGCGCGCGGTACTGGTCCTGGACCTGGGTCATCCCCAGTACCTGACCGTTGAGCGAACCGGTCGCGAGCCACGAGAGAAGCTTCGGGACCTCGATCGAGAAGCTCGGCGTCTGGTCGCTCTCCGTGAAGCCGCCGATCTGGAAGATCGAGAACGCGCACGGCTGGCAGGTGTCCCACTGAGCCTCCGTCGCAGCGATCTTCATCGGCTGGTCGCCGGTCGTGACGATTCCGAGGTAGCTCCCGACCCCGAGGTTGATGGCCGAGATCGGCACGAGCACGATCAGCGAGAGCATGGCCGCCTTGCGGAAGAGCTCGACGTTGCGCCCGCGGGCGAAGTGCCAGCAGGCGACGCCGAAGACGACCGTCGACGCCGTCGTCAGCCCCACGAAGATCACGTGCGTGAAGGCCCAGAGAGCGAAGCGGTTCGAGAGGAGCTGCCCGATGCTCGTCAGCTCCGCCCGCCCGTTCACGAGCTGATAGCCGGACGGGTGCTGCATGAACGAGTTCGCGACGAGGATGAAGTACGCCGAGAGCCAGGTACCGAGCGCAGCGAGCCAGATCGTCGCCAGATGCACCCGCGGCGACAGCTTGTCCCAGCCGAAGATCCAGAGGCCGAGGAAAGTCGACTCGAGCATGAATGCCGCGAGCCCCTCGATCGCGAGCGGTGCGCCGAACACGTCGCCGACGAACTTCGAGTACACCGACCAGTTCATCCCGAACTGGAACTCCTGGACGAGCCCGGTCGCGACGCCGATCGCGAAGTTGATCAGCATCAGCGTCCCGAAGAACCGCGTCAGCCGAAGCCACGCCTCGTCCCCGGTCCGGTACCACGCGGTCTGCATGACCGCGACGAGCGGCGCGAGCCCGAGCGTGAGCGGAACGAAGAGGAAGTGGTAGAGCGAGGTCGTCGCGAACTGAAGACGGGCGAGAGAGACCGTCGTGATAGCGAGGTTGCTCACCCGCTCTCCGAGGGCTCACCTCGGTCGGACAGCCCGTCGGCCAGCGCGTTCGCGAACGCCTGAGCCTGGTCGCGGTAGTCCGGCTCGAGCATGCTCGGGGGAATCTTGACTCCGAGATAGCGCTCGCGGTTCTCCCCTGCGCCGAAGTAGCTGATCAGCGACATGAACGACCGGATCTGGCCCCCGGCGAACGTGAAGTGAGTGCCTTCGACGTACTCGCCCCCCGTTTCGTCCCGACCGTCTGCCACCCGATTGGCTTGCTGCAAGCGTGGCGTCCTCGTCGAGTCTGGCGTTGAGGACGAGCTCAAGTCGCACCACCTATCCGTTCGGCGAGCCATCCCTGATCGAGGGGCGCATCGCGAAGAGCTGGGCTCGCGGGTGAGTCATCATCACGCGGCCGCCCGTCTTGTGTCAACCGGTTTTTCCGGCCCCGCTACTCGAGTCGAAACGGCACGGCACGCTGCTACCGTCCGCGTCAAGACGCGCGCTCCACGGCCGCGCGGTCACCCCGATGACAAGGAGGCACTCGGTCCGCCGATGCCCTGGCGGTCGGCGATCCGCGCCAGGTCGAGATCGACCGAGTCGGACCAATGACGCTCGAGCGTCGCGTCCAGCCGGACGAGCTCGGCCTCGATCGGCGTCCGCAGGTGTTCGGGGATGCCGTCGCGAAGCTCCTCGAGAAGCGCTCGGAGGCGGCGCATCACCTGGATCGAGGAGCGTCCGTACACGCGGATCTCGGTGATCGCAAGCGAGACGACGTCCTCCCACCGTCGTGTGCGCACGACCACACGCGAACCACCGTCTCCGCGCCGAGAGGCCGTTCCCCGACCGGCAGCGGACGTCCCGATCAGGCGAAGCGTGTCGCCGAGATGGTCGAGAACCTGGACCGCTGTCGTCGGATCGTTGACCGCGGGAGACAGCGCCCGGATAGCGACGTCGACCATCACGCGGATCGCGAACGTCGGGTCCTGCTCGATTGTGCGCTCGACTCCGAGCACCACCATCCGGCGCAGTCGATCCGCATCCGCCGCGCCGAGTCCCCGGCCCCCGTAGACGTCGACGAGCACCGAGTCCTCGGGGACGAAGTCGCCCGCGGCCTTCGGGACGACGACCACGCAGTCGTTCTGACGCGCGAATCGAACGAGGCCGCGATCGTCGATGGCCTGGATCGCCCCCGCTCGGCGACTCCGGACGACGAGTGTCGGATCCTCGTCGGACACGTACGGCGCGTGCACGTAGTCCGGGGTGTCCGGGCCGGAAGCGGCCTCGACCGCCTGCTCGAACGAACGCCGTCCCGCCTTGGCGACGAGCGCGGCGACGGCCACCGGGCGAAGGCGATGGATCGAGCGGTTGAGGAAGACGAGGAAGAGCGCCACGCCGGCGGCGAGGAAGAATCCCGCGGCCGTCACGCCGACGCTCGGCACCGAGCCCGCCTCGATCCGTCGCATCAGCCCGTACGAGAAGGTCAGGGTGCCGACGAGGACGGCGAGCACCCCCTTCAGCACGAGGTCGCGGTAGAAGAGCCGCATGTACCGCGCGGAGAACGTCCCGGTCGCCATCTGCACGATCAGGACGGCCACGGTCACGACGAACCCCGTGAGCCCGACGCTCGCTCCGACGACGGCGGCGAGCACGGCCTGGGCGGTCCCGGAGGAGTACGTCCAGCTCGCCGGCAAGCTCGCCCATGGCCCGGTGTTGGCCGCTGCGACAGCGCACGCCCAGCCGACGAAGCCGCCAACGACCGGCAGCAGCCAGAGGCTCCCCCGTACGAATCGTCGGATCCGGAAGCGCATGCTCCAGCTCATTTGCAGCGAGTTCGACGCGCCCCGGAACGAGCCTTCCGCGACGAGGCAGCCCGAGTGCATGCGGGCGACGCGCGTTCACCAAGTCCGAACACCGTCCGGGTTGCCGAAATTGTTGAGCGGTGAAATGCTGCTGGCGATGAGCGGGCAGGCAGGTTCGCGTCGTCGCGTCGTCGTGCTGGGCGGGGGCTTCGCCGGGATCGGCGCCACGCGCGCGCTGGCAAAGGCGGACGTCGACATCGTCCTCGTCGACAAGCACGACTACCACACCTTCCAGCCGTTGCTGTACCAGCTCGCGACGGGGCTGCTCGAGACGACGGCGGTCGGGCACTCGCTCCGTGACCTGGTGAAGGATCAGGACAACGCGACGATCCACAAGACGCCGATCACCGGCATCGATCTCGACGCCGAGGAGGTCCGAGTCGAGGGTCTCGAGCCGATCGCCTACGACTACCTCGTGTTCGCCCTCGGCGCCGAGGTGAACTTCTTCGGCACGGAGGGCGCCGCCGAGCATGCGTTTCCGATGTACACGCTCGTCGACGCGGTCAAGCTCAAGAACCACGTCCTCGAGCGCTGGGAGGCGACAGACAAGAACAGCGCGCTCCTCGACGACGGCGCGCTGACGGTGGTCGTGGTCGGAGGCGGGCCGACCGGCGTCGAGACGGCGGGAGCCGTCGCCGAGCTCTACCGCACGAACTTCACCAAGGACTACCCGACCCTCCCGCAGGAGAAGGCGCGAGTCGTGCTCGTCGAGGCGGGCGACGAGATCTTCGCGATGTTCAAGCCGAACCTCCGCGAGTACGCCCGCAAGGCGCTGGAGGACAGAACGGTAGAGGTGATGACCGGCGCCCGCGTGCAGTCCGTCTCGCCGACCCAGGTCACGCTGGCATCCGGCGAGATCATCCCGGCGCACACCCTCGTCTGGGGCGCAGGGCTACAGGGCAACGGTCTCGTCCAGTCGCTCGGGATCGAGCTGCAACGAGGCAATCGGGTCGCCGTCGGGCCGGATCTCGAGCTCCCCGGTCACCCGGGCGTCTTCGTCGTGGGCGACATCGCCGCGATCACGGACTCGAAGACCGAGCAGGTGCTCCCGCAGCTCGGCTCGGTCGCGCTCCAGTCGGGTGAGCACGCGGGCGAGACGATCGCCCGGCGGGTCGCCGGCAAATCGACGAAACCGTTCAGGTACCGCGACAAGGGCACGATGGCCGCGATCGGGCGGCACGCCGCGGTGGCGCAGATGCTCGGCGGGAAGACGATGAAAGGGCACAAGGCGCAGTTCGCGTGGCGGACGGTGCACCTGGCGCTCCTCCCGACGAACGAGGACCGGGCGAAGGCGATCGTCGACTGGGCCGGGAGCGAGCTGACGCACCAGCGCGTGGGCCGGATCAGCGTCGAGGCCGACGAGTGACGCCACGCAACCCGGCGACAGGGGACGAGGACAAGGCGAAGCCCGCCGACGTCCTCGTGATCTTCGGGATCACGGGCGACCTCGCGCGCGTGATGACCTTCCGCTCGCTCTACCGCCTCGAGAAACGCGGGCTCCTCGACTTTCCGATCGTCGGAGTGGCGTTCGACGACTGGACGATCGAGCACCTCGTCGAACGGGCGCACGACTCGATCGTCGCGACGGGCGAGGAGCTCGACAAGGAGGTCTTCGACCGGTTCGCGGAGCGCCTCTCCTACGTGCACGGGGACTTCGCCGACGACGCGACGTACGAAGCCGTCGCGAAGGAGATCGCGGGCAAGAAGCTCCCCGTCTTCTACCTCGAGGTCCCGCCGTCGCTCTTCGCGACCGTCGTCTCCGGCCTCGCGAAGCAAGACCTGACGGAGAACGCGCGGGTCGTCGTCGAGAAGCCGTTCGGGCACGACTTCGCCTCTGCGCGGGAGCTCAACGAGGAGCTCCATGCGCTCATCGACGAGTCGCAGCTGTACCGGATCGATCACTTCCTCGGGAAGATGTCCGTCGAGGACATCCTCTACCTACGGTTCGCGAACACCGTGCTCGAGCCGGTCTGGAACCGCCACTTCGTCTCGTCCGTCCAGATCACGATGGCCGAGGACTTCGACATCGCCGACCGCGGGCACTTCTACGACCCGGTCGGGGCGATGCGGGACGTCGTCCAGAACCACGTCCTCCAGGTGCTGAGCCTCGTCGCGATCGAGCCGCCGACCGGCCACGGCATCGACATCATCAACGACCGCAAGCGTGATCTCTTCGTCGCGATGGCGGACGCGGATCCCGAGAAGTACATACGCGGCCAGTACGACGGCTACCTCGGCACCGCAGGCGTCGCGCACGACTCGCAGACGGAGACGTACTGCGCGATGCGCCTCGAGATCGACAACTGGCGCTGGTCCGGCGTTCCCTTCTTCATCCGCGCGGGCAAGGCGATGCCGGCGACCGTGACCGAGGTGCGGATCGTCTTCGACACGACGCCGTGGCTCGGGTTCGTCGCCAAGAGCGCGCCCCGGCCGGACCCGAACGAGCTCGTGCTGCGGATCGGGCCGAAGCCGGGCTCGAGCCTCGTCATGCAGTCCAAAGACCCGGACAAGGCGGCGCTCCGCCGCGTCCACCTCGATCTCGATTTCTCCGAGCAGGGCGGAGAGGGGCCGATCGCGTACGAGGTCCTCCTGCTCGCCGCGATGAACGGGGACTCGAGCCACTTCGCGCGTCAGGACGCGCTCGAGGAGACCTGGCGCGTCGTGGAGCCGTTGATCGACTCGCCGCCGCCCGTGATCCGCTACGAGAAGGGCTCGTGGGGCCCGGAGGAGGCAGACGGCCTCGTGCGCCAGTACCGCGGCTGGCGAGACCCGTGGTTGCCTGAATGACGGTCGCCGCCGTCGACAGGCCCGCCGCGCGGAGGCGCATCACGGGCTGGCTGATCGGCGTCGGCGTGGTGACCTTCCTCGCCGGGCTCCTGTTCGGCTACGACCAGGGCGTCATCTCGGGAGCGCTGCCGCTCCTGCAGCAGGACCTCCACCTGTCGACGATCCAGAGCGAGGTCATCACGAGCTGGGTCACGCTCGGCGCGCTCGTGGCGGGCGCCATGGCGGACCGGCTCGGGAGGCGCTACACAGCCGTCCTGGCCGGCGCCCTGTTCGCCGCCGGCGCGCTCGTCGAAACGGTCTCGCCCGGGGCCGGTCTGCTGACGTTCGGGCGCGTCGTGGTGGACGCGATCGGCGAAGCGACGACCTTCTTTCTGTTCGCCCTCATGTGCGTGGTCACGTTCGTGTTCGTCTGGTTCCTCGTGCCCGAGACGAAGGGGCGCTCCCTCGAGGAGATCCAGACCCGGTGGGCGATCGGGGGCGAGCGCATGACCGAGGAGCCGGCGTGATCTACCTGCTGGCCTTCGACCACCGCGGCTCGTTCCAGGAGAAGCTCCTCGGGATCACAGGTGAGCCTACGGCCGCTGAGGTCGCGAGGATCGAGGAGGCGAAAGGCCTCATCTTCGCCGGGTTCCGTGCCGCACTCGGCTCGGGACAGGTTCCGCCCGAAGGCACCGGCATCCTCGTCGACGAGCAGTTCGGCGCTGGCATCGCACGCGCCGCGCGCGAGCTCGGCGTGATCCTGGCGATGCCGGTCGAGAAGAGCGGGCAGGCCGAGTTCGACTTCGAGTACGGCGACGACTTCGGAGAGCACATCGCGGCTTTCGAGCCGACCTACTCGAAGGTCCTCGTCCGTTACAACCCTGAGGGCGACGCGGAGCTGAACCGACGCCAGAGGGAGCGCCTCGCCCGCCTCGGCGACTGGCTCCACTCGACGGGCCGGAGGTTCCTGTTCGAGCTCTTGGTCCCGGCCGAGCCGAACCAGCTCGAACGCGTCGGGGGCGACCCCGACCGCTACGACCTCGAGCTCCGACCGGACCTGATGGTCGAGGTGATCCGCGAGTGCCAGGCAGCCGGGGTCGAGCCGGACGTCTGGAAGATCGAGGGACTCGACCGACGCGAGGACTGCGTCCGGGTGGCCGAGGCGGCACGGGCTGGAGGACGCGAGGCGGTGGAGTGCGTGGTCCTCGGTCGCGGCGGCGACGAGGCGAAGGTCGTCCACTGGCTCCGGACCGGCGCGTCCGTCCCGGGCTTCATCGGGTTCGCGGTTGGGCGGACGATCTGGTGGGACCCGCTCGAGCAGTGGCTCGCCGGAATGGACCCCGACGAGGTGACGGAGACGATCGGCACCAACTACGCACGGCTCGTCGCCGCGTACGCGGCAGCGGCCGACTGAAGAGCGACGACACGGGGAGAGCTCATGACGACGACCGACACCACCGTCGATCTCGACTCGAAGTGCATCGACACGATCCGCATCCTCTGCATCGACGCGATCGAGGCGGCGAACTCGGGGCACCCCGGGACACCGATCGGGATCGCACCCCTCACGTACCTGCTCTGGCAGCAGTTCCTCCGTTTCGACCCCGCTGACCCGATCTGGCCGAACCGCGACCGGTACGTGCTCTCGTCCGGACATGCGTCCGCGCTCCTGTGGTCGCTGCTCCATCTGACCGGCGTCCGCGCCGTCGACCCCGACTACGAGGTCCTCGGCACGCCCGCGGTCTCGCTCGACGACCTGAAGCACTTCCGCCAGCTCGACTCGAAGGCGCCGGGGCACCCCGAGTACCGCTGGACGAGCGGTGTCGAAGCGACCACAGGTCCGCTCGGCACAGGTGTCGCCACCTCGGTGGGGATGGCCGTCGCGAGCCAGTGGCTCGCAGCCCGCTACAACCGGGACGGCTTCACGATCTTCGACTTCGACGTCTACGCCCAGGCGGGCGACGGCTGCATGATGGAGGGGATCTCCTCCGAGGCGGCGTCGTTCGCGGCCCACCAGCGGCTCTCGAATCTGTGCTGGATCTACGACTCGAACCGGGTCACGATCGAGGGCCACACGGACATCGCCTTCACCGAGGACGTCGCCGCGCGGTTCGCCGCGTACGGCTGGAACGTGACGACTGTCTCCGACGCCAACGACCTCACGCAGGTGACGAAGGCGCTCCACGACTTCCACGCGGAGAAGGAGCGGCCCACGTTCGTCGTCGTCCACAGCCACATCGGCTACGGCACCGACGTCGAGGACACGCCGAAGGCGCACGGCGAGCCGCTCGGCCCGGAGGGCGTCAAGGCGGCGAAGCGGTTCTTCGGGTGGCCGGAGGACGCCGACTTCCTCGTGCCGAACGGCGTCTACGAGCACTTCCAGGAGGGCATCGGCGCGCGCGGCAAGGAGTCGCGGGAGGCGTGGCAAGCTCTTTTCGACGAGTACCGGGCCGCGTACCCGGAGCTCGCGGACGAGATCGACCGCATGCAGCGTCGGGACCTCCCCGACGGCTGGGACGCCGACATCCCGGTCTTCCCGGCGGACGACAAGGGCATCGCGAGCCGCGACTCTTCGGGACAGGTGCTGAACGCGGTCGCGGCGCGCGTCCCGTGGCTCCTCGGAGGAGCGGCCGACCTCGCACCGTCCACGAAGACCCACCTCGCGTTCGACGGTGCCGGCGACTTCCAGGCAGACGACCGGGCCGGGCGCAACTTCCACTTCGGCGTGCGCGAGCATGCGTCCGCCGCGATTGCGAGCGGGCTCGCCCTCTCGAAGCTCCGGCCCTACTGGTCCGGCTTCCTGATCTTCTCGGACTTCGCGCGCGGGGCGATCCGGCTCTCGGCGCTCATGGAGATCCCCGTGCTCCACATCTTCACGCACGACTCGATCGGTGTCGGAGAGGACGGACCGACCCACCAGCCGGTCGAGCAGCTCGTGTCGCTGCGTGCGATCCCCGGCCTGCTCGTGTTCCGCCCGGCGGACGCGAACGAGGTCGCCGAGACGTGGCGCTACGTGATGCAACTCCGGCGCGAGCCTGCCGTGCTCGTCCTCTCCCGCCAGGCGCTGCCGACCGTCGACCGGTCGCAGGCGGCACCCGCGTCCGAGGTGGCGAAAGGCGCCTACGTCCTCGTCGACGCCGAGGGCGGGGAGCCCGACGTGATCTTGATCGCGACGGGGTCGGAGGTCGGTCTCGCGCTCGCAGCGCGGGACGAGCTCGCCGAGGAAGGCATCGGAGCTCGCGTCGTCAGCATGCCGTGCTCGGAGCTGTTCGATCGCCAGCCAAGCGAGTACCGAGAAGCGGTCATTCCGCCGTCCGTCAAGCCGCGCGTCGCGATCGAACAGGCCTCGACGCTCGGCTGGCACCGGTACGTCGGGGACGGTGGCGCGATCGTCGGAATGCACACGTTCGGCGCCTCGGCGCCACTGAAGATGCTCGTCGAGAAGTTCGGGTTCACCCCCGATGCCGTCGCCCGGGTCGCGCGCGAGCGAGTCGCCGCGGCGCAGGACAAACGAGAGGTTCGATGAAACGCGCACATCGCGGCCGCAAAGCGGCCGCCTTCAGGGGTTTCCGCGACCGGGATCCGCGACGAGCGGATACCGGTCTTGCATAGGAGGAGCACGATGCACGCCACCGACAAGTTGCACGAGCTGGGCCAGAGCCTCTGGCTCGACAACATCACCCGCGAGCTGCTCGACTCCGGACAGCTCCAGACCTACATCGACGACTACTCGGTCACCGGCCTGACCTCGAACCCGTCGATCTTCGACAAGGCCATCGCGTCGGGCGGATACGACGACGCGATCCACGACCTGGCCGAGAAAGGCAAGGACCGCGAGGCGATCTTCTTCGAGCTCGCGATCGATGACCTGCGGCGCGCCGCGGACCTCTTCGGGCCGATCCACCAGCGAACCGACGGGGTCGACGGCTGGGTCTCCCTCGAGGTCTCCCCGCTCCTCGCCTACGACACGGGGAGCACGGTCGAGGCCGCCAAATCGCTCCACGCCGACGCAGGCCGCGACAACCTCTTCATCAAGATCCCGGGGACGACCGAGGGACTGCCCGCGATCGAAGAGGCGATCGCGGCGGGCGTGCCGGTGAACGTGACGCTGCTCTTCTCGTCCGAGCACTACCTCGCTGCCGCCGAGGCGTACATGCGCGGGATCGAGCGCAGGGTCGAGGCGGGGCTGAGCCCGGTCGTCGGATCGGTCGCCTCGGTCTTCATGTCGCGCTGGGACGCGGCCGTCCTCGACAAGGTGCCGGACGGGCTCCGGGACACGCTCGCGCTCGCGATCGGCCTGAAGACGTACGCCGCGTACCGGGAGCTCCTCGACTCCGACCGCTGGCAGAAGCTGAAGAACCAGGGCGCACGGGCGCAGCGGCTGCTGTGGGCCTCGACGAGCACGAAGGACCCGAAGGCGCCCGACGACCTCTACCTGCACTGCCTCGGAGCGCCGTTCACGGTGAACACGATTCCCGAGGCGACGCTGCAGGCGTTCTACGACCACGGCCACGTCGGCAAGCCGATGCCGACGGACGGCGGCGACGCCGACGCGACGTTGGCGGCGCATGCGGCCGCCGGTATCGACGTCGACGCGCTCGCGGCGAAGCTGCAGACGGATGCGGCGACGAGCTTCGTGGAGGCCTGGAACGACCTCATGTCCATCATCGACAAGCAGAGCGCGGCGCTCCGCACCTGAGCCTCACGGGAGGATTCGCATGGCGACCACAGTCACGGCACCGGCCCCGCTCCGCCAGCGCACAGCCTGGAAGAAGCTCGACAAGCACCACGCGGAGATCGGCGACCTCCACCTCCGCGAACTCTTCGCGGACGATCCCGCCCGGGGAGAGCGCCTCGTCGCCGAGGGCGCGGGGCTCTACCTCGACTACTCGAAGAACCGTGTCACCGACGAGACCCTCGAGCTGCTCGTCAAGCTGGCCGAGGAGTCGGGCCTCGCAGAGCGCACCGAGGCGATGTTCCGCGGCGACCGCATCAACGTGTCCGAGAACCGCTCGGTCCTCCACGTCGCGCTGCGGATGCCGAAGGGCACCATCCTCGTCGTCGACGGCGTCGACGTGGTCGCCCAGGTCCACGGCGTCCTCGACCGGATGTCCGACTTCTCCGAGCGGGTGCGCACAGGGCTGTGGAGAGGGCACACCGGCAAGCCGATCGCCAACGTCGTGAACATCGGGATCGGAGGCTCCGACCTCGGACCGGTGATGGCGTACGAGGCGCTCCGCCACTACTCGCAGCGCGAGCTGACCTTCCGCTTCGTCTCGAACGTCGACTCGACCGACTTCGCGGAGGCAACTCGCGACCTCGCTCCCGAGGAGACGCTCTTCATCGTCTGCTCGAAGACGTTCACGACGCTCGAGACGATGACGAACGCGCAGACCGCGCGCGAGTGGCTCCTCGCCCGGCTCGGCGACGAGTCCGCGATCGCGAAGCACTTCGTCGCCGTGTCGACCAACGCGGACGGCGTCGCCGAGTTCGGGATCGATACGGACAACATGTTCGGCTTCTGGGACTGGGTCGGAGGCCGCTACTCGATGGACTCCGCGATCGGGCTCTCGACGATGCTCGCGATCGGGCCGGCGCAGTTCCGCGAGCTGCTCGCCGGCTTCCACGCACTGGACGAGCACTTCCGCTCGACGCCGTTCGAGCGGAATCTGCCCGTGCTGATGGGGCTGCTCGCGGTCTGGTACGGCGACTTCTTCGGCGCGGACACCGTCGGCGTGATGCCCTACGACCAGTACCTGAAGCGCTTCCCCGCCTACCTGCAGCAGCTCACCATGGAATCGAACGGGAAGCACGTCACGCTCGACGGCGGACACGTCGACTACCAGACCGGCGCCGTGTACTGGGGTGAGCCGGGGACGAACGGCCAGCACAGCTTCTACCAGCTGATCCACCAGGGCACCAAGCTGATCCCGCTCGACCTGATCGGGTTCGGGAAGACGCTCACCCCGATCCGCGACCACCACGACATCCTCATGTCGAACGTGTTCGCCCAGGCCGAGGCGCTCGCCTTCGGCAAGACCGCCGAGCAGGTGCGAGCCGAGGGCACGCCCGAGGCGATCGTCCCCCACCGCGTGTTCGAGGGGAACCGGCCGACGAACGTGATCCTCGCCGAGTCGCTGACGCCGTACACGCTGGGAACGCTCGTCGCGCTGTACGAGCACAGCGTCTTCACCCAGGGGACGATCTGGGGGATCGACTCCTTCGACCAGTGGGGCGTGGAGCTCGGGAAGGTGCTCGCGAAGCGGATCATCCCGGAGCTCGAGGCGCCGACCGAGCCGGAGCTCGAGCACGACAGCTCGACCAACGCCCTCATCCGCCGCTACCGGACGCTCAAATGAGCGACGCTGACGGACGTGTCCGCCTCGTCCTCGCGGACGTCGACGGGACGCTCGTCACGAGCGAGAAGAAGCTCACCGACCGCGCTGTCGCCGCCGTTCGTGACCTGCACGAGGCGGGGATCCGGTTCGCGATCACGAGCGGCCGTCCACCCCGCGGGATGCAGATGCTCATCGAGCCGCTCGAGCTGGGGTCGCCCATCTCCGCCTTCAACGGCGGGCTCATCGTGGAACCCGACATGACCGTCCTGGAGCAGCGGACGATTTCCGACGACCTCGTCGTCCCGGTCGTCGAGCTCTGCAAATCGTTCGAGCTCGACGTCTGGGTGTACAGCGGCCAGGACTGGTTCGTCCGAGACCCGGACGGGCCGCACGTCGACCGCGAGGCCACGACCGTCCGGTTCGATCCGACGGTGGTCGAGAGCTACGACGGCATGAAGGACGTCGCCAAGCTCGTGGGCGTGAGCGACGACCACGACTCGGTCGCCAGGGCCTCGAACGCGGCCCGCGACCGGTTCGGCGACCACGTCTCGGCGGCACGCTCGCAGCCGTACTACCTCGACGTCACCCATCCGCAGGCGAACAAGGGAGCCGTCGTCAGGTTCCTCTCGTCCGAGTACGACATCCCGATCGAGGCGATCGCGACCATCGGGGACATGCCGAACGACGTGCTCATGTTCGCCCACTCGGGCGTCTCGATCGCGATGGGCCAGAGCGACCCCGAGGTGCAGCGCGCCGCCCGTCGGGTCACCGATTCCAACGACGACGAAGGCTTCGCGAAGGCCGTGGAGCGCTTCGTCCTTCCAGAGAGGAGCTAGCCCGTGGCAACGGAGACACCAATGCAGCTCGGAATGGTCGGCCTCGGCCGGATGGGCGCGGGCATCGTCCGGCGGCTCATGGCCGACGGGCACCGCTGCGTCGGCTACGACGTCTTCCCCGACGCGGTGAAGGCGGTCGCGGCCGACGGCGCCACCGGCTCCGAGTCGCTCGCGGACTTCGCCTCGAAGCTCGAGAAGCCGCGGGCGGTCTGGGTCATGGTCCCTGCGGGAGACATCACCGACAAGACGATCCACGACGTCGCAGACGTGCTGGAAGAGGGCGACGTGATCATCGACGGCGGCAACAGCTACTACCACGACGACATCCGCCACGCCGCTGAGCTGAAGAAGAAGGGGATCCACCACGTCGACGTCGGCACGAGCGGCGGCGTGCTGGGGGTTCGAGCGCGGCTTCTGCCTGATGATCGGCGGCGAGGACGAGGTCGTGGAGCGGCTCGGCCCGATCTTCGCCTCGATCGCGCCGGGCGTCGACGCCGCACCGCGCACGCCGGGGCGCACGGGCGACCCGTCACCCGCCGAGCAGGGCTACTACCACTGCGGCCCGAACGGCGCCGGCCACTTCGTGAAGATGGTCCACAACGGGATCGAGTACGGCCTCATGGCCGCCTTCGCCGAGGGGCTCAACATCATCAAGAACGCCGACGCGGGCGTGCGCAAGCGGGAGATGGACGCAGAGACGGCCCCGCTCGAGCACCCCGAGTACTACCAGTACGAGATCGACACGACCGAGGTCGCCGAGGTCTGGCGCCGCGGCAGCGTCGTCGGTGCCTGGCTCCTCGATCTGACGGCGCAGGCGCTGTACGAGTCGCCGGAGCTGGAGGGCTTCGCGGGACGAGTCTCCGACTCGGGCGAGGGCCGTTGGACCTCCGTGGCGGCGATCGACGAGGGCATCCCGGCGCCCGTCCTCACCACCGCGCTCTACTCGCGCTTCGCCTCGCGTGGGCTCGACGACTTCGCGGACAAGCTGCTCTCCGCGATGCGCAAGGAGTTCGGCGGCCACGACGAGAAGGCGAGCTGATCGGTGCCGCCCGAGCCGCGGATCGAGATCCTCCCGGATGCGGACGCGGTCGCCCGGCGGGCCGCCGCCCATGTCGCAGAGCTGTCGCGTGCGGCCGTCGCCGACCACGGCCGCTTCACCTTCGCGGTCAGCGGCGGCCGGACACCGTGGGCGATGTTCGCCGACCTCCGAGACGAGGACGAGCCGTGGAACCGAACGGCGATCTACCAGGTGGACGAGCGGGTGGCACCGGCCGGCGATCCCGACCGGAACCTGACCCACCTGCTCGCGAGCCTGCCCGCCGAGAGCGGCGCCGACGTCCACCCCATGCCGGTCGAGGAGTCGGACGTCGAGGCGGCGGCGGCCGACTACGCCCGGTCGCTCCCGGAACGCTTCGACCTGGTCCACCTCGGTCTCGGCCCCGACGGCCATACGGCGTCCCTCATCCCCGGCGACCCTGTGCTGGAGGTCATGGATCGTGACGTCGCGGTCACCGGCGTGTACCAGGAGAGGCGGAGGATGACGCTCACCTATCCGGTGCTCGACCGCGCGCACCAGATCCTGTGGCTCGTCACGGGCGAGGACAAGGTCGATGCGCTTCAACGCCTCCGCGCCGGCGACCGGTCGATTCCGGGAGGCCGCGTCGAGGCGTCCCGGGCACTGATCTTTGCCGACGAGACGGCGGCGCCCGACGGCTGACGCCTAGCGCAGGCCGCGAATCTCCACGTTCTCGCCGCGGGCCACTACGACGTCGGCGACCATCGAAGCAGGGAAGAGCCCGTGCTCGACCACGCCGACCGTCGCCGAGAACCGGCTCGCGAGCGCATCCGGATCGTCGACGGCGCCCGTGTAGTCGGCGATGACGCCGCCGTCCGGGCTCCGGGGGGCGTCGCGGAGCTCGACCTCTCCGAGACGACGGAGCGTTCCCGCAAGCCCGAACTCGAGGAGCTCCAGCGGGACGGGCGGCGTCAGCCGATCGACGACCTTGTCCGACGACACGATGACGACGAAGCGATCGGCTGCGGCCGCGACCGCCTTCTCACGCGTGTGCGCCGCGCCCCCACCCTTCACGAGCCACCCCGAGGGCGCGACCTGGTCCGCGCCGTCGATTGCGATGTCGAGCCGGGGAAGGGCGTCGACCCCGACGAAGGGCTCGACGCGGAGCCCGAGTGCGCGTGCTGCCTGGTCCGTGCGCGGACTGGTCGCGACGCAGGTGAGGTCGAGACCGCGTTCGGCGAGCGCAGGCAGGAGGAAGGCAACCGTTGATCCGGTTCCGAGGCCGACGAGCATGCCGTCCTCGACGAGCGCCGCCGCCGCCTCGGCAGCGAGTTGCTTCTCCCGCTCGACACTCACGCTCGCGCTTCCTCTCGAACCGCTCTTAGATTCCCCGCTGTCACGGCGGAGCCGTGGCGGGCATCCCGGAACGCTCCGCTCATCCCGGGACCCGCTCGGGAGTGAGCCGGAAGCGCGAGCGGAAGGTCTCACCGGCCCGGACGAGGCGGCACGACCCCGCGACGAGGGCGTTCGTTGCGGCGGTCATCGGCTCGAGACAGACGAAGCTGGCCCCCGAGGGCGCGTAGACCTGCGCGTGCGTGTACCCGGAGACGAACGTCACTCGAAGGCGCCGCCCGTGCCCCTCGAGCGCGAACGTCCGACCACGCCCGAGCTCGAACAGGTCGTCGAAGGTCCGCGATCCGATGGGCCGCGACTCGGCCGGCGTGTCGACTGCGGCGCACGTCGGGATCCCACGGTCGTCGAGCTCCAGCCGGCGTCGCTTCGGGAGCCGGAGGACCCAGCCCTCCCGCCGGCCGTGCGGCAGGCGCAGGTACGGGTGGTAACCGTACGAGACGGGTACGGGCCTCTCCGACGTCGGCGTCAGGAGGGTCGTGATCGTGAGGGCACCGCGGTCGACCTCGATCGCGGTCTCCAGCCGGTGCGGGAACGGGAAGGCGGCGAGGAGCGTCGGGCCCGAGTACGTGTAGGCCGCCCGCAGCCGTGCGCGTGAGCCTCGCGTCGAGAGGTCGACGACATCCCACGTGTCCGACGCGCAGAGCGTCCCGTGCATCGGCAGTCCGCGCCCGTCGACATGCAGATCCAGACCGCGGAGGTCGACACGCGTGCGTCCACTCCGATAGTCCCGCGCCCCGAGGCGGTTCGCCCACGGTGCCAGGAAGGGCAGACCCGTGGTGTGCTGCTTCCGGTAGGCCCCGACACCGCCGGGGAGCGCGAGGAACTCCTCCCCCGCGAGGCGCAGCGAGACGCCGAGCACGTTCAGCTCGGGCAGGAAGGTCGCGTCGAGCTCACCCGAGGAGATAGTGACCGCCGCCGCGCCGTGCCACGCGTGCACGCGCGCAGCGGCCCGGGGCATCAGCGATGCGAGCTTCGCCGGCCGGGCCCGTCCACGCGGCCGCGACCGAAGGCGTCGATCCGGCCCCAGCGCCCCGGGATGTCGAGCAGCTCGAGGTGGCCGATCTCGCTCGGCAGCGCCGGATCGACGGCGAGATGGTCGCTGTGCGGCTCGAGCCCGAGCATCGTCCGCAGGAAGAGGAGCGGAGCACCCGTCGACCACGCCTGCGGGCTGCACGCCGTCGGGTACTGCACCGGGTACTTCGTCTGCGAGCGCGCATAGCCGCCGAACGCCTCGGGCAGGCGACCGTCGAAGAACTCGGCGGCCTCGAGGATGCCGTGCGCGATCCGCGCGGCCTCGTCCTTGAACCCGTACCGCCGCAGCCCCCAGGCGACGAACGAGTTGTCGAACGGCCACACGGTCCCGACGTGGTAGCCGATCGGGTTGTAGCGGGCCTCGCCTTCGGCGAGCGTCCTCACCCCCCAACCGGAGAACAGCTTCGAGCCGAGAAGATGACGCGCGACCGCCTTCGACTTCGACTTGTCGACGATGCCGCTCCACAGAAGGTGGCCGTTGTTCGAGCCGAGCGCGTCGACCTGCTTGCCGTCGGGATCGAGCGCGAGGGCGAAGTACTGGTCGTCCTCGACCCAGAAGTCGCGGTTGAACCGCCGCTTGAGGTCGGCCGCCTCCTGCTCGAGCCGGTCCGCGAGCGCGTCGTCCTTCCAGACGAGGCGTGCGAGCCTCGCGCCCCGCACCTTCGCGTCGAACGCGTAGCCCTGGAGCTCGCAGGTCGCGCGCGGGAACCCCGGGAGCCGCCCGTCGCGGTACGAGATCGAGTCCCACGAGTCCTTCCAACACTGGTTCTCGAGCCCGGTCTTCTCATTGCGACGCTGGTACCAGACGTAGCCGTCGCCGCGGAGGTCCGCGTACTCGTCGATCCAGTTGAGCGCGGCCCGGGCCTCGACCTCGAGGTCGCGGACGAGCTTGCGGTCACCCGTCCAGCGCTCGTACTCGTCGAGGAGCACGATGTACAGCGGCGTCGCGTCCGCGCAGCCGTAGTAGGGGGAGTGTGGGCGCTCCTCGAACGCGGTCATCTCGCCGTACCGCAACTCGTGGAGGATCCGGCCCGGGTCCTCGTCGCGGAAGTCGTCGACGCGGCTCCCCTGCCAGTCGCCCAGCGCGAGCAGGGTCGTCGCGGCGAGCTCGGGCGCGAACGGGAGCGCCTGCAGGCTCGTGAAGATGCTGTCGCGGCCGAACATCGTCATGAACCACGGGAGCCCTGCCGCCGGCAGCGCGCGCCCTCCCGCGATCGGCGGCGAGAAACGGAGCGCCGCGAGATCGACGAGGCTCCGGCGGTAGATCCGGGCAAGAGGCTCCCAGTCGCACTCGACGCGCGGCGCCTGCTCCAACCAGCGTTCGAGGTTGCGCTGCATCGAGATGCGCCGCGTGCCTCGCGCCTGCGCCGCACCCTCGAGCCCGCCGATGACGGGCACGACGTCGAGGCCGGTCGTCCACTCGCCGTGCGGCGCGATCCGGCAGGTGAACGTGAACCCACGCTCGTCGACGCTCGCGCGCGCGGAGGCGGAGATCACGGTCTCGCGGCGGAACTCCTCCCGCTCGTAGCGGAGCCGGAGCTCCTGTCCCCTGACCTGCGTCGAGTAGCTGCCCTTCTTCTTGAGCGCGTCCTTGACCTCGAACAGGTCGGCGAAGTCGGAGCCGGCGTCCATCCGCACGGTGAGGCGAACCGGCTTGTCGGAGTGATTGAGGATCGTCACCTCCTCGTGGAACCCCCAGCCGACCTCTCGCGTCCGGATCACGGACAGCTTGGCGTCGATGTACACCGTCCCGGTGCCGGGGACGAGGAAGAACCGCGTCTCGAAGTACTGGAGATCGTCGACGGAGAGCGCGTTCAGCCGCTCCTCGTTCAGGGTCAGCACCCACGTGGAGAGAAAGCGCGTGTCGTAGGAGAAGAGGCCCGTCGGATCGTCGCGCGACGCCTCGACGTCGCCCGCGTCGTCCGAGACGACGAAGGTGTTCCCGTCGAGGATCTTGACCAGCCCGTCGCTCACACCGGCCTCCGTCGGCGCGATCGCCGCGGTCCGGGAAACACCCGCTGGAAGAGGATCACCAGGTTGTAGTCGCCCATGAGCACGAGATCTCCGCGCAGGAGCGCGACGACCGGATTCGCCCGTCCGGACGAGAGCTGGTCGAAGAGCTCCATGGGAGCGCGGACGACGCAGTCCGCCGGGCCTTCGCCGTGCTCGACCTCCACGTCCCCCCCGGACATGCGGACGAGCCAGCAGTCGGTCTTCCGGCCGTCGACGAGCTCGATGCGGAGCGTCCCCTTCGCGCGGGAGAGGAGCGGCTCGTGGCCGCGGCGGCCGAGCCGCTCGAGGAACTCCGTCGTGATCTCGCTCACGCCGGGCATTCTCTCGCACCAGGGGCCTGCGCGTCGAGCTGACGAGCGGACGAGCACCGGGGTGAGCACGCCGACACGAGCTCAGTACTCGTCGGTGACGCCCGATGGCGGTTGCTGGGCACTCGCGGGGCTCTCGCGGACGTGCGCGAGCCGCATGCCGAGAAGCGGGAAGAGGAGCACGGAGATCATCCCGGCGCCGACGAGCGAGGCGCCGACTGCCTCCGAGATCGCGCCGCGCTCGGCGCCGATCCCCACGATCGCCACGATCAGCGGCAACCCCGTCGCCCCGAAGAGACCGAGGGCCACCGTCTCGGTCCGGCTCAGGTCGCGGCGCCAGAGAACGGCCGACGGACCGCGCGCGACGACGAGGAGCGCGAGGAACAGGGCTGCGAGGCCTAGGCCCTTCGCCGTCAGCAGGCTGTCGAGGTCGAACGTCAACCCGGTCACGACGAAATAGATCGGGATCAGGAACCCGAAGCCGACTCCCTCGAGGCGCATGCGCACGACCTCGCCCTCGGGCGTGTCGAGGGCGATGCCGACGACGAGGCCGGCGGCGAAGGCGCCGAGGACGAACTCGAACCCGGCCCCGGCCGCGAAGAACACGAGCAGCGCGAGCAGGAAGATCGACGCCCGGACCGCCGTCTGACCGGTCGTGTGGATCGTTTCCTGGAGGACGCGCACGACCTGCGGGGGTCGTGCGCGCAGCGCCACCGTGCCCGCGAGGGCGACGATGCAGCCGAAGCCCGCGAGGAGTAGCACCTCTTCGAGCGCACCGTACGTCCCCGTGAGGAAGACGGATATGAAGATGATCGGCCAGAACTCTCCGGCCACGCCGGTGCCGAGAACCGCGCCGCCGAGCGGCGTCGGCAAGAGCCCGGCGTCGATGAGGATCGGGACGAGCGTCCCGAGGGCGGTGGTGCTGAGAGCGACGCCGACAAGCCACCAGTCGGCGTCGAGCCCGAGCCGCTGCAGGAGCACGCCGACTCCCAGCCCGATCGCGAGCGAGATCCCCCAGCCGATCGACCCTCTCCGGACCGCCCGGCGAGGCACGCGCTGCTCGACCACCTCGACGCCCGCGAAGAAGAAAAGGAACGCGAGGCCGAAGTTGGACAGGAACGTGATGTACTGGTTGATCTCGGCGATCCCGAGCACCTGCTGGCCGATGACGATCCCGAGGACGATCTCGACGACGACCGTCGGCAGCACGATCCGGCGGTGGAGTCTCGAGAGGAGTGCGCCGAGGCTCGAGGCGAGGAGGACGAGAACGAGCGAGCGGCCCTCGATGCGCGTCAACTCGGTCGCGAGTGGCGGCAGGGACCCGAACGAATGCGCGAACGCGCCCACCTGCTCGCCGATCACGGACGGACGAAGCTCGTCATCGCTCGCGGGACTATGCCGCGGCCCACGCGAGCGCGTCGTCGAGTTCGCTCCGGGAAAGCACGTCACTCACTCCGGTTAGGGTCCTCGACGCGATGGGTCAGGCGATCGGCGACATGCTCCCGGCAGCGGTCGGCGTCGCGATCAGCCCGATCCCGATCATCGCCGTCGTGCTGATGCTCGTCTCGCCCCGTGGACGGGTGAACGGGCCTTCGTATCTCCTCGGTCAGATAGTCGGCGTTCTGGGAGCGGGCGCCATCGTGCTCCTGATCGCGGGCGCCGTCGGAGGCAGCGACGACACCCAGCCGGCGGGCTGGGTGAGCTGGCTGACGCTGGTGCTCGGCGTCCTTCTGCTCTTCCTCGCCCTGAAGCAATGGCGCGCGAGGCCCCGCGAGGGCGAGGCGCCCGAGACCCCGAAGTGGATGGACGCGATCGACGACTTCACACCCGCGAAGGCGCTCGCGGCTGGGATCGTGCTCTCCGCGCTCAACCCGAAGAACTTGATCCTCACGACTCCGGCGGCGACGAGGCCGTCGCCCTCGTGATCTTCACGGTGATCGGCTCGCTCGGGGTGGCGGCTCCGGTCGTCATCTACTTCGCGCTCGGGGATCGGTCGGGCCCCTTGCTCGGGCACCTGAAGGAGTGGATGGCCCGGAACACTGCGGTGATCATGGGCGTGATCCTCCTCCTCATCGGCGTGAAGCTCATCGGCGACGCGATCGCGGACTTCTCGGGCTAGCGGTCAAGACCGTGAGCCAACCCCCAGCATCCGAGCTCAGCGGCGGCGCCTACCTCCGCCTGGTCGTGCTGGGTGGGGCGATCGGAGTCCCGGCGGCGCTCGTCGCCGCGCTCTTCCTCGCGTTCGTGCACGACCTCGAGCACTGGCTGTGGGGCGACCTCCCGGACGCGCTCGGGTACTCGTCGCCCCCGTGGTTCCTCGTGATCGGGCTGCCGGTGGTCGGGGCCGTGATCGTGCTCGTCGCCCGCATGCTGCTGCCCGGCGACGGCGGCCACTCCCCACTCGACGGCATCGGCGGCGGCGCCACGCCGCTCGCGCACGCGCCCGGGGTCGCGCTCGCCGCGATCGGCACCCTGTCCTTCGGAGGCGTGCTCGGACCGGAGGCGCCGCTCATCGCGCTCGGGTCGGTCGTCGGAGTCGTGGTGACGCTCCTCGTGAGATTGGATCAGCGCCAGACAGCGGTGCTCGCGAGCGCCGGCTCGTTCTCCGCGATCTCGGCGCTCTTCGGAGGCCCGATCGTGGGCGGCATGCTGATGGTCGAAGGCGGCCTGGAGATGGGATCGATACTCCTCCCGCTGCTCCTCCCGGGATTCGTGGCCGCGGCGGTCGGCTACGTCGTCTTCGTCGGGCTCGGCGACTGGGGCGGGCTGGCGACGCAGGCTCTCGCCGTCCCGAACCTCCCTCCGTACAACGGCACCCACGTGTACGACCTGCTGCTGGGCGTCGCCGTCGGCATCGTGGCAGCTGTCGTCGTCACGCTCGTCCGCCGGGCCGCGAAGGACGGCGTCGCCGGGCGGGGACTGAGTCGGCTGGGCATGCCGACCGTCCTCGTCGCGGGCGGTCTTGCCGTCGGGCTGCTGGCGCAGATCGCCGACTGGCTCGGCGCCGATTCGCAGGACGTGCTCTTCTCGGGCCAGGCCTCGCTTCCCGCCCTCGTCGCGGAGGACTCGACGAAGATCGTCGTGATCCTGCTCGTCGCGAAAGCGCTCGCCTACGCGATCAGCCTCGGCTGCGGCTTTCGGGGCGGCCCGGTCTTCCCGGCCATCTTCCTCGGGATCGCACTCGCGATGCTGGCAGTCGTCTGGTTCGACGTATCCCCCACACTCGCGGTCGCCGTCGGTGCCGCGGCGGGCACGGCCGCGGTAACCCGACTCCTGATCACCTCGGCACTCCTCGCCTCCCTCCTCGTCGGCACCGCGGGGCTCGACGCCGTGCCTGCAGCCGTCCTCGCCGCAGCCGCGGCCTGGTTGACGATGGCGATCATCGACCGTCGCGAGAAGGCGGTGTCGCCGCTCACCCACGAGCTCGCAGACGCATGAGATGGCGGTGGCGTCGCGCCGATGCTGTCCATGCATACGGGCTCGATCCGAGCCAGGTCGCCGAGCTCTTCCTGCCGGAAACCGACGGCCCGCATGCGGTCGTAGTCGTCGTCCACGGCGGCTACTGGCGCGCGCGGTACGACCGCTCCCTTATGACCGACCTCTGCCTCGACCTGGCGGCGCACGGCCTCGCCGCCTGGAACCTCGAGTACCGGCGGATCGGCGGAGGCGGCGGCTGGCCGGAGACCTTCCTCGACGTCGCGGCCGGGGTCGACGCGCTCGCCTCGCTCGAGGCGCCGCTCGACCTCGAGAACGTCCTCGCGGTCGGTCACTCCGCCGGTGGCCACCTCGCGTTCTGGGCCTCAGCCCGCCCGACGCTCCCACCGGGCGCGCCCGGCGCCGATCCGAAGGTGAGGATCGCCGCCGCGGTCTCGCAAGCGGGGATCCTCGACCTCCGGCTCGCGGCGGCGCTCGAGCCCTCGGCCGGACCAACCGCGGCATTCGTCGGCGACCCAGGCGCCCGTGCGGACGTGTACGAGCTCGCGTCGCCGCGCGCGCGCGTCCCCCTCGGGATCCCCCAGCTCATGCTCCACGGAGATCGTGACGAGACGGCGTCCATTCGAATCAGCGAGAGCTACGCGGCGGCGGCCTCCGAGGCGGGCGACCCGTGCGAGCTACGCGTCCTCCCGGAGACGGGCCACATCGAGCACATCGACGCCGGCTCGGATGCCTGGGGTGTGGCGCGCGAGTGGCTCGAGCGCTACGCGAGCGCCGCCCGGAGCTGAGCCACGAACCGCTCGAGCGAGGCGGGGCCGTCCTCCGCCGCGACGAGCGCCGCCGACCCGACGACGACGCCGTCCGCGAGCTCCGCAGCCGCCGCCGCCTGCTCCGGCGTCGAGACCCCGAAACCCGCGTACAACGGCATGTCCGTCAGCGCCCGCGTGCGCTCGACGAGCGGCGCGAGCGCGGGCGAGAGCTCGGCACGGACGCCCGTCGTCCCCGTCACCGTGACCAGGTAGAGCCACCCGTCGGTACGTTCGGCCGCGAGCGCAATGCGCTCGTCCGTCGAGGTCGGCGCGACGAGCTGGACCCGCTTCACGTCCGGACGCTCGTCGACGGGGAGGTCGGCGACGATCAGCGAGTCGGCGCCTGCCTCCCGCGCGTCGTGGGCGAACCGCTCCCACCCGTACGCCTCGAGGATCGACGCGTACGTCATCGGGACGAGCGGGACGCCGACGCGCTCTCGCACGACCCGGAGGCAGTCGAGGCACGCGGCGGTGCGCATCCCCTCCGCGAGCGCCTTCTCCGCCGCGCGGCGGATCACCGGACCGTCCGCGAGCGGGTCGGAGAAGGGGAAGCCGAGCTCGATGAGATCGGCGCCGCCGGAGACCGCCGCCGCGGCCAGGTCCGGCGTGTCGCTCCCCGCCATCAGGTACACGACGAGCCGCTTCAGCGCTCGAGCACCTCGGCGAGGTCCTTGTCGCCCCGCCCGGAAAGCCCGACGAGGACGACGTCCGCGTCGAGATCGAGCGCGCGTGCGAGCGCATGGGCCGGCTCGAGCGCCGGCAAGATGCCCTCCGTCCGGGCGAGCCGGTGGAACGCCTCGAGTGCCTCCTCGTCGGTCGCGGTCATGTACTCGGCGCGGCCCGAGTCGCGCAGCTGCGCGTGCTCGGGCCCAACGCCGGGGTAGTCGAGCCCGGCGGAGATGGAGTGCGCGTCGAGAATCTGGCCGTCCTCGTCGGCGAGCACCGAGGAGCGGGCGCCGTGGAGGACCGCCGCGCGGCCGCTCGACAGGCTCGCGGCTCCTGCGGCCTCGACCCCGACGAGCCTCACGCCGTCGTCGGCGAGGAAGCCCGCGAAGAGGCCGATCGCGTTCGAGCCGCCCCCGACGCACGCGACCGCCGCGTCCGGAAGCGTCCCGAGGAGGTCGAGCGCCTGCGCCCGCGCCTCGCGCCCGATCACCGACTGCAGCTCTCGGACGATCGCCGGGTACGGGTGCGGGCCGACACACGACCCGATCAGGTAGTAGGAGCCTTCGACGTTCGTGATCCAGTCGCGGATCGCCTCGCTCGTCGCCTCCTTGAGCGTTCGCGTCCCGAGCTCCACCGAGCGCACCTCAGCGCCGAGCAGACGCATCCGCTCGACGTTCGGGTGCTGTCTGCGGATGTCCTCGGCGCCCATGTAGACGACGCAGTCGAGGCCCAACCGGGCGCAGACGGTCGCCGTCGCGACGCCGTGCTGACCCGCTCCGGTCTCGGCGACGATCCGCTCTTTGCCGAGGCGGATCGCGAGCAGCGCCTGCCCGACCGCGTTGTTGATCTTGTGCGCTCCCGTGTGGCACAGATCCTCCCGCTTGAGGAGGATGCGGCGCCCTGCGGGTGCGAAGCGCTCGGCCTCGTAGAGCGGGGTCGGACGGCCGATGTAGCGCTCGCCGAGCCGGTCGAGCTCCGCCCGAAACGTCGGATCCTCGAGCGCGTCGCGAAACCCACTCTCGAGGTCGTCGAGCGCGGGGACGAGCGTCTCCGGCACGAAGCGGCCGCCGTACTCGCCGTACAGCCCGACGCCTGCGCTCATGCGCGCGCCGCCTGGACGTACGCATGCACGCGCGCGTGATCCTTCACGCCCGGCTCGCGCTCGAGGCGCGAGCTGGCGTCGACCGCCCACGGTCGGACCGCGTCGATCGCTGCGCCCACGTTCTCCGGGTCGAGCCCGCCCGCGAGCACGATGCGACCGGCCGCGCCGGCCGCGCGTGCGCGCTCGAGGTGAGTGGGGTCGTCCTCCTGCCACGGCAGGTCGACGACGCGGGCGACCTCCTCCCCGTCGCGCAGGAGGACGGCGTCGCGCCCGCGCACCTTCCCCTGCTCGCGCGGGTAGAGCTGGACGAGATCCGCGTCCTGCTCCAGGACGTCGCCGACGAAGACCGCGACGGAGAGCACGGTCTCGGGCACGGCCAGCACCTCGGGCACATGGCGCGGGCTCGCGGGAACGAGAACGAAGCCGGCGATGTCCGCACCGGCCTCGACCGCCGCCGCCACGTCCTCGTCGCGCGTGAGCCCGCATACCTTGACGAGCGGCCGCGACACGAGCTCCGCCAGCTTCGCTGCCGGATCTGGCGCGCGCATGAGCGCGGAGCCGACGAGGATCGCATCCGCGCCTGCGAGCTCGGCCGCCGCGCCGTGGGCCCGCGACTCGATCCCGCTCTCCGCGACGACGATGCGGTCTCGCGGCGCCGCCGCCACCAGCTCGAGCTGAGCGGGACGATCGATCTCGAACGTCCCGAGGTCACGAGCGTTGATCCCGATCACCTGCGCGTCGAGCGCGACGGCGCGTTCGAGCTCCGAGGCGTCGTGAGCCTCGACGAGAGCGTCGAGCCCGAGACCTCTCGCAACCTCGAGGAGCCGGCGCGCGTCGGCGTCGTCGAGGTCGCGCAGCAGGAGGAGAACGGCATCCGCCCCCGCCTCGCGAGCCGTCCGCAAGTGCTCTTCCGTCGAGAAGAATCCCTTCGCGAGGAGAGGCAGGCGAGTCGCAGCGCGGGCAGCACGGAGGTCGTCCCACGAGCCGGCGAACCGCTCGTCGACGAGGATCGAGACCGCGGATGCGCCCGCGCGCTCGTACGCGGCCGCGATCGCGGCGGGGTCCGCGTCCGGCCGCAGGTCGCCCGCCGACGGCGACCGGCGCTTGATCTCGGCGATCGCGCCGAGCGCGTCGCCGGAGAGAGCATCACTAAGCCGCATGCGAGAACAGCGCGAGCTCGTCCAGCCGGGCGGCCGCCGCGCCCGTGTCGACCGCGTCGCGCGCCAACGCGAGCCCTTCGCGCAGGTCGGCGGCGAGCCCACCCGCCGCGATCGCGCCGGCCGCGTTCAGGAGGATCGCGTCCCTCCGACCTCCGTCCTCGCCTGCGAAGACGCCGCGGATGGCGGCCGCGTTCTCGGCGGGATCCCCGCCGCGAAGCTCGTCCGGCGAGCAGCGCTCGACTCCGAGCTCGAGCGGGTCGATCGTCCGCTCCACGACCTCGCCCTCCACCACCTCGCAGACGAGGTTCGGCCCCGCGGGCGAGAGCTCGTCGACACCGTCTGCGCCGTGGACGACGAACGCCCGCTGAGCGCCGAGCCGGGCGAGCACGCCTGCGAGCGTCGGCACGAGCTCGGGCGAGTACACACCCACGATCTGGGCGCGCGCGCCAGCCGGGTTCGTGAGCGGGCCGAGCACGTTGAACACGGTACGCGTCGCCAGCTCGCGCCGCACCGGGGCGGCGTGCCTCATCGCCGGGTGATGGAGCGGCGCGAACATGAACCCGAAGCCGAGCTCGTCGATCGACCGTGCGATGCGCTCCGGCGACAGCTCGAGCTCGAAACCGAGCGCTTCGAGCACGTCCGCCGAGCCGCACGCCGACGAGACGGCGCGGTTCCCGTGCTTCGCGACCGCTGCCCCCGCCGCCGCCGCGACGATCGCCGCCGCGGTCGAGATGTTCAGGGTTCGCGCGCCGTCGCCGCCGGTCCCGGCCGTGTCGACGAGATCGGCGCGCCGCGTGCGCACCGGCAGCGCGTGCTCGCGCATCGCCTCCGCGCAGCCGGTGATCTCGTCGACCGTCTCGCCCTTCGCGCGGAGCGCGACCAGGAACCCGCCGATCTGCGCTTCGGTCGCATCGCCCCGCATGATCTCGTCCATCACCTCGCGCGCTCGCTGGCGGCCGAGGTCGCGGCCGTCGAGGAGCTGCTCGATCGCCTGCTGGATCATGCGTGACGACAGTTTCGCGATCCGGGGCGCCTTCGTGAATCGGCCGCCGCGCGCCGCTGTCAGACTCCCCGCGTGACGAGCGACCGTCCGTTCTACGTCCCGGTCATCCTGGGAACCCCCCGAAAGGGGCGGATGAGCGAGTATGCGGCGCGGCTCATGGCCTCCTGCATCGGGGAGCGGGACGGCGTCGAGACCGAGCTCGTCGATGTCGCGACGCTTCCGATCCCGGTCGACGACGCGGGGGAGCAGGCGAAGGACCCCGTCTTCTCGGAGCAGATGAACCGTGCCGACGCGCTGGTCCTCGTGACACCCGAGTACAACCGCGGCTATCCGGGTCTTTTGAAGCACGTGCTCGACACGAACCTCGCGGAGTACATCCACAAGGCGGTCGGCGTCGTGGGCGTCTCCGCGGGAATCTTCGGCGGGGCGCGCGTTATCGAGAACATGCTCCCGGTGCTCCGCGAGCTCGGTCTCGTCACGATCTTCTGGGACGTGAACTTCACCTCTGTCCGCAGCCGCTTCGACGAAGACGGGACGTTGACCGACGAGTCCTTCCTCCCCCGCATCGACATGTTCCTCGACGAGCTCCTGTGGATGGCCGAGACGCTCCGCCACGGCCGTGAGCACGTCACGCTTCGGAGCCAGAGTTGACGCCGAGCACCATGACGTGCCCGAAGTGCGGGCGGGAGATGAACCACCAGGCGTCCAAGCTCGTCCAGCCCGTCACCGAGGAGGAGGCCGCGACCCTGACCGAGGCGTTCGACGGAGTCATCGAAGAGATCTTCGCCTGCCCGGCCTGCGGCCGGATCGAGTCGCGGCGCGTGACGCCTACGAGTCGCTGACGGCAGCGCCCGTCCTGCCGGCTACCGAACGTCGACCGCGCCGCGTGTGGGCGGCGGAGCGGCCGGAATGCCGCTCCCTCATCGGTTCGTCTCAGATCCCGAGGATCTGCTTCTTCTTCGCCTCGAACTCCTCCTGGGTGATGAGGCCCTGCCCCATCAACGCCGCGTACTTCTGGATCTCGGCGGCATCGTCCGACTCTGCGGGCGCTGCCGGAGCGGCTGACTGCTGCTGAGCGGCGGCCACCCCTTGGTCGTACGCGGCCTGTTGGGCCTGATCCTGCGCGTCGGCCTGCTGATTGGCTCTCTTCGCGCCGTAATGAGCCGCGCCGCCCACCACGACAGCCGTTCCAACCACTCCCATACCTCTGCGTCGCATCATCTGAGCTCTCCTCTCTTTCCTAGGCCTTGGCTGCTTCGAGCGCCAACTCGCGCGCTTCCTGGACGACGTCGTGCGGAATGCGCTCGAACGCGACCATGACGCCACCGGCATCGCGCATCGCCTGGGCAACACTGCGCGCCCACACGTTCTCCCAGATCAGGAGGGCGGCGGACGAGTTGGGCTCGAGGCTCTCTGCCACACCGATGAGGTCGTCCTCGCTGAACAAGCCGCTGACCTCGATCCCCAGCTTGTCGAGCCCCTCCTGCACGTCGGGGTCGAGCTCGGTCATCTCCATCGCAACCGTGCTGCCGTCCGCGTCCTTGCCCACGAACGCGATGTCGATGATGCGAATCGTCCCGTCCTCGATGAGGTCGGCGATCGCGGGTGCGATCTCTCCCCTGAACCTGTTCCCCGGAAAGGCGATGATCGCGTAATCGACGGGGCCGATCTCTTCCATGCTCTCCTCCTTCGGTTTCGTGTCTTCGTAACTGTCGCGTATCGCGAGCATCGATGCCGTCACTTCACCCTGGTGATTCGGCGGCCTCGGTTGTCGCGAGGCGCCAAACAGGATATGTATTCAGCGGAATCCTCGACCTAGGAGGCGTCAGTAGTGCTGCTAGCCGTATCGAACAACAGTTTCCTGCTGGACATGTTCATCTTCTTCGCGTGGGTGATCTGGTTCTGGCTCCTGATCACCGTCTTCTCGGACTTGTTCCGTCGCCACGACACCTCGGGCTTCGCAAAGGTGCTCTGGATCATCTTCGTGATCATCCTCCCGTTCCTCGGCGTGTTCATCTACCTCATCGCCGAGCACGACGGGATGACGAAGCGGAGCATCGACCAGGCGCAAGCCCAGAAGGCACAGATGGACGACTACGTGAAGTCCGTCGCGGGCTCCGGCGGCGCGGCCGCCGAGATCGAGAAGGCGAAGGGCCTCCTCGACTCGGGCGCGATCACGCAGGCCGAGTTCGACTCGATGAAGGCGAAGGCGCTGGCTTCCTAGCGCTTCGGGGGGGAGCCGCCGATCTCGCGGCGGCTCCCGTCCGCGACCTCATGGCTCACGCCACGGCAGTCGACTACGGAAAGGCTCCGAGCCGCCGGGACGTGCGCCCGCCGCTGCGGCCGGGACGCCTTCTCCTCGCACTTCTCGTCAATACAGCCGCGGTGTTCTTCGCAGCCGCGATCCTCCCGAGATTCTCCGTCGGCGACTTCTGGTCGGCGCTCGGCGTCGTCCTGATCATCGCGGCTCTGAACGCCGTGCTCGCTCCGCTCGTATCGGCGATCCAGCTCCCGTACACGGTGGCGACGTCGTTCATCCTCGTGCTCGCGCTCGACGTCGTCCTCCTGCGTGGCGCCGACGCCCTGACGGCGAACGCGATCGTCGTGGGCGGATTCGGCGCAGCCCTCGTCGCGGCGCTCGTCATCTCGGCGATCGCGATGGTGCTCGAGGTGATCGTGGGGACGAACGACGACGACGCCTTCATGATCCGCGTCATCCAGCGAATCGCCCGCAAGTCCGGCGAGCGCCTGGAGACGGACGTCCCGGGGATCCTCTTCCTCGAGATCGACGGCCTCGCGCGACCGGTGCTGCAGCGCGCGATGCGCGACGGGAACGCGCCGACGATGGCGCGCTGGCTCGCGGACGATTCCCACCGCTTCGTCGAGTGGGAGCCCGATCTCTCGTCCCAGACCGGCGCGAGCCAGGCGGGCATCCTCCTCGGCTCGAACGAGAACATCCCCGCCTTTCGCTGGGTCGAGAAGGAGACCGGGACGATGATGACGTGCTCCGCCCCGGGCGACTGCGCCGAGATCGAGAGGCGCCACGCCGGCAACGGACTTCTCCGCAACGGCGGCGCGAGCCGCGGGAACCTCCTCTCGGGCGAGGCCGACCACGTGATCCTTACCGTGAGCCGCATGGAGGCCGAGAAGGGGGCGAACCCCGGCTATCGCGCGTTCTTCTCGAACGCGTTCAACGTCACTCGCGTGCTCGTCCTCTTCTTCTGGGAGGTGATCCTCGAATGGGTCGCCGCGCTCCGGGCGATCCGCCGCGACGTGCACCCGCGCGGCCACCGGGGCGGCATCTATCCGTTCATGCGCGCTGCGATGTGCATCGTCGTCCGCGACCTGATCGTGTTCGGCGTCCTCACCGACCTGATGAAGGGCCGGCCGGCGATCTACGCCACGTTCTCGAGCTACGACGAGGTCGCGCATCACTCCGGCCTCGAGCGCGCGGACACGCTGGAAGCGCTCCGCAAGCTCGACCAGCAGTTCGGGCGGATCGAGCGCGCCTGCCGCTACGCGTCGCGCCCGTACCGCATCGTCGTCCTCTCCGACCACGGGCAGACGCAGGGCACGACCTTCAAACAGCGGAACGGCTACGGCCTCGACGATCTCGTCGAGCGCTCGCTCGAGAGCGGCGAGGTCTCCGACTTCTCCGGCGGCGACGAGCAGAGCTCGATGGTCGGCCACGCGCTGACCGAGGCAACCGGCCGCACGCCGAGCGAGCAGAAGAAGCCGAAGAACGACGTCTCGGACCGGCAGGTAGTGGTGCTCGGATCCGGCAACCTCGGGCTCGTCTATCTGCTGGAGGAGAAGCGGAGGCTCACGCTCGAGGAGATCGACCAGCGGCATCCGCGGCTCATTCCCGCGCTCACCGAACATCCTCACGTGGGCTGGGTGCTCGTACGCTCCGAGCAGCACGGCCCGGTCGTGCTCGGCCGGAGCGGCGCCCACTACCTGACGCACGGACGCATCGAGGGCGACGACCCGCTCGCGCCGTTCTCCCCGACCGCGCCGCAGCACCTCCGCCGGACGGACGGCTTCGAGCACGTCGGCGACCTGATGGTCGGGAGCTTCTACGACCCGGAGCTCGACGAGGGCTGCGCGTTCGAGGAGCTCATCTCCTTCCACGGCGGCATCGGCGGACCGCAGACGCGTCCCTTCGTCCTCTACCCCGCGGAGCTGCCGCTTCCCGAGGAGCCGCTCATCGGGGCGGCCTCGGTGCACGCGCTCCTCGGCGACTGGCGTCGGCTGCTCCAGGGCAAGGCAGACGGAGGACCTCCGCTCGCGGCGTCAGTGCCGACGACGCCGATCGCAGCCTCGCCGACCCCCGCGGTAGACGAGTAGCTCCAGCGCGCTCCACGGGCCGGAAGTCCGGGGCCCAAGCCGTCGAGAAGCACGACGCCGAGCCCGTGTCGGTTTCGGCGCGGAGCCGTTTCCCACGCGTGACGCCTCCGGCCGTAGCGTGGCCGCATGCCCAGCGCGCAGACGACACGTCGCTCGAAAGGCGCCGACGCCGGCGAGACCGGGCGACCGAAGGCGAACGGGAAGAGAACGGACGGCGGCGGAGTGAAGACGCCCACGGTCACGACCCCCTGGGGCGCGGCCGTCGTCGTCGACGAGGTCAGCGTCCCGCAGCGCGCAGGGGACAGACGGTTCGCGGTCGTAGCGCAGCTGCTCGAGACCCGGGACGGCGAGCGGTTCATTCGCTTCGCGTACACGACCGACGGGTCCGTGCGGCGCGGCCCCGTAACGATGCGGGCGCGCGATCTCGAGCGGCTGCGGGCGGCGCTCGAACGTGCGCCCGTGCTCGGCGAGGTGCTCAGGATGTGATCGGCGACGACTTCGCTTCGACGATGTCCGGCTCGGTGGAAGGGCCGCCGAACCCTCCTCGCGGCGAGCGCGTGCGACCCGGCACTCGTGCCACCCGGCACTCGCCGGCTACATGAGGTCCTCGATCACGTGCGGCCGACATCTGCGGCGCGATCGAGCGTCCGTTCGGCGGCGGCATCGACGAGCGCGGCGAGCAGGAGCGCTCCGTCCGCGGAGCCGAGCAGGGAGTCGACGGCATGCTCGGGATGCGGCATGAGGCCCATCACGTTCCCGGTCTCGTTCACGACCCCGGCGACGTTCCCGAGCGAGCCGTTCACGTCCTCCGTGTAGCGCAGGACGATCTGACGACGCGCGGCGAGCTGGACGAAGAGGCCCTCGTCGACGTACCAGGCACCCTCGCCGTGCTTCACGGGGATCACGAGCTCCTGACCGACCTCGCAGCGGCGCATGAAGATGCTGTCGGTGCTCTCGACCCGGAGCCCGACGTCGCGGCAGACGAACTCGAGCTGGTGGTTGGGACGCAGGGCGCCCGGCACGAGCCGTGCCTCACAGAGGATCTGGAACCCGTTGCAGATTCCGAGAACCGGGCCCCCGGCCGCCGCGAATCGTCGGAGAGCCGGCATCACGGGCGCCTGGCTCGCGATCGCCCCGCTTCGCAGGTAGTCGCCGTAGGAGAAGCCGCCGGGGAGGATGACCGCACCCGTCTCCTCGGGGAGTTCGAGGTCACCGTGCCAGACCGTGACCGCCTCGGCGCCGAGCGCTCCGAGTGCCCAGGCAGCGTCTCGGTCGTCATTCGAGCCGGGGAACTGGATGATCGCGACGACCGTCCGGTCGTTCATTTCTTCGCGAGCTTGACCTCGAAGCTCTCGATCAGCGGGTTCGCGAGCAGGGACTCGCACATGAGCTCGAGCTGCTTGCGCGCGTCGCCCGCATCTATCGCCTCGACCTCGAGATCGATCACGCGCCCGACCCGGACCCCGTCGACCGGAAACCCGAGCTTCTCGAGCGACGCCTGCACGGCCTGCCCCTGGGGGTCGAGGATCCCCTGCTTCGGGCGTACGAGCACGGTCGCTCGCATCAGCTTCGACCTGTCGCCACTCTGTTTGCTCACGCGAGCACCACCGCCGGCTCGGCGAGATACCTCTCGAACGGGATGCCCGTGATCAGCTCGAAGGCCTCGGCGTAGCGGGCGCGCGTCCCGGCCACGACGTCGTCGGGAAGCTCCGGACCAGGCGCGGTCTTGTCCCAGCCGGTCTCCTCGCACCAGTCGCGGACGAACTGCTTGTCGAACGACGGCTGCGGTCCGCCGGGCTCGTAGCCGTCCATCGGCCAGAACCGCGACGAGTCGGGAGTGAGCGCCTCGTCGCCGAGGACGAGGGTGCCGTCGGGCGCCGTCCCCAGCTCGAACTTCGTGTCCGCGACGATGATCCCGCGCGACTCGGCGTGCTCCTGGGCGAACCGGTA
Source organism: uncultured Actinomycetes bacterium (assembly GCA_963848725.1). GTDB lineage: Bacteria > Actinomycetota > Thermoleophilia > Gaiellales > Gaiellaceae > GMQP-bins7. Next base: position 72,350 of record CAWKEV010000029.1, on the reverse strand, counting down.
GAGCGCGAGCGACGCCTTCTTCGCGGCCTCGTACAGCTCCTCCCCGCAGAGCGCAGCGGCCCGATCCTCGTCGATGTTCTCGTCGTGCCCCTCGACCGCCTTCGTCGCGGGGGTGAAGATCGGCTCGGGGAGCCGGTCCGATTCGCGTAGCCCCGCCGGCAGGCGATGTCCGCAGACCGCGCCCGTCTGGCGGTAGTCCTTCCAGCCGGAGCCTGCGAGGTACCCGCGCACGACGCACTCGATCGGGAGCATCTCGAGCTTGCTGCACACCATCGTCCGTCCGTCCGACCGAAGCTCGAGCAGGTGGTTCGGGACGATGTGGCGCGTCCGCGAGAACCAAAACGCCGACACACCGGTGAGCACGCGGCCCTTGTCGGGAACGGGCGTCGGCAGGACGACGTCGAAGGTCGAGATCCTGTCGCTCGCGACGAGGAGCAGGCGCTCGTCGTCGAGTGCGTAGATGTCGCGGACCTTCCCGCTCGCGACGTGGACTGCTTCAGGCACGGAGTTCCTCCTTTCGGCGGCGAGGTCGCGCAGGCGGCTCATCACGACGTCCGCATGTCGCGTGAACGATCGCAGGTCGAAGACGTCGTCGAGATCGACCAGCTGGGCGAGCTCCGCGTCGGCTCGGACGAGCCCACGGAAGTCCAGCCCCTCGTCCCACGCCCGCATCGCATGGCGCTGTACCGCGCGGTACGCGGTGTCCCGCTCCCATCCGGACTCGACGAGCGCAAGGAGGAGGCGCTGGCTGAAGAAGAGACCGCCCGTCGTCTCGAGGTTTGCCCGCATCCGCTCGGGCCGGATGACGAGGCCGTCCACGAGCCACGTGAAGCGGTCGAGCATGTAGTCGACCGCGAGGAAGGCGTCCGGAAGCGCGATGCGCTCTGCCGACGAGTGCGAGATGTCCCGTTCGTGCCAGAGCGCGACGTTCTCGAGCCCGACGGTCGCGAAGCCGCGAACGATGCGCGCGAGCCCGCAGATGCGCTCGGAGACGATGGGATTCCGCTTGTGCGGCATCGCCGACGAGCCCTTCTGGCCGCGGCCGAACGGTTCCTCGACCTCCCTGACCTCGGTCCGGGCGAGATGGCGGATCTCGAGCGCGAACCGGTCGAGCGAGGACGCGAGGAGCGCGAGCGCCGAGAGCAGCTCGGCGTGGCGGTCGCGCTGGAGGATCTGGGTGGAGCTCGGCGCCGGATCCAGGCCGAGCGACTCGCAGGCGATCCGCTCGACTTCGGGGCTCGTCGCCGAGTAGGTGCCGACGGCGCCCGAGAGCTTGCCCACGCGCAGTCCTGCGAGCGCGTGCTCGATCCGCTCTCTCTCCCGGGCGATCTGGAACGCCCAGCCGGCGAGCTTGAGGCCGAACGTCGTCGGCTCGGCGTGGACCCCGTGGGTGCGCCCGATCGTGAGGCTCTCGGCGTGCTCCTCGGCGCGCCGGACGACGACTTCGAACGCTCCGTCGATCCCGTCGAGGAGCAGGCTGCCGCCCTCCTGCACGGCGAGCGCGAGCGCCGTGTCGATGACGTCCGACGAGGTGAGTCCGTAGTGGAGCCAGCGACCGTGTGCGCCCAGGGTCTCGGAGACGGAGTCGACGAAGGCGGCCAGGTCGTGGTTCATCCGGCTCTCGAGCTCCGCCACGTGCGCCGGGGTCGGGGCCTTCGCCCGCGAGCGGATCTCGTCGGCCGCAGACCGCGGGACGACGCCCACCTGCGCCCATGCGTCGAGCGCCGCGAGCTCGACCGCGAGCCAGCGCTCGAGGGTCGCCTCCTCCGACCAGATGCGCGCCATCACCGGCCGGGAGTAGCGTGGGATCACCGGGGCGATTCTAGAGGCCGCGGTCGCGCACGCCCGGCGGGTCGGGCGCGAGGGATTCGGCGCGAAGCCGTGTCCCACACATCACGCCTCCCGCGATACGCTCGAAAGCGGGTGGAGGCGCGGGGTGGCCCCAGCGCGAACGAGGCGCCGACCCCTCACGCACCCGCGTCGAGCGGCGACCACCTCATCGACGCGTGCGTCTCGCTCTCCGCGTGCACGACGAACCCGAGCCGCTCGTAGAGGGAGCGTGCACGCTCGTTGACGTGCAGCACGTCCAACGTCAGCTCCCTGCCCGAGGTGGCAGCTTCGTCCATGAGCGACCGGATCACTGCAGAACCGAACCCACGTCCCTGGCAGTCGGGAACGATGGCGATTCGCGCCACGTACATCTCCCGGTCGTGCTCCTCGACGACGAGCACACCGACGTCGCGGCCGCCGACCTGGACGACCTGCCACGCCTCCGGTCGGAACCGAGCGTCGAAGTAGGACGCTTGAACGCGGTCGTCCCAGCCCCAGACCGCCTCGACGTACCCGCGCATCGTCGAGTCGTTGAGCGCATAGAGGAAGTCACGGTCGCTCGGACGTGCCGGGCGGAGCGTCCACTCGTTCATCCGGCGAAGGATGCACACGGGCCGAGACCAGGTGCTCGGGCAGTGGCGCACACACCTGCACGGGTACAATGAACAGCGTGGCGATGCTCCGAAATCCCTGCAAATTGCGCAGAAATCCGCGCCCTCTGATCCATCCGACCCCCGTCCTAGCATCCGACGTCCGCTCGCTCGACGCTCGTCGTTCCCCGGGCGGTAGGTCTTGATGTCGGACTCGGCTCGGGAGGCAACGATGGCAACAACGGAGCAGGCGCACGTCAGCGAGACGGTCCCCGCGACCGCCTCGGAGATCGTGAACACGGTCGTCGAGGAGGACGCGAGCGTCGCTCCGCCCCGCTACTTCACGGTCTCCGGCCGCGACCCGTTCGAGGAGATCGAATGGGAGCTCCGCGACGCCCATATTCCCGGCAAGGACGGCCCCGCCTTCGAGCAGAAGAACGTCGAGTTCCCGAAGTTCTGGTCGCAGACCGCGACGAACATCGTCGCCCAGAAGTACTTCCGCGGCCGCATGGCATCGCCCGAGCGCGAGCGCTCCGTCAAGCAGATGATCGGCCGCATCGTCGAGACCATCAGCGGCTGGGGTCGCGACGGCGGCTACTTCGCGACCGACGACGACGCCGACACCTTCGAGGCCGAGCTGAAGGCGATCCTCGTCAACCAGTACGCCTCCTTCAACTCCCCGGTCTGGTTCAACGTCGGCTTCGAGAAGAAGCCGCAGTGCAGCGCGTGCTTCATCCTCTCGATCGACGACTCGATGGAGTCGATCCTCGACTGGATCCGGCGCGAGGGGATCATCTTCCGTGGCGGCTCCGGCTCGGGTGTCAACCTCTCCCGGCTCCGCTCCTCCAAGGAGCAGCTCTCCAAGGGCGGCTACGCGTCCGGCCCCGTCTCCTTCATGCGCGGTGCCGACGCGTCCGCCGGCACGATCAAGTCCGGCGGCAAGACGCGGCGCGCGGCGAAGATGGTCGTCCTCGACGTCGACCACCCTGACGTCGAGGAGTTCATCTGGTGCAAGGCCAAGGAGGAGCGCAAGGCACGCGTCCTCGAGGCAGCGGGTTACGACATGACGCTCGACTCGCCCGACTGGGCCTCGATCCAGTACCAGAACGCGAACAACTCGGTCCGCCTGACGGACACGTTCATGGAGTCCGTGATCGAGGGCAAGGAGTGGAACCTGACCGCGCGCACCGACGGCACCGTCGTCGAGACGACCGACGCCCGCGGCCTCCTTCGCCAGATGGCCGAGGCCGCGTGGGAGTGCGCCGATCCGGGCCTCCAGTACGACACGACGATCAACACCTGGCACACGCTCCCGAACACGAGCCGCATCAACGCCTCCAATCCGTGCTCGGAGTACATGTCCATCGACGACAGTGCTTGCAACCTCGCCTCGCTCAACCTCATGAGGTTCAGACGCGCGGACGGCGAGTTCGACGTCGAGAGGTTCGAGCACGCGGTCGACGTCGTCTTCCTCGCGCAGGAGATCGCCGTCGGCTACTCGTCCTACCCGACTCCCGAGATCGAGCGGAACGCGAAGGCATACCGCCAGCTCGGTCTCGGGTACGCGAACCTCGGTGCGCTTCTGATGGCGCGCGGGCTCCCATACCACTCCGACGAGGGCCGCGCCTACGCCGCCGCCATCACCGCGCTCATGACCGGCCGCGCGTACCGCAAGTCGGCCCAGGTCGCAAAGCGCATGGGCCCGTTCGCCGGCTATCGGCCGAACGCGGCCGCGATGACAGGCGTCATCGCGAAGCACCGGGCCGCAGTCGGCAACATCGACCACGCGAGCTCGGTGCCCGACGACCTGCTCAGCGCCGCCCGCCGGGCCTGGGACGACGCGCTCGAGGTCGGCGAGGTCTCCGGCTTCCGAAACGCGCAGGCGACCGTCCTCGCCCCGACCGGAACGATCAGCTTCATGATGGACTGCGACACGACCGGGGTCGAGCCGGACTTCTCGCTCGTCAAGTCGAAGAGACTCGTCGGCGGCGGCGAGATCACGATCGTCAACAAGACCGTCCCGATGGCGCTCGGGGAGCTCGGCTACGCACCGAACGAAGTCGAGGAGATCGTCGCGTACATCGACGAGCGGAACACCGTCGTCGGCGCGCCGTACGTCAAGACCGAGCACTACCCGGTCTTCGACTGCGCGATCGGCGACCGCGCGATCCACTACATGGGGCACGTGAAGATGATGGGCGCCGTCCAACCCTTCATCTCGGGTGCGATTTCGAAGACTGTGAATCTTCCCGAGGAGGTCACGGTCGACGAGATCTCGCAGCTCTTCGTCGAGTCGTGGCAGCTCGGTGTGAAGGCGATAGCGATCTACCGCGACAACTGCAAGGTCGCGCAGCCGCTCTCCAAGAAGGGCGACGCCGGCGCAACCACGCTCGAGCCGATCTCGGCCGCCCTCGCCGGCCACCCGCAGCGGCGCCGGCTCCCGGACGACCGCACCGAGGTCGGCCGCAAGTTCAAGGTCGGCGAGTACGAGGGATACATCCACGTCGGCCTGTTCGAGGACGGCACGCCCGGCGACATCTTCGTCGACATCGCGAAGGAGGGCACGACCCTCGCCGGCCTCATGAACTCGTTCATGATCTCCGTCTCGCTCGGGCTCCAGTACGGGGTGCCGCTCGAGGTCTACGTCTCGAAGTTCAGCCACATGCGCTTCGAGCCCTCGGGGATGACGAACGACGCGGACATCCGCGTCGCGAAGTCGATCGTCGACTACATCTTCCGCTGGATGGGGAAGAAGTTCCTCTCCGCCGACCAGCAGGAGGAGGCCGGGATCCTCACGCCCGAGGTGAAGGCGCGGCTCGCCGCGGCCTACCCGGACGCCGGCGAGACGCGGCAGCCGCCGTCGCCGCGCTCGAGCCGGCCGCCCCGGGCCAGACGGCGCTCTTCAACCAGTGGGAGGACGCCGTCGAGTGCGCGCGCTGCGGCGGCCGCATGGTGCGGACGGGCTCCTGCTACACGTGCCGCGACTGCGGCACCAACACCGGCTGCAGCTAAGCAAGGCGGCATCATTGAACGAGGGAGAGCCGGGGCGGCTCTCTTGCGGTGGGGGCGGACTCCCGCGGATCCCTGAACCGCAGCACGTCGACCACGGTGGGCGGCCCAGTCTTCGTGTTCATGTCGCCCGGCGATGATCGACGATGACGACCGACCGATGCTCGACGTGCTGAAGGGATTTCCACGGATCGACCATCGATGCACCGTCGCGCGACCTGGTATCCGGCTCCAAGAGCCGCTTGAGGCTCGGTTCGAGCGCTTCCTTGCCGCGAGCTAGCGACGAGAATCCTGCACATGTCGACCCGCTGCTGGATGGCCCTCCCTTAACCCTCGGGTTCGAGCTGCTCCCTGGTCGGGCCCTCCCCGGGTTACCTCGAGCTCGTCGGCGACTCGGCCGATGCGATCACGTTCTTCGTCGGCTCGATTCTCTTCACGATCGGGGGCGCACTGCAGAGCTGGCCGCGTGGCCGAGCCGCCACTCACCCAGCAAATAACGAGCGCCGATGTGTTCGTCGATCGTCCAATCCGCCGGGACGCTCTTTTTCAACGTCACGACGTTCGAGGCGATGCACACAACGGCCCTCACGACGAGCCGACAATACCAGACCAACGCCTCTGCCGCAGCCCGACTGGCGCGTGCTCGATCTGCATGCTCGTATCGGGTGCGATCGCCTACCGCGCTCCGTCACGCCGCCGCTGGCCGGGTGGCAAACTGTTCGTGGCGGCCCGGTGGTGGTTAGCCGGCAGTTAACCTCCTCGGCTGTGTCTTCTTCGGCATCTCCGCGGTGGCTGGCTACGTCGTGCTGTCGACGGGCTCGATGCTCGACTATGGCGGCTGCCGAACTGGAAACACGTTCTCTAAGCGCCGCCTGCTTCCTCGCCTGTGCGGTGTACACGTTGCGCAGTGACGCGGTGGCGAAGGTGCCGCTCCGCACGCGCCTGCACGAGCTCGAACAGCATGACCTCGAGCGAGCTCGTCCGCGCGCGCGCCGCCATAGCCTGCCCCGGATGTCCACCGCGACCGCACACACGCGGCTGTGGCACCCGTTCGCGGCCATGGGCAAGGTCGACGGCCACGAGCTGGTGCTCACACGCGGAGATGCTGCCGGGCGTGCGGGACGTGGACGGAACGAGTACCTGTATGCTCACCGCCGTGCTCTGGTTCGTCAACGTCGGCCACGGTCCGCGCGGAGATCGCTGACTGAGGCCATTCGAGAGACGATCGCGTCGCTCGAGGGCTGACCTCACAAGCGCAGCCGATAGACGCGCCGCACACGACCGCCGTCGTAGGCGAGGTCGACCCGAGCGACCACCGGCCCGACGAGCGCGGGGCGGAGTGGTAGGACGAGAATGCCGCGCGTACCGGGTCGAAGCGAGCTCGAGCCGGCGGTGAGCCGCGCGAGCCGACGCCCGCCACGCTCGAGGGACACGGCGACTCGCCCGCGAGCGAGGGTTTCCGTGACGTTGCCGTGGTTTCCGAGCTCGAGCTCGAGCGTGCGGCGGGCGCGCTGCGCACGCGAGACACGAAGTCCCAGCAGGACGAGCCGGCGCACGACCGTACCGGGCGTGCGAACGACAACGACGACCCCTAGCCGCATTCGAGCAGCGACACCCACTTCGAGCTGCCGACGCGATGTCATGAGAAGCAGCGCGTCGTGGTCCCCCGGCTCGGCATGAGGCGGAGGTCGCGCCGTGACGGCAACGCCGGCAGACGCGTGTGGTTTGAGTGCGACGACGCGCGGGCGGAAGCTCAGCCAGCGCGCCGCTGAACGCTGCTGACCCGACGCGGCGACGATCTTCGGCCGCCCGCGCAGATCGAGCGCGAACCCGGCGCGAGTGACGTCGACGACGACGTTGCTCGTGCCGGCGTTGGTCAGACGAACCGTCGCGCGTCCTGCTCCCGCGAGGTTCACGTGCGACGGCGACGCAGTGAGGGCGACCGGAGGTGCAGGCGTGCTGCTCGCGCCCGCCGAAGCGGACGCGAGCAGCAGTACGAGACCGAGCGTCGGCACGCGGACGACGCTGGCGATCATCGTCCGATCGCCGTGTAGGTGATCGTCGCCGTGTAATGACCGGGCGGAACGACCGGCAGCGGCGCCGTGAAGCTCACGTTCGTCGGCCAGACGTCTCCTCCGGTCGCGCTTCGGGCGGACGACGTGCCGATGAGGAGGTCGGACGCGGGGGCGATCGGAATCGCGACCTTCGCCCCTCCGGCCAGCTGCGGGCCGATCTGGGCGCCGGCCGGCGCCGTCGCCGTCATCCCGAGCGGCAGGTCGGCCGGCGCGAAGGCCGACCGGTGCACCGAGAGCCCGTAGCCGGCTGCGTCGTTGCTCGAGACCGTGACCCGCTCCGAGATCGCGGCCGGGCTCTCGCCCGAGTTCGCGTTCCCGAAGCTGATGTTCTGTCGCTCGAGCGCGATCGACAGGGCCGACTGGATGTCGACGTCGACTCCGGCACCCGCACTCACGCCACCCGAGGGCGGAGGCGGACCGCCCGTGCACGGCGCGGTCGTCGACGCCGAGTTCCGGGGCGCGGGCGACGCGCTCGAGAAGTCGCTCGCGTTCGCGTCCGTGTCGGTGCAGCCGTCGCTCGCCCGCGATGCCACGGTCGTGTTGCTCAAGGCACCGGCTGCCCCGGAGCCCTCGTAGTCCGTCGCAGAGCCGTACCCGATGAGATCAGCCACGAGGGGATCGGCCGAGCAGCTCCCAACCGCGCCGCCGCACGTGAGAGCGTTGGTGCTGCGGACGAGAGCGATCTTGCCGCCCGTGTTCGCGAGGTTCGTCGTCCCCGTCGCGTCGGGCGACGGGAGCGGGCCCCCGATTGCGGCAGCCGATGCGAGCTGGACGAGGTAGTAGCCGCCGGCGGGGACCGAGCCCGCGAGCGGCGTCGGCTGCCAGCTCGTGCCCGTGGCCGACGCGTACTGGATCGACCACGAGCCGAGGTCGATGGAGGTGGTGCCGCGGTTGAAGAGCTCTACGAAGTCGTTCGCGAAGGTCGCGCCGCTGTTGCCGCCGCCCGCGTAGACCTGGCTGACGACCATTCCGGAGGACGCGCTTCCGGCAGCCGGCGCGCCGAGGAGCGCGCCGACGAGAAGCAGGAGAAGGACGAGCCGAGCTCGATGCATGGGCAGCTCCGATCGGAGAGGGAACATGACGCCCTCCTCGGTACCGGCCGCGCCGGCGCCGCCGAAACTGTCCTTTCGCGAATCGGCGCTGGTTCGCCAGTGCTTGTTGCACTCGCAGGAGCTCGAGCGCGTCCGGCAGTAGATTGGGCGCGTGAGCTTCTTCTCCGGCGCGGACGCGTACGACCGGTTCATGGGCCGGTACTCGGTCGAGCTCGCGCCCCTGTTTGCCGACTTCTCCGGCGTCGAATCGGGTCAACGCGTCGTCGACGTCGGTTGCGGCCCCGGCGCGCTCACGACGGAGCTCGTCGCACGGCTCGGCGCCGCGTCGGTCACGGCCGCCGATCCGACGGAGCCCTTCGTCGAAGCCGTTCGCGAACGAAATCCGGGCGTCGACGCGAGACTCGCGCCCGCGGAGGAGCTGCCTTTCGAGTCGGACGAGTTCGACGCGGCGCTCGCACAGCTCGTCGTCCACTTCATGAGCGATCCCGTCGCCGGTCTCCGGGAGATGGGTCGGGTCACGCGGCAGGGTGGACTCGTGGCCGCCTGCGTCTGGGATCACGCGCCCGGAGGAAGCGGCCCGCTCAGCCTGTTCTGGGAAGCGACCCACCAGCTCGATCCGGGAAGTCGCGGCGAGTCGTACATGGCAGGAACGGGAGAAGGCGACCTCGCCACGCTCTTTGCGGAGGCCGGAATCTCGTCCGTCGAGGACGGCGCCCTGACGTTCGAAGTCGAGCACGCGTCCTTCGAGGAATGGTGGGAGCCGTACACCCTCGGCGTCGGGCCGGTGGGCGTCTACGTCGACGGTCTCGACGAGGCTGGCGTGGAGCGGCTCCGCGAAGCCTGCCGCGCGCTGCTCCCACCGGCGCCGTTCACGCTCTCGATCCGGGCGTGGGCGGCCAGGGGTCGTGCCTGACTTCCGCGCTTAGCGAAACGCACTCCGCAGGCGAACGTCGAGGTGGTCAGGCGCTCGTACACTCCCGCGATGCAGCTCGGTCCAGGAGCCGGCACGCGAGTGCAGAACCGGGTCGGCGGCCCGCTCACGTTCAAGGTGCGTGGCGCCGAGACCGGCGGCGTCCTGACGGTGCTCGAGAGCGAGATCGCGGCCGGCGACGGCCCGCCGTACCACGTCAACGCGCACGAGGACGAGACGCTGTACGTGCTCGATGGGAGCTTCCGGTTCCGGCTCGGCGACGACGTGCGCGCCGCACCCGGTCGGCTCCTTCGTCCACGTTCCACGCGGCCTCCCGCACTGCTTCCAGAACGTCGGCGACGACGCAGGCCGCCTGCTCGTGACGTTCACGCCCGCCGGAATGAGCTCTTCGAGCGGTTCGCGGAGCTCACGCCGCCGTCGAGCCCCGAGCGAGGCGTTCAAACTGGCCGGTGCTGAAGCGGGCCCGGAGGTACTCGGAGCATCCTCTCGCCGTTTCGCATCCAGGCCGAGCATTGACGCGTGCTCGAGCTCCGACCGAACTGCGAGCTCTGCGACAAGGATTTGCCGCCCGAGGCGCCCGACGCGCGGATCTGCTCGTACGAGTGCACCTTCTGCGCCGGCTGCGTCGAAGAGCGTCCTCCACGCGGCGTGCCCGAACTGCGGGGGCGGCTTCCAGATCCGGCCCGTTCGCCCGCGGCGGGCGTGGCGCGACGGGAGCCGGGCCTGGATGCCCGACCCTGCCGGCACCGGGCGGCGACATACGACGTATGGCCGCCACGAGCTCGCAGCGTTCGTCGCGCGTCTCGCGGCATGCCTGCGAGCGGAGGCGCTAGTCCTCCTTACGCGGCGTTGTCAGAAGCGTCGCCCGGTGATGCGAACATATGTTCGTGTCCTGCTCCGGCGACCATTCTCCACGCGGACGCCTTAACGCCTTCTTCGCCTCCGTCGAGCAGCGCGACGACCGGCGCCTGCGCGGGCGGCCGGTGATCGTGGGGGGCGGCGTGGTGCTCCGCAGCGAGCTACGAGGCGAAGGCGTACGGGATCCAGGACGGCCACTGGGCGGCCGCCGCGCGCGCCAGCTCTGCCCGCACGCCGTCGTCGTCCACTCCCAGGCATGTCGGTCTACTCGGAGGCGAGCAAGGCCGTGTTCGAGGTCTTCGAGGACACGACGCCCCTCGTCGAGGGGTTCTCGATCGACGAGGCCTTCCTGGACGTTGCGGGGGCTCGAGCGTCTCGCCGGGTCGCCGCTCGACATCGCCGAGCGGCGAACCCGGCGAGGCGCTCGAGCCCGTACGTCGAGGAATGCCTCGTCGATCGACAACCCCTCGACGAGCGGAGTCGTGTCCTCGAAGACCTCGAACACGGCCTTGCTCGCCTCGAAGTACGCGGACATCCTCGGTGGGACGACGACGGCGTGGGGGCAGAGCTGGCGCGCGCGGCGGCCCCCCATCGCGGTTCGGATCCCGCACGCCTTCGCCTCGTAGCTCGCTGCGAGCACCACGCCTGCCCCGACGATCACCGGACGGCCGCGCAGCCGCCGGTCGTCGCGCTGCTCGACGGAGGCGAAGAACGCGTCGGCGTCCGCGTGGAGGATCGACGCCGAGCCGGGCACGAACATATGTTCGCATCACCGGGCTGCGCCAGTCAACGGCTCGTGGCCAGCGCTCCGCGGGAGGGATGTCCTCGATACGCGCGACGAACGCCGCGAGTTCGTCGCTGCCATACGGCGTGTGTCGCCGCGCGGTTCCAGCTGGGTCGGTATCGAGCCCGGCTCCCGGGCGCCATGCTCGCCGCGGGCGGACGGGACGCACCTGGAAGCCGCCGCCGCAGTTCGGGCACACGTCGTGGAGGACGCTCTCGACGCAGCTCGCGCAGAAGGTGCACTGCGTACGAGCAGATCCGCGCGTCGGACGCCTCGGGGGGCAAGTCCTTGTCGCAGAGCTCGCAGTTCGGTCGGAGTTCGAGCACGGCTCAGATGCTCGCCTGGACGCGAAACGGCGAGAGGTGCTCCGAGGACCTCCGGGCCCGCTCCAGCACCGGCCAGTTTGAACGCCTCGGCCGGGCTCGACTGTGGCGTGAGCTCTCCGCGAACCGCTCGAAGAAGCGCTCCATTCCGGCGGGCGTGAACGTCACGAGCAGGCGGCCTGCGTCGTCGCCGACGTTCTGGAAGCAGTGCGGGAGGCCGCGTGGAACGTGGACGAAGGAGCCGACCGGTGCGGCGCGCACGTCGTCGCCGAGCCGGAACCGGAAGCTCCCATCGAGCACGTACAGCGTCTCGTCCTCGTGCGCGTGGACGTGGTACGGCGGGCCGTCGCCGGCCGCGATCTCGCTCTCGAGCACTGTCAGGACGCCGCCGGTCTCGGCGCCGCGCACCTTGAACGTGAGCGGGCCGCCGACCGGGTTCTGCACTCGCGTGCCGGCTCCTGGACCGAGCTGCATCGCGGAGTGATACGAGCGCCTGACCACCTCTACGTTCGCCTGCGGGAGCGCGTTTCGCTAAGCGCGGAAGTCAGGCACGACCCCTGGCCGCCCACGCCCGGATCGAGAGCGTGAACGGCGCCGGTGGAGCAGCGCGCGGCAGGCTTCGCGGAGCCGCTCCACGCCGACCTCGTCGAGACCGTCGACGTAGACGCCCACCGGCCCGACGCCGAGGGTGTACGGCTCCCACCATTCCTCGAAGGACGCGTGCTCGACTTCGAACGTCAGGGCGCCGTCCTCGACGGACGAGATTCCGGCCTCCGCAAAGAGCGTGGCGAGGTCGCCTTCTCCCGTTCCTGCCATGTACGACTCGCCGCGACTTCCCGGATCGAGCTGGTGCGTCGCCTCCCAGAACAGGCTGAGCGGACCGCTTCCACCGGGCGCGTGATCCCAGACGCAGGCGGCCACGAGCCCACCCTGGCGCGTGACCCGACCCATCTCCCGGAGACCGGCGACGGGATCGGTCATGAAATGGACGACGAGCTGCGCGAGCGCCGAGTCGAACTCATCCGACGTCGAACGGCAGATTCTCCGCGGGCGCGAGTCTGCGTCGACGCCCGGATTTCGCTCGCGAACGGCTTCGACGAAGGGCTCCGTCGGATCGGCCGCCGCGACCGACTCCGCGCCGAGCCGCGCGACGAGCTCCGTCGTGAGCGCGCCGGGGCCGCAGCCGACGTCGACGACGCGCAGGCCCGGTTCGACGCCGGAGAAGTCGGCGAACAAGGGCGCGAGCTCGACCGAGTATCGGCCCATGAACCGGTCGTACGCGTCGGCGCCGGAGAAGAAGCTCACCAGCCCAATCTACTGTCGGACGCGCTTGAGCTCGCCTGCGTGCAACAAGTCCCTGGCGAACCAGCGCCGATTCGCGAAAGGACAGTTTCGGTGCCGACGACCGGCCGGTACGAGGAGTGTCGTCATGTTCCCTCTCCGATCGGAGCTGCCCATGCATCGAGCTCGGCTCGTCCCTCTCCTGCTTCTCGTCGGCGCGCTCCTCGGCGCGCCGGTTGCCGGAAGCGCGTCCTCCGGAATGGTCGTCAGCCAGGTCTACGCGGGCGGCGGCAACAGCGGCGCGACGTTCGCGAACGACTTCGTAGAGCTCTTCAACCGCGGCACCACCTCCATCGACCTCGGCTCGTGGTCGATCCAGTACGCGTCGGCCACGGGCACGAGCTGGCAGCCGACGCCGCTCGCGGGCTCGGTCCCCGCCGGCGGCTACTACCTCGTCCAGCTCGCATCGGCTGCCGCAATCGGGGGCCCGCTCCCGTCGCCGACGCGACGGGGACGACGAACCTCGCGAACACGGGCGGCAAGATCGCTCTCGTCCGCAGCACCAACGCTCTCACGTGCGGCGGCGCGGTTGGGAGCTGCTCGGCCGATCCCCTCGTGGCTGATCTCATCGGGTACGGCTCTGCGACGGACTACGAGGGCTCCGGCGCAGCCGGTGCCTTGAGCAACACGACCGTGGCATCGCGGGCGAGCGACGGCTGCACCGACACGGACGCGAACGCGAGCGACTTCTCGAGCGCGTCGCCCACGCCCCGGAACTCGGCGACGACGACCGCGCCGTGCACGGGCGGCCCGCCTCCGCCCTCGGGTGGCGTGAGTGCGGGTGCCGGAGTCGACGTCGACATCCAGTCGGCCCTGTCGATCGCGCTCGAGCGACAGAACATCAGCTTCGGGAACGCCAACTCGGGCGAGAGCCCGGCCGCGATCTCGGAGCGGGTCACGGTCTCGAGCAACGACGCAGCCGGCTACGGGCTCTCGGTGCACCGGTCGGCCTTCGCGCCGGCCGACCTGCCGCTCGGGATGACGGCGACGGCGCCGGCCGGCGCCCAGATCGGCCCGCAGCTGGCCGGAGGGGCGAAGGTCGCGATTCCGATCGCCCCCGCGTCCGATCTCCTCATCGGCACGTCGTCCGCCCGAAGCGCGACTGGAGGAGACGTCTGGCCGACGAACGTGAGCTTCACGGCGCCGCTGCCGGTCGTTCCGCCCGGTCATTACACGGCGACGATCACCTACACGGCGATCGGACGATGATCGCCAGCGTCGTCCGCGTGCCGACGCTCGGGCTCGTACTGCTGCTCGCGTCCGCTTCGGCGGGCGCGAGAAGCACGCCTGCACCTCCGGTCGCCCTCACTGCGTCGCCGTCGCACCTGAACCTCGCGGGAGCAGGACGCGCGACGGTTCGTCTGACCAACGCCGGCACGAGCAACGTCGTCGTCGACGTCACTCGCGCCGGGTTCGCGCTCGATCTGCGCGGGCGGCCGAGATCGTCGCCGCGTCGGGTCAGCAGCGTTCAGCGGCGCGCTGGCTGAGCTTCCGCCCGCGCGTCGTCGCACTCAAACCACACGCGTCTGCCGGCGTTGCCGTCACGGCGCGACCTCCGCCTCATGCCGAGCCGGGGGATCACGACGCGCTGCTTCTCATGACGTCGCGTCGGCAGCTCGAAGTAGGTGTCGCTGCTCGAATGCGGCTAGGTGTCGTCGTCGTCGTTCGCACGCCCGGTACGGTCGTGCGCCGGCTCGTCCTGCTGGGACTTCGTGTCTCGCGTGCGCAGCGCGCCCGCCGCACGCTCGAGCTCGAGCTCGGAAACCACGGCAACGTCACGGAAACCCTCGCTCGCGGGCGTGTCGCCGTGTCCCTCGAGCGTGGCGGGCGTCGGCTCGCGAGGCTCACCGCCGGTCCGAGCTTGCTCCGACCCGGTACGCGCGGCGTTCTCGTCCTACCACTCCGCCGCGCGCCCGTCGGGCCGGTGGTCGCTCGGGTCGACCTCGCCTTCGAGGGCGGTCGTGTCCGGCGCGTCTATCGGCTGCGCTTGTGAGGTCAGCCCTCGAGCGACGCGATCGTCTCTCGAATGGCCTCAGTCAGCGATCTCCGCTCGACCATGGCCGACGTTGACGAACCAGAGCCCGGCGGTCGCGTCCAGGTACTCGTTCCCGTCCGCGTCTCACACCCGGCAGCCTTCTCCGCGTGTGAGCGCCAGCTCGTGGCCGTCGACCTTGCCCATGGCCGCGAACGGGTGCCACAGCCGCGTGTGTGCGGTCGCGGTGGACATCCGGGGCAGGCTATCGCTGCGCGCGCGGACGAGCTCGCTCGAGGTCGTGCTCGAGCTCGTGCAGGCGCGTGCGGAGCGGCACCTTCGCCACCGCGTCACTGCGCAACGTGTCCACCGAACAGGCGAGGAAGCAGGCGGCGCCAAGAGACGTGTTCCAGTTGGCGGCCGCCATGTCGAGCATCGAGCCCGTCGACGGCACGACGTAGCCAGCCACCGCGGAGATGCCGAAGAAGACGCAGCCGAGGAGGTTGACTGCCGGCTGCCACCAGCCGGGTCCGCCACGAACGGGTAGCCACCCGTGCCAGCGGCGGCGTGACGAAGCGCGGTAGGCGATCGCACCCGATACGAGGAAGCAGATCGAGCCGCGCCAGTCGGGCAGCCAGACGCGTTGGTCGTACTGCGAGCTCGTCAGGGCCGTGTGCATCGCCTCGAACGTCGTGACGTTGAAGAAGAGCGTCCCGGTGGATTGGACGATCGACGACCACCACGCCGCTCGTCCGTCGCCGGGCGAGCGGCGGCTCGGCCACGCGAGCCAGCTCTGCAGTGCGCCGCCGATCGTGAAGAGGATCGAGCCGACGAAGAACGTGATCGCGTCGGCCGAGTCGCCGACGAGCTCGAGGTAGCCCGGGAAGGGCCCGACCAGGAAGCAGCTCGACCCGAGGGCGAACGCAAGAGCCATCCAGCGGCGGGTCGACATGCGCAGGATTCTCGCCGCTAGCTCGCGGAAAGGAAGCGCTCGAACCGAGCCTCAAGCCGCTCTGGATCGGGTTGCCAGAGTCGGCGCGACGGTGCGTCGATGGTCGATCCGTGGAATCCCTTCAGCACGTCGAGCATCGGTCGGTCGTCATCGTCGAGCACTCGCCGGGCGACATGAACCCGAAGACTGGGCCGCCCACCGTGGTCAACGTGCCGCGCGTTCAGCGCGATCCGCTGCGGTCCGCGCCCACCGCAAGAGAGCCGCGTCGCCGCGGCTCTCCCTCGTTCACGATGCCGCGTTGCTTAGCTGCAGCCGGTGTTCGTGCCGCAGTCGCGGCACGTGTAGCACGAGCCCGTCCGCACCATGCGGCCGCCGCAGCGCGCGCACTCGACCGCGTCCTCCCACTGGTTGAAGAGCGCCGTCTGACCCTGAGGCACGGGCTCGAGTGCGGTGAGGGCAGCTGCCGAAGACTCTCCGGCGTCCGCGTAGGCCGCAGCGAGGCGGGCCTTCACCTCGGGCGTCAGGATCCCGGCCTCTTCCTGCTGGTCGGCCGAGAGGAACTTCTTGCCCATCCAGCGGAAGATGTAGTCGACGATCGACTTCGCGACGCGGATGTCCGCGTCGTTCGTCATCCCCGACGGCTCGAAGCGCATGTGGCTGAACTTCGAGACGTACACCTCGAGCGGCACCCCGTACTGGAGGCCGAGCGAGACGGAGATCATGAACGAGTTCATGAGCCCGGCGAGGGTCGTGCCCTCCTTCGCGATGTCCACGAAGATGTCGCCCGGCGTCCCGTCCTCGAAGAGGCCGACGTGGATGTAGCCCTCGTACTCGCCGACCTTGAACTTGCGGCCGACCTCCATCCGGTCGTCCGGCAGGCGGCGGCGCTGCGGCAGCGCGCCCGTCCCGACCGACACCGGAGCGAGCGTCGTCGCGCCGGCGTCTCCCTTCTTCGAGAGCGGCTGCGCGACCTTGCAGTTGTCGCGGTAGATCGCGATCGCCTTGACGCCGAGCTGCCAGGACTCGATGAGGAGCTGCGAGACCTCGTCGACCGTGATCTCCTCGGGGAGGTTGACGGTCTTCGAGATCGCGCCCGAGATGAACGGCTGGACCGCCCCCATCATCTTCACGTGACCCATGTAGTGGATCGCGCGGTCGCCGATCGCGCAGTCGAAGACGGGGTAGTGGTCGGTCTTCAGGTGCGGCGCGCCGACGACGGTGTTCCGCTCGTCGATGAACGCGACCACCTCGTCCGCCTCGGTCGGTGCGTAGCCGAGCTCGGCGAGCGCCATCGGGACGGTCTTGTTCACGATCGTGATCTCTCCGCCGCCGACGAGCTTCTTCGACTTGACGAGCGAGAAGTCGGGCTCGACCCCGGTCGTGTCGCAATCCATCATGAAGCTGATCGTCCCGGTCGGGGCGAGCACGGTCGCCTGCGCGTTGCGGAAGCCCGAGACCTCTCCGAGCGACAAGGCGTCGTCCCACGCACGCCGGGCCGCCGACAGGAGATCGTCGGGCACCGAGGTCGCGTGGTCGATGTTCCCCACCGCCGCTCGATGCTTCGCGATGACGCCCGTCATCGCGGCGGCGTTCGGCTGGTAGCCCGCGAACGGGCCCATGCGACGCGCGACCTCGGCCGACTTGCGGTATCCGCGGCCGGTCATGAGCGCGGTGATCGCCGCAGCGTACGCTCGCCCTTCGTCGGAGTCGTACGGGAGCCCGCGAGCCATGAGCAATGCGCCGAGGTTCGCGTAGCCGAGCCCGAGCTGACGGAAGGCCCGGGCATTCTTGCCGATCTCAGGCGTCGGGTACGACGAGTAGCCGACCGCGATCTCCTGCGCGAGGAACACGACGTCCACTGCGTGCTCGAACGCCTCGACATCGAACTCGCCGTCGGGGCGCCGGAACTTCATGAGGTTCAGCGAGGCGAGGTTGCACGCCGAGTCGTCGATGGACATGTACTCGGAGCACGGGTTCGAGGCGTTGATCCGGCCCGTGTTCGGGAGTGTGTGCCAGGAGTTGATGGTCGTGTCGTACTGCACGCCCGGGTCGGCGCACTCCCAGGCCGCCTCGGCGATCTGCCGAAGCAGGTTGCGCGCGTCCGTCGTCTCGACGACCGAGCCGTCGGTGCGGGCGGTGAGGCTCCACTCCTTGTCCTCGATCACGGCTTCCATGAACTGATCCGTGACGCGGACGGAGTTGTTCGCGTTCTGGTACTGGATGGACGCCCAGTCGGGCGAGTTCAGCGACATGTCGTAGCCGGCCTGCTCGAGGACGCGCGCCTTGCGCTCCTCCTTGGCCTTGCACCAGATGAACTCCTCGACGTCCGGGTGGTCGACGTCGAGCACGACCATCTTCGCCGCGCGCCGCGTCTTGCCGCCGGACTTGATCGTCCCGGCGGAGGCATCGGCGCCGCGCATGAAGCTGACCGGCCCGGAGGCGTAGCCGCCCTTCGAGAGCTGCTCTTTCGAGGAGCGGAGGCGCGAGAGGTTCAGGCCGGAGCCGGAGCCACCACGGAAGATGATCCCCTCCCGCCGGATCCAGTCGAGGATCGACTCCATCGAGTCGTCGATCGAGAGGATGAAGCAGGCGCTGCACTGCGGGCTCTTCTCGAATCCGACGTTGAACCAGACGGGCGAGTTGAAGGACGCGTACTGGTTGACGAGGATCGCCTTGAGTTCGGCCTCGAAGGTGTCGGCCTCCTCGTCCGTCTCGAAGTAGCCGCCGTCACGACCCCAGCCGCCGATCGTGTCGACGATACGACCGATCATCTGCTTCACCGAGCGCTCGCGCTCGGGCGAGGCCATGCGGCCGCGGAAGTACTTCTGGGCGACGATGTTCGTCGCGGTCTGCGACCAGAATCGTGGGAACTCCACGTCCTTCTGCTCGAACGCGGGGCCGTCCTTGCCCGGGATGTGCGCATCGCGCACCTCCCACTCGATCTCCTCGAACGGGTCGCGACCCGGAACCGTGAAGTACCGCTTCGGCGCCACACGCGTCTCTGCGTCGACGACGGTGTTCACCACCTCGTCCGTCGTCGTCTCGTTGACTCGTGCCTGCTCCGCGGTTTCCATCGTTGCCTCCCGGGCCGTGTTCGACATTACGTCTCCCCGCCCGGGTGAGCGACGGTCGTCAAGCGAGCGGGCAGGGGATGGTAGGAGGCGTGCCGGACGGCATGAAGAGGCGCCAAAAAGCCTGCAAATTGCGGAAATTCCACGCACTCATTGTACCGGGCGGAGCGACTCGCCGGACGCCGCGCAACGGGCGACGGAGCCGAATGTTGCTCAGGTCGCGGTGCTGCCCCGCGACCGGCGCAGCAGATAGCCGCCAACACCGGCACCGAGGAGCACGGCCGCTGCAACTGCCACGGCGGCCAGCCCGAGCGGCACGGGGTGGTTCCCGCTCGCCACGCGCGGGGACGCGGCCTCGGACTGCCGAGCACTCGAGCCGTCGTCCGACTTCCGCACCGCCTGGGTCAATGCGCGGGTGATGACGTCCTGCGCGTTCGTGTAGTCGCGCAGGTCGGTGGGCAGCGCGTCGATCGCCTCCTCGTAGCAGGGCGGCGAGTAGCGGCTCGCGACATGCCCGTCGTCCGACCAGTCCCGCAGGACGCGCGTGGCGCACGCGGTCGCGCCGGAAGCCGGCTGGATCACTGAGAGGGCGGCCAGCGTGGCCGCCACGAGGACGGCGATGCGAAGCAGGGTGTACTCCTGACGACGGAGCGTCGGATGTACCCGTCCTGCGCGGCTCGAAAACGTCGTGCCGGACGGCGGGTGCTACTCGATCGAGCTGTCGTCGTCGCCGGCGTCGGCGTGCGCCTGCCGCCGTCGAGACCAGTACCCGTACCCGCCCGCCGCGAGCAGGACGATCGACATGCCGCCGAGGACGAGGAGCGGGATCGGTACGGACGACGGGCTCGACGTGTCGACCCCGGGCGCCTCCTGGGCGCTCGTCCCCTCGCCACCGCTCGAGCCGCTTCCTCCGCCGCCGGAGCCGGTGCCGCCTCCGGCCGCCCGGAGACGGATCCGCGCCGCCGCCGGTGAGCTTGTGGTGCAGTGCGGCCTGCAGCGCGCGTGTGATGACGTCCTGCGCGTCCGCGTAGTCGCGGAGGTCGGGCGGGATCGCGTCGATCGCCTCCTCGTAGCAGTTGAGCGGGTAGAGGCGGTCGATGCGGCCGTTGTCGAACCAGTCTCCGAGAACCTTCTTGCCACACGGCGTCGCCGCTCCGGCCGGGCTTGCGACGCCAAGTGCGACACCGACTACAAGGACGAGCACGACCAGCGCCGGCAGCGCGCGAAACGGGCGGAGGCGTGTCACGTGTGAGATCTCACTGGGTGAGCCGGAATCCCGGCTACGGCGATTTTTCCGGCGCGGGGTGAGCCGGTGGTGAGAGGAGAGTAAACGAACTGTTAGACGGCATGCCCCGAGTCCCTATCGGCCACGGGCGTCATTCCGAGTCGCTCGGCGGGAAGATGACGGAAGGGACCTCCTCCTCGGCGGGATCCTTCTCGCGGACGATCACGTCGATGAGGGTCACGATGACGCTCGCGAGGGGCACGGCGAGGATCACGGCGTAGCCGCCGAAGACGATCCCGACGAAGGTGACGGAGACGAGCACGACGAGAGGCGAGAGCCCCACCGAGTGGCCGAGCACGCGCGGCACGATGAGATAGTCCTCGAGGAGCCGCACGGCGAGGACGAGAAGGCCGGCGATGACCGCCAGGTGGGTCGAGACCGAGAGCCCGACCCCGATCGCGACGACTCCGGCGATGAGCGGTCCGATGACCGGGACGATCTCGACCACTCCGGCGAACGTTCCGACCAGGAGCCAGTAGGGCAGACCGACGGCCCAGAACGAGGCCGAGAGCAGCGTCCCCACGATCGCGATGAGGACGCACTGCCCCCGGACGAACGCACCGAGCCGGAGGTCGATCAGCTCCCACGTGTCGCGCACCGTCTTGCGTTTCGCGCGAGGCAGGATCGAGCAGACGACGTCGATCGCGCGCTGGCGCTCGACGAGCCAGTACGCCGCCGTCGCGAAGACGAAGAACGTGCCGATGAGGGCCTCGAAGGCGACGCGGCCGTACTGCACCGCGGGATCGATCAGCTTCGAGCCTGAGGGAAGCTCGTTGAGCTTCTTGTCGAGGGCGACGAGCACGTCGTGCTTGATCCCGGTCGTGCCCTTCGCCTCCTGCCGTAGCCCGTGCTCAGGCCCGAGCGCGCGCGACACCTGGTCGGTCGCGGCCGGCACGACGAACCAGAGCGCGAGCGCGATGACGCCGCGAACACGGCGTAGTGCATCAGCACGCCTGCGCCGCGCGGCACGCGACGGCGCTTGAGGGCTTCGACGCTCGGACGGATCGCGGCTGCGATCACCATCGCGAGGAAGAGGAGCGCGATGACGATGCGTCCGATCCAGAGTGCGGTCGCGACGCTGAGGATTCCGAGGACGACGAGCGTCGCGATCGCTGACCGCTCGGCGACGGCGCGAAGCGGGGTCGCCGTGGACGCGGGTTCGTCCTCGGCGCGAACGCGCTCCTCGTTCGCGAGCATCCGGGGATTCTTCCCATCGCGCCGGACCATCCAAACGCCGAGGCGGTTCGCTCGCGAGGGTGCTAGCGTGGCCCGTCATGGCCTCGACGTCCGAGCCCGCGCGCCGGACGGCGGTGGCCGCAGCAGCGGTGCTGTCGGGCCTCGTCGGCGCCGTCCTCGCCGCTGCGATGTTCGCAGGCGACGCGTCGGGCGACGGTGGGACGCTGCCCGTCGGGGGCGCCGCAGTCGTCCTGCTCGCCGCCTCGCTGATCGCGGTCGCGTTCGGCTGGCTCCCCGCGCCGCGCATGGGCCGCGCCGGTGCGGCGCTGGTCGTCGCCATGGTGCTCCTCGTGACGTGGACTGGCGCCACCGTGTGGTGGTCGATCGTCGGCGATCGGAGCTGGGACGCGTTCAACAAAGCCGCGGCGTACGCGGCCTTCCTCGGGCTCGGGCTCGTCCTCGGGGCGGTCGGACGGGAGGCGACCGCCCGTCTCGGCGCCTCGCTGCTCTCGCTCGTGCTCGGCGTGACGTTGTCCTGGGCGCTCGTCGCGAAGGCCATTCCTTCGCTCGATCCCGACGGAGATCGGATCGCGCGCCTGCGCGAGCCGGTCGGGTACTGGAATGCGCTGGCGCTGCTCGCGGACGTGGCTCTCGTCCTCGGCCTCTGGCTCGGATCGTCACGCGACCATCGCCGACCGGTTCGCGTCGCGGGCGGGCTACTCGTGTACGTCGCGGCGCTCGCGCTCCTGCTCACCCTGTCCCGTGCCGGGATCGTCGTGGGCGTCGGGGTGATCGCGCTGTGGCTGCTCGTCGGCGCGGAGCGTGTACGCAGCGGGCTGCTGCTCGTCGTGTCGGCGCTGCCCGCGCTCGCCGTCGGTGGCTGGGCGTTCACCCGGCCCGCGCTCACCGAGGACGTCGCCCTGCGCGCGGATCGCGTCGCGGACGGGAAGGTCTTCGCGGTGCTCGCCCTCGCTGGGGCGGCGGTCGTGGCGGTGGTGCTCGCCGTCGGGCTGCGCAGATCGTTCCCGGACGAGAAGCGCCGGCGCGTGGGGAGGTGGCTGCTCGCGGCCGCGGTCGTGCTCGCGCTCGCGCTGGCGGTCGGTGGCTCGGTCGCGGCGGCGCGAGCCGTGAGTTCCGAGCGCGACTGCACGGAGGTCGTCAACAGCCCGGACAGGCTGCGCTCGCTCGACGCGAACAGCCGGCTCTGCTGGTGGGGCGAGGCGATCGACGTGTACCGGCACTACGGGCCGGCAGGCTCGGGGGCCGGAACCTTCGAGATCGCCCGAAAGCGCTTCCGCTCGGATGCGCGCACCGTCGTCGAGCCGCACAGCGTGCCGCTCCAGCAACTCGCAGGAGGCGGGATTCCGGCGATCGCCCTCTTCGCCGTAGTCGTTCTCGCCGGCTTTGCGGTCTGCGTCTGTGCTCTCCGGCGCCTGTCCGGCGCCGAGCGAGCTGCAGCGGCGGCCCTCGTCGCCTTTCCGGCCGCCTACGTCGGTCACTCGCTCGTCGACTACAACTGGGACTTCCTCGCCGTGACCGCGCCGACGATGGTCGCGCTCGGCGTTCTCGCCGTCGCCGGACGCTCAGAGGGCTCGCGACGCGGCTGGCCGTTCGGTGCGCTCGGGGTGGTCCTGCTCGCCGGCGCGCTGCTCGTCTCGTTCTCGTTCCCGCGGCTCGCCGACCGGGCCGAGCGCAGCTCGACCCGCGCTCTCGCGGCGAGCGACTTCCAGCGGGCGCTCGACGAGGCGAAACGCGCGCGGTTCTTCGACCCGGTCTCGGTCGATCCCCTGTACGCCCGCGCGCGCGTGTCGGAGGCGAGACGGGTGCCGTGGAAAGCCGAGCGGGACTACATCGAGGCGGTACAGCTCCAGCCCGACAACCCGGAGACCTGGTACACGCTGGGGATCTTCGAGTTCGACGTGCGCGGGAACCTCTGTGCCGCGTACCGCTTCCTCAACAACGCCTACACGCTCGACCCTGCTGGCAGTCAGTGGCGTCCGGGCGGTCCGCTGGATGTCGCCCGGAAGGCCGTCAACAAGGGCGGCTGCGCGCGCGGCTCGTAGCGGCTACGGCCCGAGGATGAAGACGAGCTGAGCCCGGCCGAGGGCGCCTGCGCGGATCCCGTCGAGCGGCGTCACGAGCCTGA
The DNA here is from genome assembly GCA_963848725.1 of uncultured Actinomycetes bacterium. Classification (GTDB taxonomy): domain Bacteria; phylum Actinomycetota; class Thermoleophilia; order Gaiellales; family Gaiellaceae; genus GMQP-bins7. The sequence goes on along the minus strand of CAWKEV010000029.1, from coordinate 48,955 downwards.
CCCCGAGATCCCGTCCGAGCCGACGACCCTCTCCGGCGAACCCCGGGCGGTACATCACGATGCTCCGGGGCACCTGCGCGGGGCGCGTTCGTCACCGCACCGATGCGGTACCCGCGCGAGCGCACGCGCGACGCCGCGGAGGCGGCTGCACCGGTGCGCCCGTTGCCGTTCAGGACGAGCACCATCGTCGTCGTGTCGTGGCCGTGATGCGACCGCCGGCTTCGCCTGCCGGTGCGTGGCCGGGCGGGCATGCGAGGTCGTCGGCGCCAGCACCTGGTTCTGCGCCGCCACCTGGACGCGGTCGGCGACGAAGCCGACGAGCTTGCCGCCGCCGATGAGGAGGAGCAGGAGCAGCTCGAAGGCGGCGATCGCGACGGCGACGTAGGCGGCTGTCCGCCAGGGGCGGACGAGTGCGTCGGGAGCGGGAAGTGGATGATCCACGGGCGATCGGATTCGCCCGCGCCGGGCCTATTCCTTCAGGACCCACTCCCAGGTCGCGCGGAGGCCGTCCTCGAGACCCACCATCGCGGTGAAGCCGAGCTCGCTCGCGGCGAGCGCCGGGTCGAGGAAGCTCCGCTGCAGCTCTCCGAGCCTCGCCGGCTCGTGCTCGGCCTTCGTCTCGGAGCCGGCGACCTGCGCGCACAGCTCGTAGAGCTCGACGACCGACGTCTCGCGCCCGGTCCCGACGTTGAACACGCCGCGATCCTGGCCGACGGTCGAGGTGGTTGCACGCGCGACGTCTCCCACGTACACGTAGTCGCGCGTCTGGAGCCCGTCGCCGAAGATCTTGGCCTGCTCGCCGCGCACGAGCGAGCCGAGGAAGATCGCGACGACGCCGGCCTCGCCGTGCGGATCCTGGCGCGGCCCGTAGACGTTCGCGTACCGCAGTGCGATGTGCCGCGTGTCGTAGAGCCGGTTGTACATCCGCAGGTACTCCTCGCCCGCGAGCTTCGCCGTGCCGTACGGGGAGAGCGGCTCGCACGGCTTGTCCTCGCGCGCGGGCTCAGCGCACTCGCCGTAGATCGCGCCCCCCGTCGAGGCGAACACGACCTGGGCGCCGTGCTTCCGCGCCGCCTCGAGCACGCGCACCGTGCCGAGGACGTTGATCTCGCCGTCTCCGACGGGATCCTCGACCGAGACGCGGACGTCCGCCTGCGCCGCGAGGTGGAAGACCGCCTCCGGCCGCACCTCGTCGAAGAGGTCGTCGAGCGGCTCGCGGATGTCGCGGACGTGGAGCCCCGCGCCGCTCGAGACGTTCTCGGCCTTACCGTGGACGAGGGAGTCGATCACGGCCACCTCGTCGCCGCGCGCGACGAGCGCGTCGACCACGTGCGAGCCGACGAAGCCGGCGCCTCCGGTCACGATCGCCCGCACGGGCGCATCCTACGGACCGCCGTAGGATGGGGCCGTGTTCGTCACGTTCGAGGGCCTCGACGGATCCGGGAAGTCGACGCAGGCCGAGCTGCTGCACCGGCGACTGCTGGCGGACGGCGTCGACGTCGTGGCGACGCGGGAGCCGGGCGGAACCGCCCTCGGCGAGAGGCTCCGTGAGCTCGTCCTCCACGGCGACCACGTCGGGCCGTGGGCCGAGGCGCTCATGTACGTCACCGCCCGCGCGCAGCTCGTCGACGAGGTGATCCGGCCGGCGCTCGAACGCGGTGCGTCGGTGATCTGCGACCGCTACCTCGACTCGTCGATCGCGTACCAAGGGGTCGCGCGCGGGCTCGGGCTCGAGCGCATGCTCGAGTTGAACCTCGCCGCGATCGGCGGGGTGCTTCCCGACCGGACCTTCCTGCTCGAGCTCGCTCCGAGTGCCGTGCCGTCGCGTATCCAGCGCCACTACGACCGGCTCGAGCGCGAGGGCGACGACTTCCGTGCCAGCGCTGCGGCGGGGTACCGTGAGCTCGCCGAGCGTTTTCCGGAGCGGATCGTCGTCCTCGATGCCACGCGAGGGGCGGACGAGCTCGCGGAGGAGGTGTATGGAGCCCTTCGCGTCCGTGCCTGAGCAGCCCGAGGCGAAGCGCCTTCTCTCCGCCGCGCTCGCCGAAGCGGGCGCGCACGCCTTCCTCCTGCACGGTCCGCCGGGAGTCGGGAAGCGCGCTGCGGCATACGCGTTCGCCGGAGCGCTCCTCGGCGACGCCCGACGTGTCGAGGCGCGCTCGCACCCCGACCTATACGTCCTCGAGCCACTCGGCGAGATGATCCGGATCGACGACGTCCGCGCGCTCCACCACGACCTGCACATGCGGCCGTTCGAGGCCGACCGCCGCGTCTACCTCGTCCTCGACGCCGACCGCATGAACGAGGACGCGGCGGACGCGCTGCTCAAGGATCTCGAGGAGCCGCCGCCCTATGCGGTGGTCGTGCTCGTCGCTGCCGAGCTCGGCCCCCTGCCGGAGACGATCCTCTCACGGTGTCAGCTCGTTCCGTTCCGTCGGCTGTCCGAGCACGCTGTGCGTAAGTGGATCGCGGCCGAGGCGCCAGAGCGGAGCGAGACCGAGGTGCGGCGTCCTCGCGCGCGCGTCTGCAGGGCGGCTCGATCGTGCTCGCCGCCTCCTCGACCCGGACGCCGCCGCGCGGCGCGACGCCCTCATCGGCACGGCGCGCTCGGTGTACCTCGAGGAGGCGTTCCACCCGTCCGATGCGGCGAGGGTTCTGCTCGACATCGCGGGAGCGCGCGGCGAGGAGGCGCGCGCTCTCGAGGAGGCCGCCCTCGAGAACGTCGACCTGCCCGCGCGCGAGTCGGATCAGCGCGTGCGGCGTGCACAGCGCGGCGCGGAGCGCGACGAGCTGCTCGCGAGTCTCGAGGCGCTCGAGTCGTGGTATCGCGACCTCGTCGTCGTGGCGGCGGGCGCGGCCGATGCGGCCGTGCATGCGGACCGCCTCGAGGAGCTCGCCGCGGACGTCGAGACGTTGCCGGCGGACGGTGCGGTCGGCGCCGCAGAGGCAGTCCGCGAGGTATGGCGGGCGCTCGAGGAGTTCAACCTGAACCCGTCGCTGGCGCTCGAAGCGATGTTCGTCACGCTGCGGCGCGAGCTCGCCGGCGCGCACCCTGTCGCCGTTTAGCCCCGGCTACACTCAGCCGGCCCGCCGACGTAGCTCAGCTGGTAGAGCACTTCACTCGTAATGAAGGGGTCCGCGGTTCGAGTCCGCGCGTCGGCTTCCCGAGCGGCCCTAGGGGTTTGCGGCAGCTACCTACCGAAGGTGAATCGAGAACCGTTTCGACAGACGTGCGCCCTTCGCCTTTGCCGTCAGCGTGCCACGCAGAGTCTTTCCGTGAGCAGTCGCAGGCGGATGGAGGACACAGGCTGCAGCCCCACTCACGATCCGCGCCGTTCGCGTGCCGAGGTTGGCGGTGCATGCCACCGACGACGGCTTCACGGATGTCCCGCTCGTTGAATCGGTGATCCGGAACGACACCGTGAGCGGATGTCCGGCCGTCGGCCGTGTCGGCTTGATGGAAAGAGGCGAAGCGGCAAGGGCGGGCGGCGTAGACGGTGTCGGTGTCGCGGCGGCGACGTTCAAGGTGAGCGACGCCTGGTTGTTTGCCGGGTTGGGGTCCGTCGCCGTCAATTCGGTGAGCTGCGCTACGAGCGTGTAGGACCCCGGAGCGTCCGCGACGAACAACGCGCCTGCGTCTTTGGCGTACCCCAGGGCCGCGGTGTCCTCAGCGCAGGTGAGATCGGTTGTCCCGGCGCATTCGAGGCTTGAGGCGGTGGATAGATGCAGTCCCGTCGGCAGCAGGATGTGGACGCGGAAATGCGTTGGGTCGGGTCCGCGATTGCCAACGCTCACTTCCAGCCTGAACGGCGTGTTCGCCACGAAGGTCGACGGAAGCCCGGCGGTGAGGAACACGATCTCCAGATCCGCAGTCGCGGCGGGTGCTGCGCGGCTCGCCGATCCGAGTGCAGCTACGCAGCAGATACCAATCCCGACCAACGAGAAGAGGCGCCGCATGTGGCGATCCTTACAACCCTTGCGGCGGAAAGCAACAGCGAGCTCCGCTCGGGCTCAGAGGTCGTCCAGGACGAACTCCCTGATGACGTTCATCACAGCCTTCGGCTGCTCGAACGCGAGCATGTGCCCCGCACCGGCGAACGATTCGAAGCGCGTTCGCTCCCGCGGCAGTGCGTTGGCAAGGTCGCGCGCGTCCTCGACCGGCACAGCCGGATCCAGTTCTCCAGCCATGACGAGCGTGGGACACTTGATGCGGTCGAGTCCTTCGGTCAGATCGAATCGCGGCCCCTCGCCTCGAAGGAAGTGCTCCGTGACCTCTTCTCTCCGCTCGATGCGAGACCGCACGTCGGGGTCGCCCGGGCGCTGCGTGTAGTGGGGAAGGCACACGCGCTCGTATTCGTCCTGGTTCTCTCGCGTCGGATCGGTGAGGAATCGCTCGGCGACCGCGCGGACCTCCGGGCCGCCGAGCTGCTCGAACATCTCGCACATCCGGTCAGGATTGGTGCGCGCCGCCGTGCTCGAGAGGATGAGTTTTCGGGGATGGTCCGGGTGCCGTTGCGCGTAGTTCAGTGCGACGAAGCCGCCGAAGGAACCGCCGAACACGATCGGATGAGGAACGCCGATCGCGTCGCACAAGCGGCGCACGTCGTCCGCCCACGTATCGAGATTCCAATCACTCGGGCTGCCACGATCGCTCCGGCCTTGTCCGCGCTGGTCGTAGTAGATGACCTGTGCGATCTCGGTCAGGGGCGAGAAGATCGGTTGCTTGAACGGGCTGTGGTCGATGCCCGGTCCTCCGTGCAGCATGACGACCGTGGGGCGCTCGCGCATCGCACGCCCGTCGGGGACGAGTGCCGGCCCGCTGACGTCAACGAAAAGCCGCACATCGCCAATCGATACGCGCATGACGGGACTCTAAGTGAGTCTCCTAGCCCCGGCCGGTTCTCGGCTGCCGCGTTCTGACCGTGGCGAAAGTGGGCGCGCGGCCGCACGGCGGGCCCGGGACAAGACCGCGTGTTGTCCCGGTCTCACCCCAACGCGGGCGGACGGAAGCACCGGGCGACAGCGCACCGTAGACTCGCGATGAAGGAGGAGGCGTGGGGCAGGGAATCAGCGAGGTCCTGACTTTCGCGGTCGGTGTGGCGATCAGCCCGGTGCCGATCATCGCGGTGATCTTGATGCTGTTCTCGCAGCAGGCGCGAGTGAACGGGCCGGTCTTCCTGCTCGGCTGGGTCTTGGCGCTCGCCGTCGTCAGCAGCGTCGCCTACGTGCTCTCGGACCAGAGCAACGCCTCGACGAGCAGCACGCGCGTCGGACACGATCTCCTGGGGGAAGATCGTTTCGGCGTGCTCTTCCTGCGCCTGGCCGCGCGTCAATGGAGGAGCAGGCCCGCGCCCGGGCGTCGAGCCCGAGATGCCGAAGTGGATGGCGGGAATCGACGCTCTCGCGCCGGGAAAGGCGTTCGGCCTCGGCCTGTTGCTGGACGGCGTGAACCCGAAGAACCTGCTCCTGACGGTCGCCGCGGCGACTGGCCTCGCGCAACTCGGCCTCTCGACCACCGATGCCGTGGTCTCGCTGATCGTGTTCGTCGTCGTCGGCAGCCTCACGATCGCAGGCCCCGTCGTCTACTACCTCGTCGGCGGCGACAAGGCGAAGACGGAGCTCGACTCGATGAAGGGCTGGCTCGCGACGCACAACGCCGCCGTGATGACAGTGCTGTTCCTTGTCTTCGGCGTCGACCTGATCGCGAAGGGCACCGGGCTCCTGACAGGTTGATCTTCCAAAGCGCGCGATACTCCGTCGCGATTCTCATTTCATGGGCGGGAGCTTCGTGCGGTGGCGTGGGCTGAACCGCGATCGGCGTCGCGCCTGGATACTCCGCGGTCCACGAGCATATGGCGGGGCTGGCTCTCTCAGGAGATTCGCTAGCGCTTGATGGTGCATCGCCCCCGTCGGGCAACGGTCAACGCCCTGCTTACTTCCAACGATCCCCCGTCTACGCCGCAGCTACTGCGGCGCTGTCCATCCATACATCGCCCGAGTGATCCTCGCTGGACTCCTGCTGGAACACCAGCATCCTGCTGACCAGCTAACGCGAGACTGACGCCACTGCGAGATTCGGCTCGTCTCGTTCTGGAGCCACAACTCACAACTCACGCCCGCGGTCGCGAGTCTGCGCTGACCGCAGCTACACAACCGTCGTAGTGAAGGGGTCCCAGGTCCGAGTCCGGGCGTCGGCTTCGCTTAGCGGCGCCGATTCTCGCCTCTCTCTGCACTGCCTCCGCGCCGATTGGCGAGTGAATTGGTGAGTACGGGAACGGTGGATCGGAAGATCTGAGTTATCGTCAGTCTCGTTCGCGGAGATGGGCTACCGCAAGAAGCAGCGTGGTCCGCGACGGTCTGGACCTAAACGTCGACTGGTCGCAGTTGGAGCAGCCGCCCCTCCTTCTACGCGGGCCGACGAGGGCGATACTCGGCCCGTCCGGAGCGGCTGGCGAAGCAGGCGAGGGCGGCGCCGGAGCAGTAGCGCCACCGTTCAGCGATCGCTACGATGATTTGCCTCGCCTCAGCCCCTCGGCGAGCATCTTTTCCGGCCCTAGCAACTGGTCGGCGTAGTGGCTGACACCATCGTTTGTCAGTCAGAAACGCGGACGTTGGGAACCGACTATGTCGCCGGATGATGTCTTTCGAGTAGATCAGGCCTCACGGCCCGCTCGACGCTCTTGCCGAAGGGGACTTCGATGCGCTTAGCGACGGCGCTGCGTGATGGATGCCGGTTCTGGCACCGCCATCCATCACGGAGGGCCGGTAGCCGAACCGTCATGATCGATGAGAAGGAGTTTGAGGCGTGCGACAAGAAGCGTGAGGCGTGACCACTTCCCACGCTTCCCCCTCGCGCGGCCGGATCATCGGCGTGCGCGCACTTCTGGTCCTCGGTGTTCTGCTGACGGTCGTCAGCATCCTCGCGACCTATGTCAAGCGCGAGGCGCTCGACCAGGACCAGTTCAAGCAGACCTCCCGGGCCCTCATCGAGAGCCCCGCAATCCAGGAACAGCTGTCGGCGGTGATGGTCGACGCCCTCTTCTCGAACGTCGATGTCAAGTCCGAGCTCGAGGGCAGACTGCCGAAGAACCTGCAACCGCTCGCGGTTCCGCTTGCCGGTATCTCCCAGGGATTCGCGGACACGGCGGCGCAGAAGTTGCTCGCCCGTCCGCGTGCCCAGGACGCGTTCGTCGCGTTGGCATCAGCCTCACAAAGTCAGGTGGTGGAGGTTCTGCACGGCGACACGGGAGCCCTCCAGACGACGGACGGGAATGTCGTGCTCGACCTACGCCCTCTCGTCCTGAAGCTCGGTGATCGCTTCGGGTTCGTCGAGAACCTGGCGGCCAAGGTTCCGCAGGACGCGGGCCAGGTGACGATCCTCAAGTCCGAGGATCTGAACACCGCCCAGACCATCACCCACTGGCTCGAACAGGTGGCGAACTACGTCTGGATCCTGGCGCTCGCGTGCTGGGTGGGTGCGATCTGGCTTGCCCGCGGGCGACGCAGGCAGGAAGTGCGCGCTCTCGGGATCGGCCTCATCGCCGTCGGAGTGCTCGTCCTGCTCGTTCGATGGCTCGCTGGCAAGTACTTGGTCGACAGCGTCGTCCCCGACGACTCTGTGCGGCCTGCTGCGACCGACGCCTGGAACATCATCACGGAGTCTCTGGCGGCTGCGGGTTGGGTCGCGCTCGCCTTCGGCGTCCTGATCGTGATCGGTGCCTGGCTCGTCGGCCCCGGTGAGCGCGCGACCGCGGCTCGAACCGCGCTCGCTCCGACACTGAAGCGAGTCTGGGTCGCGTGGGGGTTGTGGGCCCTCGGGATCGTCGTGATCGCGTGGCTCCTCCCCATCCACACGTTGAGGGTGACGGCGATCCTGGTGGTGGGGTCTGCGATCGGGTTCGCGGTCTTCCGTCGTCAGCTGACGAGGGAGGCGACCGCGACTCCAGCACCGAGAGAACCGCTATCCGATCCGGCTCCGCCAGCTAGCTAGCCGCGATCTCGTGGTCAGCCTCCGACTTGCCTCGCGCCTCGGTGCGGCTAGTTCAGCCCTCCGTTCACGAGCGTAAGTCATGCGAAGTTCGTGCGAAGTACGGGCGGCGGCAGATGGCGACCGAGCCGAGCGCGTCCGCCCCGGATCCGCCTAACCGGAGCGTTTCGGCAACACCCAGCGGCAGATGGCGAGCTGGCGGCCGCTCTCGTAATGAAGGGGTCCCCGGTTCGAGTCCGGGCGTCGGCTCTACGGTTGCGGCGCTCGAGATCGGCCGTCCGACAGGCCTCTACGAGCCGATGCGAACGCGAGCCCGGCTGACCTGACGCTCTCGACGATCAGCGGCACAGCCGCGGCGGTCGCTCTCCAGCTCTCGGCCGCGCCGTAGCTGTCGGAGTCGTGCAGGAGGATCACATCGCCGGCCGCGAGCCCCGCGGTTGCGGCCGCGGCGATCGTCGAGGGCGTCGCGCCACGCCGCCAATCGCGACCCCACTTCGACCACAGGAGCGGCTCGAGCCCTTGGCTACGGATCACGCGGAGTCCGGTGACGCTGAAGACGCCGTGCGGCGGCCGGTAGAGGCGCGGTGTGACGCCCGTGACGTCGCATACGACGTCGACCGCTCGCCGGAGGTCATCGGCGAGCGTTTGCGCGCTCCACTGGATCCGCGTCCGATGTCGGTAGCCGTGGAGCCCGAGCTCGTGACCCGCCGCCGTGATCTCGCGGACGACGCCAGGATGCCGTGCGACCTGCTCGCCGCACACGAAGAAGACAGCGGTGATTCCTGCATGCTCGAGCGCCGCGAGGACTGCCCGCGTGCCGTCGGGATGCGGCCCGTCGTCGAACGTGAGCAGGACACCGCGCGCGGCCGGGATTCTCGTCGGGATTCGAAACGCTCGTGCCGCCGCCGGCAGGACGGCCGCCGACGCAGGTGCCCACTGGCCGGCGACCAGCGCGCCTCCGACTGCTCCGACCGCGCGTCTCGGGCTCAGGATGGCGGCCACCTGCGGTCAGCTCTGGACGGGCGCGATCGAGAGCCCGTCGCGTTCGAGCTGGCGAACGGATCGGAGCAGACGCACCCGATCGGGCCGGCGATCGGATCCCAGCGTCGCGACCACGACGTCGCCGGGTCGAAGCGAAGCGAGGTCGCGCGCCGTCGACGGCAGGCTCCGGTCCGCCTGCAGCGGCGTGCCGCCGAGGTGGTGCGCGAGCAGGTAGTCGGCGATCGTGAACCCCTCGTGGGGGGCGAGGAAGTAGAAGTGCCCGCGCAGGCCGTAGCTCGTTCGCTGGCGTCGGAGGAGTCGTCGCGTGCCGACGGCCGCAACGATCCCGCCCGAGGCGATCTCGGGGATCGGATCCAGGCCGGCGGCGCGCAGCGTCGTGATGTCTCGCGCGGTCAGTGGGTCTGGCGACGCGACCGAGGCGTGCACGTCCTTGCCGCGCGCGTACCGGGCCAGGGCCAGCAGCTCGGGGCGGCTCCCGCGGACGATGAGCGCCACCGAGGAGCCCGATGGTCTGAGGGAGGTCGTCTCCGGCAGCGCGAGCGCCTTCGCGACGACCGGGTACGTCAAGTCGCTTGCCAGTGCTCCGAGCAGGATGACCGCCACCGTGGCGGCCAGCGCCGCGACCCGTGCCGCTCTCGCCCGGAGTCGTACGGTGACGCGGGGCGCTGCGACGAGAACGAGGCTCGCTGCGTCGATGCCGCGGCTGAGAAGTGCGGCCGGCGTCTGCTCTCGTCCGAGCATTGCGGCGCGAAGCTCGGCGGCCGACGTCGCGTGAGCGACGAGACCGAGGGCTGCCATCTCGCGCGCGAGGAGCGGCGCGTGACCGGCGGGCGCGCCGTAGGCGACGATCGGACACCCGCGCGCGAGGGCTTCGAGACACGTGACGCCGCCGGTCGAGTGCACGAGCACGTCCGCGGCGGCGAGAAGGTCGCTCATGGAGTCCGTGAACCCGAGGACCGTGACGCGCGGCTCACGGGCGTACTTGCGGTCGAGACGTACCCGACACGCCTCGTCGCGACCGGCGAGGCAGATCACCCAGACGCCGTCCTCGAGCTCCAGAGCGGCCTCGACGGCCCCCTCGAGGTCGCCGACGGCCCAACCTCCTCCCGAGACGACGACGATCGTGCCGTCCGCCGGCAGGTCGAGGGCCAAACGCGCGTCCGTTGCCGACCGCGGCGTCAGGAACCGCGACGCGACGAGCGGCGAGACGGCGCGCGCGCTGCCACGGCCCGCGATGCGCTCGACGTCGGCCACGAGGCGGTCGTGCATGACGAGGTGCAGGTCGACGCCGGGGTCGGCCCAGAGCTCGAGACCGGCGAAGTCCGTGATCGTGGCGCAGATCGGCACCCGCACCTTGCCGCGGAGGCGCAGGCAGCCGAGGACGGTCGTCGCCGGCGGCCAGGTCGACACGATCACGTCGGCCGGATGAGCGGCGAGGAGGCGAAGGAGCCCGCGCGAGGCCGCCAGCGAGAGGCCTGCACGGGCGAGCGAGCGGAGAGCGCGACTACGCCGCAGCGCGGCGAAGAGGCCGCCGAACAGCCAGGGCGCCGCTCGCAACTGCCAGCGATACGCGTCTCGGAGCAGCCAGCGAACCGGTGGGCGGAGAGCCGGGAGCGCGTCGCAGACGACGACCTCGGCTCCCTCGTGAGTCCGCGTGATGTCGTCGGCGAGAGCCCTAGCCGCGGCGATGTGCCCCTCGCCGATCGGTGCCGTCAGCACGAGCACCCGCCTCGGGCGCTCGACGTCCCTGGATTGGCGGGAGGGTTCGTCGCTGACGATCGCGACTCTCACGTCGCGGCGACGCTATGGCCGCTGACCTGACCAACGCCTGAACGGTCGTCGGGCCTGGCCCGAGTGGACGCGACGCCTAGCCGTCGCGCCGAAATCGAAGCAGGATCGAGCTCGTCGCGACCGTGACGGCCGAGCCGACCCAGAGCCCGTAGCGCGCAGAACCGGTCGCGGCGTCGACGACGACCGCTGCGCCGAGGCCACCGACGATCGAGCTCACGGAGATCTCCGCGAGGGTGATTCCACGACGCCGGAGCCGCGTGATCAGGTCGGTGACGCGCATTGGTGGTCGCGGTCGATGAGCGTTGCGAGCATCCGGTGCAATCCGACGTCGAGCTCGAGCGTTACGCGACCCGCTCGAGGAACCCACACGACCATGTCGCCGTCCCGCGCGCGGCTGGCGCAGCCACGGCTCGCGTGCCAGTACGGCGAGTAGCGGACTGCAACGCGATAGCGACCCGGTGCTGCGACCCGCAGGACGAGCGTTCTGGAGGTGATGGCGCGGACCTCGGCTTCCCCGGCCCCCGTCACGATCGGACGCGCATCCGGCACGGCGTAGACCGTCGCGTGCTCGACCCTCGCGACGCGGCGGAGCGGATTTCCGCGCCCTCGGATGAGATCGGCTTCCGCTTCCGAGCTGTAGTCGAGCGGCGCGTCGGGCAGGACGACGTAGCCCACTGCGAGGCGGTGGAGCCACTCGAGGTACCGCCGGCCCGTGAGGTCGCCGTACAGGGCGGCGTTCTGCGGGAAGTCGTCCTGTCGGTACCAGCCGCGCGCGAGCGGGATCCCCTGCCGGGCCAGGTAGTAGGACGCCCAGTGACTCGCCGTGTCGACGACCTCGACGCGGTTGCTCGGGCTCAGCCGGCGGTGCAGGAACGTGACGGTCCCCGACCAGTAGTGGGCCGAGTGCGCGTCGTCGCGGGTGTTGCGATCGACGACCCAGAAGAGCGGCGTGAAGTTCCACGTGGCGGCAAGGAGGAGGAGGGCGAGCGCGGCGCAAGCGGCCGCCAGCGGCGAAGAGAGAGCGCCAGCACCGCCAGCGGCAGCGCGACGTAGCGCAGACGCACGATGTTCTCGCCGACGGCGGAAGGAAGGACGAAGACCGCCGAGCACGCGAGGAGGTAGGTGACGAAGATGCAGGTGAGCGCGCGAGCGCGCTCGACGCGCGCCGTCGCCGCGACGCCGAGCAAGCAGAAGGCGACGGCGGCTGCGAACTCACCGGTGGGAAACGGGTAGCGGCCGGAATCCGGGAACAGCCGCCACAGGACGAGCTCCGCGATGCCGAGCGTCGCCAGCGGGACTGCGAGCGCCAGGTCGTCGCCCCACCGTCGACGCTGCGCGAGAGACGCGCCGAGTGCAACGATCGACAGCAGCACGAACGCGACCGGGCTCGCGAGCAACGTCAACAGCGCGAGCACGGCGAAGCCCCGCCGTGCCCGCATCTGCATCGCTGCCACTGCGAGCGCCGCGAGTGCGACTCCAAGCGCGAACGGGAACGCGGCCGTCACGACGAACGCCGCCCAGACGGGGGCGAAGACGCGGCCCGCAGGGATCGCGTCCCAGCCCCACTGGCGCACGGTGACGACGGTGAACGCCGCGGCGGCGACGGCGATCGCGACGAGTGCGAGGAGCTTGATCCCCAGCACGGCCGCGAGCGGGTAGTAGAGAAGGCTGTAGGTGACGAACGTGTACCGCCCGCCGTACCAGAAGTTGTCCCACACGGTCCACCCGTGATGCGCGAACAGCGACAGCTGGTACTCGTGCGCTGCGAAGTCGCTTCCGGGCGGAACCAGCAGGATCAGAGCCACGCCTGCCGCGACGGCGACGCCTGCAACGAGACCGGCCTCGCGCGCGAGGGTCCGCCGCGAGCCGTACGCGTGCCCCTCGACCGCCGCTGAAGTCACGTGCGGATCGGACGGGGGCCGGTCCGCCGTGTCGGCCTCGCTGAGGTCGGCGGAGTGCCTCGTTGGTGGTGCAAGAGGATGCTCGGTGAGCGCATCGCGCGTTCGAACCGTCGCGGAGCGCACCTGAACGGGGCCTGAGCATCGCCCTGCAGCACCGGCCGTAGGCCGTGCGCCGAGGGCGATACTGGCAGCAGTGAGAGAGCCGCGCGTCATCGTGCTCGAGGACGACGACGAACTTCGGTCGCTCGTCGCTCGCGGTCTGCGCGAGGAGGGCTTCGAGGTCGTCACGCACGCGACGGCAGCCGAGCTCTTCGATCGCCTGGACGACGCCGACCCCGACGCGATCGTCGTCGACATCGGCCTTCCCGACGCGGACGGGCGCGACGTCGTCCACGCGCTTCGTGCGCATGGTGTCGGCGCGCCCGTGATCTTCCTCACCGCGCGCGACGCGCTTCCGGACCGCCTCGCGGGCTTCGCTGTGGGCGGCGACGACTATCTCAGCAAGCCGTTCGCATTCGCCGAGCTCGTCGCCCGCTTGCGCGCTCTCCTGAAGCGAGGCGGTAGCGACCTTGCGGTCGAGGCCGCCGGTCTTCGCCTCGACCCGGGTGCCCATGCCGCGTCCTACGGGACCGCGCTCGTCGACCTGACTCCGACGGAGTTCCGCCTTCTGGCTCGGCTTGCCGCGGCCCCGAGCCACACGGTGCGCCGGAAGGAGCTCGTGCGGGCCGCGTGGCCGCACGGCGCGATCGTCCACGACAACACGCTGGACGTCTACATCGCCCGCTTGCGCCGCAAGCTGGCAGTCCTCGACGGTGCGCCGGCAATCGCGACGGTGCACGGCGTCGGCTACTCGCTGCGGTGAACGTCCGCCTGGGCGTCCGCACGCGCCTCCTCATCGTGGTGGTCGCTGCGGTGGCGATCGCGCTCGTCCTCGGCGTCGCGGCGTTCAACCTCTTCCTCGGTCAGCGCCTCTCCTCGAGCGCGACGGCCCTGGCACGTGCCCAGGCTGATGCGGAGCTGTCCTCCGTGCGTGTCCGGGACGGTCGGCTCGTCGCCGCCGAGGGCCCGGATCAGGGAACCGTGTCCAGTCTCGCGTGGGTGTTCGCACGCCAGCGCGTGCTCGAGGCTCCGCGCACCCATCGCCGCCTCGACCGGGCGGCTCGCTCGCTGGCCGGCGGGCCGGAGAGGGCGCTCGATGTCAACGAGAGCGCCCGCCTCTACGCGGTGCCCGTGAGCCAGGGCGGCGTGCGGTACGGGACCGTCGTCGCCGCGGTCGCCCTCGATCCCTACCAGCAGACGGCGCGCACCGCGCTGTTCGGGTCGCTCGCGCTCGCACTCGTCGTCCTGGGCTCGGTTGCCGTCATCTGCCGCTGGATGCTCGGCCGTGCGCTCCTGCCCGTGTCCCGCATGACCGAGAGCGCCGAGCAGTGGAGCGAGCGCGATCTGGATCAGCGCTTCGAGCTCGGCGAGCCCTACGACGAGCTGACGCAGCTCGGAGCGACGCTCGACGGGCTGCTCGAGCGCATCGCGGCGAGCCTGCGCCACGAGCAGCGGCTCACCGCCGAGCTCTCGCACGAGCTCCGCACCCCGCTCGCCCGTCTGAAGGGGCAGACGGAGCTGATGCTCCGACGCGAGCGCACGACGCAGGAGTACCAGGATGCGCTCGAGGCGATCGACCGCAACGTCGACGAGATGACACGCACGGTCGAGACGCTCGTCGCCGCGGCCCGTCACGAGGCGGGCCTCACGCAGGCCACCAGCGATCTGCGCGAGGCGGTCACGGCCGCCGTCGAGACCCGCTCGCCGACACCGGACGGAATCGAGATCCAGGTCGCGCTGCCGCGACAGCCCGTTCGCGTTTCGGTCGAGCCCGACCTGCTCACCCGCATCGTCCAGCCACTCGTCGACAACGCGTGCCGCTATGGCCTCTCGACGGTCGACGTCGAGGTCGTCCGGCGCGGCTCCGCCGCCTACGTCACCGTCGTCGACGACGGCCCGGGCGTGGAGGACGCCGAGAGCGACCTGATCTTCGAGCCGGGCGAGCGGGGCTCGGCGGCAGCGGCCGAGGGACGAGGAGCCGGTCTCGGTCTCTCTCTCGCTCGCCGTCTCGCGCGCGGAGCGGGCGGCGACGTGACGGTCACGCCGAGCGCCGCGGGCGGGCAGTTCGCGGTTCGGCTGCCGCTCGGGCGCTGACGGCGCGTCTCCGGCTGCCGCCGCGCCGGCGGCCGTTCAGGCTGCGTTCAGACGACTTCGGCCAAGGTCGCCCGATGGCGCGAGGCTCCAGCCGCTCGTGGCCGCTCGAGACGAGTGGCGAGACACGCACACGCGCGTCCGTCGCGATGCTCAACAAGGTCCCGGAGATCACGGTCTACTTCTGGATCGTCAAGGTGCTCTGCACCACGATCGGCGAGACCGCGTCCGACTACCTCTCCGACAACGTCGGCCTGGGCCTCACCAAGACGACGTTCATCACGTCCGCAGCGCTGATCCTCACGCTCGTCTTCCAGTTCCGCGCGCGGAAGTACGTGCCGTACATCTACTGGCTCGGGATCGTGCTGATCAGCGTCGTCGGCACGCAGATCACGGACAACCTGTCCGACAACTACGGCGTCTCGCTCGTGGTCACGACCGTGACTTCTCGATCGTGCTCGCGATCGTGTTCGCGGTCTGGTGGGGGTTCGAGCGAACGCTCTCGATCCACACGATCGTCACGACCCGTCGCGAGGCGTTCTACTGGCTCGCGGTGCTGTTCACCTTCGCCCTCGGGACGGCCGCCGGCGACCTGACGGCCGAGCGCTTCGGCATCGGCTACGCACAATCCGCGCTGATCTTCGGCGGGGCGATCGCGATCATCTACGTCCTGCATCGCCGGTTCGCGCTGAACGCGGTGCTCTCCTTCTGGCTCGCGTACATCCTGACGCGTCCCCTCGGGGCATCGATCGGCGACTACCTCTCGCAGCCGACCGCCGACGGCGGCCGCGGCCTCGGAACGACCGTCACGAGTGCGATCTTCCTGGTCACGATCGTCCTCGTCGTGCTCTACCTGAGCATCACGGGAGTCGATCGAACGGAGAATCGGCTCGTCGTCTCCGGTTCCGCTTCCGAGGGGCGCGTCGGTGCGGGCGAGGCACGCGTCCTCGTCGTCGCGAACAAGACCGCTGCCACGGCTTCGCTGGTCGACGCCGTGCGACAGCGAGCGGCAGCAGGCCCGGCGAGCTTCTTCCTCCTCGTGCCCAACCCCGCCCACGTCGCGTTCGACCGGAGCTCGGACGTTCGAGAGGGCGAGAGAGTTCTGGCGGATGCCCTGCCGGCCTTGACCCAAGCGGTCGGTGTCGAGGTGGCAGGCGGTGTCGCGAGCAGCCCGAACGCCTACGACGACATCGTGCAGGAGCTGGGCGCCCGCGAGTACGACGAGATCATCCTGGAGACGCCGCCGAGCCACGTCTCGCACTGGCTGCACGTCGACCTTCCCGAGCGGATCGCCCACCTCGGCTACCCGCTCACCGCCGTCGCCGCGACGGGCTGACCCAGCGACCCTGCTAACGATTCGGGCATGCCCGAGGCTCAGCTGGTGAAGACGGAAGTGGGGTCGATCCCGCAAGGCGAGGGGTGGTTCGTGCTGAACGCCCGCGACGCGTCGTGGATCGAGAGCGCCGAGCGGGGGCGCGACACCGACTTCGAGGGACGCCAGGAGTGGAGTCAGCTGGGCTTTCGCATCCAGATCCTCGGACCGGGTCAGCGTCGGCATCTACCACGGCGAGCGTGGCCAGGAGGACTTCCTCGTCGTGTCCGGCGAGTGCATCCTCGTGGTCGAGGACGAGGAGCGGCATCTGAAGGCGTGGGACTTCTTCCACTCGCCGCCGTGGACGAGGCACACCTTCGTGGGAGCCGGGGACGGGCCCTGCGTGATCGTGATGGTCGGGAGCCGCGTGGGCGGCTTCGAGGTCGTCTACGCGGCGAGCGACGTCGCCGCGAAGCACGACGCGAGCGTGCCCGAGGACACGTCGGATCCCGACCAGGCGTACGCGAGGTTCGGCGAGGAGCAGAGGGTCGCATACCAGGACGGCTGGCTGCCGTAGCGCGGACGACGCCTCGACCTCGCACTGTCGCGAGGTCTCGAGCGCCGCTTCGGCCGCCTGGGCGCGTGCGCGGCCGCCGAACTCATCGTCGAATACGCCCCGAGATGTATTGCCGCTCGGCCCGACCCTAGGCACCTTGGCTCCCGACTCGTAAGACCGCTCTAGGCACCCGGCGCCGCCCAGGCAACGCACCGCCGGACTTTCGACTCCGGAGGTGCGTCGATGGCGCTACGTCACGCCAGCTGGCTGCTGGCCGTACTCACGCTCGCAGTGCTCGTCTTCCTCATCCGTCCGCCCGAGGGCCGCACGACGGCTCCGGCCGCGACGGACGTCCTCTTCGTCTTCGACACCACGGGCAGCATGGCGGGTGCGCTCACGGAGGCTCAGGCTCAGGCGGCGCAGGTGATGTCGAGCCTCTCGGGCCGGCTGCCGAACCTGAAGTTCGGCGTCGCGCAGGTGCGCGATTACGGCAGCACGCCGGTCTGGGGCGTCGAGCAGGCGATCACCGCGAACCAGGGGACGGTTCAGTCGGCGATCGACGCCCTGTCAGCGGACGAGGGCGGTGACGCACCGGAGGCGTACGGCACAGCGCTCTTCCAGTCGGCGAACGACGACGCCGTGGGCTGGTCGGCGGGAGCGAAGCACCTCGTCGTGCTGATCGCGGACGACGTCCCGCACGACGACGACCTGAACGCCGGGGTTCCGGCCGACATCGTCAACCAGCCGTCGCCATGGAACACGGGCGTCGACCCAGGGCCGGGAGGTGACGGAATCGACTGGCAGCAGGAGCTCGCGAGCTTCAAGGCCGCCGACTTCACCCTGGCGTTCGTCCTCTACC
The DNA here is from genome assembly GCA_963848725.1 of uncultured Actinomycetes bacterium. Taxonomy (GTDB): domain Bacteria; phylum Actinomycetota; class Thermoleophilia; order Gaiellales; family Gaiellaceae; genus GMQP-bins7. Next base: position 31,357 of record CAWKEV010000029.1, on the reverse strand, counting down.
ACGGAGTTCCGGCGTACCTGCCGTACTGGAACTGGTGGGCGGGTCTGACGGGCGGCCAGGCCACCGAGTCGTCGAGCTCGACGCCGCTCGGCGACGTGCTAATCGAGATCATCACCGCCAGTGCGTCGGCCTGTCAGTCGGATGGGGACGACGATCCGCCGCAGTGCGACGCTGACGAGGCGCCGGCATTCGCCTCCGACTCCGCGGCGCTTCCTGCGCCACCGGATTCGGTGGACAGCTCGAGCCCGGATGCGCCGAACGACGGCGCCGTCGCGGGCACGTGCTCTCCTCACACAGGCCCGGGGCCGGAAGAGGGAACGAGGTCGGATTGCATGCACGAGCTTCGGCGGCAGCGGACGTCAGCCCGTGGTTCTGCCCCGGTGCGAGCGGTTCGGCGACGCACCCCGGCAGTGCCGGCGGTGACGTGGAGCCAGAACACGACCGCCATCAGCTTCCGCAACGCGGACGGCATCTGGACGATCTACAAGCAGTGCCGCGACAGCGGTCCGGGCGGCGGCACGCGTCGCAACGTCGGGCCTGGCTACATCGCGTCGCTTCAGCGGGACTCGAGCTCGATCGTCGACGACTACAGGTCGCGGTCCGACACGACGTCGCCCGGCTTCATCAACGCCGTGAACGGCGGACTCGGGACGTTCGGCTGGCACCACGCGCGCGGCTCAGTGAACAACACGCCGGCCGGAGACGATCCGACGACGAGCGCAGTCGAGGTGAGCGTGGGCCGGACGCCGCAGGTCATCGAGGGCCGCATGTGCGCGGCGACGAACAACGGCTACGGCGTCTACGCGAGGAACTGGATGGGGCCGCGGCGTGTTTCGCCGACGCGCGTCGACTACACCATGGACGTGTGGTTCCGCGACAAGTACGGCAGCACCGGCGCGCCCGTCAACTCGGACGCGCTCGTCCGCGTGCGCTACCGCTACTCGTTCTATCGCTCGTCGGTCAGCCTGTGGGCGCTCGTGACGACGTATGCCGCGCCGAATGCGGCGGGAACGCCGTTCGTGAAGGAGCCAAGTTCACGGCTTTGACGAGGGACGGGCGAGTACGTCCGGATGGTCGTCTTCGACGGTCCGGACGCGCTGCCCCGAATTGGCCGTAGTCAAGGGGCAACCGGAAGGCACAGCTGTCTCTCAGCACGGATCACGCGCGCCGAGGACGGCGCGAGTGCGTGTTCGCTGGGACTACCAATCGAGCACGGATCCGAACGCCGCCCCTGGCTGCTCGGCTCGCTCGCCGTGCCTCAACGTCGTAGCACGGTCGTTCCCGGCACGTCAAGCCGTGCCGGAATCCTTCGGACCGATCAGGCGGCGAACTGGGAGGGCGCCGGGCTCGGCCTCGATCGTTGGGCCGTCGAGTCGGCAAGCCGAGCCAAGTCGTATCCCCGCGACACGCGTGGTGACGATTCCGTCTCGAGTTGCAAGGTCCCGCTGCCGAGACGGAAGAAGCTCAGCGACATCGAGCTGTCGAAGCTGAGCGAGAGCTGCCACGCCTGCGATGGATCAGGTTCGCGAATGGGAGCTCGGCGGATGGAAGAACGATCCCTAGAGCAAAGCCCGAGGTCCGTACCAGGCCGCACTAGCCTTTTTCCCGGGCTGGGAGGACGGTCGTGGTGGCTACGACTGCGAGCCGCTCCAACGAGCGTTCGGCGCGTCCGGCGAGAGCTGGGGCTCGTACTTCTCGTACTCCCTGAACGATGGCTGGAAGCTGACCGGGTGAAGGGCGACTCTCGCGTGTCGTGCTCCTCTCGTGCTCTCATCGTTGGCGCGACTGCGGCCAGATACCGATGTCCCAGCGCCTCTCAGGTCAGTCGTCTACCTCCACCAGAGCCTCGACGACGCACGACCGGCTGTGGCTCGTCGATCCGAGCGTCTCCGAGATGCCCGGCGACGCGAGATCTACGGCTAGGAAAGGACTTCCATCGAGCCCGCGTTGGTCGAGTCTGACGGACGGCGACTGCTCTTCATCGAGGCCTCGGGCATGTACGTCGCAGACGCGCGATCTCGGTACCGACTCCGGACTTCGACACCGCGCCGTCGGAGCGGCTGCCGCCGCGGTGTCGACGAGGTCGACTGGTCCCCGGACGGACGCGGTCGCTGATCGAGATGGGGGGACTATCGTGGTCGGTTCTGCACGGATCTGTACGTCAAGCCGCTCGGCGGCATCGCCTCGTCGGTTCACCACGCAGCGCCGCCTGCGAAGGGCACCCCGCCTGGTCGCCGGACGGCACGAGGCTCGCTTTCGAACGGGAGCTCGAAGACGTCGAGCCAGATCGTCGTCGCCGCCACGCGATGGCCGTCGACGCGCATGTCGTTGGTCACGGTTCGTTCCCGGCGTGGTCTCCGGACGCGCGTTCGCTCGCCTTTCCTCGCAGTCCGGCAACCGGCCACGGACGAGATCGAGGTCGTCGATTCGAGCAAACCGGTGCCTGACAAGAGACGCTCTCTACCCGACCGCGCCCTTCGACGAAGCGAGAACGGCCTCGCTTGGTCACCCGACGGCGACGTTTCGCTTTCGGGTTCCACGATCCGCAGGATACTCTTCCCCTGAACCGCATCTCGCGACGATCAACGCCGACGGATCGAACAGCGATCGGCTGTACCTGGATAACGAGCTCCCCGACACGGACCCGGACTGGCAGCCGCTTTGCACGCTCTACGGCACGAACGGCGACGACGTGCTCACCGGGACCACCCGGAGACGACGTGATCTGTGGGCTCCGCGGGAACGATCGACTACGCGGGCTCGGGGGACACGACGTCCTGTTCGGCGGCGACGGCGACGACGTCCTCGTCGGCGGCTGCGGGTCCCGACTGGTTGTTCGGAGCATTCGGGAACGACCGGCTCTACGCGCGCGACGGCGAGGCCGACGTCGTGAACGGCGGCCCCGGCGAGGATCGAGGCTGGATCGAGACGGGCTCGACGAGATCTCCGACACCGAGCGGCTGCAGCGCGGTAGCGACGCCGAGGCGAGCCGCGTGCGTGCCGGCTCGCCTGGCGCATCACCTACGGGCAGAACGTCGCGACGATCTTCCCGACCCCGGCGTGGCCCGGGTTCGGCGCGTAGCCCGCGTCGGTCTTGACGACCACGATGCTTCCCCAGGTTCCGTCGATCGTGCTTCCCGACTCCGTCATGGAGCTCGCGACGAGCACGCCCATGTGGACGGGACGACTGCGGTCGGTGGTGTACTGTTGCCCCGCGCGGACTTGAACGTCGCCCGGCAGCTCGGCGCCCGGCCGCATCGCCAGGGCGGGGGTCACATCACGGCGAGGTAGCGTGAGCCGAGCGTCTGCGCGAGCGTGCGGTGGGCCGGCCTCGCGCCGATGACCACGGCCGGGCGAGATCGAGCTCGTACGCCTGCGCGAATACGAGCGGGACGCCGGGAAGCGGCGGCCGGCACCAGCAGGTGGGCGGGCCTGCCGGATGCGGGCAGACCGCTGTCTCGATCTTCCCGTTCACCTCGGCGGCCAGCGCCGCGACCGCTCCCCCGAGATCGGCCGCAGTGCCGCCGGGTTTCCAGTCGAAGACGAGTGCGGCGCCGAGGGCTCGGCTGACGCGAGCGCCTCCGGCCAGCCGTCCCGACCGATCACGCGCGCGGCGACGAGCACGCCGCCTCGCGCCGGCTCCGCGCGTGGAGACACGCTCGAATGCGATCCGCTCGACCTCGGCGAAGCCTTCGTCCTCGTCGGGCGGCTCGAGCTCCCGGTGCGCCCGCATCTGCGACGTCGGCGCCAGCACTCCCGGCTGCGTCCGCGCCAGCCGCTTGAGCTCCGCGGGCTCGGGGAGCGAGGCGAACCGGTCGAGCATGCGCAAGACGAGGTTGACCTGCGCCTGCGCGAGCGGCGTGTCGAGCCAGACGCAGCGAACGGTGGCGCCGCGGCGTCGCGCGACCTCGACCACATGGCTGCGCGACGCGCGGGTGAGGTACGTGTTGTCGAGGACGATGCCGGGGCGCTCCGGCGGCGAGCTGCCTCCCGAGCTCCTCGGACAAGTCACGGAGCGTCCCGCCGTGCTCGTCGCGGTTCAGCCGCACGAAGCCGCGGCGACATAATTCTCGGCGAGCGTGGACTTCCCGGCCCCGGGGTCGCCCATGACGAGCACGACCTCGGCGCCGGTGGCCGCCGACGCGGCGCGAGACCGGCGGCCGTCCGAGCGACTCGTCGAGCTGTCGCCGCTCGTCGCCGCCGAGCCCCAGACGGGCTGCCGCGTGCCGCCGAGCGCGCCGCCCCCGGCCGGCGCGCGCCCGGCATCGCGACGACGTTCGGACCGAGCGCGAGGAGCCAGGCGAGTGCCGCCTCGGCGACGCTCGCATCGTGTCTCTCCGCGACGCTCGACAGAGCGCTCGAGCCGCTCCAGCCGACGCGCGCGCCGCGGCCCCCCGAGCGGCGAGTGCGCCAGGAAGGCGAGATCACGCTCGCTGCAACGCTCGAAACGCCGCTGCGGAACGCGGAGTCGTCGAGCGGACTGAGGGCACCCTGGACGGCCGCGATCGGTGCGAGCTCGAGCGCCTCGTCGAGCTGTGCGCGGCTCACGTTCGCGAGTCCGATCCGGGCCACCAGACCGTCGTCGACGAGCTTCGCGAGCCCGCGTAGGGACGTCGCCCACGGCGTGCGGGGATCGGGAGCGTGCAGGAGGTAGAGGTCGATCGGGAGCCCGTCGAGCGCCGCCAGGCTCGCCTCGCAGTCGGCCCGGATCGCCTTCGCGCGGCCGTCCGGGAGCCACGCCCCGTCCGGACGGGTCATCCCGCCCTTCGTGACGATGCGGGCGCGGGTCTCTGCTCCTGCGCGCGCGAAGCGCCTGCGCGAGAAGGCGCTCGTTGTGGCCGAGCTCGCTCTCGTCGAGGGCGTATGCGCGGGCGGTGTCGAAGACCGTGATCCCGGACTCGACCGCGGCGGCGATCGTCTCGGCCGCGCGGATGAGATCGCGGTCGGCGTCGGTCGAGAGCCGCATGCAGCCGAGCCCGACGCGGAGCTCGCCCGAGGCGAGCCACCCGGCCGCCGTCACGCCTGCTCGGCCGTGCGCACGAACGCCTCGAGCACGGCGGCCTCCTCCTCGAGCTCGCGACGAGAGCCGCGTGGGAGCGGCGCGAACGGGCGGAGGCGCACGCGGCCCTTCTCGAGCGACCACGTTCCGGCGACCAACCCGTCGACCAGGAAGCTCGCAGCGACGTCTCCGCCCTGGATCACCGGGGCCCGGTACTCCTCGGGGAGCACCCTGCGTCGGTCGTCGTGGCTCAGCACGAGGTTGTCGAAGCGCGGCAGCAGCCGTGCGGGCGCCGGCTCGTCGGGCGGAGGAAGGGGTGCGCGCGGGAGGTCGAGGAGCTCGCGGCCGCGCTCGTCCGCGAAGCGCCGGAGCGGCTCGAGCGCGACGAGAGCCGGCTCGAGGTCGCGCACGCGAATGCCGCTCCACTGCGAGATGTCCGCGCGCGTCGCGGGGCCGAAGGCGCCGAGGTACCGGCGGACGAGGTGCCGTCGTGCGTCCGCGACATCGATCGCGTCGACTGCGTCGAGGGCGATCCACCGCATCCGGGAGGGGGCGGCCCAGCGCGCGGAGTCGGCCGTGTGCACGATGCGACCGCGGATCCGCAACGCCTCCCACACGTAGCCGGCGCCGACTCCGATTCGCATGTCGAGCCCGTGCTGCTGCTCGACCAGGTCGGCGAGCTCGCGCCGTGAGCGTGGCTCGACGGCGAACGCGCGGAGCGGCTGGAGCACGGGCTCGACGAGCGCTGACGTCTGGGCTCCGATCCGCGCGAGCCCGCCGCTGTCGAGTGCTGCGACGAAGTGCTCGAAGTCGTCGCGCGTCACGAGGTGGAGCGTCGCCCGCATGAGCGTCGCCTTCACGACCCTCCCGGCGCGCGAGCGCGCGATCGAGGACACGGGGGTCGAAGTCGGAGAGGCGTGACCAGAGGCCGACGTACGGAGCCGGGTTCCCCTGCGCCTGCAGGCCGGCGATGCGCTCGATCGCGCGCGTGACCGGAAGTCGCTGCCTGCGAAGGAGCAGCTGCCGCGCGAGTGTCGCTCGGTTGAGCTCGCGGAGCGAGAGCGTGCGCATCGCTCGACGATACGCATTTCGCCTCTCGTGCAGGCATTTCTCATGACGCGGCGAACCAGGAGTGCCCGGACATGCGGATCGCGCTCGTCGTCCTCGTGCTCGCCTTCACCGGCCTCCTGGCCGTCGATCTCGAGCCGTCCTCAACGCCGCAGGCGGCGGTCGCGCGTGCACGCTCGGATGGCTCGCCAGCCAGTCGTGCCGCAGACGGTCGACGTCGCATTCGTCAAGAACGGCTGGGTCGTGCGGGTCGAGCGACCCGTCCCGAGGCGCATGAGCCCCGCCGAGGCTGCGCTGCGCGAGTTGACGCAGGGGCCGACCCGCGCGGAGCGCCGCCGCGGGATCCGCACGGCGCTGCCCGAGAGCGCACGCCTCCGCTCGATTCGCGCCGACGGCGACACGCTGGCTCGTGAGCCTCTCCCGCGCGACGTTCGGCCGGCGGCTCCGCCGAGACGAAGCGGATACGCCTGTGGCAGATCGCGGCGACCCTCGCGCCGCTCGGCGACGAAGACCTGGGCGACGTTGGCGAGCCGAGGGACGCCTACTCACGCAGCGTGCGGCTCGGCGTGCGTCCCGGCGACTGGACCGCCGAGTCCGGCGAACAGGACTACCTCTACTCGCTCCGGGGAGTGCAGCAGCGGCTCGCCGCGCTCGGCTACCTCGACGGCTCCGACGTCACCGGCTCCGCGACTACCTGACCGAGCAGGCGCTGCTCGCGTTCCAGGGCTGGGAGGACCTCGACCGCACGGGAACCGTGACCGGGCAGACCCAGGTCGCGCTGTTCACGGCGGGTCGCGCCCCGCCCGGCGCGTCGCGAGGGCAGGCGAGTCGAGATCTACCGCGACCGCGGCGACCGTGCTCCTGATCCAGGACGGCGAGGTCGTACGCGTCGTGCACACGTCCACGGGCTCTCTCGGCCGGACGCCGGCAGGGCGACTTCCACGTCTACGCGAAGTCGCTCTACTCGTGGTCGGTGCCGTTCCACGTGTGGATGCCGTACGCGGCCTACTTCCGCGGGGGGATCGCGATGCACGAGTCGCCGGACGTTCCCTCGTATCCGGCCTCGCACGGCTGCGTCCGCCTGCCCGACGGCGAGGCCGACCGCGTCTACCGGTTCGTCGACGTCGGCACGCCGGTCGTCGTGCGGTAGCGCGCTACGAGGTCTGCCCGTCCCGCTTCGATGCGGAGTGTGGACCCGTTGAAGATCACGAGCAGCGACACGACGTCGTAGCCGGAGAAGCGATGCTCGGCCCGGGCCGCGACGAAGACGGCATCCCCCTGCGCGAGGTGGCGTACCTCGCCGTCGACGGCGATGTCTGTTTCGCCCTCGAGCACGACGTACACCTCGTCGTGCGCGTGCGGCGTCTGTCCGTCGGGCTCCGGCGCGACGAGGACGTAGACGCCGAGCTCGAGCCCGGGCGACTCGTGAACCGATCTCGTAGCCCCCGCCGGCGTTCCGGCAGGCGAGCTCCCGCAGCGGCGACGTCGAAGCCCTGCATCCCGGCGACGTTACCGCGCGAGCGAGAGCGTCACGAGCAGGGGGAGCACGATCCACACGCCGAGCGTGAGCGAGATCGCGACGACGGCGAAGCGATCCGACTGATCCTTGGGCGGCTGCCCGCAGTTCCCGATCGTCCGCCAGAGCTCGGCGAGCGGCTGGCGTGACCGAGAGCCGGATCCTGCGGCTCGCGAGCGCCGCGCCGCGGAGGACGAGCCACGAGATCGTGAGGCCGATCGCGACTCCGATGGCTCCGACCACGAGCGCTACCCACCATTCGCGAACCGTCCCGCTCGCGAGGCGCCAGAGCGAGATGCTCGCGGGAATCAGCAGGCCCCCGATCACGAAGGTCGGGACGCCGATCTCCCGGCTCTTCGTGATGTCGACGAGCGCTTGCGCGTCGGTGCGCGCCGTGTGCAGGAGGTCGAGCTCGCGCGAGTCGCGCGGCGCCTCCATCTCGCGCAGCCAGTAGAGGTTGCGCAGCTGGACGACGACGTTCTTGATGTGCGAGACGACGACGTAGCGGGCGACGAGCTCGACGAGGAACCTGATCGGGACGCGGAGCAGCGGGATCCTCGAGCCGGCGCCTGCGCCGCGAAAGCCATGACGGCGCAGGCTCTCGAGCGCGACGACCACGCGCCGATGGTCGGCCTCGAACCGGGCCGGCCGCTCGAGCGGCAGCGTGCGCGCGAGCTCCCTGAGCATCTCGCGCTCGCGCGGGCCACGGACGTCGAGCTCGTCGAGGAAGGCGGAGATCGCCGCGTCGTCGCTGCCCAGTAGCTGGAGCCGCTCCAGTGGATTGTCGTAGAGCTCGGCGAGCTCGTGCTCGCTCGGGGGCTGCGTCGACGGCTCCTGCATCGCGCGATCGTATCCCCGCTCCGGCGGCCGGTTCCCCCGTGGCAAGATCGCCCGCGTGGAGACGATGCGCGCGATCCGCAAGCGCGAGTCCGGCCCGGGCCTGACGCTCGACGAGGTCCCGGTACCGACGCCCGGTCAGGACGAGGTCCTCGTCCGGATCGAGGCCGCCTCCATCTGCGGAACCGACCTGCACATCCGGCGCTGGGATCAGTGGTCGTCCGAGCGTGTCCGGCCACCGCTCACGCTCGGGCACGAGCTGTGCGGGACGGTGGTTGCCGCCGGGAGCGCGGTGCGCGACGTCGAGGAGGGCGACTACGTGTCCGCCGAGAGCCACGTCACCTGCGGCGTCTGCTTCCACTGCCGCACCGGGAAGGCGCACATGTGCGAGCAGACGCAGATCCTCGGCGTCGATCGCGACGGCGGGTTCGCCGACTACGTCGTGGTGCCCGCGTCCGTCATCTGGCGCAACGACCGCGCGAAGCTGCCTCCGGAGATCGCGTGCCTGCAGGAGCCGTTCGGCAACGCCGTCTTCGCGACATCGACGCAGGACCTCGCAGGGCGTGCGGTCGCCGTCCTCGGATGCGGCCCGGTCGGGCTCTTCACGATCGCGATCGCCAAGGCGTTCGGCTGTGGAAGGCTGCTCGCCTCGGACCACGTCCCCTTCCGGATGGAGCTCGCGCGGGCGGTCGGCGCCGACGACGTGGCGAATGTGGACGCGGTCGAGGACGTCCCCGCTGGTTCGCCGAGCACAACGAGGGCATCGGCGTCGGCGTCGTGTTCGAGATGTCCGGCGCCCTCAAGGCGATCGAGGACGCGTTCGGGATCGTCCGGCATGGCGGCAACGTCGTCCTCTTCGGGATTCCGGCCCGTCCAGCGACGATCGACGTCGCCGAGTCGCTGATCTTCAAGAACCTGACAGTGAGCGCGGTGAACGGCCGTGAGATCTGGGAGACCTGGTACACGACGCGCTGGCTGCTCGAGCACGGCGTGGTCGACCTCCGCCCGCTCATCACCGCGGAGCTGCCGCTCGAGCGCTACGAGGAGGCGTTCGCCCTGCTCGAGTCGGGCGAGGCCTGCAAGATCGTCCTGCGACCGAACGGAGCCGGCCCATGACCGAGGTACTCGACCAGCAGCTCGGTGCGGAGCTCGACGCGCTCCGCGACGCGCGGACGTACAAGCACTTCCTCACGCTCGAGTCCGCGCAAGGCCCCGTCGTGCGGATGGAGGGGCGAGGAGACGTGATCGTCCTCTCCTCGAACAACTACCTGGGGCTCGCAGGCCATCCCGAGGTCGTGGAGGCGGGGATCGCGGGCCTGCGGCGCTACGGCGCGGGCACGGCCTCGGTGCGCTTCATCTGCGGGACGTTCGAGCCGCACCTCGCGCTCGAGCGCGCTCTCGCCGACCTCTCCGGCACCGAAGCCGCGCTCAGCTACGTCTCCTGCTGGAACGCGAACGAGGCAGTCATCCCGAGCCTGACCGACGACACGACCGTGATCCTCACCGACGCGCTCAACCACGCGAGCCTCATCGACGCGATCCGCCTGTCCCGTCCTGCGAGCAAGGTGATCTACCCGCACTCGGACATGGGTGCGCTGCGCGACGGGCTCGCCGCAGCTCCGCGTGACGCACGGAAGCTCGTCGTCACGGACGGCGTCTTCTCGATGGAGGGCGACCTCGCGAAGCTCCCCGAGATCGTCGAGCTCGCCCGCGAGTTCGACGCCGTCGTGATCGTCGACGACTCGCACGGCGTGGGCGTCCTCGGCGAGACGGGCCGCGGCACGGTGGAGCACTACGGCCTCCTGGGTGAGGTCGACGTGATCACGGGGACGCTCGGCAAGGCGCTCGGCGGCGCCGCGGGTGGGTACGTCGCTGCCTCGGCGGAGGTCTGCGACGTCCTCGCCCAGCGCTCCAGGCCGCAGCTGTTCTCGAACGCGCTCCCGCCGACCGTGGCGTGCAGCGCGCTTCGCGCCGTCGAGCTCATGCTCGAGCGCCCGGAGCTTCTCGCCCGCCTTCGCGAGAACACGGCGACGTTCAGGACGATGCTCTCGGAGGCCGGCTACGAGCCTCTCGAGGGCGAGGCCGCGATCATCCCGATCATCGTGGGCGGGACCTCGGAGGCGATGGCTCTCTCAGCGCGGCTCCTCGACGAGGGCGTGTTCGTGACGGGGTTCGGTTTCCCGGTCGTGCCCGAGGGAACGGCGCGGGTCCGCGTGCAGATGTCGGCGGCGCTCAGCTCGAGCACCTCGAGCGCGCGATCGCCGCTTTCGAGCGCGTTCGACCCTGATGCGGGCGACGAAGCGCCAGTCGAGACGGCTGCGGCCGCGAAGCGGACGGCTTCAGGGATTCTCGCGGCTGGAATCCGCGTTCGCGGATTGCAGCCTGCGTACCAATAAGGGGGACGAGGACTCGAGTTTCAGCTCACGAACATGCGCCCATGGAGAACCTGCCTGTGAACATCGTGGGTCTCGGGCTCATAATCGCCGGGATCCTCTTCGCGTACTTCCTGAATTTCGTGGGGATCATCATCGGGCTGATCATGATCATCGGTGGGATCGTCGCGCTGTTCATGACGTATCGCCGCAAGAAGTACGGCACCGCCTGAGCCGAGCCGCCGCCTGCTGCTGAGCGCGACCTCGTGCGCCAGCAGTGGCGGCTTCGGCGCATCTGCCACCGACGGGTGACGCGGGTTCGCGTCGTTGCGCTTGCGGTTGGGCTTGCATAGGGTCGCGCACCTCCGCCAGACTTTCCCGACTGGAGGTACGGGTGAGCTCCGAGATCGCGACCAGCATCCCGAGGGACGAGACGAGCAAGGAGACCGCGCGACGGCCGGCGCGCGTGCTCGCGATCCAGCTCATCGGTCCGCTGACGATCGTCGCCGGGTTCGTCTGGGCGGTCGCCCAGCCGTATCGCATCGTCCTGCTCGACCGCGCGGGACACGGCGTCTACGACTACCTCGTGGAAGCGCCGCTCCTCGTCGTGCTCGTGGGACTCGTGTTCATGTTCGTGGTCGCACCGGGGCTCGTCGAGGACCTCGAGGCCGAGGAGGCGCATGGTTCCGAGAGCTGAGGACGCGCACTGGGTCGCCGCGGCGGTCGCGCTCTTCCTCGGCCTCGTGCTGCTCGCCGAGGTGATCGTCGGGCGTGAGGTCTTCCGGCGTCGTGCCTGGCGCGCCTACCTCTTCCCGTCGGCGGTCGTCGTCGCGAGCATCGGCCTGTGGGTGATCGTCGTCTTCTCCACGTTCTCGACGATGCACCTGCTCGCCCACTCGGTCTGGGCACAGGCCGCGCTCCTCGCGGGAGCGGTCGAGCTCGCCCTCGTGCGCGGGAAGCTCCAGAGTCCCCGTTGGTCGCTCGTCCCGGGCACGGCGCTGTTCGTCTCGGGAGTCGCGTTCCTCGTCCACGAGCCGAACCCGTGGTTCTACTCGCGCGCGGCGTTCCTGCACCACGCGATCGGCTGGATGCTCGTCGTCGTCTCGCTCTTCCCGCTCTTCGAGGCGTTGCGCCCGCGGCAGCTCGTCTGGCGCGCGGGCTTCGCGCTCACCTTCGTCCTGCTCGCCGTGCTCCTTTTCGCGGATCGCGACGGAGCCCCGATCTTCGGACGCTTCGGGCTCGGCCCGTGAAGCGCGGGCTCGTCGTGCTCGCGGTCGCCGCCGCGGCGCTCGTCGCGCCCGCAGCGGCCTTCGCACACGTCACGCTCGAGAGCTCCGTCCCCGTCACGCAGTCCCGGGTCGAGACGCCGCCGACCGAGGTTCGGCTCCACTTCAACGGGCCCGTCACGATCACGCCGACCGCCGTGCGCGTCCTCGCGCCGGACGGGAAGGTCCTCTCGGGTGCGCCCCGGACCGCCGACGGCAACAAGACCGTCGTCGTCCCGGTCTCTGGCATCACCTCCGGCCAGGGCTACACGGTGCGCTGGCGCGTCATCGGCAACGACGGCCACTCGCCCGCCGGTGTCTTCACGTTCGGCGTTGGCGTCGCGGCGCCACCGCCGACCGAGGCGGTCGGCTCGTCCGGGACGACCTGGCGCGACGACGCAGCGCGCTGGGCGTACTTCGGAGCGCTCGCGCTGCTCATCGGGCCGCTCGTCGTCCGCCTCCTCATCATCCGGAACCGCAAGGTCCCGCCGCTCCTCGAGCATCGCTTCCACCTGGTCGCGGTGGTCGCGACCTTCCTGGCGATCGACGTCGGCATCGCCGCGTTCATCCTGCGTGCGGCGAACGCCTTGCAGCTTCCGATCACGGAGCTGCCGTACGGCGACCTCCAGCCCTTCGCCGAGAAGACGCGGTTCGGCGTCGCCTTCCTCGTGATGACGTTCGGCTTCGGGATCGTCGCCGCGTTGCTCTTCGTGAGCTGGATCTTCGACCGGCTCTGGCTGCGCTGGCCTGCGCTCCTGATCGCCCTTGCGCTCTTGTCGGGCCTCTCGCTCTCCGGACACCAGGCGACGGAGCCGAACGCGTCGTTCCTCGCGGAGAGCGCGGACTGGCTGCACCTCGTCGCGGCCTCCATCTGGGTCGGCGGGGTCGCGACGCTCGCCTTCCTCGTCTGGCCCGCTGCTCCCGGCCTGCGCCGAACCGCGTTCCTCGGGTTCGCGCGGCTCGCAGCGGTCCTCGTCGCCGTGATGGTGCTCGCCGGCGCGTACCTCGCGCTCATCCGGCTCCCGGCGGTGAGCGACCTCTGGAACACGGAGTACGGTCGCTTCCTCGTCCTGAAGTCGGCGCTCGTCGGGGTTGCTCTCGCGTGGGGCGCCGTCCACCACTTCTTCGTGCGCCCGCGGCTCGAGGCGGGCGACGAGCCCGACGTCGGGCCGAGCCTCATGGGCGAGGCGGTGGTCGCCTTCGCGGTGCTGCTCTCGGCTGCCATCCTCACGAACCTCGCGCCGCCCCCGATCGGCCCCACCGCGACGACGACGGCGCGCTCCTCCCGGTAGAACCTCGGGCGTGGCCCACGCTCACGACCACGGACGGCCCGAGAGCCGCCGCGCGCTCGGCGTCGCGCTCGGCCTGACCGCGGCGTACACGGCCGTCGAGGTCGTCGGCGGCCTCCTCACCGGGAGCCTCGCGCTCCTGGCCGACGCGGTGCACATGCTCTCCGACAACGTCGCGCTCGTCCTCGCGCTCGTGGCGGTGTGGCTCGCGTCCCGGCCGACGACGCCCGAGCGGACGTACGGCTACAAGCGCGCGGAGGTGCTCGCCGCGCTCGCGAACGGCGTGCTGCTCGTCGCGCTGGCGATCTGGATCTTCGTCGAGGCGGCGATGCGCCTGCGCCATCCCGGCGACGTGCTCGGCGGCTGGATGCTCGTGATCGCCGTTCTCGGCATCGCGGTGAACGTGGGCGCCGGTCTCGCCCTCTTCGGTTCGCGCCGCGACAGCATCAACGTCGAGGCTGCGTTCCGGCACGTGGTCGGCGACCTCCTCGGCTCGATCGGCGTCGCGGTGGCTGCGATCGTCATCGTGATCACGGGCTGGACGCAGGCGGACGCGCTGGTGAGCATCCTCATCGGCGTCCTCGTGCTCGCGAGTGCGTGGGGAATCGTCCGCGACTCGACGTCGATCCTGCTCGAGGCGGCCCCGAGGGGCATCGATACGGAGCTGCTTGGCCGGCGGCTGGCGGGAGCTCCGGGTGTCGTCGAGATCCACGACCTGCACGTGTGGACGATCACGTCCGGGTTTCCGGCGCTGTCCGCGCACGTTCTCGTCCGTCCGGGCGACGACTGCCACGCCCGCCGGCGCGAGCTCGAACGCGTGCTGCACGACGAGTTCGAGATCGAGCACACGACGCTCCAGGTCGACCACGCGGCGGACGGCGGCCTGGTCGAGATGGGCCGCTTCTCGGCGACCACGTGATCGAGCCCGGGCCGTAGCTGCCTAGAGGTCGAGCTCGGCGCGCACGGTCCCTGCGCGCTCGTGCCGGGCGACGACCTCGACGCGGTCGCCCGCCTTCGCCTCGACCACCCACTCGATCTTCGTCAGCTCGCTCGTCGAGAGATCCGTCATCCACCAGATGACCTGACGCCGCTCGACGCGGCCACCGAGCTGGCCGGCTTCCTCGCGCGCCTTCCCGCTCGCCAGGCGCGCGCCCTCGGGCAGCGAGAGCTCGACCTCGATCGGACGGACGACCTTGCGCTGGAGCGCCTTCTCGCTGACATTGGTCGGGAGCCAGCCTGTGTTCTCGAGCACGAGCCGGACGCGGAACGCGCCGTCCGCCACGGGCTCCGAGTCGAGCGAGCGGATCCGCAGGAGCGGCGAGACGAGCGCGAGGAACAGGGCGAAGTCGGCGTGCGGGCGCACCTCCTGCTCGAGACGGGAGAGGGGCGGGTTGAACCAGAAGTGGACGACGTCCCAGCCGCCGAGCTCTACGGGGCCTAGCTGTGGATGCTCGAACGGGTACCAGTCGACATAGCCCTCGCCGAGCTCGTCGGCGAGCTTCAGCACCGCGAGCTCGTCCTCGGGTGAGTGCTCGCGGATCCAGTCGATGAAGTGGTAGTCGCCGAGGCCCGCGGCGCGCTGGGGGCTCCAGAACTCCGTGACCCAGGCGAACGCGCCGAGGTGGTCGTAGATCCAGTCGACGTCGCCGCCCTTGATCACCATCTTCGGGTGGTACTTGAAGTCGTGGAAGATCGAGATCGCCGGGTAGCCGGTGAGTCGCGTCGCCTCCTCGCCCATCTGCTGGTACGCACGGAGGTCGGGAACCGGGAAGTCGTCGTCCGGGTGTCCGGACCACGGACGGAGATGGACGCCGGAGAACGTGTGGTAGCCGACGTACGCCGTGATGTTCGGGCGGTCGACGATCGCCTGGATGAGCGCGCGGGTCTCGGGCTCCGAGCCCGGGTACGGGCCGGCCCCCTGCTGCTCGGACTCGGGCGCCCACTCCGCCGGCCACTGGCGGTTCAGGTCGAGCCCCTCGAACATCGGCGCGATGGGCACGTTCACGCCGTCCCAGTTCCGGATCGTTCCCTCGGGAAGCACGCGGTAGAAGTCGCCGGCGACGTCGTCGGGCGCGCGCGGGACGAGGAGCCTCGGGTCGTCGGGATGCGCCTTCCACGACCCGTTGTCGTCGCGGATGCGCATGAAGAGGACGCGGCCGTCGCCGTCGAGGTCCTCGCGGTGCAGTCCGTCCTCCGGCTCGTCGCGCGGATACGGGCGAACGCTCGACCGGCGCCAGCGGCCGTCGGTGAGCACGGCCTCGGCGCCGTCGGGATTCACGCGCGGGACGACGTAGAAGCACCGCGTGTCGACCGCGGCCGTGACCCGCTCGTCCGACCCGTGCTCGTGCAGGAGGCGATCGAGCAGGCTCAGCGCGGCGGTGGTGCCGGTGAACTCGGACGCGTGGATTTGCGCGTGGACGATGACGGCAGGCTTCTCCGACGCCGGCCCCGTCTCGGCGTTCGTGACGGTGCAGAGCCAGATGTCCCGCCCCTCGTACGACTGGCCGATCGACTCGATCGAGAGGAGCGACGGGAACGAGGCCGCCCACGCCTCGAGGGTCTCGGTCAGCTCCGCGTAGGTGTAGAAGCGGTCGAAGCGGACGCGCACGACCGGGCACGCTAGCCGACTACCCTCTGGCCGTGCGCGCCCTCGAGAACTATCGCTCCGAGTTCCCGATCCTCGAGCACACGACGTATCTCGTGAGCCACTCGTTGGGGCCGATGCCGCGCAGGGCGGCAGAGCGGCTCGCCGAGTTCGCTCGACTGTGGGAGGAGCGCGGCATCCGTGCCTGGGCCGAGAGCTGGTGGGAGATGCCGATGCGCGTCGGCGACCAGATCGGGCGGATCGTCGGCGCACCGCCAGGCTCGACGGTGATGCACCAGAACGTCTCGATCGCGGAGGCGATCGCGCTCTCGTGCTTCAGGCCCGTGGACCCGGCGCGGAACCGCGTCGTCTACGAGCGCGGGAACTTCCCGTCGGTGCGCTACCTGTACGAGGCGCAGCCCGACCTCGACGTCGTCGTGTGCGAGGACGACGCGGAGATCGTCGAGCGGATCGACGAGCGGACGCTCCTCGTCCCGATCAGCCACGTCCTCTTCAAGGACTCCCGGATCCAGGACGTCGCCCCGATCGTCGAGCGGGCGCACGAGGTCGGGGCGCACGTGATCCTCGACTGCTACCAGTCGGCCGGAATCGTCCCGCTCGACGTCACGGCCCTCGACGTCGACTTCGCCGTCGGCGGGAGCGTGAAGTGGCTCTGCGGCGGGCCGGGCAACGGCTGGCTCTACGTCCGTCCGGATCTCGCCGAGCGGCTGCGTCCCACGTACACCGGCTGGCAGGCGCACGAGCGGCCCTTCGCGTTCGAGGAGGAGATGAGCTACACGAGCGGTGCTGCGCGCTTCCTCACCGGCACCCCGAACCCGGCGGCGCACTTCGCGGGCACCGCGGGCTACGACCTCGTCGAGGAGATCGGCGTCGCGCGCATTCGCGAGCGCTCGCTCGCACTCACGCAGCTCCTCATCGACCTCGCCGACGAGGCGGGCTTCGGCGTGCACTCCACCCGCGAGGCCGAGCGGCGGGGCGGGGCCGTGATCCTCGACGTCCCGGAGGCAGCCGCCGTCTACGCCGAGCTGGAGGAGCGCGCGATCCTCTGCGACTTCCGGCCCGGCGCGGGTATCCGGGTCGGCCCGCACTTCTTCACGACGGACGACGAGCTCCGCTTCGTCGTCGACCAGATCGCGGACGTGATCGAGACGGGCACGTTCGAGCGGCACCTGGGCGCGGTCGCCCGCCACTAGCCGGGGCTTACTCGAGCGGAAGCGCGCGGGCCGCGATCGGCGCGGAGTGGACGATCGACGTCGTCGTCTGCCCGTAGACGAGGAAGCGGTCGAGGATCTCCTCGAGGTCGTCCATCGAGCGGAGGTGGAGGCGGACGAAGAAGCAGTCCTCGCCGGTGACGCGGAGGCACTCGACGACCTCGGGGATGTCGCGCGCGAGCTCGGGGATCTTCTGCAGTTGACGCACTGACGGACGGATCCGGACGAGGACCGCGATGGGGTATCCGAGCGCCTTCGGATCGACGATTGCCCGATACCCCGTGACGATGCCGGCGCGCTCGAGACGCTGCATCCGCTCGGAGACCGCCGGGGCGGAGAGGTTCACTCGCCGTCCGAGCTCGGCGATCGAGATGCGAGCGTCGACCTGAAGCTCCTCGAGGAGGCCACGGTCGATCGCGTCGATCGTCGTCTTTTCGTCGGTCGCCATGCCGGAAGATCTCCGTTCCTTACGCTCATGTTGGAGAAGGCCTTCGATCAGTCTGCCAGACGCGCGAGCTCCGTGGGAACACTGTGAGGGTGAGCGTCACGCCTGCCAGCGGGCGATTCGAAGTCGCCGCGCGGGTCGATCGCGCGAATGCGGCCGTGCCGCCGGAAAGCTACTTCGTGGGCAGTGCGATCTTCCACTACCTCGGGCCCGCATTCGCGGTGCTTCTCTTCGTCCGGGTCGAGCCGCTCGGCGTCGCGTGGCTGCGGATCGTCACGGCCGCGGTCGTGTTCGCGCTCTGGCGCCGGCCGTGGCGCAAGCTCCGCGCGGTCGACGCGTCGACGAGACGCGTGGTGCTTGCGATGGGCGCGGTGCTCGCCGTCATGAACGCCTGCTTCTACGTCGCGATCGACCGGCTGCCGCTCGGAACGGTCGCGGCGATCGAGTTCCTGCCCGTGATCGCGCTCGCCGCCGCGGGTGCGCGAACCCGGCGGAATGCGGTCGCGCTCGTCGTCGCCGTGGCGGGCGTCTACCTCCTCACCGACGTTCGCCTGGCGGGCGAGCCGCTCGGCATCGCGTTCGCGTTCGCGAACGCCGGCTTCTTCGCCGCGTACATCGTCCTCGCGCACCGCCTTGCGCACGACGGGCGGCTGAACGGGCTCGACGGTCTCGCAGCCGCGATGCTCGTCGCGGCCGTGTGCATCCTCGCGCTCGGGACGTACGACGCGGTGCCGGCGCTCGTCGACCCGGTCGCGCTCCTCGCGGGCATCGGAGTCGGCATCACGTCCTCCGTGATTCCGTACGTCTGCGACCAGCTCGCAATGGCGCGCATGCAGCGCTCCACCTACGCGCTCCTCGTGTCCGTCCTCCCCGCGACCGCGACGGTGATCGGGATCGTCGTCCTCGCCCAGATCCCGCATCCGGTTGAAGTCGTCGGTGTCGGACTCGTGATCCTCGGCGTCGCGCTGCATCGCGAGCTCGCGCCCCGCTGACGCGCGAGCTCAGGGATGGAAGCGAAGACGGTCGACGACCTTGTCGACGACCTTGCGGTCGGCGCGAAAGGCGATGCCGACGAGGTCGAGATCCTCGACAGGCACCGCCGCGACTGCCGCCCGGTTCGCCACGTCGTGGCCCGTGTCGAAGAGCTCCTTCGTGTACACGGCGAGCTCGACCTCGCGGCTCCGAGCCCGCTCGAACGCCCTCCGGATTCCAGGCGGGTCCGCCTCGTACACGGGACTGGCTGGACGAACATCGGCAGGTACTCGTTGCCGGACGCATCCCGGTAGCGCTCGCCGACGATCCCGGGCTCGCTCGCCGCGATCCCGCTCACGAGGAACGCCGTGACGTTCGTCTTCTGCCACACCGCGAGGTCGTCGCGGACGACGACGGCGAGCTTCGTGTCGAACTGCACTCCGAGGACGCTACTCGTCGGGCGAGAGCAGGATCGTCCAGCGCTCGACCCTCGTCACCTCGAGCATCCCGTTCTGCGCCCAGGGATCGGCGGCGAAGCGATCCCGGAGCTCGCTCTCCGACGTAGCGTCGACGACGTGGAACGCTTCGCGGCCTCCCTCGACCGGGCCGCCGAGGACGATGAAGCCGTCGTCCACGAGCCCGTTCATAAAGCTCGCGTGCTCGCTCCACAGATCCTGGTCGCGCATGTCGCGCGACCAGTCCCACGGTCCACCGCGCCCAACCCGGACGAGATACAGCTCGCGCGCCGCCGCTGTTGTCGTCACGCGATTCCCTCGTAGCTCGAGCGGAGGTAGGCGGCTCGCGCACGCTCGTCGCGTTCCGAGCCCAGGTACTCGGCCCACGCCCGTCGCTCGTGGCACACGGCTCCGAGCTCCCAGACGCAGAACGTCGGGCGATGCGGGCCGTCGACGGCCCACGGGCGGAAGAAGACGTCGGCTGCGCCGTTCTTCGCCCAGACGGTCTCCCACAGCTCGTTCTCGTTGCGCCACGTGCACACGAGGAGGAAGTAGAAGTCCTCGCCGCAGCGGTGCAGGAGCACGAACCCGAGCTCGCCGAGGACGCCCAGCGTCCCGTCGCGTCGCGAGTCGCGCAGGTTGCGTCGCGCGAGGGCACGAACGGCGAGAGGAACCGGAGTGTCGTCCGCGGCGATCTCGTACCACTTGAGGACGGTGCCGTCGAGCGCGAGGCTCGTCTCGGAGGACACGAGCTTCTCCGCGTGGCGGTACTCGGGAGTCACGCTCGGTGCGTGCTCGAGCGCCGTCATGCCGCCGCCTCGAGCGCGCGCGTGAACTCCATGACCCAGTTCGTCTCCCAGGTCGCTCCCCCGTCGGCGGAGAAGGCCTGCTCCCAGCGCGGCGTGTCGCCGGCCACGCCCGACCACACGAAGCGGACGCGGATCGGCCGTCCGGCATGCGTGTCCTCGCCCTCGAACACGCCGATGTCGCCGGCGAAGGAGCCGACCACGGGCGGATCGAGCGACCCCGGCCGCCTGCTGTCCGTCCAGTAGATCGACCACAGCCGCGTCTCTGGGTCGTAGAAGCGGAACGACATCCCGACGAACCCGCCGGCGTAGTCGGTGCAGAACACGTCCTCGTTGCCGAGGCCGGCGGGAAGCGGTCGCGCGGCGGCCTTCGAGTGGAACTCGTCCCACTCGTCGGAGTCGGCGAGGCGCCGTACGAGCCGCCGGTTGCGGACGTCCCACCTCCCGAGCAGGAAGTCGAAGTCGCTCGAGGTCGCCCGTTCCTTCACTGCCGTCGTCACGTCCACCTCCGTCGTCGCTGAGAGACCGACGCTAGTCGGCAAATAGGGCAACTATCGCCCTCTATGTGTGCTTGACTCTCGTCCGTGGCGAGTCCGACCGCACGGCTGCTGGAGCTGCTCGAGCTTCTCCAGGCACGCCCTGTGCTCACGGGCCGCGAGATCGCAGACCGGCTCGAGATCGACCCCCGCACCGTGCGCCGCTACGTCGAGGCCCTTCAGGACCTCGGCATCCCCGTCGAGGGGCAACGCGGCGTCGGCGGCGGGTACCGGATTCGCCCTGGCTACCGCCTCCCGCCGCTGATGCTCACCGACGACGAGGCCGTCGCGGTGGCTCTGGGAGTCCAGGCGGCCGGTCGCCTCGGGCTGTCCGGGTCGCCGGAGGCGGCCGAGGGGGCGCTCGTGAAGATCCACCGTGTCCTGCCCGACGGGCTCCGCCGCCAGGTCGAGGCGCTGGAGGCGACTCTCGACTTCACCTCGCGTGCGCGGAAGCCGGCGCCGGTGCGGGGCAACACCGTCCTCCTCCTCGCCGACGCGATCAGGAGGAGACGCCGCGTGCGCGGGACGTACCGCGCGTTCTCGGGCGACGAGACGCGGCGCGAGCTGAGCGCTCACGGGCTCGTCGTGCATTCGGGGCGCTGGTACCTCGCCGCGTACGACCACCTCCGGGACGACCTGCGCACGTTCCGGGTCGACCGCATGCAGCGGCTGCGCGTGATCTCCGAGAGCGCGGTCGCTGCCGCCGGAGGGCTTCGACGCCGTCGGGTACGTGAGCACGTCGCTCGCGCGCGTGCCGTGGCGCTGGGAGGTCGAGGTGGTGCTCGACCTGCCGGTCGACGAGGCTGCGTCGCGGGTGCCGGCGACGCTCGCCGAGCTCGTCGACGAGGAGGGAGCGACGGTGCTCCGCATGCGTGTCGGATCGCTCGACTGGATGGCGTCGATTCTCGCCGGCCTGGGTTGCGACTTTGCGATTCGCAGGCCGGAGGAGCTGCGCGCGAGCGTCCGGGCGCTCGGCGAGCGCCTCGCGCGCTCCGCCTAGCCGAGCATGTCTAGCGGAGCGCGTAGCGCGAGAACACGTGCGAGCCGGCGCGTCGCAAGCTCAGCAGCCGCCCATGGATTCCGTCGGGCGTGAGGTCTGCACCCTCGACGAGCCCCAGCCGCGACCCCGGCCCTGCGTCTCCGACGAGGAGCGGCGACGACGTGAGGAAGAGCTCGTCGACGAGTCCTGCGCTGAGGAGCTCCCCGAACGTGTGCGGGCCGGCCTCTGACAGGATCCGGCGATGCCCGCGCGCGTGGAGCGCGTCGACCACGGCGCCTACGTCCAACCTCGGTCCCTCGCCGAGTGTCACGATCGTCGCGGCGGACGGGAGCCTGCCCCGGAGCCGTTCCGCTCCCGGCTCGGAACTGAGGACGATCGCGCCCGCCTCGAGCACGGGGTGCTCGGGATCGATCGCTCCGCTCCCCGTGACCAGCGCGACTTCGCCATCCGCCGGCAAGCCGAGCGGACTCCCGAAGCTCGGCGTACGAGCCCTCGAGCGGCGGGTAGATCGAGCGCGCCTGCCACGTGCCGCGCGGACTCGCCCGCAGGACGCCGGCCCCGATGAGGACGACGTCGGCGAACGCGCGCAGGAGGCCCATGAGGAACCGGTCGGCGTCGCTGCTCGCCGGCGACGAACGCGTTCGAGTTCGGCATCCCGGGGATCGCGACGACGCCCTCGAGCGTCTCCACGAAGTTCGGCGTACAGGCAGGGCTCGTCGAAGCCGAGGTCGCTGCCGTGGAGACGCCGGAGCTCGTCGGGCAGTGACGTTGCGGGGAGGCCGGCCTCCTCGAAGAGGACGGCGAGCGGCTCGATCGGCGCGCGATCGGTCACGGGCCAGACCAGCCGAGCTCGCGCGAGATGGCCTCCGCTCGCTCGAGGAGGAGGGGCACCGCGGCGTCGACCGACGCCTCGTCGAAACGCGCGCTCGGGCCTTGCAGGGCCACGATCCCCTCGAGCTCGTCTCGCGCCGACCGTATGGGCGCCGCGATCGCGCTCAACCCGGGCTCGCGCTCGCCTGTGGCGGTCGCGTAGCCGCGCTCGCGTACCTGATCGAGCTCGTCCGCGAGCGCGTCGGAGTCCGTGATCGTGCGGGGCGTGTATGCGCGGAGCGGGCCCTCGGGCAGCTCACGCGGCGCGAACGCCAGCATCACCTTCCCCGCCGAGGTGGCATGTGCGATCGACGGCCGCCCGAGTCGTGAGACTGGCTGGATCTGATGGGCGCCGGAGACGAAGTCGACCGTGATCGCCGCGCCCTCTCCGGGAACGGAGAGCGTCGCCGTCTCGCCCGTCGCATCGACGAGCGAGACGAGGTGCGGGCGAGCGACCTCGCGGACGTCGAGCCGCGAGAGGACTGCGTTCGCGAGCTGAACGAGCCTGATCCCGAGGCGGTAGCGGCCGTTCGCAGGGATGCGCTCCACGAGCTCCGCGGCCGCGAGCGTCCCGAGCTGGCGCGAGACTGTGCTCGGCGTCATTCCGCTCCGCCGCGCGATCTCGTTCGTGCCGAGCTCGCCGCCGTCTGCGAGGATGTCGAGCACCGTGATCGCTCGCTCTGCCGCGCCAATTCGACGGGTGGACGGTTGACGGGTTCGAGCCATCGCGGTAGGTTCGTTGCGGATTCTGGCACAGCGTTGCTCGTGGTGCAATTCCCCTGATGTCGTTTCTTCTCGCCTGTCCACACTGCGGTCCGCGCCCGGTGGACGAGTACGCCTACTTCGGCGAGGTGACGACGCGGCCCGCCGGCTCCCCGAGCCTGCGTGAGCTGACCGACTACGTGTACTTCCGGGACAACGTGGCCGGCGTGCAGCGCGAGTGGTGGCAGCACCGGTCGGGGTGCGGTGAGTGGTTCCTCGCCGAGCGCGACACGCGCACGAACGAGGTGCTCGAGGTGTCGCTGCCGACGCCGAGGAAGCCATCGTGAGACTCGAGCCCGCGACGGCGAGCGGATCGACCGCTCGAAGTCGCTGACGTTCGCGTTCGCCGGCTGGAAAGGTCACGGGCTTCGAGGGCGACACGATCGCGCTCGGCGCCTTCGCGTCCGGCAAGCGTGTCTTCTCGCGCTCCTTCAAGTACCACCGGCCGCGCGGCCTGCTCTGCTGCTCGGGCCACTGCCCGAACTGCATGATGACCGTCGACGGAGTCCCGAACGTCCGCATCTGCGTCGAGCCCTGCGCGACGGCATGGTCGTGGAGGGGCAGAACGTCGCTCGGTCGCTCGACTTCGACGTCATGTCGGTCACCGACAAGCTCGGCGGCCCTTCACGCCCGTCGGCTTCTACTACCGGACGTTCATCAGGCCGCGCGCGGCGTGGCCCCTGTACGAGAAGTTCCTGCGCAACGCCGCCGGGCTCGGGAAGCTCGATCCGCATGCGGGCCGCAGCCGCCGGTACGACACCGAGCACCGCCGCGCGCGCGTGCTCGTCGTCGGTGGTGGCGACGCGGGACGTACCGCAGCGGCCGAGGCGGCGCGGGGCGGGCCGGAGTCGTGCTCGTCGACGAGCGACGCCGGACCTGCGACCGAGCTGCCGGGCGTCGAGGTGCTCGCACCGGCTCGCGCGCTCGGGATCTGGGAAGGCGGGCTCGTCCCGGTCGATGCCGGAGACGTCCTCTACCGCTTCCGCGCGGAGCGGATCGTCGTCGCGACGGTGCCAGCGAGCAACCGCTCGTGTTCCCGGGCAACGACCTCGTCGGCGTGATGCTCCCCGACGGCGTTCGCCGGCTGATCCGCGACTTCTCGATCAAGCCCGGCGAGCGCGCTGTCGTCCTCGGCTGCCGACGACGACACGCTGGCCGTCGCGGACGAGCTGAGAGACGTCGGAATCGAGGTGACAAGCGTTCTCGACCTGCGGGAGGCTCGACCGCGCGAGCTCGCCGCGCAGAGCCGCAAGGGACGCGTGCGCGCTCTTCTTCTCGACGGGGAGGAGATCGGCTGCGACCTCGTCGTCGCGTCCGGAGGTCGGCAGCCCGCGTACTCCCTCCTCGCCCAGGCCGGAGCGCGGATCGAGTACGACGAGTCGCTCGGGTCTTCCTGCCGACCGATCTCCCGGCCGGCGTCGAGGCGGTCGGGAGCGTGACGGGCGAGGGGCTCGCGCCGATCGCGCCCGAGCCCGCGTATCCCGGGAAGGGCAAGTGCTTCGTCTGCATCTGCGAGGACGTGACGACGAAGGACATGAAGCGCGCCATCGGCGAGGGCTTCGACTCGATCGAGCTCGCCAAGCGCTACACGACGACGACCATGGGCCCCTGCCAGGGGAAGCTCTGCCACCTGTCGAGCGTCCGCACCTACGCGCACGAGAACCGCGTCTACGAGAAGGCGATCGGGACGACGACGGCGCGACCACCGTGGGCGCCCGTCGAGCTCGGCCTGCTCGCCGGTCGGGAGCTGACGCCCGCGCGGCGGAGCTCGATGCACTTCCGCCACGAGGAGGCGGGCGCGACGATCCAGTGGGCCGGCCCGTGGAAGCGTCCGTACGCGTACGGCGAGAAGCCGGAGGACGAGGTGCGCGCGGTCCACGAGTCGCTCGGCGTCATCGACGTCTCCACCCTCGGGAAGCTCTTCGTCGAGGGCCCCGAGGCGGCGCCCCTGCTCGAGCGCCTGTATCCGAACCGCTTCGCCGATCTGAGGCCCGGCCGGATCCGCTACGGCGTCCTCACCTCGGACGGCGGGCGGATCATGGACGACGGCACGGTGGCGCGGCTCGCGGACGACCTCTTCTACGTCACGACGACCTCGACGGGCGCCGACGCCGTGACCGCGTGGTTCGAGTGGTGGAACGCCGTCTGGGGCTACGAGGCCGAGATCGTGAACGTCACCGGCGCGCTGGCGGCCGTGAATCTCGCGGGCCCTCGCTCGCGCGAGGCGCTCGGCCGTCTCGTCGACGACGTGGACGACGTGTCCGCCGAGGAGTTCCGCTACCTCGACGCGAAGGAGCTCGAGGTCGCAGGCGTCCCGACGCTGGCGCTGCGGATCGGCTTCGTGGGCGAGCTCGGCTACGAGCTCCACTTCCCGAGCCCGGCCGGCGAGCACGTGTGGGACAGGCTCGTCGGCGAGGGCGCGCGGCCATTCGGACTCGAGCCGCAGCGCGTGCTCCGCCTCGAGAAGGCGCACGTCATCGTCGGGCAGGACACGGACTCGGAGTCGAACCTCTACTCCTCGGGCATGTCGTGGCTGCCGAAGCTCGACAAGGACGACTTCGTCGGGAAGTTCGCGCTCGAGCATTTCGCCGAGCGCGAGGAGAAGGAGCGGCTCGTCGGGTTCACGATGGAGGACGACGTGCTGCCGACCGAGGGTGCACAGGTCGTGATCGACGGCTTCCCCTCGGGGCGTGTGACGAGCGCCCGGAGGAGCGAGTCGGTCGGCAGGGCGATCGGGCTCGCGTGGGTGCCGACCGACCGTGCGGACGCTGGCGACCGGGTCGAGATCCAGGTCGACCGGCTGCGGCGCGGCGCACGGATCACGCACGGCGCGTTCTTCGACCCGTCCGGGGAGCGGATGCGCTCGTGACCATCGGCGTTCCTCTCTCCGGCGCGCTGCGCCGACGGGACGCTCGCGTCGCCGCTGCACCGTGCGTTGCAGCACGCAGATCCCGACGCCGTCCGCGACCTTTCGCTCGGTGGGGTCGTCGAGCTCCGCGGCGACCTGGACTCTGTCGCGCCCGGCGCGGGCGAGGACCTCGTTCGACTCTCGCCGCGGCGCGGCTTCCTCTTCACCGAAGGCGACCCCGCCGACGCCGTCGAGCGCGTTCGCAGCGCCGGTGTCCTCGCCTACGACGCGACCGGGGCGCTCGCCGGAATCGCGATCCGCGACGAGCGCGTGCTGCGACGCCTGACCGACCTCGACCTCGCGCAGCTTCCCGCCGCCGGGCCGTTCGCGCGCGCGACCGCGCTCGTCCTCCGTGGCGCGGACGACTGGTTCCGCGTCTACGTCCAGCAGGAGCTCGGCCACTACGTCGCCGAGGCGGTACTCGACGCCCTCGCCGGCCTCGAGGAGAACCCGTGATCAGCGAGATCTTCTTCCCGAAGCGCATGTGGCGCACGCGGCCGGAGCTGAAGCGCAGCTACGAGGTCGTCATCGTCGGAGGCGGCTCGCACGGGCTCGCGACTGCGTACTACCTCGCGAAGCGGCACGGCATCAAGGACGTCTGCATCCTCGAGAAGTCGTACATCGGCTCGGGCGCCTCCGGCCGGAACACGACCATCATCCGCTCGAACTACCGCACGCCCGAAGGCGCGGCCTTCTACGGGGAGAGCGTCCGCCTGTACGAGGGCCTGTCCGCGCAGCTCGACTTCAACCTCATGTTCTCTCAGCACGGGCACCTGACGCTCGCGCACTCGGACCGGGCGATGATCACGATGCAGGAGCGCGCGGAGGTCAACAAGCTCCTCGGCATCAAGTCGAGCGTCATCTACCCGGACCGCATCCGGGAGCTGTGCCCGGAGCTCGACCTCTCGAAGCGCCCTGCGTACCCGATCGTCGGCGCGCTCTACCACCCGCCCGGCGGGATCATCCGCCACGACGCGGTGGTGTGGGGGCTCGCGCGCGCCGCCGACTACCACGGCGTCGAGATCCACCAGGACACCGAGGTCACCGGCTTCGAGCGCGACGGCGACCGCATCGTCGCCGTGCAGACGCCGCGCGGCCGCGTCGAGTGCGGCCAGGTCGTCAGTGCGACCGCGGGCTGGTCGTCGCTCGTCGGCCGGCTCGTCGGCGTGCGGCTCCCGATCACGACGCACATCCTCCAGGCGTTCGTGACCGAGCCCGTGAAGCCGTTCCTCGACGTCGTGCTCGTCTCCTCGCAGCTCCACGTCTACGTCTCGCAGACGGATCGCGGCGAGTTCCTCATCGGTGCCGAGATCGAGCCGTACACGACGTACAAGAGCACGGGCACGCTCTCGTTCCTCGAGACGTCGGCCGCGCATGCGATCGAGCTCCTGCCGCAGCTCGAACGGACGAAGGTGCTGCGGACCTGGACGGGGCTGTGCGACCTCTCGCCCGACTACAGCCCGATCCTCGGCAAGACGGAGATCGACAACTTCCACGTCTCGACGGGGTGGGGGACGTACGGCTTCAAGGCGGCGCCGATCGTCGGCGTGACGCTGGCTGAGCTCGTCGCGACGGGCAAGACGCCCGAGCTCATCGCGCCGTTCGCGATGGAGCGCTTCCACACCGACACCCTCGTCTCCGAGTTGGCCGCCGCTGCGGTCAGTCACTAACCTGCGCGGGCCATGGCCACCGTGATGCCGTCCAGCCTCGAGATCGCCCAAGCCGCGACTCTCCGCCCGATCCTCGACGTCGCCGACGAGCTCGGACTCGAGCACGACGAGGTCGAGCCGTACGGCCGGTACAAGGCGAAAGTCGACCTCTCCGTCATCGACCGTCTCGCCGACCGTCCCGACGCGAAGCTGATCAACGTCACCGCGATCACCCCGACGCCGGCGGGGGAGGGGAAGACCACGACCTCGGTGTCGCTGACGCAGGGGCTCGGTGTCCTCGGACGCAAGCCGATCCTCTGCCTGCGCGAGGCCTCGCTCGGCCCCGTCTTCGGAGTCAAGGGCGGCGCGGCGGGAGGCGGCTACGCGCAGGTCGTCCCGATGGAGGACCTGAACCTCCACTTCACCGGCGACCTGCACGCGATCACCGCAGCGAACAACCTGCTCGCGGCGCTCATCGACGCGCACCTCCACCACGGGAACGCCACCGGGCTCGATCCGCTCTCGATCTCCTGGCGCCGGTGCATGGACATGAACGACCGCAACCTGCGCAACGTCATCACCGGCCTCGGCGGCCGAGCGCACGGCGCGCCGCGCGAGACCGGGTTCGACATCACCGCAGCGAGCGAGATCATGGGGCTCGTCGCCGTGGCGCGCGACCTCGCCGACCTCCGCGAGCGGCTCGGCCGGATCACGGTGGGCCAGACGCCCGACGGCGAGCCCGTCACCGCCGAGGACATCGAGGCCGCGGGCGCGATGGCCGTCGTCCTCAAGGACGCGATCAAGCCGAACCTCGTGCAGACGCTCGAGGGCCAGCCCGCGTTCGTCCACTGCGGGCCGTTCGCGAACATCGCCCACGGCAACAACTCGCTCGTCGCCGACCGCGTCGGGTTGAAGCTCGGCGAGTACGTGATCACCGAATCGGGCTTCGCCTCGGACATGGGGATGGAGAAGTTCTTCGACATCACGTGCCGCATCGGCGAGCTCCGGCCGAGCGCTGTCGTGCTCGTCGCGACGGTCAGAGCGCTCAAGCACCACGGCGGAAACCTCGACGGCGGCGCGGCGGAGATCGAGGCGGGGGCGGCGAACCTGGCCCGTCACATCGGGATCGTCAACGGCTACGGGCTGCAGGCGGTCGTCGGCGTCAACAAGTTCCCCACCGACACCGCCGATGAGCTCGAGCTCGTGCGTCGGCTCGCGATCGAGTCCGGCGCCTACGCCGCCGAGGTCAACACCGCGTTCGAGAACGGCGGGGACGGCGCGACGGCTCTCGCGGAGGCGGCCGTCGCCGCGGCCGACGAGCCGAACACCTTCGACTTCGCGTACCCCCTCGACGCGCCGATCGAGGAGAAGATCCGGTTGATCGCCACGCGCGTCTACGGCGCGGACGGCGTCGAGCTCTTGCCCGTTGCGAAGAAGAAGGCCGCGGAGTGGGCGGGCTCCGACCTCGCGCGCCTCCCGATCTGCATGGCGAAGACGCACCTCTCGCTCTCGCACGACCCCGCGCTCAAGAACGCGCCCACCGGGTTCACGGTGACGGTTCGCGACCTGCGGCCGTACACGGGCGCCGGCTGGATCGTCGCCCTCTGCGGCGAGATGATGACGATGCCTGGCCTCGGGAAGACGCCCGCGGCGTTCGCGATCGACATCGACGACTCCGGCGAAACCGTCGGCCTGTTCTAGGCCTCGTGGCGGACGAGCCGGCGGCGATAGGCCGCGGCCCGGGTCGCCTCGAACACGAGCGCGCCGGCGATGAGGAGCGCGGCGACGGGGTCGGCCCACCACCAGCCGAACGCCGCGTTCGCGACGAGTGCGAGGAGCGTCGTCGCGGCGAGCGTTGCGGACGCCCCGGTCAGGAGGCTGTCGCCGCGTAGCGCCTTGCTCCCGAGCTCGCTCGCGACCTTCCACTTCGCGCGGGCGAGCCACGGGAGGAAGAGGAGGGAGGTGACCGAGACGACGATCCCGGCGGCGGCCGTCTCCGGATGCGAGCCCCGCCAGAGGGCATGCGCGGACTGCAGTGCGAGGTACGCGGCCGCAGCGACCATCGCGACTCCGATCGCGATCTCGGCCCAGGCCTCGACGCGATCGGCGCCCTCCGGGTCGCGCTCCTCCATGCGGAACCGCCAGACGAGCGCGACCGAGGCGGCCGTGTCGATCAGCATGCTTAGGCCGAAAGCGGCGAGGGAGATGCTCCCGTAGACGACGGCCGAAACGACCGCGACGCTCCCCGCGACGACGTTCCACGCGATCGTGGCGAGCGAGAGCCGGACGGCCGAGGTGAGCGCATCGGCCCGAGATCGCACTGCGCGACTCTAGACGGATCCCTATAGGAGACCTTGCGTGATGCGGCCGGAGGCCGGCTTCGCCGGCCGGGAGGCCAGACCCGGTCGACGGATCGCTACGGCGAGGAAGGGGGCCCGCGGGGGAGCGCCGTTTCCCCCGCGCTACGACCAGGGATACGGCGAGCTCGAGACCGGATGCAGGTCGCCGGTCACGAACCGCTCGAAACGGAACGGGTAGAGCAGGGGCGAGTGGTCGCCGAGGAGCACGCGGGCCACCTCCCGTCCCACGCCGATCATCTTGTAGCCGTGGTTCGAGTCGAAAACGCCGTAGACGTTCGGACGCACGTAGTCGAAGACGGGGAAGTTGTCCGCGGTGAACGCGCCGACTCCGCCCGAGCGCGCGTCCTTGTACAGCGCGCGGCAGCCCTCGAACCGGCTCATCGAGTGGGAGAGAGCCGCGCACCACATGTCGGCGAAGCTCGGGTCGACGTTCGTCGTCGACGGGTAGGGGTCGAGCTCGACATCGTCCTCGACCACGAGCGGCGACGCGCCGCCCTGTACGCCGTGCCGGTCGCGCTTGAAGTAGATCCCCCAGAGCTCGTCGGTCACGAGCTCGCCGTCGTCCGTGTAGAGAGGGGCATCGGTGTCGAGGTGGATGACGGGCGGCGCCCCGCCGTCCGCGGTCGCGAACATCTGCGGGTCGACGACGATCTCGCCCTCCTGGAGATTCCAGTACGTCCACATCGGCCGGTCGCGCACGACGTCGCCGGACGGCGTCGCGATGTCGATCGTGTCCGGCATGCCGAGCATCGCCCACAGGCTCGCCGCCCACGGTCCCGGCGCGACGACGACCTGCTCGCCGACCTCGATCTCTCCGGCGCTCGTCTCGACGGCGGACACCGAGCCGTCCTCCCGTGAGGCGAAGCCCGTTACCTCGACGCCCTCGAGCACCGAGACGCCCTCGGCCAGGCACTTGTCGCGGAGACCGTTGACCGACTCGAGGTTGAACGCGAAGCCGCCCTGGTGCTCGTGCAGGCAGACCGTGACCCCCTGCGCGCGCCAGTCGGGGAAGAGGCCCTTCATGTGCGCGTCGACGTCGGCCTCGCCCTCGATCAGCTCGGAGCGGTAGCCGATCCGCTGCTGGCGCTCGTAGGTCGCGGCGAGATCCGACTCCTGCACCTGCGCGCCGAGCGCGATGTACCCCACGGCGTTGTAGTGGTACGCGGCCGGGTCGGACTCCCACACCTCGACGCACGCCTGCATGAGCTCGCTCATCGCCGGCTGGAAGTAGTTGTTGCGAACGACGCCGCACGCGATCCCGGACGCGCCCGCGCCGGGATGCGACTTCTCCAGCACGACCACGTCGGACCCCGATCCGGCGCCCCGCGCTCGCAGCTCCGACGCGAGGTGGTACGCCGCCGAGAGACCGTGCATCCCGGCGCCGACGACGACGTACGCGGCCTGCCGTGGCATCGACATCTATTGCCTCCTC